>NZ_JBKBQX010000021.1:0-36676 GCF_046292505.1 Tepidimonas sp. | reverse complement strand
AGCGGCTTGCGCTGGCTTCGGACCCTCGCAAACGGGTACATGGCCGCTTCGATGGGCGTTTTTTCAACGGCCTGCTAAAGTTTTTCCACAATCGGTTCACGAGGTGATGCGCGATGAACCGATGGACTTTTCTCCCCCGCGGGCTGCTGGCCGCCATGATCGTCGTGGCCGCCTGGGCCCTGACGCCGGCTCCGGCGCAGGCCACGCGCGTCAAGGACGTGGCCGCCGTGCAAGGGGTGCGCAGCAACCAGCTGGTCGGCTACGGCCTGGTGGTGGGGCTGGACGGCACCGGCGACGGCAACAACGCCTACACGACGCGCAGCCTGGCCAACTTCATGCAGCAGATGGGCATCACCCTGCCGCAGGGCGTGACGGTGCAACCGAAGAACGTCGCCGCGGTGCTGGTGACGGCCGAGCTGCCGGCCTTCGCCCGGCCGGGTCAGACCATCGACGTGACGGTCTCTTCGGTCGGCAGCGCCAAGTCGCTGCGCGGCGGCACGCTGATCCAGACCCCGCTGCGCGGCGCCGACGGACAGGTCTACGCGCTGGCCCAGGGCAGCCTCGTGGTGGCCGGGGCCGGCGCGTCCGCGGGCGGCAGCAGCGTCACCGTCAACCACCTGAATGCCGGCCGCATTCCCAACGGCGCGCTGGTGGAGCGCACTGTGCCGACGCCGCTGCTGCTGGGCGAGGGGGTGACGCTGGCGCTGCGCGCCGACGACTTCCAGACCGCCTCGCGCGTGGCGGCGGCGATCAACCGCGCCATCGGCGACGGCACGGCGCAGGCGCTGGATGGGCGCACGGTGCAGGTGCGTGCGCCGCGCGACCCCAACGAGCGGGTGGCGTTCCTGGCGAGCCTCGAGGATCTGCCGGTGGAGCTGGCCACGCCGACCGCGCGCGTCGTCTTCAACGCCCGCACCGGCTCGGTGGTGCTGAACCAGGCCGTCAAACTGGCGCCGGCGGCCATCGCGCACGGCAATCTCTCGATCAGCATCAGCTCCACGCCGCAGGTCAGCCAGCCGCCGCCGTTTGCGCCCCAGGGCGCGCAGACCGTCGTCACCGAGAAGGCCGACATCCAGATCCAGCAGGACGGCGGCAAGATCATCGAGGTGGAAGCCTCCGCGCAGCTGGCGGACGTGGTGCGCGCGCTCAACAAGCTGGGCGCCACGCCGCAGGACCTGCTGGCCATCCTGCAGGCGCTCAAGGCGGCCGGGGCGTTGAAGGCCGAGTTGGAGGTGATCTGACATGGTGGCCGACGTGCGCTTCACCCTGGGGGCCGACGCCGCGCGCGGGCTGGCGGCGGACGCCCGCAGCCTCGACGCCCTCAAGGGCGCCGCTGGCCGCGACCCGAAGGCGGCGCTGAAGGAGACCGCCCGTCAGTTCGAGGCGCTGTTCATGCGCGAACTGCTCAAGTCCATGCGCGAGGCGACGATGAAGAGTGGTTTGACGGACAACGAAGGCACCGACCTGGGCATGGACCTGCTCGATGAGCAGTGGGCGGTCAAGATGACCGGCCTGCCGGGGGGGCTGAGCGAGATGATCGAGCGCCAGTTGCAGCAGCAGATCGACCCCGCCGCGCGGCCGCGCGGGGCGACCGGTGCCACTGCGCCTGTGGCCACCGCCCCGACGACGCCCGCCAGCGCCGCGGCGGTGTCGCGCCCCACGGCGTCGCAGGCGGCGTTCGTCGAGCAGCATCGCAGCGCGGCGCAGCAGGTGCAGCGCGAGACCGGTATCCCGGCCGCTTTCTTGATCGGCCAGGCCGCGCACGAGACCGGCTGGGGCCGCAGCGAGATCCGCACCGCCGACGGCGGCAACTCGTACAACCTGTTCGGCATCAAGGCCGGCCCGGGCTGGACCGGCAAGGTCGCCGAAGTCACCACCACCGAGTATGTGGACGGCCAGCCGCGCAAGATGGTGCAGCGCTTTCGCGCCTACGACAGCTACACCGAAGCATTCCGCGACTACGCGCGGCTGATCACCGGCAGCCCGCGCTACCAGGCGGTGGTGCGCAACCTGCACTCGCCGCAGGCGTTTGCCCAGCAGCTGCAACAGGCCGGCTACGCCACCGACCCGCAGTATGCCGCCAAGCTGAGCCGCGTGATCAACACCACGCTGCAGCTGCAGCGTGCCCTGGCGTGAGGGGCGGGAGAGCATCATGAGCGCCCTCAACATCGCCACCCGCGCGCTGACCACCAACCAGGCCGTGCTGCAGGTCATCGGCCACAACATCGCCAATGCCAACACCGAGGGCTACACGCGCCAGCGCGTCGAGCTCAACTCCGTGCCCGGGCAGCAAATGGGCAGCGGTTATTTTGGCAAGGGGGTGCAGATCGAGGCGGTGACCCGGGTGGGCTATGACGCGTTTTTGACGCGGGAGTCCAACGTCACCCGCGCCACGGCCGCCGCCGACCAGGTGCGCCTGCAGTATTTGCAGGGGGTGGAGTCGCTCTTTCCGCTGGGGGATGGCAGCCTCGGCAAGCTGCTCAACGATGCGCTCAACGCCTGGACCGATGTGGCCTCTAGCCCCAACGACAGCGCGGCGCGGCAGGTGGTGCTGGATCAGTTCGATGCGCTGGCCGCGCGCATCCGCGACGGCGCCGCGCGCATCGACGACATCGCCACTGGTGCGCGCTTGCAGGCCACCGAGGTGACCAAGGAGATCAACCGCCTGGCGCAGGCGATTGCCAGTGTCAACGACGCGATCGCGCGCGCGCAGGGCACCGGCGCCAGCCCCAACGACCTGCTCGACCAGCGCGACCGCCTGATCGCGCAGCTCAACGAGCAGGTGCAGGTGACCACGCTGCGCGCCGATGACGGCACGTTGTCGGTGTTCGTGGCCGGCAGCCTGCCGCTGGTCCTGGGCAACCGCGCGGCAGAGCTGCGGGTGTCGCGCGCCGAGCTGGATGGCGACCGCCAGATCCAGTTGCAGTTCGTGCAAGGGGCGAGCGCCTACGACGTGCCAGCCGACTTCGTCAGCGGCGGCAAGCTCAAGGGGCTGCTCGACTTCGTCAACCGAGATGTCATCCGCACCCAGGCCGAATTGGGCCGCATGGCGCTGGCCCTGGCCACGACCGTGAATCGCCAGCAGCAAAGCGGGCTGAACCTGCTCGGCACCGGGGGGGCGGATCTGCTGGCTTACGGCGCCTTGACGGGCAAACCAGCCGTCACGAACACCAGCAGCGGCAGTGTGAGCGCGACGGTGACCGATCCGACCCAGCTCAAAGCCGAGGATTACATTCTGGAATTTACCTCCGGCACGCAAGCGCTGATCCGGCGCGGCAGCGACGGGTGGTATTGGAACGGCAGCGGTTGGCAGGCCAACGCCGCTGCTCCGGTCACCGTCAATGGCTACTCGCTGGAGGGGCTGACGCTCAGTGTGCCGACCTCACCGGCGGCCGGGGACCGCTTCATGCTGTCCCCCGGGGCCACGGCAGCGGGTTCGCTGCAAATGGCGCTCTCGCGGCCGGCGGAATTGGCCGCGGCCAACAGGGTGACGCTGTCGCAAAACGCCACCAACACCGGCAATGCCACCATCGAGGCCGTCTCCGCCACCGTGACGGCGGGCTCGTGGGCCATGCCGACCCTGCCCGCCAGCCTCTCGTTCACCGCGCCGAACACCTTTGCCTTGGCCGGTTTTTCGCCCGCGTCCGTGACCTATACCCCGGGCGAGCCGATGACCTTCACCTACACCTCGGGTTCCGACACGGTGGAGGTGAAGATCACGCTGCGGGGGCAGCCCAATGCGGGCGATGGCTTCCAACTCCAGAACACACCCGCCGCAGGGGTTTTGTTCAACGGCGGTAACGCCCAGGCGATGCTGGCACTGCGCGACCAAGTGATGTTCGACGGCAGCATCAAGCTGTCGGAGGGCTACGTGGCGGTGTTTTCGAACCTGGCCTCGCGCGTCAACGAGGCGCAGACGCGGGCGAGCTTTTCCAAGGCGCAGGCCGACGACGCCGAGCAGCGGCGTGCCAACCAAGCTGGCGTCAACCTCGACGAAGAAGCCGCGCGGTTGCTGCAGTTCCAGCAGGCCTATCAAGCCTCCGCCAAATACCTGCAGACCGTGCAGTCCATCTTCGACACGCTGATCAGCACCTTCCGTTGACGAGGCCCATCATGTCGACCGTCTACCGCGTGGCCACGGCCTACAGCTACGACAGCACGATCAACCGGCTGCAGCAGCGCGGTGCGCAGTTGGCCGAGTCGCAAGACCAACTCTCCTCCGGCAAGCGCGTGCGCCGCATCAGCGACGACCCCTCGGCCGCTGCCTTGGCCAAGCGCGAGCAGGCGCGCATGCAGCGTATCCAGTCCGATCAGCGCGCGCTGGAGGCGGCGCGCCGCAATATCGAATTGGCCGAAAGCACGCTCGGCACCATCAACGACCTCTACCACCGCGCCAAGGAGCTGATCGTGCAGGGCGGCAACGGCGCCCTCAACGCCAGCGACCGCCGCACCATCGCCGAAGAGCTGGAGGGCATCCGCGAGCGCATTCTGGCACTGTCCAACACGCAGGACACGCTGGGCCGGCCGCTGTTCATGGGGCAGGGGACGCTCAACACGAGCGGGCAGCCGTTCGTGGAGAGTGTCGTCGCACCGACGCCGCAAACCTATGGCAGCGATAGCCGGGTCGTGCAGTGGCAGGGTGTCGCCGGCCAAAATGCGCCGACCGAGACGTCGTTGCCCCATATCCTGGATGGCGAGCGGATTTTCGGTCCCTCGGGGACACAGGCCAACGGCAGCATCTGGGAAACGCTCGATCGCGCCATCATCGCGCTGGAAAACCCCAGCTTGTCTGCCAATCAACTCGCCACCGAACTCGGCCAGGCGAATGCCAATCTGACGGTGCGGCTCGACGCCGTGCTCTCCGCCCGCGGCCAGTTGGGCGACTGGCTCAACCGGGCCGATGCGGTGCAGACGGCCCTCAAGGCGCGCGAGGACTACCACATCGCGCAGCAGTCCGAGCTCACCGACCTGGACATGGTGGAAGCCATCTCGCGCTTCCAGACCCAGCAGCTGGCCTACCAGGCCGGGCTGTCGTCGTATGCGCAGGTGCAGCGGCTGTCGCTGTTCCAATACCTGGCCTGACGGCGCGCTGGCCGTCGCATGGGCGGCGGCGCCGACTTCGGCTACAGTGTCGGCGCCATGGGCTTCAATCCGCTGGACCACGCGGTCGTCACGTATCAGCCGATCTGGGGTGACGGGCGCCGCCTGATCGGCGCGCGCCTGCAGGTGCGTCTGCTGGACGACGGCGTCGATGCCCCCCACCTGCTGCATGCGATGGCGGACTGGTGGTCTGCCGGATCGCCATTCCTGCTGGTGGCGTTCGACGATCAGCGCCCCGTTTTGCAGGCCTTGTCGGCGTCACCGCCGGACCATGTCTGGCTCGAGGTGCCGGACTTTGGCCCGCGCATGCCGCCAGAGCTGCTGCAGGCCCTCGCGCAGGCCCGGCGCCTGGGGCACCGTCTGGTGCAAAACCTGCCCTTGGCCCGTGCGCACCCTGTCACCGGGAGCGCGGCCGAGCGCTTCCGCTACCTGCTGCACCTGTGGCCCGACCATGTACGGCAGGCCCTGTCCGCGCAGCGGCCGGCCGACAGCCCCGTGCTGCCGGGGCAGTTGTACGGGGCGATCGGCCAGGTAGCGCTCGCGGCCCATTGCCTGGATGTGCGACAGGCCTGGGGGGTGGTGGGCTGGCCGGATGACGATGCGCTGGCGTCCCGCCCCGCAGGTGGCTTGGGGGTGGACAAGGGCGCACTGTTGCGCGTGCAGCAGGCCCTGCTGCGCGAGGCGTCCATGGAGACGGTGATCGGTCTGGTGCACAGCGACGTGCTGCTGACCTACCGCTTGCTGCGGTTGGTCAACGGCGATGCCTTCGGTACCGGACGCGAGGTGTCCACTGTGCGGCAGGCCGTCCTGTTGCTGGGCGAGCGGCGTTTTCGCGATGCGCTGCTCCGGCTGTTGCCCGGCACGGTCTCCGACCCCGATCTGCAGCCCGTGCGCCAAGCCTTGGTGCTGCGTGCGCAGTTGATGCAAATGCTCATGGACGCGGGCGCCCAGCACGAGCTGGCCACCGAGATCTATCTCACGGGGCTGTTCTCCAACCTGGATCGCTGGCTGCGCGTGCCGCTCGCACAGGCCTTGGAACGCGTGCCTCTGTCCGAAGCCATCACCGAGGCCCTGCTGGCGGGGCAGGGGCCGTACAGCGTGTACCTGGACCTGGCCCGGCGGCTGGCCGATCCGGCGCAGTCGCAACACCTGCCCGCCCGGATGCAGGAGGAAGGCTTCGCGCTCGCGCACGTCAACACGGCGCTGCTGCGCACGCTGGCGCGCTGGCGCTCGCCGGTGTGACCACGCCCGGGCAGGGCGATTCGGGGCCCGGAAAACACCAAAGCCCGCGCGGTGGCGGGCTTGAGGCGGTGAAATCTGGCTCCCCGACCTGGGCTCGAACCAGGGACCTACGGATTAACAGTCCGGCGCTCTACCGACTGAGCTATCGGGGATCGGTAAGCCTCGCATTATAGCGACAAAATCGATCGCTCGGACTGGCGTCGCCTGTTGGACAGGCGCTTGTGGCGCAGCCCGTGGGGCCTGCGCACAATCGCGGGCTGGTGTGGCGGGTCGGTGTGCCGGCCCGGATGTGGCCCGTGGCCTTGGGAGCCTGTATGGACCTGCGATTGACCCCCGACGAGAACGCGTTTCGCGACGCGGTGCGCGCCTTTTTGCGCGACGAGCTGCCGCCCGAGTTGGCCACCAAGGTCCGGCAGGGCCTGCGGCTGACGCGCGACGACATGGCGCGCTGGCATGCCATTCTGCAGGCGCGGGGTTGGCTGGCCAGCCACTGGCCGCGCGAATGGGGCGGCCCTGGCTGGGGGCCGGTGCAGCGTTTCATTTTCGAAAACGAATGTGCCCTGGCCGGCGCACCGCGCATCGTGCCGTTCGGTGTCAACATGCTGGGCCCAGTGCTGATTAAGTATGGCACCGAGGCGCAGAAGCGCCACTGGCTGCCGCGCATCCTGGACGGTTCGGACTGGTGGTGCCAGGGCTACTCGGAGCCGGGGGCCGGCTCGGACCTGGCCTCGCTCAAGACCACCGCGGTGCGCGACGGCGACCACTACGTCGTCAACGGTCAGAAGACCTGGACGACGCTCGGGCACTACGCCAACCGGATGTTCTGCCTCGTGCGCACCGACCGCGACGCCAAGCCGCAGGAGGGCATCAGCTTTCTGCTGATCGACCTGGACAGCCCGGGCGTGGAGGTGCGCCCCATCCTCACGCTGGACGGTGAGCACGAGGTCAACGAGGTCTTTCTGACCGATGTGCGCGTGCCGCTGGACCGTCTGGTCGGCGCGGAGAACCAGGGCTGGACGATCGCCAAGTATTTGTTGACCTACGAGCGCACCAACATCGCCGGCATCGGCTTTTCGGTGGCGGGGCTGGAGCGGCTCAAGGTCATCGCGCGCGCGGTGCACAAGGGTGGCCGGCCGCTGATCGAGGATCCGCTGTTTGCCGCACGGCTGGCGCGCGTGGAAATCGAGCTGGACAACCTCAAGACCACCAACCTGCGCGTGCTGGCGGCGGTGGCCGGTGGCGGTGCGCCGGGGCCGCAGAGTTCGCTGCTCAAGATCCTGGGCACGCAGGTGCGGCAGGAGATCCTGAGCCTGACGCGTCGCGCCATGGGGCCGTACGCGCTGCCGTGGATCGAGGCGGCGCTGACGTTGGAGGGCGCCGATCAGGCGGTCGGTCCCGTGGGGGCGGCCAGCGCCGCGGCGCAGTACTTCAACTACCGCAAGCTGTCGATCTTCGGCGGTTCCAACGAGATCCAGAAGAACATCGTCGCCAAGACGGTGCTCGGCTTGTGAGGAGGGGCAGTCATGGATTTTTCGCTGACCGATGACCAGCGCATGCTCGCCGATTCGCTGGACCGCTATCTGGCACAGCGCTACCCGATTGAACGTCGCCATGCGGCGGCCGCGGCGCCGCAGGGGTACGACGTGGATCTGTGGGCAGGATTGGTGGAGCTGGGGGCCGTCGCGGCGCTGCTGCCCGAGTCGGCCGGGGGATTGGGTGGGGGCGGCTTTGACATCGCCACTGTCTTCGAAAGCGCGGGCCGGGCCCTGGTGATCGAACCCCTGCTGGGCTCCGCCGTGGTGGGGCAGATGCTGGCCCGCGCCGACGCCCCGCAGGCCTGGGCCGTGTGGCTGGAGCGGCTGGCTGCCGGCGCGGTCGTCGCGCTCGCCCACGAGGAGCCCGATGCCCACTACGAACCCACCCATGTCGCCACCACTGCCCAGCACGACGCGGGGGGCTGGGTGCTCGACGGTCACAAGGCGGTCGTGCCGCACGGGGGGCAGGCGGAGGGCTGGCTGGTCTCTGCGCGGCTGTCCGGGGCCGTGCGCGATGCGGAGGGCATCGCGCTGTTTTGGGTGCCGCGCGGCACACCCGGGGTATCGGTGCGCGCCTATCCCCGCATCGATGGCGGTGGTGCTGCGGATGTGACCCTGACCGCGGTGCGTGTGCCGACCGACGCCCTGGTGGCCGGCCCGGCGCGGGCACGCCAAGTGTTGGCGCAGGGGCTGGCCTGTGGATCCCTCGCCCTGTGCGCCGAGGCACTCGGCGCCATGGAGGTCGCCCTGCGCATGACGCGCGACTATCTGCAGACGCGCCGCCAGTTTGGACGCCCGATCGGCAGCTTCCAGGCGCTGCAGCACCGCGCGGTCGATCTGTGGATGGCGGTCGAGCAATCGCGCTCGGCCGTCATCAATGCCGCGGCCGCCTTCGACGGCGACGACCCGCTCGAGCGCGACCGCCTCGTCGCGGCCGCCAAAGCCACCATCGGCCGAGTCGGCACCCAGGTGGCGGAGGAGAGCATCCAGTTGCACGGCGGCATTGGCATGACGTGGGAACTGCCGCTGTCGCACTACGCCAAGCGCTTGGTCATGATCGACCACGAATTCGGCGACGAAGACCATCACCTCGCCCGCTTCATTGCGCTCAGCCGCGAGCGGGAGGCGCGGGCCTGACCGAGCCGGGCTGCTCCCTGGAACCCTGGTCGCGCACCGCGATCCACCCGCCATGCAAGCTCTGCAACCGCCGCGCCCGTGCCGCCGCATCGTTGGCGCGCCATGGGGCGCTGGGTGGCCGTTGGTGTGGTCGCCGCAGTGGCTGCCGGATGCAGCGTGATCGGCCTGGCCTACAACCGGCTGCCCACCGTGGTGATGTGGCGGCTGGACAGTCTGTGGGACCTGGATGCTCCCCAGCGCCAGGGTCTGGACGAGGCCGCTCGCCGCTGGCACCGATGGCACCGCCGCGAGCGCCTGGCGTCGGGCTGTCGCTGGCTGGCCGACTGGCATGCCCAAGCCACTCCCGAGCAGCGGGCCCGGGCCGCCAGCCAGTTGCAGGCCTACGAGCGCGACATCCGCGCGCTAATCCCCAACGGAGGCCCGTTCAACGTCAGCCTGTCCCGTGGTGCCGCATCCGGACAATGAAAAAGCCCGCCAAGCGGTGCTTGGCGGGCTTCATGCAGAGCGTGGATGACCGGGCTGGCCGATTACATGTCCATGCCCATGCCGCCCATGCCACCGGCAGCCGGCGCCGGGGTTTCGGCCTTCGGGGTCTCGGCGACCATGCACTCGGTGGTCAGCATCAGGCCGGCCACGGAAGCGGCGTTTTGCAGCGCGGTACGGGTCACCTTGGTCGGGTCCAGGATGCCCATCTCGATCATGTCGCCGTAGGTGTCGTTGGCGGCGTTGAAGCCGAAGTTGCCCTTGCCTTCCAGCACCTTGTTGATCACGACCGAGGGCTCGCCACCGGCGTTGGCCACGATTTCGCGCAGCGGGGCTTCGATGGCCTTGAGCACCAGCTTGATGCCGGCGTCCTGATCGGCGTTGGCGCCGTGCAGTTCGCCCACCGCCTGACGGGCGCGCAGCAGCGCCACACCACCGCCGGGGACGATGCCCTCTTCGACGGCCGCACGGGTGGCGTGCAGAGCGTCCTCGACGCGGGCCTTCTTCTCCTTCATCTCGACCTCGGTGGCCGCGCCGACCTTGATCACCGCCACGCCACCGGCGAGCTTCGCCACGCGCTCCTGCAGCTTCTCACGGTCGTAGTCGCTGGTCGCTTCCTCGATTTGGATGCGGATCTGCTTGACGCGCGCTTCGATGTCCTCGGCCTTGCCAGCGCCATCGATGATGGTGGTGTTTTCTTTGGCCACTTCGACGCGCTTGGCCTGACCCAGGTCGGCCAGCGTCACCTTCTCCAGCGTCAGGCCGACTTCCTCGGCGATGACCTTGCCACCGGTCAGAATGGCGATGTCTTCCAGCATGGCCTTGCGGCGATCGCCAAAGCCCGGGGCCTTGACCGCCACCACCTTCAGAATGCCGCGGATGGTGTTGACCACCAGGGTGGCCAGCGCCTCGCCTTCGACTTCCTCGGCGATGATCAGCAGCGGACGGCCGGCCTTGGCCACCTGCTCCAGCGCCGGCAGCAGGTCACGGATGTTGCTGATCTTCTTGTCGTGCAGCAGGATGTACGGGTTGTCCAGCACCGCCACCTGCTTGTCCGGGTTGTTGATGAAGTACGGCGACAGGTAGCCGCGGTCGAACTGCATGCCCTCGACGACATCCAGCTCGTTGCTCAGGCTCTTGCCGTCTTCAACGGTGATGACGCCTTCTTTGCCGACCTTGTCCATCGCTTCGGCAATGATGTTGCCGATCGACTCGTCGCTGTTGGCCGAGATGGCGCCGACCTGGGCGATCTCCTTGCTGGTGGTGGTGGGCTTGCTGATCTTCTTCAGCTCGGCCACCAGCGCCTCGACCGCCTTGTCGATGCCACGCTTGAGGTCCATCGGGTTCATGCCGGCGGCCACGTACTTCATGCCTTCGCGCACGATGGCCTGGGCCAGCACGGTGGCGGTGGTGGTGCCGTCACCGGCGTTGTCGCTGGTCTTGGAAGCGACTTCCTTGACCATCTGCGCGCCCATGTTCTGCAACTTGTCCTTCAGCTCGATTTCCTTGGCCACGGACACCCCGTCCTTGGTCACGGTGGGGGCGCCGAAGGAGCGCTCGAGCACCACGTTGCGGCCCTTGGGACCCAGAGTCACTTTGACCGCGTTGGCCAGGATGTTCACGCCTTCGACCATGCGGGCGCGGGCTTCGCCGCCAAACACGACGTCTTTTGCTGCCATTTTTCAGTTTCCTTTGCGAATAGGGGAGGTGAGCGTTGTCAGACCGGTGTCGGTCGGGGTCACTTCTCGACGACGGCGAACAGGTCGTCTTCTTTCATGACCAGCAGCTCTTCGCCGTCGACCTTGACGGTCTGGCCGCTGTACTTGCCGAACAGCACACGGTCGCCGACCTTGACGCTCAGCGGCTTGGTTTCGCCCTTGTCGTTGGTCTTGCCGGGACCGACGGCCAGCACTTCGCCTTGATCGGGCTTCTCGGCGGCGTTGTCCGGGATCACGATGCCCGAGGCGGTCTTGGTCTCGTTTTCCAGGCGCTTGACGATCACGCGATCGGCGAGAGGACGAAGTTTCATGCGATCTCCTGTCGAAAGGACGATGAGAATGTGAGATGGAGACGGCGGAGGTCCGTTATTAGCACTCACCGCCGACGAGTGCTAATCATAAGGGCTGCGGAAACGGTTTTCAAGGGGCTGTATGAGTCCGCCACCTTTGGCTGTCTCGGTGGCGTTGGAGCCGGCATGGCCGGGGCATCAGGCCGGCGGCGTTCGCACCGTCTGGTGCTGCACCCAGTCCGCGTAGCCCTCGCTGGCCTCGATTGGCGTGTACCAGATGGCGGGCAGGTGGTAGGGGTGGCGCGCGGCGATGAAGTCGCGCAGCGCCGGCCAGTCGGCCGCGCGGGCCTTGGCCTGCAGTCGCCATTCGGCGTCGTCCTGCATCGCGTTGTCCCACTCGTAGACGCTGGTGATGGCGTGTAACTGCACGCAGGCCGCTAGCCGCGCACGCACCAGCGCCTGGGCGAGCGCGCGAGCGCCTCCCTCGTCTGGCAGCGTCGTGAATACCGCGATCAGCGCGTCGTCCATGGCAATGTCGGGGTGGGTCTGCCCGTCCGATGGTAGCCGATGGCGGGTCGCGAGTCGTGGCCGCTTTCGGTGACACCGTCGCGCCAGACGGTCGGCCGAGAAACGAAAAGCCCGCGCATGGCGGGCTTGATTTATTTGGTGGCGCTTCAGGGATTCGAACCCCGGACCTGCGGATTATGATTCCGTCGCTCTAACCGGCTGAGCTAAAGCGCCTTTGAAGCCGCCATTATAGCCAAAATCCACGCCCCAACGTGCCGGGGCTGACGCCGGCTGGGCACGTGTCGGGGGCGAGCGTGTGCCGGCCGTTCAGCGGTGCTGAAAATTCGGTGCGCGCTTGTCCAGGAAGGCGGCCATGCCTTCCTTTTGGTCCTCCGTGGCAAACATGGCGTGGAATAGCCGGCGCTCGTACATCAGGCCGTCGGCCAGCGGGCCTTCGAAAGCGCGATTGACCGCCTCCTTGGCGGCCAGCACCGCCAGCCGCGGCAACGCGGCAATGGACAGCGCGACGGCCAGCGCCTCGTCCATCAGCTTGTCCAGCGGCACCACGCGGCTGACCAAACCGGCGCGCTCGGCCTCGGCCGCATCCATCATGCGCCCGGTCAGTGCCATGTCCATGGCCTTGGCCTTGCCAACGGCACGCGGCAGCCGCTGGGTGCCACCGGCACCGGGGATGACGCCGATCTTCACCTCCGGTTGGCCAAACTTGGCGTTGTCGGCGGCGATGATGATGTCGCACATCATGGCCACCTCGCAGCCGCCGCCCAGCGCGAAGCCGGCCACGGCCGCGATGACAGGCTTGCGCACGTGGCGCAGCGCCTCCCAGTTGCGGGTGATGTATTCGGTGCGGTAGACGTCCGAGAAGGTGTAGCGCGCCATGGCGGCAATGTCGGCGCCGGCGGCAAAGGCCTTCTCGTTGCCCGTCAGCACGATGCAGCCGATCGCATCGTCGGCATCGAAGGCCTTGAGTGCGGCGCCCAGCTCGTTCATGAGCTGGTCGTTCAGGGCGTTGAGCTGTTTGGGGCGGTTCAAGGCGATGATGCCAACCGGCCCTTCGGTGCGGGTGAGCAGGGTTTCGTACAGGGGGGATGTCTCGCTCATGCGGGTTTCCTCGGACGGGCGTCAAGAATGGGGTCATGCGTCGGTGACCACCGCCGACTATAGCGTCCCGGCGGCGCCGCACCGGCGGTGGCGGAGGCCATGGCCGGCCGCCCGGGCGGGTTACGATTCGTGCATCGCGGCGGCATGGCTGGCCGCCCGTTCCCGAGCCAGAGGAGACTCCCCATGACCCAGCAACCAGCGGCCGCGCCGGCGGCCGACGAGATTCTGTTCGAGCGCCGCGGTGCGGTGGCCGTGCTCACGCTCAACCGCCCCCAGGCGCTCAACAGCTTTACCCGCACCATGCACCAGGCGTTTCAGCGCGCGCTGGCCGACGTGGAGGCCGACCGCGGCATTCGGGCCCTGGTGCTGACCGGCGCCGGACGCGGTTTTTGCGCCGGGCTGGACCTGTCGGAGCTGGACTTCTCCCCCGGCCCCGACATGCTGGAACGCGCCAACCCCGGACCGATCATCGAGACCTGCTTCAACCCCAGCGCACGCGCACTGATGCATCTGCGCGTGCCCACGCTGGCGGCGGTCAATGGGGTGGCGGCCGGGGCCGGCGTGTCCCTGGCGCTGACGTGCGACATTGCCATCGCTGCCCCCGGCGCCAGCTTCGTGCAGGCGTTCAGCAAGATCGGGCTGATTCCCGATGCCGGCGGGAGCTGGCTGACGGTGGAACGCTTGGGGCTGGCCCGGGCCATGGCTCTGGCCATGCTCGGCGACAAGCTGCCGGCGGAGCAGGCGCGCGATTGGGGGCTGATCTGGTCGGTGGCCGACGATCCCCTGGCGGCGGCGCTGGCGATGGCAGAACGCTTGGCGACCATGCCGACACGGGCGCTGGTGAGCACGCGGCATCTGCTGCGCGGTGCCCTGCAGCGCTCGTTCGAACAGCAGCTCGACGCCGAGCGCGATTGCCAAGCCGCGCTGGGCCGCAGCCACGACTACGTGGAGGGCGTCACAGCCTTTCTGCAGAAGCGCGCGCCGCAGTTTCGCGGGGAGTGAGGTCGGCCCGGGCCTCGGGCGGGGCGGGTTGTAACTGTACGGTGGTGGCGGCTGCCGGCCACTGGAGCGGGCAGCGCAGCACGCGACCATCGCGGGCCACCCAGCACACCAGAGGCTCGTCCGCGGTCAGCCCGCGGGCATGTAAGGCCACGTCGTCCAGCCGACGCACGCGCCAGATTTCCCCCGCGCGCTCCACGGCCAGCCATTCGTCCCCGGCGGCCAGGCCGGCCGCCTCCGCCGCACTGCCCCGCAGCACGTTGCGCAGGCGGATGCCGCTGGCCTCGTCCACCCGCAGGCCGAGCTGTTGTGCCAGGGGCGCACGCTCCTCGATCCAGCGCACCCCATGCCGCTCCAGCAGGGGGCGCAGGGGCAACTCGTCGGTGCCGTGCACCCAGGCGTCCAGTTCGGCGTCCAGATCGCGGCCGGCCAAGCGGCGCAGCACGGCGCGCAGGTCCGCCTCGCGCATGGGCCCGCCCGCGCAGCGCTGCCACAGTGCACGCATCACATCGTCCAGGGTGGTTCGACCCTCCAGGCGCAGTGTCAGATCCAGGCACAGGGCCACCAAGGCGCCTTTGGCGTAGTAGCTGACGGTCGCGTTGGGCGTGTTCTCCTGCACCCGGTAGTACTTGATCCAGGCATCCCAACTGGCCTGCGCTACGCTCTGCACCCGCCGCCCCGGGGTCTGCAGCACATGGTTGATGGACTTGGCCAGCAATTGCAAATGGGTGGCTTGGTCGATCAGCCCCGCGCGCAGCAGCAGCAAGTCGTCGTAGTAGCTGGTGAAGCCCTCGAAGAACCACAGCAGCTCGGTCGGGTTCTCGCGGTCGTAGTCGTAGCGGGTGAACTCCCGCGGGCGCAGACGCTTGACGTTCCAGGTGTGGAAGTATTCGTGGCTGATCAGCCCCAGCAGTGTGGTGTAGCCGTCGCCTGCGCGCAGCAGCGCCGGCGCCTGGTCCGGTGCGCTCGGGCCCGGCAGCGGCTGCAGGGGCAGGTCGGTGCGGGCGCACACCAGCGCGGTCGAGTGGCGGTGTTCCAGCCCGCCGTAGCCGTCCTGCGTGGCGTTGAGCAAAAACAGGTACCGGTCGATCGGGGGCGTGCCGTCGGGCCCGTGCCACAGGGTCATGGCGGCCTCGCACACCTGCGCCGTGTCGCGCAGCAGCCGCTCCCCGTCGAAGCCGGCCACCGCCCCGCTGACGACGAAGCGATGGGGCACACCCCGAACGACGACGTCGCCGCACCAGAAGTCGCCCATTTCCACGGGGCTGTCGGCCAATTCGTCGTAATCCGCGGCCAGGTAGGTGCCAAAGCCGTCGCCCGTGGCCCACTGCCAGCCTGGGGCCCTCCGCGGCCGCGCGCCCGCAGCCGGGGCCCAAGGGCGCAATGCCGTGGCCACGCGCCAGCCGCGGGTGGCGTCACTGCCGGCCAGTGTCAGCGCGTGCGGTTCGTCCTCGCGCCCATGCACGCGCAGGCACAGGCTGGTGGCGTTGAAAAAACCCCGCCGCGCATCCAGGTACGCGGCGCGCACCGAGGGGTCGAAGGCATAGACCTCGTATTGCAAGGTCAGCGTGCCGGCGGCGGCCTCGGCGTCCAGCTCGGCTTGCCAGCTGTTCTTGGTCAGCGCGCGCAGCGGAACCGGGCGCCCATCCACCGCCGCTTGCAGGCGCTGCAGGTGCTGGGCAAACTCCCGCACCAGGTAGCTGCCCGGAATCCACACCGGCAGACTGACGCGCTGACGCGGCGCGGGGCGGTCGATCGCCAACGTGACCCGCCACAGGTGGGCATGGGTATCGGCCACCTCGACGGTGTAGCGCAGGGCCGCCGGCTGGCCGAGGTGGCGGGCTGGGGCGGGGCGGCGACGGGTCATTTGGCGCCGACGCTTTGGGCCAGCAGCGGCTCCAGACGATCCAGCCCCACCGCGCCCGGCAGGCGCGTGCCATTGGCCAGGATGGTGGTCGGGGTGCCGGTGATGCGGTATTTTTGGCCGAAAGCGATGTTACGTTCCAAGGCCGTGGTGTCGCACTTGGCGTCGGCCTTGGGCTCGGGCGGGGTCACGCCGCGCTGCATCCAGTCGTCCCAGGCCTTGTTGCGATCGCGTGCGCACCAGATCGCGCGGGATTTTTGCTCGGAGTCCTTGCCCAGCACGGGGTAGAGGAAGGTGTGGATGGTGACGTTGTCCAGCTTGGCCAGATCCCGCTCGAAGCGTTTGCAGAATCCGCAATTGGGATCGGCAAACACGGCCAGCTTGCGCTGCCCGTTGCCACGCACCACGGTGAAGGCGTCCTTCAGCGGCAGCTCGTCGAAGGCGATGGCGGTGAGCTTCTCCAGCCGTTCGTCGGTTAGGTTGACGCGCGCCTTGGTGTCGATGAGAGCGCCCTGGATCAGGTAATTGCCCTCGGCATCGGTGTAGAGGATGTCCGTGCCGTTGATGCGGATCTCGAACAGGCCGCGCATGGGGGTGGGGCGCACCTCGTCGATGCGGGGCAGGTTGGGCAGGCGCTCGCTGAGGTTTTTGCGGATCACGGCTTCGTTGGCGTGGGCAGCGGTGGCCAACAGCGCAACGCCGACCAGGCCCAGCGTGAGGCGACGCACCGCGGGCAGGACGGGCAGGGCAGAACGGGTCATGTGAGGTCTCGGCAAGAAAGGGGTGGCCCGGGGGGCCATCAAAGGTGGGGGGTGACGGGCTGGCCGGCTGCCTGTTGGATGAACCAGTGTTTGATCGGTTCCAGTCGGTCCACCGCGCGCAGCCCCCAGCGACGCAGCGCGGCCAGTCGCGCGTCGGGGCTGCCAAACAGGCCGTACAGGGCGTCGGTGGCGGTTTGCATGGCGGTTACGGGGGCGGCGCGGGCGCGCTCATAACGGCGCAACAGGCGCAGGTCGCCCAGCGGGCGCCAGTACTCGCGCTCGCGCAGCACGCGCGCCAGCTCGGCCACGTCCCCCAGGCCGACATTGAGGCCCTGGCCCGCCAGCGGATGCATGGCATGGGCGGCATCCCCCGCGAGCGCCAGCCCCGGACGCACCCAGGGGCGGGCGATGGACAGCTCCAGGGGCCAGCCGGCCGGCTGGCCCAGCGTGCGCATCGGGCCCAGGGCCGCCGCGCACGCCTGTTGCACCGCCTGGGCAAAGGCGTCGGGCGGCAGCGCCAGCAGGTCGGCCGCGCGGGCGTGGGGTACCGACCACACCAGGGCCACCGTCTGCCCCTCGCCCCCCCCCATGGGCAGCAGCGCCAGGATGCTGTCGCCGCAGAACCACTGCCGCGCCACGGCGCCATGGGGGCGCTCGCAGTGCAGTCGTGCCGCGATGGCGGTGTGGGGGTAGGGGCGTCTGTCGTAGGCCAACCCTTCGGCCGCCCGGGTGGCGCTGCGGCGCCCTTCGCAGACGACGGTGAGGGCGGCTTTGGGGCGCGTCCCGCCATCGTCGGTCAGCCGTTCGATGCCCGGCTGGAAGGCCACCGCTTGTGCCAGCGTCGCTTCCAGCGCAGGCACATCGACGATCCACGCCAGCGGGTGGGGCGCAGCCGTGTCGGCATCGAAGCGGACGGCGGCCGCGGCGTCGATGCTGCCTGCGTCGGGCACCGGGTCGGCATCCGCCACCCACATGTGCCGCACGGGCGTGACGGCGTCACCCTCGCTCGGCCAGGCACGCACCGATTCCAGCAGCGCGCGCGAGGCGGCGTTGAGGGCGTAGGCGCGGATGTCCGGCGCACTCCCCCCGCCCGCGGGAGGGCGCTCGACCAGCGCGACGCGCAGGCGCTCGCGCGCCAGCAGAAGCGCCAGCGTGCGGCCGACGATGCCGCCCCCCAGGATCGCCACGTCGTAGGTCTTGGTCATGCAGGCATTGTAGGCGTCGGCACGACTGTGGGCACAATGGCCGCTTGCCGATCTTCCCGCGATCACCCCGCCGCAGGGCCCACTGCCATGAACGACGCTCCCGATACGCTGCCGCTCACCCTGGATCAACTGTGGATCTATCCGGTCAAGTCCTGTGCCGGCATCCGCCTGCGCTCGGTCGAGCTGCTGGAGACGGGCCTGGAGTGGGATCGCACCTGGATGGTGGTGGATGCGGACGGCGAGTTCGTCTCGCAGCGCGAGCTGCCGCGCATGGCCTTGATCCAGCCGCGCCTGCGCATGGGGCGGCTGGAGCTGCGCGCGCCCGGCATGCTGTCGCTGCACCTCGCGCTCGACGCGGCCGAGTCCCCGCGGCGCGTGCGCATTTGGGACGATGCGGTGGTTGCCTACGATATGGGGGACGTCGCGGCGCAATGGTTCACCGACTTTTTGGGCGCGGACCTGCCGCCGGGCCTTGGGCCCCTGCGGCTGGTGCGTTTCGATCCGCAGGAGCGGCGCCTGTCCTCGCTGCGCTGGACCGGCGGGGTCGAGGCCCCCAATACCTTCGGTGACGGCTATCCGTTGTTGGTGGTCTCCAGTGCATCCTTGGATGATCTGAACGATCGGCTGGCGGCCCAGGGGTACCCCCCGGTGGGCGTCGAACGCTTGCGCGCCAACCTGGTGCTGGGGGGGATTTATCCGCACGACGAGGACCGCATCGACCGCATCGACTGGCACGCCGAGGGCGCCCCCGCCGATGCGCCGGCCGTCACGCTGCAGCTCGTCAAACCGTGCGCGCGCTGCACCATCCCGGACGTCGATCCGACCACCGGGGTGCCAGACGGCCGCCTCAGCCCGCTGCTGCACACCTACCGTCAGGACAAGCGCTTGATGGGGGCCGTGACCTTTGGCATGAACGCCATCGTGCGCCGTGGCGATGGGCACATGCTGCACGAGGGCATGCGCGGAACGGGACGTTGGGGCGCGTGGTGAAGCGCGGGGCCTGGCCGCGCCTGGCTCCCATGGCCCCCGGTACAATTCCTGCTTTCGCCGGCGCGCGCCGCCGACCCGCCCACCTCCCACCCGTCGCCCCGCCATGAGCCTCAAATGCGGCATCGTGGGCCTGCCCAACGTGGGCAAGTCCACCCTGTTCAACGCCCTCACCAAGGCCGGCATCGCTGCCGAGAACTACCCCTTCTGCACCATCGAGCCCAACGTCGGTGTGGTGGAGGTGCCCGACCCGCGCCTGCAGCAACTCGCCGCCATCATCCGGCCGCAGCGCATCGTGCCGGCGATCGTCGAGTTCGTGGACATCGCGGGCCTGGTCGCCGGGGCCAGCCAGGGCGAAGGCTTGGGCAACCAATTCCTGGCTCACATCCGCGAGACGGACGCCATCATCAACGTGGTGCGCTGCTTCGACGACCCCAACATCGTCCATGTGGCCGGCAAGGTCGATCCGATCGCTGACATCGAGGTCATCCAGACCGAGCTGTGCCTGGCCGATCTGGGCACGGTCGAAAAGGCACTGCAGCGCTACCAAAAGGCGGCCAAGAGCGGCAACGACAAGGAAGCGGCCAAGATGGTGGCCGTGCTGGGCCGGGTGCGCGCCGTGCTGGACGAAGGACGCCCCGTGCGCGTGATGGCGCTGACCGACGAGGAGCGGGCCCTGCTCAAACCGCTGTGCCTGATCACCGCCAAGCCGGCGATGTTCGTGGGCAACGTGGCCGAGGATGGCTTCGAGGGCAACCCCTACCTGGACCAGTTGCGCGCCTTTGCGCAGCGCCAGGGCGCGCCGGTGGTGGCCATCTGCGCCAAGATCGAGGCGGAGCTGGCCGATATGGACGAGGCGGACCGCAACGAGTTTTTGCACGAACTGGGCTTGGAGGAGCCGGGCCTGAACCGCCTGATCCGCGCCGCCTACCAGTTGCTGGGTTTGCAAACCTACTTTACCGCCGGCGAAAAGGAGGTGCGCGCCTGGACCATCCGCATCGGCGACACGGCGCCCCAGGCAGCGGGCGTCATCCATTCGGATTTCGAACGCGGCTTCATCCGCGCCCAGACCATCGCATTTGACGATTACATCGCCTATGGCGGTGAACAGGGCGCCAAGGACGCCGGCAAGATGCGCGCCGAGGGCAAGGACTACGTCGTCAAAGACGGTGACGTGATGAACTTTTTGTTCAACGTCTGAGGTCCGACGTCTGTGGCCATGCGGGCGCGCGCTTGGCGCCGCCCGGCGGCACGATGCAGACACGGAGCGGAATGCGGACACAAAAAAGCCCGCGCGGTGGCGGGCTGAGTCGGTTTTTGGTTTGGTGGGTCCTGTAGGATTCGAACCTACGACCTACGGATTAAGAGTCCGCTGCTCTACCAACTGAGCTAAGAACCCGACCTTGGTGGACCGAAGGAGGATCGAACTCCCGACCTCTGCATTGCGAACGCAGCGCTCTCCCAGCTGAGCTATCGGCCCGTGAAGCACGCATTATACCCAAAACTGCGCTGCTCCATGACGATGATCGCAACGGGCGCCGCCACCGACCAAAACTGTATACACTTTGGGCGGGTCGCAGCGGTGCAAGGGTGCGCGGGCCGTCCGGGTGAGGCGGTGCGTGCACGGGTCGCGGCCAGGGGCTCCCACAGCGCCCGCGGTGGTGGGGGCCGTACAACGCCTGCGCGCGACGCGCACGGAGCGCACCGTGGATGCCTATTTGCTGGACTGGGCCAATGTTTTGTTGCGCTGGCTGCATGTGATTGCGGCCATTGCTTGGATCGGGTCGTCGTTTTACTTCGTCTTTCTGGACAGCAGCCTGACGCCGCCGGCGGACGAGCGGCTGCGCCGCGACGGGGCCACGGGTGAGCTGTGGGCGGTGCACGGCGGCGGGTTTTACCACCCGGTCAAGTATGCGGTGGCGCCGCCCAGTCTGCCGCCCCGATTGCACTGGTTCTATTGGGAGAGCTACACCACCTGGCTCAGCGGCTTTGCTCTGTTTGCCGTGTCCTACCTGTGGCAAGCCAACATCTATCTGGTCGATCCGCGGGTGTACGCGTGGCCGGCACCGTGGATGGCCGGTGCGGTCGCGATCGGTTTTTTGGTCATGTTTTGGATGCTGTACGACGGCATTTGCCGCCTATGGGGCCAGACGCCGGGGGGCGACCGCAAGGTGGGGTGGGCGGTCGCGGTGCTGGTGGCTTTGGCCGCCTGGCTCGCGTGCCAGTGGTTTGCGGGGCGCGCCGCGTTTTTGATCGTCGGGGCGATGCTGGCGACCGCCATGAGCGCCAATGTGCTGTTCTGGATCATTCCTGGCCAGCGCAAGGTCGTGGCTGCTTTGCGCGCGGGTCAGACGCCGGATCCGGCGCACGGCCAGCGTGGCAAGCAGCGCAGCGTGCACAACACCTATTTCACATTGCCGGTGGTGTTGGCGATGCTGAGCAACCACTACAGCTTTCTGTACGGGCACGAGTCCAACGCGCTGGTGCTGCTGGCGCTGATGGCCGCGGGCGCGGCGATTCGCCAGTTTTTCGTGCTGCGTCATGGCTATCACCTGGGGCGCAATGCCCACCCCTGGCCGTATGCGGCGGTGGGCGTGGCGGTGATCGTGGTGCTCGTCGTCTGGCTGCGGCCGGCGACACCCGCCAGCGCGGGGGCTACGGCGGCCCCCCCGATGCGGCCCGGGTGATGGCGGTGGTGCAGCAGCGCTGCGTGGTGTGCCATGGCGAGGCGCTGGCGTCCAAGAATGTGCGGCTGGATTCCGCGCCGGCGCTGGCGCAGCATGCGCAGGCCGTCTATCAGCAGGTCGTGGTCACGCGCCAGATGCCGCTCAACAACGCGACCGGGATGACGGAGGACGAGCGCGCCCTGATCGCGGCTTGGCTGCGCGCCGGTGCCTCATCGCCCTGATGGCGCGGGCTCAGTCTTCCACCGTTTTGACGTCCATGACCCGCAGGCTCACTCCGCCGGCCTGCCGGGCGGCCTTGTCGCCGATCACGGGTTTGTTGGCATAGGACTGGTAGCGCTCGCGCAGCGGCTGGATCAGCTCGGCCAGCGCCGCGGCGTCGTCGATGCGCGATTCATAGCGTTTGAGGACGCCCCAGGCGGACTCGATGATTTTGGCATTGCAGGTGACACGCCCCTGCTCGATCAATTCCAGCACGGCTGCGCGCGGGTTGCCCGCCAGGCTCTGGCGCATGGCGTGTTCCACGATGCCCAGCACCTCGTTGTGCAGGGTGGACAGCCGCTCGGCATACGGCGGGTGGGCGTTGGCCGCTTGCGCCAGCAGCGCCGTGAGGGCCTTGGAGGTGCAAAAGCGCCGTCCCAACACGGTCAGGCGCTCCTCGACTTCGTCGATCTGGATGGCGCGCTGAGCCAGGTAGGCGAGCAGGGTGGTCAGGTTACAGGCGGCCTCGAAGTCGAAGTCCGCCTCGGTGATGGAGGCCATCATCGCGCGCACCTGGCTGAGCACGCGGGCCACCTGCGCATCGTGCAGCAGCAGGGCGATTTCCAGCACCTCGGCCAGACGCCGCAGCCGCAGCGATTTGGGGTGGCGCTCCACCATGCGCAGGGCGTCGTCCAGGTAGCGTTGCAGGCCTTTGCGGTCCCCGGCCTCGAAGCGCATGAAGCCCAGCAGCACCAGCGACTGCGCATCGAACATTTTGGAGTCCAGCCCCAGCCGGACCGAGCGCGCCAGCAGCTCCTCGGCCAGCGCACGCTCGTCGCAGTAGTGCGCCAGCATGCCGTGGCGCTGCAGCCGGCTGATGGATGAGGGTGTCAGATCGGTGGCCATCCGGTACGCGGCCAAGGCGGCGTCGAAGTTGCCCAGCTCGATCTGGGCGCGCCCCATGACGTCGTAGGCGTCGGCGTAGCCGGGCTCGCCGTTGATCAGGCTCTGCAAAGTTTGGCTGGCTTTTTGTGACTGGCCGGCCTCGAGCTGCGCGCGCGCCACACCCAGCTTGGCCCAGGGCAGGGCTTTCGCTTCGACCACCGCTTCGTGCAGGCGCTGGGCTTCGTCGTAGCGTTCCAGCCGCAGCAGCAGCTCCGCGCCCACCCGCGCCGCATACAGCCAGTAGTCGTCACGCTGCTGAAAGCGCCGCAGGCACAGCTCGGCGGCGCGCTCATACCGCCCGCCCTCGACGGCCTCGAAGATGTCTTTGAGCACCGTCTTGCGGTGTCGTGCCTGCCCGATGCGTTGCTCCAGCTGGCTGGCGGTGAAGGGCTTGAGCAGGTACGAGTCGAGCGCGGACTCGGCCGCCTCGGCCACCTTGGAGTAGGCGGCCTCGGCCGTGACCATGATGAACACGGTGGCGAAGGGCAGCAACCCGGCGCGGCGCAGATCGTCCAGCAGTGCCTGGCCCGTGCCGGAGTCGTTGGGAAAATGCTGCTCGCAGACCACGACGTCGAAGGTGCGGAACTCGAGCTGGCGACGGGCGTCGGCGATGCGGGGGCTTTGTGCCACGGTGCGGGCCCCCATGTCGCGCAGTTGGGTCACCAGAATGGAGCGCGACGTCGGATTGCCATCGATGACCAGCGCCGAGGCCCCGTACAGATCCATCAGGCTCATGGCGTGGGATTATCGGTGTGCGTGGTGGGCATGGAGGGGGGCGCGGCGCGGTCCATGGGCCCCAAGTTGACGCCCCCGGAGGGGCGCAGCCGCGGGTCGCCCAAGGCGGGGCGGTTGCGCGCCGTGCCGTACGCCTGTCGCAAGGCCGCTACTCGGGCGCGCCAACTGTCGGCATTGGGGATGTCACTGTCGTAGCGCTGCAACATCAGCCAGGCGGTCTCCACGGCCCGGGCGTTGAAACTCTCCTGCGCCACGGCGTACAGCTCCGCCAGGGCCAGGACCGGCTCGCCCTGGCTGGCGCGGCGCAGCGCCTGTTCGATGCGCTGCACCATGGTGGCTTCGCATTCGCGCAGGCGCTCGGCGTACCGGGTGTGGTGGCTGGCGGCGTTGGCGAGCAACTCACCCATGGCCTTGGAGGTGGCAAAGCGCAGGCCCAGCCGCATGACCAGGGCATCTTGGTCGGGCAGGGTCGTGTGCCGGGCCAGCGCGGCGAGCACGGCCAGCAGGTTGCAGGCGGCTTCCATGTCGAAGTCGGGTGCGACGACGGTCTCGCCGATGGCCGCAAGGGCCGGCGCGGTGGCGTCTGCGCTGTGCTCGAAGGCATGGGCCAGCAGATCGACCAGTTGCACGAAGCGCTGCAGCCGGGCGTCCTCGGGGGTGGCCAGGGCGCGCTTGCGCAGCTCGCCGTGATGGCGCTCCAGCTCGGTCGGGTCGCGGCGCTCGAAGGCGGCAATGGCCAGCAGCACCAGGCTCTCGGCGTCGAACATCTTGGAGTCGAGCCCCAGGTAGGTGGCGCGCTGCAGCAGTTCGATGGCCTTGTCCCGGTTGCCCAGAAAAAACGCCAGCATGCCCAGCCGCTGCTGGCGGCCGATCGCCATGGGAGTGGCCTCCAGCGCCTTGCTCAGACTGTCGAGCGCGTCCTCGAACTGTCCCAGTTCCATCTGGGCCCGCCCGAGCACGTCGTAGGCGTCGGGGTAGTCGGGCGCCGTTTCGATCAAATGGCGCAGGGTGTCCTGTGCCGCCACGGTGGCTCCGCTGTCGAGCTGGCAGCGCGCCACGCCCAGCAGGGCCCAGGGGTGGGGTTCGGTGTCCCATATGGACTGGAACAGGGCCTGCGCCTGGCCAAAGCGGCCCAGGCGCAGCAGGATCTCGGCCCCCCAGCGCGCGGCGGACAACCACTGCGGTCCCCGTGTCGCAAAGCGCTGCAGGCACAGCTCGACGGCGTCGTCGTAGCGGCCCTCTTCCAGCGCGCGGTGGATGTCCCACAGCGCGGCTTTGCGCCGCTGCGCCTGCTCGATGCGGTCGTACAGCGTGCCGGCCGAGTAGGGGCGCACGATATAGCTGTCCACCGACGACTCCGCCGCCTCGGCGACTTTCAGGTAGGTGGCCTCGTCGGTGATCATGACGAATACCGTGCCGAAGGGCAGCAGCCCGCTGCGGCGCAGGTCATCCAGCAGCGCCTGGCCGGAGCCGCCGCGCGGGAAGGTGTCGCTGCAGACCACCAGGTCGAAGGCGTGGCGCTCGATCTCGCGCCGCGCATCGGCGATGCGGCTGGCCTGGCTGATGGAGGTGAAGCCAAAGCCCCGCAGTTGCCCAGCCAGTGTCAAGCGGGTGGTGGGATTGCCATCGACGACCAGTGCCGCCGATCGGTGCATCGCCACCGGACCCCCCGTCCCCAGCCCCGCCGCGGGCATGCTCACACCACCGCGCCCAGCTTGAAGATCGGCAGGTACATCGCCACCACGATGCCGCCGATGAGGGTGCCCAGGATGACGATGATGATCGGCTCCATCAGGCTGGACAGCCCCGCCACCATGTCGTCGACCTCCTGCTCGTAGAAGTCGGCCGCCTTGCCGAGCATGTGGTCGATGGAGCCGGACTCCTCGCCGATCGCGCACATCTGCAGCACCATCGACGGAAATACGCCGGTGTTGGTCATCGCCTGCGTCAGCGCGGTGCCGGTGGCCACCTCCTGCTGGATCTTCGCGGTGGCGTCGGCGTAGACCGAGTTGCCGGCTGCACCGCCGACCGAGTCGAGCGCGTCCACCAGTGGCACGCCGGCGGCGAACATCGTCGAGAGCGTGCGCGTCCAGCGCGCGACGACGGACTTTTCCACCAGCTGGCCGAAGATCGGCAGGCGCAGCAGCAGCCGGTCCATGAAGCGCTGCACCTTCTCGCTGCGCTTCCAGGCCTGGAAGAAGAAATACAGCCCGCCGCCCAGCGCACCGAAGATCAGCCACCAGTAGGCGACGAAGAATTCGCTCATCGCGATGACCGCCAGCGTCGGCGCCGGCAGGTCGGCGCCGAACGAGGTGAACACCTCCTTGAACGCCGGCACGACGAAGATCATGATCACCGACACGACGATGAAGGCCACCACCAGCACCGCGGTCGGGTACATCAGTGCCGACTTGACCTTGCCCTTGATGGCCTCGGTCTTCTCGAGGTAGGTGGACAGGCGGTCGAGGATGTCCTCCAGGATGCCCGCCGCTTCGCCTGCCTCCACCAGGTTGCAGTACAGCGAGTTGAAGTAGGCCGGGTGCTTGCGGAACGCCGCCGACAGCGAGGTGCCGGTCTCCACGTCGGTGCGGATCTCGTACAGCAGCCGCGCCACGCTGGGGTTGGGGTTGCCGCGGCCGACGATGTCGAACGCCTGCAGCAGCGGCACACCGGCCTTCATCATCGTCGCCAGCTGGCGCGTGAAGATGGCGATGTCCTTGGGCTTGATGCGCTTGGCCGAGGCGAAACGCTTGCGGCGCACCTTCTGCACCACGATGCCCTGGCGGCGCAGCTGCGCCTGCACCTGCGCCTCGCCGGCGGCGCGCAGTTCGCCCTTGACGGTCTTGCCGTTGCGGTCCTTGCCCTCCCACTCGAATAGGTGGTCCTGGGCGGCGGCGGTGGCAGTGGCCATGGGCGTTCCCTCCGTGGATGTCGGCGATGGGCGGGTGCGGGCGACTGGGGCGGGTGATCACTCGTTGGTCACCGACAGCACCTCCTCCAACGACGTGATGCCCATCGTAACCTTGCGCAGGCCACTTTCGCGCAGCGTGCGCACGCCCTCGCGGCGGGCCTGCTCGGCGATCTCCAGCGCGCTGGCGCCGCGCAGGATCAGCTGCTGGATCGCCTCGCTGACGGGCATGACCTGATAGATACCGACGCGGCCCTTGTAGCCGTCGTGGCAGGCGGAGCAGCCCACGGGCTTGTATGGTTGCCAGTCGCCTTCCAGGTCCTGCTCGGTGAAGCCGGCATTCAGCAGCGCCTGCCGCGGCAGGTCGTGGTGCGGCACCTTGCACTTGGGGCACAGGCGCCGCGCCAGCCGCTGCGCGGTGATCAGGTTGACGCTGGCGGCGATGTTGAACGGCGCCACGCCCATGTTGACCAGCCGCGTCAGCGTCGACGGCGCGTCGTTGGTGTGCAGGGTGGACAGCACCAGGTGGCCGGTCTGCGCGGCCTTGATGGCGATGTCGGCGGTTTCCAGGTCGCGGATCTCGCCGACCATGATGATGTCCGGATCCTGGCGCAGGAAGGCGCGCAGCGCCGCGGCGAAGGTCAGGCCTGCCTTTTCGTTGACGTTGACCTGGTTGACGCCGGGCAGGTTGATCTCGGCCGGGTCCTCGGCGGTGGAGATGTTGACGCCGGGCTGGTTGAGCAGGTTCAGGCAGCTGTAGAGCGACACCGTCTTGCCCGAGCCGGTGGGGCCCGTGACCAGCACCATGCCGTAAGGCCGGTTGATCGCGGCCAGCAGCTTGTCCTTCTCGTCCGGCTCGTAGCCCAGCGCATCGATGCCCATCTGCGCGCTGCTCGGGTCCAGGATGCGGATGACGACCTTCTCGCCAAACAGCGTCGGCAGCGTGCTGACGCGAAAGTCGATCACCTTGTCCGGGCCGACCTTGAGCTTCATGCGGCCGTCCTGCGGCACGCGTTTCTCGGAGATGTCGAGCTTGGAGATGACCTTGATGCGCGAGGCCAGCTTGTCCTTGATCGCCACCGGCGGCGTGGCGATTTCGCGCAACTGGCCGTCGATGCGCATCCGCACCCGGTAGTGGTGCTCGTAGGGCTCGAAGTGCAGGTCCGACGCGCGCATGGTGTACGCGTCCAGCAGCATCTTCTGCAGAAATTTGACGATCGGGGCGTCCTCGACCTCGGCGGCCACCTTGTCCGCGGGCTCGGCCGAGGTCATCTCGATGCCCTCGGCCTCGAAGTCGAAGGTCTGGCCGACGATCTGCTCGATGACTTGCCCTGCGCTGGCGGCGTAGGTCTCGACCAGTTTGCCGAGCTTGTCCACCTCGGCGATGATCCAGTCGACGGCCAGTTGCGTCTCGAACTTGACCTTCTCCGCCGCCTGCAGATCGGACGGGTCGGCCGTGGCCACCGACAGCCGGTTGCCGCGGCGGGCCAGCGGCACGATGCGGTACTGCTGACAGGTCTTGGGGTCGAGCAGGTGGTGCGGCAGCCGTTGCGGGTCGATGGCGTCCAGGTCGATGAGCGGCGCGGCAAACGCCACCGACATGGTGTGCGCCAGATCGCTCGGCGAGACGAGGGCACTGTCGATCAGCTCGGTGATGAAGCCGGTCTTGTGGCTTTGGGCCCGGGCGTAGAGGGTTTCGGCCTGCTGCTGGGTGAGCGCGCCGGCGGCGATCAGCGCGCGCGCCAGCCCCGGCAAGGCCATCGTGGCGACGCCGTCGTCATCGGTCATGGCGATCCCCAGGGCTGGCGGTGTGCATCGGCTCGTGTATATTTCGCGCTCTTTCCGCGACGTTCGCGGCAAGATCAACACAAATTCGGTGCATAGTACGGAGTCACCATGGATCTGCGCAAACTCAAGACGCTCATCGACCTGGTCTCGGAGTCGAACATTTCCGAACTCGAGATCACCGAAGCCGAAGGCAAGGTCCGCATCGTCAAGGCCGCTCCGGCTGCACCGGTCATGCTGCCAGTGGCGGCGCCGGCGGTGGCCGCTCCGGCGGCGCCCATCACCCTGACGGCGCCCGCGCCCGCCGAGGCCGCCGCCGCGCCGGCGCCCGCCGAGATCCAGGGACACGTGATCAAATCGCCCATGGTCGGTACCTTCTACCGCGCCCCCAGCCCGGGCGCCAAGCCGTTCGTCGAAGTCGGCCAGGCGGTCAAGGAGGGCGAGCCGGTGTGCATCATCGAGGCGATGAAGATTCTCAACGAAATCGAGGCCGATCGCGCGGGCGTGATCAAGGAAATTTTGGTCGAGAACGGTCAGGCCGTGGAGTACGGCCAGCCGCTGTTCGTCCTCGAGTGAGGACGCCGCCATGTTCAAGAAGATTCTGATCGCCAATCGCGGCGAGATCGCCCTGCGGGTGCAGCGCGCCTGCCGCGAGATGGGCATCAAGGCCGTCGTCGTTTACTCCGAAGCGGATCGCGAAGCCAAGTACGTCAAGCTGGCGGACGAAGCGGTGTGCATCGGCCCCGCGCCCTCGGGCCAGAGCTACCTGAACATGCCGGCCATCATCTCGGCCGCGGAGGTCACCGACGCCGAGGCCATCCACCCCGGCTACGGCTTTCTGTCCGAAAACGCCGACTTCGCCGAGCGGGTGGAAAAGAGCGGCTTCGTCTTCATCGGCCCGACGCCGGAGTCGATCCGCCTGATGGGCGACAAGGTTTCGGCCAAGCAGGCCATGATCCGCGCCGGCGTGCCCACCGTGCCGGGCTCCGACGGCGCGCTGCCGGATGACCCGGCCGAGATCAAGCGCATCGCGCGCGCCATCGGCTATCCCGTCATCATCAAGGCCGCTGGTGGTGGCGGCGGCCGCGGCATGCGCGTCGTGCACACCGAGGCGGCGTTGCTGCACGCCGTGCAGACGACCAAAAGCGAAGCCGCGGCGGCGTTCAACAACCCCGAGGTGTATATGGAGAAATTCCTCCAGAACCCTCGGCACATCGAGATCCAGGTGTTGGCCGACCAGCACCGCAACGCCGTCTATCTGTTCGAGCGCGACTGCTCGATGCAGCGCCGTCACCAGAAGGTGATCGAGGAGGCGCCCGCGCCGGGCATCCCGCGTCGCCTGATCGAGCGCATCGGCGACCGCTGCGCCGCCGCGTGCAAGAAGATCGGTTACCGCGGTGCCGGCACGTTCGAATTCCTGTACGAGAACGGCGAGTTCTACTTCATCGAGATGAACACCCGCGTGCAGGTGGAGCACCCGGTGACCGAGATGATCACGGGCATCGACATCGTGCGCACCCAGATCCTGGTGGCCGCCGGCGAGAAACTGCCGTTCACCCAGCGCCAGCTGCAGTTGCGCGGGCACGCCATCGAGTGCCGCATCAACGCCGAGGACCCGTACAAGTTCACCCCGTCGCCCGGGCGCATCACGGCCTGGCACGCTCCGGGCGGCCCCGGGGTGCGGGTGGATTCGCACATCTATTCGGGCTACACCGTGCCGCCCAACTACGACTCGATGGTGGGCAAAATCATCGTGCACGGCGACACGCGCGAGCAGGCACTGGCGCGCATGCGCGGGGCGTTGGCCGAGGTCGTGATCGAGGGCATCAAGACCAACGTGCCGCTGCACCGCGAGCTGATGGTGGACGCCAACTTCGAGGCCGGCGGCACCAACATCCACTACCTCGAGAGCTGGCTGGCGCAACGTGAGCGGGGCTGAACCGACGGCCGGCGAGGCCCGCTGGCACGAACTGCTGCTGCGTGTGCCCGAGGCGCGGGTGGAGGACGTCTGCGATGCGCTGGAGGCGTTGGAGGCGCTCAGCGTCTCGGTCGAGGACGCCGATGCGCACACCCCGGCGGAGCGGGCGCTGTTTGGCGAGCCCGGGCTGCCCGCGCCGGCGCCCGGGTGGCAGCGCTCGCAGGTGGTGGCGCTGTTCGACACCGAAGCGCAGGCCCGCGAAGCGGCCGCCTTGCTGGCTCCGCAGGAATTTTTTGCCGATTGCGAGGTGATCGGCGTTCGGCCCGTGGCCGACACCGACTGGGTCCGCCTGACGCAGTCGCAGTTCGACCCCGTGCCGATCACGCCCGATTTTTGGATCGTGCCGAGCTGGCACGAGCCACCCGCCGAGGCCCGTACCGTCATCCGGCTTGACCCCGGGCTGGCGTTTGGCACCGGCACCCACCCCACGACGCGCATGTGCCTGCGCTGGATCGCCCGTCACGACATGGCGGGCCGGCGCGTGCTCGACTACGGCTGCGGCTCCGGCATTTTGGCCATCGCCGCGGCCAAGCGGGGCGCCGCGACGGTGGACGCGGTGGACATCGACCCGGCTGCCGTGGAGTCGACCCGGCTCAACGCGGCAGCCAATGCCGTGGCCTTGAACGCCAGCCTGCCGGAGGCGGCGCAGGGCCGCTACGGGCTGGTGCTGGCCAACATCCTGGCCACGCCGCTCAAGGTGCTGGCCCCGCTGCTGTGCGCCCACGTCGACGACGGGGGCGATCTGGTGCTGGCCGGCATTCTGGAGCGCCAGGCCGACGAACTGCGCGAGGCCTATGCGCCGTGGTTGGCGTTGACGGTCACCGATGCCGAGGACGGCTGGATCCTCATGACGGCCCGGCGGGGCTGAGCGCCGCGCGGCGGCCCCGGACGGCGCCGTCATAATCGCGGGCATGAGCTTCATCACCCGCTGCCCATCGTGTGGAACGGCCTTCAAGGTCGTGGCGGATCAGCTCAAGATCGCCGACGGCTGGGTGCGCTGCGGCCATTGCCAGCAGGTGTTCGATGCCACGCTGGATCTGCAGCCGGCCTTCGCCTCGCTGCCCTCCTGCGCGCCCCCACCGGCCGAGGCGGCGCCCCAGCCGACCGCCCCGCCACCGATGCCCGCCGCGGAACCGCCGCAGAGCATGGCATCCGAGCCCGAGCCAGCCTCTGAACCGCAAGCGGAGCCCGAACCGCAGCCGTGGCCCGATTCCGAACCCGAGTCCGACCGGCAGGAGCCGCGGCATCACGCGTACGATGCCGTCCTTCCGGTTGAGGCGGACGCGATGGGCGACCAGGGCGGCAATCACGACCCCTTCGCCACGCAGGCCGCGGCTGCGGCACAGGAGCCGTCGTTCGTTCGCCAGGCGCGGCGGCGGGCCTTTTGGCGCAGACCCGCCGTGCGCCTCATCCTCGCGCTGCTGGTGTTGGGGCTGACGGCGCTGCTCGCAGGTCAGATCGCGTGGTATTGGCGCGACGCCTTGGCGGCGCGCTACCCCGCGGCTCGACCGGCTCTGACGGCGTTTTGCGATCGCCTGGGGTGTACCATCGCGCCGCCGCGGCGCCCACAGGATGTGCTCATCGAGGGCTCGGTGCTGCTGCGGCGCGCGCCGGACCGCTACAGCTTTCACCTCGTGGTGCGCAACCACGCCGACACCGAGGTGGCGGCGCCCGCGCTGGAGCTGACCCTGACCGATCTCCAGGACCAGGTGCTGGTGCGCCGCGTCTGGACGCCCGACGCGTGGCCGCAGCCTCTGGAGCGGCTGGCGCCGGGGGCCGAGTGGCCGTTGCAGCTGGAGCTGGCCTTCGACCACCCCGACGCGGCCCGCATGACGGGCTACCGGGCCGTGCTGTTCTACCCCTGACGCCTTGCGAGAGGCGTTGTTTTTACCTCCTTCCCATGACCATCCTCGTCTGCGGTTCCCTGGCCTTCGACACCATCATGGACTTTGAAGGCCGTTTTGCCGACCACATCCTGCCCGACCAGTTGCACATCTTGAATGTGTCGTTCCTGGTGCCGGGGTTGCGGCGCGAGTTTGGTGGCTGCGCGGGCAATATCGCTTACGGCCTGCGGCTGCTGGGCAGCGCGGTGCGGCCCGTCGCGGCGCTGGGCGCTGATGGCGAGCACTATCTGCAGCGCCTGCGCGCCCTGGGCATCGATGTCTCCGCCGTGCGCCTGATGCCCGAGAGCTACACGGCCCAGGCGATGATCATGACCGATCGCCACAACAACCAGATCACGGCCTTTCATCCGGGGGCGATGGCGCTGGCCCACACCAACCCCATCACTGCCACCGACGGCGTGAGCCTGGCGATCCTGTCGCCCGACGGCAAGCAGGCCACCTGGGAACACGCGGAGCAACTGCACGCGGCGGGCGTGCCGTTCGTGTTCGACCCCGGCCAGGGACTGCCGATGTTCGATGGTGTGGAATTGCTGCGGCTGGTCGATCTGGCCGATTGGGCGGCCTTGAACGATTACGAAGCCCGGCTGCTGTGCGACCGCACGGGCCTGACCTTGCCCGAGTTGTCGCGGCGGCTGCGCGCTTTGGTCGTGACCTTGGGGGAGCAGGGGTGCGACGTCTGGCAGGACGGCGAGTGCATCCGCGTGCCCGGGGTGCCGGCGGCCGAGATCGTGGACCCCACCGGGTGCGGGGATGCGTTCCGGGCCGCCTTGCTGCACGGTCTGGCCCGGGGCTGGTCGGTCACCGAAGCGGCGCGGCTGGGCAACCGCATGGGGGCGGCAAAAATCGCCACCCGCGGAGGCCAAAACTACCGCTTCGACCTTTGACCCGCAGGCACAGGGCACCCCCGCTGTCTGGACCGACAGCGGGACCGCCACGGACCGGCGGGTGCCCGTTCAGGGACGCGGGCCGGTCGGGAAGGGCCAGGCGGCTTTCGGATTGAGCTTGGTTTGCGCGCTGGGTGCCGGGGCGGCGGCGGTCTTGGCCGCTTTTTTCTTGGGCGCAGCCTTGGTGGTTTTTTCCGTGGCCGGGGCTTTCACCGCCTTGTCCGCCTTGGCGACCTTCGGGGTCTTGACGGCCTTGCCCGCCGCTTTGTCCGCCTTATCCGCTTTGGTGGGCTTTTCGGCCTTGGCGGGTTTGGCCGCGGCCTTCGTGGCCGCAGTCTTGGTGGCGGGTTTGTCGGCTGCCTTGGCGCCAGAGGCGCTTGCCGTCTTGGCCGTGGTGGAGGCCGCGGTGGTCTTGGGGGCTGCCTTCGGGGCCGCCTTGACCGAGGCCTTGGCGGTCGTCTTGGCTGGGGCCTTCTTCGCGACCTTCGGCGCTGCTTCGGCGGTCGTCGGGGCGGCCGCCTTGGCGGTCTTCTTCGCCGGCGCGGCCTTCGCAGCCGCTTTTTCGGCCGGTTTGGCGGCTGCCTTGGCTGCGGATTTGGCCGCCGGGGCCTTGGTTGCCGCTGGTGCGGCTGCTGCCTTCGGGGCAGCGGAGGTCTTGGTGGCCGCAGCCGGTTTGGCCGCCGGCTGCGCCTCGGTCGAGGCCTTCTTCGGCGTCGCCTTGGCGGCCTTCGGGGTGGCTGCCTTCGCGGCCGTCTTCTGCTTCGCGGTCTCGGTGGCCGCGGCGGCGGCCTTCTTCGCGGTTGCCATGGGAGTTCTCCTGCTTCAGGTTGGCGGGGGTTGGAAGGGGGGAGGCCGCGAGATGCAGACGACGGGCGCGCCGCGGATCAATCCCAGGACAGCGCGCCGCCCGATTGGTACTCGATCACGCGGGTTTCGAAGAAGTTGCGCTCCTTCTTCAGGTCGATCATCTCGCTCATCCACGGGAAGGGGTTTTCCTCATTGGGGAAGAGCGGCTCCAGGCCGATCTGGGTGGCGCGCCGGTTGGCGATGTAGCGCAGATAGCCCTTGAACATGCTGGCGTTGAGGCCCAGCACGCCGCGCGGCATGGTGTCCTCGGCATAGCGGTACTCCAAATCCACGGCCTTGAGGAACAGCTCTTTGATTTCGGCCTTGAAGGCGGGCGTCCACAGGTGCGGGTTTTCCAGCTTGAGCTGGTTGATCATGTCGATGCCGAAGTTGCAGTGCATCGATTCGTCGCGCAGGATGTACTGGTACTGCTCGGCGGCGCCGGTCATCTTGTTCTGCCGGCCCAGCGCCAGGATCTGCGTGAAACCGACGTAGAAGAACAACCCCTCCATCAGGCAGGCAAAGACGATCAGCGACTTCAGCAGCGTCTGGTCCGCCTCGGGCGTGCCCGTCTTGAAGGCCGGGTCCATGATCGCGTCGATGAAGGGGATCAGAAACTCGTCTTTGTCGCGGATCGAGGGGATCTCGTGGTAGGCGTTGAAGATCTCGCCTTCGTCCAGTCCCAGCGACTCGACGATGTACTGGTAGGCGTGGGTGTGGATGGCCTCTTCGAACGCCTGGCGCAGCAGGAACTGGCGGCACTCCGGCGCCGTGATGTGGCGATACGTGCCCAGCGTGATGTTGTTGGCGGCCAGCGAGTCGGCGGTGACGAAGAAGCCGAGGTTGCGCTTGACGATGCGGCGCTCGTCCTCGGTCAGGCCGTTGGGGTCCTTCCACAGCGCGATGTCGCGCGACATGTTGATTTCCTGCGGCATCCAGTGGTTGGCGCAGGTGGCGAGGTATTTCTCCCACGCCCATTTGTACTTGAAGGGGACGAGTTGGTTGACGTCGGTCTGGCCGTTGATGATGCGTTTGTCGGCGACGTTGACGCGGCGAAAGCTCGCCGCCTGCGCGCGCACCGACTGTCCAGCCGGGGCGCTGACGGCAGCCGGGGCAGCATCTGGCGTGGCGCTCACCGCAGAGACATAGTCGAAGCCGGCGACGGGGACGTTGGGCGTGGCGCCGAAGAGGGAGCCGGCCCCGACGGCCGGTTGCAGCGCGGGCGCGGCATCGGGCGTGCGGCGTGCCGTTTGGGGGGCAACGGTGGGCGTTTGGTCTTCCCAGGTCAGCATGTTGGTGTCCGATTCATGAAATTATTGAAAGGCATCGACGAAATGACAAGCGTTTGGCCCCCTGCCGGGGGCGCCGGTGGCCGCCGGCGGGGTGGGCTGTTGCGTGAGGGCATCAGCGCCGCCCGCGTCGGCGGCCGGGGCCGTCATTGACAGGCTTCACAACCCGGGTCGTCGATGGCGCAGAACTTGATGTCGGTGGCGGGCTCCACGGCCCCCGGAGCCGCGGCGGCGGGGGCGCTGCCGGCGGTCGGCACGGCGTTGAGCGCGCCGCTGCGCACGGTGGCCTTCTCGGCGTGCGTGGCGCCGGTGGTGCGCAGGTAGTAGGTGGTCTTCAGGCCGCGGATCCAGGCCAGCTTGTAGATTTCGTCCAGCTTCTTGCCCGAGGCGCCGGCCATGTAGATGTTGAGGCTTTGCGCCTGGTCGATCCACTTTTGGCGCCGCGCGGCCGCCTCCACCAGCCACACCGGCTCGATTTCGAATGCGGTGCGGTAGAGCTCCTTGAGGTCCTGCGGTACGCGGTCGATCGGCCACAGCGAGCCATCGAAGTGCTTGAGGTCCATGATCATGACCTCGTCCCACAGGCCCAGGCGCTTGAGGTCCTTGACCAGATAGCTGTTGATGACGGTGAATTCGCCCGACAGATTGGACTTGACCGACAGGTTGCCGAAGCACGGCTCGATGGACGCATCCACCCCGATGATGTTGGAGATGGTGGCGGTGGGGGCGATGGCGATGCAGTTGGAGTTGCGCATGCCGTCGCGGGCGATCTTGGCGCGCAGCGCATCCCAGTCCAGCGTGCGCGAGCGGTCCACCTCCAGGTAGCCGCCGCGCTCCTGCGCCAGCAGGTCCAGCGAGTCGATGGGCAGGATGCCGCGGTCCCACAGCGAGCCCTTGAAGGTGGAGTAGCGGCCGCGCTCCACCGCCAGGTCGCTGCTGGCCCAGTAGGCGTAGTAGCAGATGGCCTCCATCGAGCGGTCGGCGAATTCCACCGCCTCGGGCGAGGCGTAGGGGATACGCAGCTCATAGAGCGCGTCCTGGAAGCCCATCAGCCCCAGGCCCACCGGGCGATGGCGCAGGTTGGAGTCGCGCGCTTTCTTGACGGCGTAGTAGTTGATGTCGATCACGTTGTCCAGCATGCGCATCGCGGTCGCGATGGTGCGCTGGAGCTTGTCGTGGTCGAGCTCTTTGCCGTTGGGGCCGTCCTTGAGGTGCCGCGCCAGGTTGACCGAGCCCAAGTTGCAGACGGCGGTTTCGGTGTCGCTGGTGTTGAGCGTGATCTCGGTGCACAGGTTGGAGGAGTGCACAACGCCGACGTGCTGCTGCGGGCTGCGCACATTGCACGGGTCCTTGAAGGTGATCCACGGGTGCCCGGTCTCGAACAGCATCGTCAGCATCTTGCGCCACAGATCGACCGCGCGCACGGTCTTGCACGGCTGAATTTCGCCGCGCGCGGCCTTCTCCTCGTAGGCGAGATAGGCCTCCTCGAACGCTTTGCCGACCTTGTCGTGCAGATCCGGCACGCTGGACGGCGAGAACAGCGTCCAGGCGCCGTTTTCCATCACGCGCT
>NZ_JBKBQX010000020.1:0-36830 GCF_046292505.1 Tepidimonas sp. | reverse complement strand
GGTCGGCATGGGGCGGGTGCTGGCGGCGCTGGGCCGGTGGGTTGCGCCGCGGGCGGGTGAGGCACGGCGGCCAGGGCGGGACTTCGCTGCCGGGGCGCTGGCGTGGACGCTGGGGGCGGCGGCGGTGGTGGCGCTGGCTGCCGGCGCGCAGGCGATGGCGAGCCGCGCGCCAGGGTGGGCGCAAGGGCTGGCACTGGGCGTGCTGCTCAAGCCGATGCTGGCCTGGCGCATGTTGCGTGACGAGGTGGCCGCGGTGGAGGCGGCGCTGGCGCGGGGGCTGGAGTTGGGGCGCGCGCAGGTGGCGCGGCTGGTCAGCCGCGACGTGCAGGGGCTGGACGAGGCCGGCGTGCGCCAGGCGGCGCTGTCCACCTTGGCGGAAAACCTCAACGACTCGGTGGTGGCCCCGCTGTTCTGGTTTGCGCTGGCGGGCCTGCCCGGTGCGGCGCTCTACCGCTGGGCCAACACCGCCGATGCGATGTGGGGATACCGCGGCGTGCGCGGAGGGCGCGACTGGACGTGGGCGGGGCGCTGGGCCGCGCGCGCCGACGACGTGCTCTCCTGGCTGCCGGCGCGGCTGACCGCCGTGGCGCTGCTGACCGCCTCGGGCCGCGGTTTGCCGTGGCGCGCGCTGCGCGCGCAGGCGCGGCGCACGCCGTCGCCCAATGGCGGCTGGCCGATGGGCGCGCTGGCGCTGCGGCTGGGGGTGCGGCTGGTCAAGCCCGGCGTGTATGCGCTCAACGAGGGCGGGCGGTTGCCGGCGCCCGCCGACACCGCGCGCGCGCTGGCATGGTGCGGGCGCGCGGTGGCCGGGTGGGGCACGCTGCTGGTGGCCGGCTTGGCGGCGCTGGAGGTTTTCGGGAGGCCGTCATGAAAGAGCGGCTGGAGCACTCGTTCTTTGAACATCGGACGGCCGAGCCGGCCAAGGCGCCGACGCAGGCGCCTGCAGCGCGGCTGCCGCGCGCCCACGGTGGCCCCGACGCCGGCGGCGTGCCGCCGTGGGACTTTTCGACCAACGCCAACGCCTGCGGGCCCTGTCCGCACGCCTGGGCGCGCGTGCAGGCCGCACCGCGGCGCCACTACCCCGATCCCGCCTATGACGGGCTGCGCCGCCGGTTGGCGGATGCGCACGGCGTGGCCCCGGCGCGCGTGCTGCTGGCCGCCAGCGGCAGCGAATGGATCCTGCGCTTTGCCGCCTGGTGCGCGCGGCGGGGGCTGGCGCGCGTCTGGTGGCCGGTGCCCGGCTACGGCGACTATGCGCACGCGGCCCAGGTCTGGGGCCTGGTGCGCGCGCCCGGCCCGGCGCAGGCGCGCGCCGGCTGGCTGTGCGACCCCGGCAGCCCGCTTGGCCGGCCGGAGGATGCCGCCGCCGCCGAGGCGCTGCTGGCCACCGGGGCACCGGTGACGCTGGATCTGGCCTACGCGCCGCTGCGGCTGCAGGGCGAGGCGGCGCTGACCGAGCGGCAGCGCGCGCGCTGCTGGCAGCTGCACAGTCCGAACAAGGCCCTCGGCCTCACCGGCGTGCGGGCGGCCTACGTGATCGCGCCGCAGGATGCTGAGCCCGGCCAGCTCGCCGAGCTGCAGGCGCTGGCGCCGTCGTGGCCGATCGGGGCCGACGGCGTGGCGCTGCTCACCGCTTGGGTGGAACCCTCCACGCGGCGCTGGCTGCAGGCCACGCACGCCACGCTCGCGCAGTGGAAGGCGGCGCTCGTGCAGACGCTCGAGGCGCGCGGCTGGGAGGTCACCCCCAGCGTCACGCCGTTCGTCTGCGCCCGTCCACCGCAACCGATCGACGCGGCGGCGCTGCGCGCGCGCGGCGTCAAGCTGCGCGATGCGACGTCGTTCGGTTTGCCCGGCTGGTGGCGCCTGTCGGCGCAGTCGCCCGAGGCGCTGCGGGCGCTGGCCGAGGCGCTGGATGCGCCCGGCGTGGCGATGGCCCCGACGACCACCGGGCGGAGGACACCGCGATGACCGCGCGCTGCCTGATGGTCTGGGGCACCAGCAGCGGCGCCGGCAAGAGCTGGCTCGCCACCGCGCTGTGCCGCTGGTACGCGCGCCAGGGCCTGCGCGTGGCGCCGTTCAAGGCGCAGAACATGAGCAACAACGCGCGCGTCGTCGCCACCCCCGACGGTGCGGAAGGCGAGATCGGCGCGGCGCAATATTTTCAGGCGCTGGCCGCCGGCGTCGAGCCGGACGTGCGCATGAACCCGCTGCTGCTCAAGCCCGAGGCCGACACGCGCAGCCAGGCGGTGGTGTTGGGGCGCGTCGATCCCGACCTGACCGCGCTGCCGTGGCGGCAGCGCTCCTCGCGCGCCTGGCCGCTGGTGCGCCAAGCGCTCGATGAGCTGCGCGCGCAGCATGACCTGATCGTGATGGAAGGCGCCGGCTCCCCGGCGGAGATCAACCTGCAGGACACCGACATTGTTAACCTGGCGCCGGTGCGCCACGCGCAGGCGCGCGCGCTGCTGGTGGCCGACATCGACCGCGGCGGGGCGTTTGCGCACCTGTATGGCACCTGGGCCCTGCTGCCGGCGGACGTGCGCGGCGCGCTGCGCGGCTTCGTACTGAACAAGTTTCGGGGCGATGCGGCGTTGCTCGCGCCGGCGCCGCAGCGGCTGCAGGATCGCACCGGCGTGCCGACGCTGGCCACGCTGCCGCTGCGCTGGGGCCACGGCCTGCCGGAGGAGGACGGCGTATTCGACGACCGCGCCGCGCCGGGCGGCGGGCCGGTGCACACCACGGTGGCGGTGGTGGCCTACCCGCGTCTGAGCAACCTGGACGAATTCCAGCCGCTGAAGAACGCCGCCGGCGTGCGGCTGGTGTGGGCGCGCTCGCCGGCGGATTGCGCCGGGGCCGACTGGATCATCCTGCCCGGCTCCAAGGCCACGGCGGCGGACCTGGCCTGGCTGCGCGCGCAGGGGCTGGACGCCGCCATCGCCGCGCACGCCGCGCGCGGCGGGGCGGTGCTGGGCATCTGCGGCGGGCTGCAGATGCTCGGCGAGGCGCTGGTCGATCCGCACGGCGTGGACGGCAACGCCCCGGGGCTGGGCCTGCTGCCGCTGGTCACCGCGTTCGAGCGCGACAAGACCGTGCGCCGCACCACGGCGACGTTCGGCCCTGTGCCGCCGGGCCCGTGGGCTTCGCTGGCGGGCGTGCGTGTGCGCGGCTACGAGATCCACCATGGCCGCACCGTGCCGCACCCGGCGCTCGTGGCGCGCGGCGAGGTGGCGCACGAGGTGTCGCCGGGGTTGGCGTGGTGCCACCCCGCCGGCCATGTGCTCGGCGTCTATCTGCACGGCTTGTTCGAGGACGAGGCGGCGCTGCGCGCGCTGCTGGGCGCGCGCGCCCGGCCGCTGGCGGACGTGTTCGACGGCCTGGCCGACCTGGTGGAGGTGCACTTCGCCCCCGGGGCGCTGGCGGCACTGGCCGGCCCCTGATCCTTCCCCCCATCGATGAGGAGCTCCCCGATGACGACGCTGAACCCCGATGACCTGCCCGCCGTGTCCGACCTGCACGACGCCGCGCTGGCCGCGCGCCTGCAGGCGCTGCTGGACGACAAGACCAAGCCGCTCGGGTCACTGGGCCGGCTGGAGGCACTGGCCCAGCGCCTCGGCCTGATCCTCGGCACCGAGGCGCCGGCGCTGCGCGAGCCGCAGCTGGCGGTCTTCGCCGCCGACCATGGACTCGCCGCGCACGGCGTGTCGGCCTACCCCAGCGACGTCACCTGGCAGATGGTGGAAAACTTCCTGGCTGGCGGCGCGGCGGTCAGCGTGCTGGCGCGCCAGCATGCGCTGGCGCTGACGGTGGTGGACTGCGGCGTGCGCCATGCCTTCGCACCGCGGCCCGGTCTGGTGGACGCCAAGGTGGCTTGGGGCACGGCGGACGCGCTGCAGCAGCCGGCGATGACCGACGCGCAATGCGCGCAGGCCCTGCGGCACGGCATCGACCTCGCGCGGCGGCTGCCCGGCAACGTGCTGCTGCTGGGCGAGATGGGCATCGGCAACACCTCGGCCGCGGCGCTGCTGATGAGCCGGCTGACCGGCCTGGACATCGCCGACTGCACCGGTGCCGGCACCGGACTGGACGCCGCCGGCGTGCAGCGCAAGATCGACGTGCTGCGCCGGGTGCTCGCGCGCCACGCACAGGCCACCGAGCCGCTGGAGGCGCTGGCGGCGCTCGGAGGCCTCGAGATCGCCACCATGACCGGTGCCGTGCTGCAGGCCGCCGCCGAGCGGCGCGTCATCGTCGTGGACGGCTTCATCACCACCGCGGCGGTGCTGGTGGCGGCGCGGCTGCGCCCACACGTGCTGCAGCGCTGCGTGTTCGCGCACCGCTCCGGCGAGCGCGGCCACGCGCTGCTGCTGGCGCACCTGAAGGCCGAGCCGCTGCTGGATCTCGGCCTGCGGCTCGGGGAGGGATCCGGCGCCGCGCTGGCCTGGCCGCTGCTGGTGTCGGCCTGCGCGATCCTGCGCGAGATGGCCAGTTTCGGCGCTGCCGGGGTGGCGCGTGCGGCGCCGGATCCGGCGCCCACCACCATCTGACGCGCCGGGAGGAGCCGCATGTCGGAGCCGAAGGCCCCTCCACGACCCCTGGCCGCCTTGGCCACCGGCGTGCGGCATTTTTTGCTGGCGCTGCAGTTTTTCACGCGCATTCCCGTTACCGGGCGGCTCGCGGCGTGGGTCGGTTACTCGCCGGCCATGCTGCGCGCCAGTGCGGCGCATTTTCCGGGCGTGGGCTGGCTGGTTGGCGGGGTGTGCGCCGCGGTGAGCGCTGCGGCCTTGTGGGTGCTGCCGGCCCAGCCCGCGTCGGCCTGGGTGGCGGCGGCCCTGGCCACGGCCGCGAGCGTCGCTCTGACGGGGGCCTTCCACGAGGACGGTTTGGCCGACACGGCCGATGCCCTGGGCGGAGTGGTCGAGCGCGAGCGGGCCCTGGACATCATGAAGGACTCGCGCATCGGCAGCTACGCGGCGGTGACGCTGGTGCTGGCCCTGCTCACCAAAGTGGGGTTGCTGGCGCTGCTGGCCCAGCACGGCACCGTGCTGGTGGCCGCCGGGCTGTTCGCAGCCCATGTCACGTCGCGGCTGGCCCCACTGTGGATCATCCGCACCCTTGCGCATGTGGGGGACACGCCACGCTCCAAGTCCAAGCCGCTGGCGGATACGATGGGTGTGTCCACCGGGATCGTGGGGCTGGGCTGGTGGGTCGCTGCGATGGCACTGGTGGTGGGGCTGGTGCCGTCCGCGCCGTGGGGCGCTGCGGTCGTGGCGGCGGGGTGCGCGCTGGTGGCCATGCGCCGCTGGTTGCGGCAACGCCTGCAGGGTTTTACCGGGGACACGCTGGGCGCCACCCAGCAGATGACGGAGCTGGCTTTTTATCTGGGGCTGGCGGTCGGGCTGGGGCTGCAGGCCCGGGGTTGGGGCTGAGGCCGTGCGCTTGTGGCTTGTGCGCCATGCTGCCACCGCCTTGCCACCTGGCGTCTGCTACGGGGCGAGCGACATTCCCGCCGACCCGGTGGCCACGGTCGAGGCAGCCCGGCGGCTGGACGCCGCGCTGCCGGCGCACTTTGGCTGGCGCGTCTCATCGCTGCTTCGGGCGCGCCAGCTTGCCCAAGCGCTGCAGGCGCGGCGCCCGGGTCTCGCGGCACCCATCGCCGACCGCAACCTGGGCGAACTGGATTTCGGTGCGTGGGAGTGCCTCGCCTGGGACGACGTGCCGCGGGCCGAACTCGACGCCTGGGCGGCGGACTTTGCCGACTACCGCCCCGGTGGCGGCGAGTCCGTACGGATGCTTCTGCGCCGCGTGCGGCACGCCCTGCGCGCCGCAATAGCCGACGGCGTGGACGACCAAGTCTGGATCACCCACGCGGGGGTCATCCGCGCCGTCCAATACACCCTGCAAGGGGTGGGCACCGCCATGCCCCCGGACGCCGGGCATTGGCCGCGTGAGGCTCCGGCCCCCGGGCAATGGGTCTGCGTGGCGCTTCCGGATACCCGCGAGGGTTGGGATTTACCCTAGTTTTGGCCGTTTTCCTCGGAATCATCAGGCCGCTGTAAGCATTGCTCCAGATAGTGCGCCCAGCAACATTGCGCATCCCGAGCGATGTTCAGGCCGGCGGCGTCCACCGCCAATTCCCACATGTGTATCCGAGGAGATCCATCATGTCCCTTGACAGCAACGCCCGGGCCTATTGGTCCGCGACGCTGGGGCTGTTGACCAAGGTCTTGGTCATCTGGTTCCTGGTGTCCTACGGGGCAGGCATCCTGTTTGCCGATGCCATCAACGGCATCAAGCTCGGCGGCTATCCGCTGGGTTTCTGGTTCTCGCAACAGGGGTCCATCTACATCTTCATCGCGCTGATCTTCTGGTATGCGAAGAAGATGGGCGACATCGACCGCAAATTCGGTATGGCCGAAGACTGATCTGAAGGAACGCACATGAGTTTGCAACTCTGGACTTATCTGGTCGTCGGCATCACGTTTGCGATGTACATCGGCATCGCGATCTGGTCGCGCGCCGGCAGCACCTCCGACTTCTACGTCGCCGGCGGCGGCGTGCACCCCGTGACCAACGGCATGGCCACCGCGGCCGACTGGATGAGCGCGGCCTCGTTCATCTCGATGGCCGGCCTGATCTCCAACATGGGCTACGGCGGCGCGGTGTTCCTGATGGGCTGGACCGGCGGCTACGTGCTGCTGGCCTGCCTGCTGGCGCCGTACCTGCGCAAGTTCGGCAAGTTCACCGTGCCCGAGTTCATCGGTGACCGCTACTACTCGCAGACCGCGCGCAACGTCGGCGTGATCTGCCTGCTGGTGGCCTCGATCACCTACATCATCGGCCAGATGACCGGGGTGGGTGTGACGTTCTCGCGCTTCCTCGGCGTCTCCAGCGACATGGGCATCTACATCGGCATGGCCATCGTGTTCGCCTACGCGGTGTTCGGCGGCATGAAGGGCATCACCTACACCCAGGTCGCGCAGTACATCGTGCTGATCCTGGCCTACCTGGTGCCGGCGTTCTTCATCTCGCTGGCCCTGACCGGCAACGTCATCCCGCAGCTGGGCCTGGGATCGGATCTCAAGGGCACAGACGTTGCGTTGCTGGCCAAGCTGGACCAAGTGGTTCGGGATCTGGGCTTTGCCGAGTACACCACCGCCGTGGCCGGCAACAAACTCAACATGTTCTTCTACACCGTGTCGCTGATGATCGGCACGGCCGGCCTGCCGCACGTCATCGTGCGCTTCTTCACGGTGCCCAAGGTTTCCGACGCCCGCTCGTCCGCGGGTTGGGCGCTGGTGTTCATCGCCTTGCTCTACACCACGGCCCCTGCGGTCGGTGGCATGGCGCGCCTCAACCTGATCGGCACCGTCAACACCGCGGTCGGCGTGGAGCCGGACCCGGCAGGCGGCATCCGGGTGAACGCCGAGCGCGTCAAGGCCAACGCGGACCTGTTCGCGGCCGAATCCGCGTTGCCCTACGACCAGCGTCCGGACTGGTTCAAGCGCTGGGAGAAGACCGGTCTGCTGAAGTTCGAGGACAAGAACGGCGACGGCCGCATCCAGTTCTACAACGACAAGACCGCCAACGCGAATGTCAAGGCCAAGATCGAGGCCGCCGGCCTCAAGGGCAACGAGCTGACCGTCAACGCCGACATCATCGTGCTGGCCAACCCCGAAATCGCGCTGCTGCCCGACTGGGTGATCGCGCTGGTCGCCGCCGGTGGCCTGGCCGCGGCCCTGTCCACCGCTGCGGGCCTGCTGCTGGCGATTTCGTCGGCCATCTCGCACGACTTGATCAAGGGCGCCATCAACCCCAACATCAGCGAGAAGAACGAACTGCTGGCCGGCAAGATCGCCATGGCCGGTGCCATCGTCGTCGCCGGCTATCTGGGGCTGAACCCGCCGGGCTTCGCCGCGGGCACCGTGGCGCTGGCCTTCGGTATCGCCGCCTCGACGATCTTCCCGGCGCTGATGATGGGCATCTTCAGCAAGAAGGTGACCGGCTCCGGTGCCGTGGCGGGCATGCTGGCCGGCCTGTTCGTGACACTGTTCTATGTGTTCGCGCACAAGGGCATTTTCTTCGTCAAGGGCACGGAGTACCTCGACCTGATCGGTGGCGCCAACAGCTTCTTCGGCGTGACGCCGGAGGCTTTCGGTACCGTCGGCGCGATCGTCAACTTCGTGGTGGCGTTTGTGGTCAGCGCGGTCTCCAAGCCGGTGCCGTCGCACATTCAGGAGCTGGTCGAGTCGGTCCGTGTGCCCAAGGGCGCGGGCTCGGCCGTGGCGCACTGAGCGCGATGCGCGTCGGGCATCGCGCCCGACGCTGCGGCCCGCCGGGCGGCTTGCCTGCGGGCCCGACGACAATAGCCCTGCCGGCCTGGCCGGCAGGGCTTTTTTGATGAGGACGCAATGGTCAGCATCTATCCGATCAAGATTCTGTTTTTCCTGGCGCTGTTTCCCGTGGCATTCTTCTGGCTGCGGCGGGCGTGGCGCATTCTGGTTCGCCGCGATTTTTCCGAGGTGGCCCTGAAAAAGGGCGAGCCCCCGGCCGACGCCCAACGGTGGGCCCCTTACGAGATGGCGATCAATCTGGTGGGTGGCGGTGTGATGGTGGGCGTCATCATGGCGGTCCTGCTGGGGTGGCTCGAGTATCAGACCTGGGTGGCGATCGCCGGAACGACGTTGTGGATGAAGATCTTTCTGTCCTTTGCACTGGCCCGCCATGCGCATGGCATTGGCCAGCCCAAGTCGCGCGCCCGGCGTTCCTGACGGCGCTGTGCGCCGCCGCGCTGGGGCTGGGGTCGGCGGCTTGGGCAACGGCAGAGGGGTGGACAGACGTGGCGCCGCCAGTGTGGACCGATGAGCCGCCCCAACTGTCGCGCTGGATCGAAGAGGGCTGGGAGGCCGAGCGGGTGAGCGATTTCTCGACGGCGGCGGCGCGCTACTGCGACGCCGCCCGCTTCGGCAGTAGCGAAGCCTATTACCGGTTGGGCGCGCTCTCCCTGCGCGAACGCCGCGATCCCGCCGGTGAAGCCGAGGGTGGGGCGTTGCTGCGCCAGGCCGCGCAGATCGGCCATCGCGAGGCCCAGGAGCTTCTGGAGCGGTATCCGCTGGGGCGGGCGGGGCCGTCGAGCGCTGCGGATGCACACGCAGCGCCAGGCGCATCCGTGGGTGCGGGCCGCCCCGACGGTCTGCCCGCTTGCCTGACAGGGGGCGAGCCGCCGCGCTTCGATCCGCCACGCCCCGAGCAGGCGGTGCCGCACGAGGTGGTGGAGCGTTTCGTGGCCGCGCTCCCCCCGGACAAGCGTCGCCACGCCCAGCTCATCCAGCGCCTGGCGCCACGTTTTGCCGTTGACGGCCGACTGGCGCTGGCCATCGCGCGGGCCGAATCCAACTTCGAGGCGCGCGCGGTCTCGCCGCGCAACGCCCAGGGGTTGATGCAGCTCATCCCCGATACGGCCGAGCGCTTTGGCGTGCGCAACCCGTTCGACCCCGAGCAGAACGTGCGCGGCGGCCTGTCCTACCTGCGCTGGCTGCTCGATCGCTTCGACGGCGACGTGGCCCTGGTCTGCGCCGCCTACAACGCGGGCGAGGGGGTGGTGGACCGCTACGGCGGGGTGCCGCCGTATGCCGAGACGCGGGCCTATGTGCAGCGCATCCTGCACTTTTATCGGGCCACGCGCCATCCCCGCCCGGGTGCCCTGTGATTGGCTGTGCCGCGGCCGACGGTTTCAGCGCCCGGTGGACTCCTCCAAATCCTGGCGAATGATGGTGGCGATCTCCTCGATCGACTTGTGCGTGGTCGACAGGATGCGGATGCCCGCGCGGCGCATCAGCGATTCGGCTTCGCGCACCTCGTAGCGGCAGTTTTCCAGGCTCGCGTAGCGCGAGTTGGGGCGACGCTCGTGCCGGATTTCGCTCAGGCGCTGGGGGTCGATGGTCAGGCCGAACAGCTTTTTCTTGTGGGGGATCAGGGCCGGGGGCAACTGTCGGCGCTCGAAGTCCTCGGGAATCAAGGGGTAGTTGGACGCCTTGAGCCCGAACTGCATGGCCAGGTAGAGCGAAGTCGGTGTCTTGCCGCTGCGGCTGACGCCGACCAGGATCACGTCGGACTTTTCCAGATTGTCGTTCGTCTGGCCGTCGTCGTGCTCCAGGGTGAAGTTGATCGCCTCGATGCGGTCGTGGTACTCGCGGCTCTTGGCCACGTCCGAAAAGCGCCCGACGCGGTGGTTGGACTTCATGCCCAGCTCGTGCTCCAGCGGCGCGATGAAGGTGCCGAACATGTCGATCAGCATGCCTTGGCAGTGCTGCTGCAGCACCTGGAGCACCTCCATGTTGACCACGGTGGTGAAAACCAGCGGCCGCTTGCCGTCCACGGCTGCGGCGTGGTTGATGTGGCGCACCGCCTGGTGAGCCTTGTCGGCGTCGTCGATGAACGGCAGCCGCACGCACTTGGGGTCGATTTCGAATTGGGTCAGGATGGCGCGGGCGAAGGTTTCGGCCGTGATGCCGGTGCCATCGGAGACGAAGAAAGCGGTGCGGTTGGGCATGATCGATCGGCGGACCGGGCTGTGCTGGCAAGGGGGCGGGAACTTACAATCGACACATTATCGCGACTCGGTGCGATGGCGGGCTTCGGCCGTCCGCACCGGGGGCCGCGGGGCCACGAACAACGACAAGCAAGCGCCCACCGGCTGCGGGACCGGTTTTTCAACATCGTGGAGTCTTCAACCATGTCCAATCGTTTCCCCCCCGATGCGCTCGTCGTGCCGTTCGAGCAGCTGCGCATGGCCGACGTCGAAATCGTCGGCGGCAAGAACGCCAGCCTCGGCGAGATGATCTCGCAGCTGCCGCAGGGCGTGCGCGTGCCGACCGGCTTCGCGACCACGGCGCATGCCTTTCGCCTGTTCCTGAAGCACGGCGGGCTGGATGAGCGCATCCACGCCATGCTGGCGAGGCTCGACGCCGACGACGTCAAGGCGCTGGCGGCCACCGGCGCCGAGATTCGCGCCATGGTCGAGGCGCAGCCGTTTCCGCCCGAGCTGGACGCCGCGATCCGCGACGCCTACGCGCGCCTGGACGGCGGGCTCAACGCCAGCTACGCGGTGCGCTCCTCGGCCACCGCGGAGGATCTGCCCGATGCCTCCTTCGCCGGCCAGCAGGAGACCTTCCTCAACGTCGTCGGCATCGAGCAGATCCTGCACAAGATCAAGGAGGTCTTCGCCAGCCTCTACAACGACCGCGCGATCAGCTACCGCGTGCACAAGGGCTTTGCGCACAGCGAGGTGGCGCTCTCAGCCGGCGTGCAGCGCATGGTGCGCTCGGACCTGGGCGCCTCCGGCGTCATGTTCACGATCGACACCGAAAGCGGCTTTCAGGACGTCGTGTTCATCACCGCCAGCTATGGTCTCGGCGAGACGGTGGTGCAGGGCGCCGTCAACCCGGATGAGTTCTACGTCCACAAGCCGATGCTCAAGGCCGGCAAGCACGCCATCATCCGCCGCAACCTCGGCAGCAAGCTGATCCAGATGGTGTTTGCCACGCCGCAGGAGCAAGCCGCCGGCGGCAAGCTGGTCAAGACGGTGGACGTGCCGGTGGAGCAGCGCAACCGCTACAGCCTGACGGATGCCGAGGTGCTGGAGCTGGCGCGCTACGCGCTGGTCATCGAGCAGCACTACGGCCGTCCGATGGACATCGAGTGGGGCAAGGACGGCGTCGACGGCCAGATCTACATCCTGCAGGCGCGGCCCGAGACCGTCAAGAGCCAAGCCGCCGGTCAGGTGGAACTGCGCTACAAGCTCAAGGCCAAGGGCCCGGTGCTGGCAAGCGGCCGCGCCATCGGCCAGAAGATCGGCACCGGCAAGGTGCGCATCGTGCACTCCATCGCCGAGATGGACAAGGTGCAGCCCGGCGACGTGCTGGTCACCGACATGACCGACCCCAACTGGGAGCCGATCATGAAGCGCGCCAGCGCCATCGTCACCAACCGCGGCGGGCGCACCTGCCATGCGGCGATCATCGCGCGCGAGCTGGGCATTCCGGCGGTGGTCGGCTGCGGCCACGCCACCGAGGCGCTCAAGGACGGCCAGCTCGTCACCGTCAGCTGCGCCGAGGGCGACACCGGCCACATCTACGAGGGGCTGCTGGAGACCGAGGTCACCGAGGTCAGGCGCGGCGAGATGCCGGAGCTGCCGGTCAAGATCATGATGAACGTCGGCAACCCGCAGCTGGCGTTCGACTTCGCCCAGATCCCCAACGCCGGCGTCGGGCTGGCGCGGCTGGAGTTCATCATCAACAACAACATCGGCGTGCACCCGCAGGCGATCCTCGACTACCCCAACGTCGATGCCGATCTGAAGCGCGCGGTGGAATCGGCCGCGCGCGGCCACGCCAGCCCGCGCGCCTTCTACGTCGACAAGGTGGCCGAGGGCGTGGCCACGATCGCCGCGGCGTTCTGGCCCAAGCCGGTGATCGTGCGGCTGTCGGACTTCAAGAGCAACGAGTACCGCAAGCTGATCGGCGGCAGCCGCTACGAGCCGGACGAGGAAAACCCGATGCTGGGCTTCCGCGGCGCGGCGCGCTACCTGAGCGCCGAGTTCGCCGAGGCGTTCGCGATGGAGGTGGAGGCCATCAAGCGCGTGCGCGGCGAGATGGGCCTGACCAACGTGCAGGTGATGGTGCCGTTCGTGCGCACGCTGGCACAGGCCCGGCGCGTCACCGAGCTGCTGGCCTCGATGGGCTTGAAGCGCGGCGAGCAGGAGCTCAAGCTCATCATGATGTGCGAGATCCCGAGCAACGCGGTGCTGGCCGAGCAGTTCCTCGAGTTCTTCGACGGCTTCTCGATCGGCTCCAACGACCTGACGCAGCTGACGCTCGGGCTGGACCGCGACTCCGGGCTGGAGCTGCTGGCGCACGACTTCGACGAGCGCGACCCGGCGGTGCTGGCGCTGATCGAGCGCGCCATCGCGGCCTGCCGCGCGCAGGGCAAATACATCGGCATCTGCGGCCAGGGGCCCAGCGACCATCCGGACTTCGCGCGCTGGCTGATGGAGCGCGGCATCAGCTCGATCTCGCTGAACCCGGACACGGTCGTCGACACCTGGCACCGGCTGGCTGCCGGGGACTGATCCACCGCGCCACCGGCTGCGCCCCGCCATGCCACTGCCCGACCCGCCCCCCGAGGAGCCGCGGCTGTGGGCCCTGTTTGCGCTGGGCGTGCTGGCGTTCAACTTTCCGCTGCTGGCGGTCTGGGCGTTCTGGGGTGAGCGCTCGGGGAGCGCCGCTCCCTTCGTGGTGGCTCTGTTCGGCGTGTGGGCGGCGTTGATCGCCGTCCTCGCCTGGCTCATGGAGCGCGCGCCGGATTGACGCCCGGTGGCGCAGTCGGTCGATGTCACCCGCGCTCGTCATCGCCGCTGCGTTTGCCTATCTGGGGGTATTGTTTGGCGTGGCCCACTGGGCCGACCGGCGGGCGTACCGGGGACGCTCCACCATCGGCAGCGCGTGGGTTTATGCGTTGTCGATGGCGGTCTATTGCACCGCCTGGACGTACTTTGGCAGCGTCGGGCGTGCGGCCAGCGGCGGTCTGTGGTTCTTGCCGATTTACCTGGGGCCGACGCTGGCCATGGTGCTGGGCTGGGCCGTCCTGCGCAAGATGGTGCGCATCGCGCGCACCTACCGCATCACCACCATCGCGGATTTCATCGGCAGCCGCTACGGCAAAAGCCCTGCACTGGCCGGGCTGGTCACGCTGATCACCGTGGTCGGCATCGTCCCTTACATCGCCCTGCAGCTCAAGGGCATTGCCGTTGCCTATGCGGTGGTGACCGACGGCGCGGCGCATGGTATCGGTGCGCCCCCCTGGTGGCGCGAGAGCACCTTCTACCTGGCGCTGGGGCTGGCCGCGTTCACCATCGCTTTTGGCGTGCGCCATTGGGACAGCACCGAGCGGCACGAGGGTATGGTCGCCGCCATCGCCCTCGAGTCGCTGGTCAAACTGGTGGCGTTTTTGGCCGTGGGCGCCTATGTCACCTGGGGGCTGTTCGACGGCTGGGGGGATATCGTCGCGCGCGCCCGCCAGGTGCCGGAGCTGGCGCGGCTGCTCACAATCGGCGACGCCGGCGCCTTTGCCTGGTCGAGCTGGCTGGCCTTGACGGTGTTGGCCGGGCTGTCCGTGCTGCTGCTGCCGCGCCAATTCCAGGTCATGGTGGTCGAGGCGGTGGACGAGCGGCACATCCGCCGTGCAGCCTGGGTGTTTCCGCTCTATCTGTGGTTGATCAACCTGTTCGTGCTGCCGATCGCACTGGCCGGGCTGCTGTGGTTTGGCAGTGCCTCCCCCGAGGCCGAGATTTTCGTGCTTCGGTTGCCGCAGGCCGCCGGGGCCGATGCCTTGTTGCTGCTGGCGTTCATCGGGGGACTGTCCGCGGCCACCGGCATGGTCATCGTCGAGACGATCGCGGTGGCGACCATGGTGTGCAACGACCTGGTGTTGCCGTGGTGGTTGCGGCACGCCGCGCGGGGTCGAGCCCCAGTCGATCTGACGCGACCCATCCTTCGCATCCGCCGCGGAGCGATCCTCGTGCTGCTGTTGTTGGGCTATGGGTACTACCGGGTGGCGGGCGATGCCTACGCGCTCGTGAGCATCGGCCTGATCAGCTTTGCCGCCGTGGCCCAGTTTGCGCCCGCGCTGCTGGGCGGTATGTATTGGAAAGGCGCCAGCCGCGACGGGGCCATGGCCGGACTGCTGGGCGGCTTCGTGGTCTGGGCCTACACGTTGATGCTGCCTTCCCTCGCCAAATCGGGGTGGCTGCCCGCCACCTTCGTGAACGAGGGACTGTTCGGCATCGACTGGCTGCGGCCGGAAGCTTTGCTGGGGCTGCAGGGGTTCGATCCGCTCACCCATGCGCTGTTCTGGAGCCTGCTGGTCAACGTCGGCCTCTACGTGGGCGTGTCGCTGGTGCGCCGGCCCGGGGCGGCCGAAACCAGCCAGGCGCTGCTCTTCGTCGATGTGTTCGAGCGCACCGGCGCGGAGGATCGCCCCGTGTTCTGGCGTGGCGAAGCCTCCCTGCCGGCGCTGGAGGCGGTGTTGGCGCGGGTACTGGGGGCTGAGCGTGCGCGTGCCCTCCTGGACGAGCAGGCCCGTGCGCGTGGGGTGCCGGTGGCGGCCTTGCCAGCCGATGCGGCCCTCGTCCATTGGGTCGAGACGCAGCTGGCGGGGGCCGTGGGCAGCGCATCGGCCCGGCGACTGGTGGCCTCGGTGGTGGAGGAGCAGCCCCTGCGCGTCGAGGATGTGCTCGATATCCTGCGCGAGACCGGGCGGCTGCGTGCCCTATCGCGCGCCTTGGAGGACAAATCCCGCTCACTGGAACGCGCCACGGCGGAGTTGCGCGCGGCCAACGAGCGACTGCAGGAGCTGGACCGCCTGAAAGACGACTTCATGTCGTCGGTGACGCATGAACTGCGCACGCCCTTGACCTCGATCAGGGCCTTGTCGGAAATCATGCGCGACGATCCCGACATGGATGTGGCACAGCGCGAGCAGTTTCTGGGCATCGTCGTGGCCGAGACCGAGCGCCTGACCCGGCTGGTCAACCAGGTGCTGGATTTGGCCAAGATCGAATCCGGGCATGCCGTCTGGGATGTGGCTGACGTGGACCTGGTGGCGGTGGTGCAGCGGGCCGCGCAAGCGGCCGAGCCCTTGCTGCGTGACCGCGGGGCGCGGCTGGCGCTGGAGCTGTCACCCGGCCCCTTGATGGTGCGCGCCGATGCCGACCGCTTGCAGCAGGTGCTGATGAATTTGTTGTCAAACGCAGCGAAGTTCGTTCCGGCCGAGACGGGGCAAGTGCGGGTGCGCGTATTCTCGGCGTTGGCCGGCGATGGCCCGCCCCAGGTCACCGTCGAAGTGCACGACAATGGACCGGGGGTGCCCATGGCCGAGCAGGCGGTGATTTTCGAGAAGTTTCGCCAGGGCGGTGACGCGCTGGATCGGCCGGCGGGCACCGGACTGGGCTTGCCGATCAGCCGTCGGATCGTGGAGCATTTCGGTGGACGCCTGTGGCTGCGATCGACGCCCGGCGACGGGGCTTGCTTCGGCTTCGACCTGCCGCTGTCGCCCCCGGCGCCACGGGTCGGCCCCTGAAAACCATCGAGGAGACGCCCCCATGGGCAAGCGCGTACTGATCGTGGACGACGAACCCAACATTCTGATCTCGCTCGAGTTTCTGATGAAGCGCGAGGGCTACGAGGTGCAGGTGGCCCGCGACGGGGAGGAAGGCTTGGCCCTCGCCGGCAGTTGGCGGCCGGATGTGGTGCTGCTCGACGTCATGATGCCGCGCAAGAGCGGCTTCGACGTGTGCCAGGCCATCCGGGCCGATGCCGCGCTGGCGGGCATGCGCGTCGTCATGCTCACGGCCAAGGGGCGGGACACCGACGTTGCCAAGGGTCTGGCGCTCGGCGCGGATGCCTATCTGACCAAGCCCTTTTCCACGCAGGAACTGGTGCGCCGCGTGCGCGAACTGCTGGAGGCGCAGGGGTGAGGCGGCGCATCGACCCGCGTCTGTGGTGGCTGCTGGCCGGTGCCGCAGCCGTGTCGCTCGCGTGGTTGGCGGTGACGGTGGGGCTGATCGCGGTCACCCTCGAGGTCGATGCCCGCGCGCGCATGCTCGATTTGCTGGGCGACCGCTGGGGCTTCGTGTTGCTGATGTGGCTGGTGGGCATGGCGGCCATCGCGTGGGGGCTGCAGCGCGCCTTCGACGTGGGCGTGCACCCCTGGCGGCGGCTGGCCGAGGAGGCCCAGGTGCTGTTGACCGCGCAGGGCGCGCCGGCCCTGCGCGAGCGCGGCCCGGCGGAAGTGCGGCGGGTGGCCCAGTTGTTCAACCAGCTCGTGCAGCAGCGCGAGGCGTGGCGCGCCCAGGTGGACGAGCGCGTGCGCGAGGCGGCGCGCGGCATCGAGCAGGAGAAATCGCGCCTGGCCGCCCTCATGTCCGAACTGACGCAAAGCGTCGTCGTGTGCAACCTGGACGGGCGCGTCCTGCTCTACAACAACCGGGCGCGTTGGCAGTTCCGAGCCCTGTCCCAGGCGCCCACGTTGGCCGGCGGGGCGGAGCTGATCGGCTTGGGGCGCTCCATCTACACGGTGTTCGACCGGGCGGTCATTGCGCACGCGCTGGAGAGCATTCGCCAGCGTTTGCGCCGGGGGGCGGCGCATCCCAGCGCGCAGTTCGTCACGGCCACGCGCGGCGGGCAGTTGCTGCGGGTGCAGGTGGCTCCGGTACGGCAGGCGGAGGGTGGCGAGGAGGCCGAGCAGGATCTGGCCGGCTTCGTCCTCGTGCTCGACAACATCACCCGCGACCACGAACAGGCGGCGGCGCGCGAGCGGCTCTGGCTCGATCTGACCGAAGGCAGCCGCCGCTCGCTGGCGAATGTGCGTGCGGCGCTGGAGGTGCTGGAGTTGCCCGACGCCGATCCCGCGCTGCGCGAGCGGCTGCTCGGCGTGGTGCGCGACGAGGTCCAGGCCCTGGGCGACCGGGTGCAGCGCCTGGTCGCCGACGGCGCCGCGCAATGGGGCAGCCAGTGGCCGATGGAGGACATGTTGGGCGCCGATCTGGTGGCGGCGATCGAGCGCCGTCTGGCCGATGTCGAAGGGCTGCAGGTGGGCGTGGGCCCCGTCGATGGCGAGGTCTGGCTGCGCATCGAGAGCTTCGCACTGATACAAGCCGTGGTCTATCTGGCGCGCCGGCTGCACCAGGAGGGGGGCGTTGCCGCCGTTACCCTGCGGCTGCAGCCTGTTGCGGCGGCGCAAGGGCGGGCCGGCGCCCAGGCGCACTTGGATCTGGCCTGGGCCGCCCCGACCGGCGAAGCGTCGATTGCCGGTCTGATGGGCTGGGAGCTGGACCCGATGCGCGTCGGCGACGGGGGCTTGGCGGCGAGTGTGCGCGATGTGGTGGAGCGCCACGGCGGCGCCTTGTGGGTGGAGGCGGACGCTCAGGCGGGCTTGGCCTTCTTCCGGTTGCTGTTGCCGGCGATCGAGCCGGTGGAGCCGGCCGATGTGCCCCCACTCGTGCGCACCGAGAGTCGGCCCGAGTATTACGACTTCGACCTGTTCCGCCAGTCTCCCGCGGCGCAGGCGTTGGACGATGTGCCGCTCACGGCGCTGGCCTATACGGTCTTCGATACCGAGACCACGGGTCTGAATCCGTCCGAGGGTGACGAAATCATCCAAATCGGCGCCACGCGCATCGTCAACGGCAAGCTGCTGCGGCACGAGAGCTTCGAGCAACTCGTCAACCCGCGCCGCTCCATCCCGCGCGAATCCATTCCCATCCACGGCATCACCCCGGAAATGGTCGCCGGTCAGCCCGACATCACGCAGGTGCTGCCCGCCTTCCACGCCTTTGCCCGCGACACGGTGCTGGTGGCGCACAACGCGGCATTCGACATGCGGTTTTTGCAGCTCAAGGAGCGCGCGACCGGGCTGGTGTTCGATCATCCGGTGCTCGACACCTTGCTGCTGTCGGCGGTGGTTCACCCCGCCCAAGCATCGCACCGGCTGGAGGAGATTGCGGCCCGGTTCGGCATCCCGGTGATCGGGCGTCACACGGCGCTGGGCGATGCTTTCGTGACGGCCGAGGTGCTGCTGCGCCTCATCCCGCTGCTGGCCGAGCAGGGCATCCACACCCTGGGCGAAGCGCGCCGCGCGGCCGAGCGCACCTACTACGCCCGTCTGACGTATTGATGCCGGGTGTCGATACCGGGGCGTACGCTGCCCCGGCCCTCAGAAGCGCCCCGCGAGATAGCGCTTTTCCAGCACGCTCTGCAGGTCCTTCACGACGCCGAAGGCATCCTTCAGGTGGCGCCGTTCGAGTTCGGAGAGCTCGTCGAGCCGCAGGTAATTGTCCGCGGCTTGGCCATCGGCCATCAGGCGAGCCTGGTGCTGGATGCGCAGTCCGCTCAGAAACTCCAGCGCGTCGATCAGATCGCGCGTGCGCTCGGCACTGATTTCGCCGCTGCTGGCCGCCGCCTGCAGGCGCTCGCGCGTGCTGACCGCCGGGATGCCGCCAGCCAGGGCGTAAATGCGCGCCAGGTCGATGATCGGCACGATGCCGGTGTGCTTGAGGTCCACCGTGCCTTCGTGCTCCCCGTGGCGGATGGTGCTGATCCCCCCCAGCCATCCCAGCGGCGGCTGATGGGTCAGCGCGTTGCCCACCATGTGCGCCAGAAAGATCCGCTGCCCCGGCGTGCGCTGCAGCACCTCCGCGCGCAGGGTGTCGAGCAGCGCGCGTTCGCCATGCACGAAGCGCTGATCGAAAAAGACGCAGGTCAACATCAGGGCCTTCGGCTCGGGGCGCTCGATCCAGGTCAAGAAATATTCGCGCCACCGCGCCAGCGGCTGCCGCCAGGTGTCGGTGACCGCCATCATCTCGCCAGGGCAATAGACATAGCCGCAGGCGTTGAGCCCGTCGCACACGAATCGCGCCAGCGCTTCGAAATAGGCGCCGTGCGCCACAGGGTCGTAGCGGTCGTCCAGAACCAGGCAGTTGTCCTGGTCGGATTTGGCGGTCTGTTCATTGCGCCCCTGCGATCCGGCGGCAACCCAGGCATAGGGCACGGGGGGCGGGCCGTACTGGGCCTCGGCCAGTTGCAGCAGGCGCGAGGTGAGGGCATCCGTCATGGCCGAAACGATGCGCCCCGTGGCGTGTGCGCTGGTGCTGGCCGCGGCCAGTTGCCGCTGGAGCTGGCCGATGCGGCCGGCCGTCGCCACCAGTTCTTCCACCGACTCTTGTCGGTAGATCGCGCCGGCCAGGTTGACGGCGGAGTTGCTTTGTTGCTGCTGCAAGTCGCTGCTGGAGACGACGCCGACCACCGTGCGCCCGTCCATCACCGGCACATGATGGATGTTCAGGCGGGCCATGAGCAGCAGTGCATCGAACGCATGGTCCCCGATGTCCACCGTTTGCAGCGCGGTGGTGGCGATCTCGATCACGGGGCGCGCCGGGTCCAGCCCCTCGGCCAGCACACGGTTGCGCAAATCGCGGTCCGTCACCAGGCCGACCAGGGCGCCGTCGTCGGCCACCAGCACCGACGAAATCCGGTGCTCGCGCATGATGCGCGCGGTCGCTTGGATGGGCAGTTCAGGCGGGACTGTCACCGGGGGGCGCCGCAGCAAGGCCCGCACCGGCAGGGTGGCCAGAGGGATGGAGTCGTCGACCGGTCGCTCGTCGGGAGGCGTGTGCATGGCAAGGGTGGCCCGGGCGGGACCAAAAACCGCTACGATGCCATGCTACACCCGTACCGTCCGCTGCCACGACCAACGCCCGCCACGGCTTTGCGTTGCGTCAAGCCGCTGCCGTCTTTGCGCCATGCCCGCGTCGCCCGACTCCCACCTTCGCCCTTTCCTCGACCGTCTGTACTGGCGATTCACCTGGGGGTTCATCGGCTTCGTGCTGCTGCTCGGGGTGTTGGAGCGCCTGGGCTGGTCCAAGAGCGCCATCGGCCTGACCTTCCTGCTTGGCACCTTGGCCGTCTATGCGACGATCGGCATCCTCACCCGCACCATCGACCCGGTCGAGTACTACGTGGCTGGGCGGCGCGTGCCGGCGTTCTACAACGGCATGGCGCTGGCGGCGGACTGGCTGTCCGCGGCCTCGTTTCTGGGGTTGGCGGGCACGCTGTACATGCAGGGCTTTGGCGGCCTGGCCTTCTTGCTCGGCTGGACGGGCGGCTTCGTGCTGGTGGCCTTGTTTTTGGCACCGTACTTGCGGCGCTTCGGACAGTTCACCATCCCCGACTTTTTGGCGGAGCGCTACGGCGGCCCGGTGCCTCGACTGCTCGGCGTGTTTGCGCTGCTGTTGTGTTCGTTCATCTACGTCGTGGCGCAGATTTATGGGGTGGGTTTGATCACCTCGCGCCTGACGGGGCTGGCCTTCGAGGTGGGGGTGTTCCTCGGCCTCGGGGGGATTCTGGTCTGCTCCTTTTTGGGGGGGATGCGGGCTGTGACCTGGACGCAGGTCGCCCAGTACATCGTCTTGATCCTGGCTTATGTCACCCCGGTGGTCTGGCTGTCCGTCAAGCAGACCGGCTGGCCCGTGCCTCAGCTCACCTATGGCATCCAACTGCAGAAGGTCACGGAGCGCGAGCACGCCCTGGCCGAAAGCCCGCAGGAGGTTCATGTGCAGCGCATCTGGGCCCATCAGGCCCATGTGCTGCGCGAGCGCCTGCGCGATCCGGCCGCCGCCCTGGAACGTGAGCGCACCCAGGCCGAGCGCCACATCGAGTCGCTGCGGCGCTACGACGGCGATCCGGCGGACATCGCCGAGGCGGAGCGGCTGCTGTCGCGCTTGCCGCGCGACGAGGCCGCCGCCCGCGCGCTGTGGACGCGCCAGCTCGAGCAGGCGCAGACCAAGACCACCGCGCTCGGCGGCATGCCACCGCAGGCGCGCCCCTACGCGCAGGATACCGCCGAGACAGGGCCGCAGGCGGGGGTGGAGCCTTCGCGCCGCAATTTCCTGGCGCTCGTGTTCTGTCTGGTGGTGGGGACGGCTGCCTTGCCCCATTTGTTGGTGCGCTTCTACACCGTCCCGAATGTGCGCCAGGCCCGGCAGTCGGTGGCGTGGGGCGCGGGCTTCATCGCGCTGCTGTACCTGACGGCCCCGGCGCTGGCCGTGATGGTCAAGTTCGAGGTGCTCAACGGCTTGGTCGGCACCTCGTTCGACGCTTTGCCTCACTGGGTGAGCGCCTGGAGCCGCGTCGATCCTGGCCTGTTGTCGGTGCGCGACGTCAACCGCGACGGAGTGCTTCAGTTGGGCGAAATCACCATCGGGCCCGACATCATCGTGCTGGCTGCCGCCGAAATCGCCGGCTTGCCGTATGTCGTCGCCGGCCTCGTCGCGGCCGGGGGGCTGGCCGGAGCGCTGTCGACGGCCGACGGGTTGTTGTTGGCCATCACCAGCGCGCTCAGCCACGATCTGTACTACAAAACCCTCGATCCGACCGCCGAGACGGCGCGCCGCGTCACCCTGTCCAAGGTGCTGCTGCTCGTGGTGGCCTTGCTCGCCGCCTACATCGCGGCACAGAAGCCGGCGGACATTTTGTTCCTCGTGTCGGCGGCGTTTTCCCTGGCGGCGGCGGCCTTCTTTCCGGCGTTGGTGCTGGGCATCTTCTGGTCCCGGGCCAACGGGCCGGGGGCCGTGGCGGGCATGCTGGCGGGGCTGGCGGTCACGGTCTATTACATGGCCGCGACGCAGCCGTGGCTGCGCTCGGTGTTGGGTCTGACCGGTGAGCCGCGCCTGTGGTGGGAAATCCAGCCGATAGCCGCGGGGGTGTTCGGCGTTCCGGTGGGGCTGGCGGTCACGGTCGCCGTCAGCCTGATCACCCCGGCGCCATCGCCGCAGCGGCGCGCCTGGGTGCGGCGCTTGCGCTCGCCATCGGCCGGCAAGCTATAATCGCAGGCTTCCTTGCCACACCCCAGTTGACGCGGGGGTGGCAGTTGTTCCACAAGGAGAGTTCATGCGTCACTACGAAATCGTCATGCTGATCCACCCGGATCAGAGCGAGCAGGTGCCCGCCATGCTGGAGCGCTACAAGGGCATGATCACGGCCGGCGGCGGTGCCATCCACCGCGTCGAAGACTGGGGTCGTCGCCAGCTGGCGTACCAGATCAACAAGCTGTCCAAAGCCCACTACCTGTGCCTCAACATCGAGGCCGGGCAGGAGGTCATGAACGAGCTCGAGCACGCCTTCCGCTTCAACGACGCCGTGCTGCGTCACCTGGTGGTCCAGAAGAAGAAGGCCGAGACCGGCCCGTCGGCGATGATGAAGGCCGTCGAGCGCGAGGAAGCCCGCAAGGCGCAACAGGAAGCCGCTGCTTGACCCCAGCAGGGGCGACCGCGTCACCCGTCAACCGCCTGGTGCTCGTGGCCACGCTCGCGCAGTGCGCGGCCATGCGCTACAGCCCGGCTGGCATCCCCGTGTTGGATGTGCTGTTAGAGCATGCATCCGAGCAGGTGGAAGCCGGCCAGCCCAGGCGAGTGGCCCTGCGTCTGAAAGGGGTGGCGTTTGGCGCCGATGCCGAACGACTCGCCATCCAGCCGCTGGGGGCCACGCTGTGGTGTGCAGGGTTTCTGAGCTCTGCGCGCCGCGGCAACGGGGTCGTGTTCCACATCCAGGATTTCAAGCCGATTTAGGAAACCATCATGGCTGCACCGCAACGCAATCAGGGCAACCGCCCCAAGCGCGCCAGCAACAACCTGCTGTTCAAGCGCAAGAAGTTCTGCCGCTTCACCGTCGCCGGCGTCGAGGAAGTCGACTACAAGGACGTCGACACGCTGAAGGATTTCATTGCCGAAAACGGCAAGATCATTCCCGCCCGCCTGACCGGCACCCGCGCCATCTACCAGCGCCAGGTCGCCACCGCCATCAAGCGCGCGCGCTTCCTGGCGCTGTTGCCGTACAGCGACCAGCACCGCGTCTGAAGGAGCCCGAGAACATGCAAGTCATCCTGCTCGACAAGGTCGTCAATCTGGGCAACCTGGGCGACATCGTCAAGGTCAAAGACGGCTATGCCCGCAACTTCCTGATCCCGACCGGCCGCGCCCGCCGGGCGACGCAGTCGGCCATCGACGAGTTCAACGCGCGCCGCGCCGAGCTCGAAAAGGTGGCTGCCGCCAAGCTGGCCGAGGCCCAGGCCCTGGGCGAAAAGCTCAATGGCATCACCATCAAGCTGTCGCAAAAGGCGGGGGTGGACGGCCGTCTGTTCGGCTCGGTCACCAACCACGACATCGCTGCGGAGCTGACCAAGGCCGGCTACCCGGTCGCCAAGGCTCAGGTTCGTATGCCCAACGGCGTGCTCAAGATGGTGGGCGACTACACCGTGTCGGTGGCGCTGCACACCGACGTGGTGGTCGACGTCAACGTCCAGGTGCTGGGCGAAACCGTCTGATCCGTCAGGCCGTTCCGTCCGCAAACCAAAAGGCCGCCTCGCAGGCGGCCTTTTTCGTGGTCACTTTCGTGGCACGGAGGGCGCCGCTTCGGTGGCGGTCCGCCCGGCGACTCTGCCGGAGAGGGCGGTCACCAGAGTTTCCACCACGGACCGCTGTCGCGGCGAAATCCCTGGGTGAGGAATGGGCTGGCAGGGAAGTTGGCTTCCAGCACGCGGCGGGCATCGCGCGCCTGGTCGGGCATCTCCAGCGCCTCGTACGACTTCATCAGGATGTAGAGCGCCTCTTCGGTTGCCGGGACGTTCTGGTAGTCCTTCAAGGCCGCCTGGGCGCGGTTGATCGCGGCCACGAAGGCCCCGCGCCGGTAGTAGTAGCGGGCGACGTGTACCTCGGACTGCGCCAGGGAGTTGACGATGTACGTCATCCGTTGACGCGCATCGGGGGCGTAGCGCGAGTCGGGGAAGCGCTCGACCAGTTCCTTGAAGGCTTCGAACGAGTCTTTGGCCGCTTTCTGATCCCGCTCGGAGAGGTCCTGTTGCGAGATGAAGCCGAACAGCCCCAGGTTGTCGTTGAAATTGACCAGCCCCTTGAGGTAGAGGGCGTAGTCCAGCGCCGGGCTGGCCGGGTGCAGTTTGATGAATCGGTCCAGCGTGGCAATGGCCTGGGCTTGCTCGCCGTTCTTGTAATGGGCGTAGGCCTTTTCGAGCTGGGCTTGTTGCGCCAACGGGGTGCCGGCGGCCCGGCCTTCGAGTTTTTCGAAGTACTGGATGGCCTTGTCATAGTTGCCGGCCGCGCGCTCGTCCATGGCCTCGGCGTACAGCTTGTTGGGGCTCCAGCCGGCAGTGACGTCCTTTTCGGGGCCGCTGGCGCAGCCGGCCAGCAAGGCGATACCCAGGGCGATGGCGGACAGGGTGGGCGCGCGCAGGCGATCGGCGGATAATCGGTGGGTCTTCATTGGGCGCCCCTCAGGCGCGCTGCCGCAGCAGCAAACATGGTGTCAAAAATTATAGAGGTCGAGGCCGGCGTCGCGGCACGGGTCGACGCGGCGGACGGTGCTGCGGCAGACCCCGGCGCCGAGTCGGAGTGGCGCCGCTTCCTGGTGGATGCCGGCGGGCATGGCGAGCGGCTGGACCGCTGGCTCGCGGCGCACGTGCCCGAGGTGTCGCGCAGCTATCTGCAGCAGCTCATCGCCGAGGGGGCCGTGTGCCTGGACGGGGCCGTGCAGACCAAGCCGGCGCGGCGCTTGCGTGTGGGCGAATCCCTGGCCATCGAGCTGCGTCCGACCGCGCAGGCACAGGCCTTCGTGCCGCAGTCGATGGCCTTGCCCATCGTGTTCGAGGACGACCATCTGCTCGTCATCGACAAGCCAGCGGGCTGGGTGGTGCACCCTGCCGCCGGCCATTGGTCGGGCACCTTGCTCAACGGCCTGCTCGCGCACCACGCGGGTGCTGCGCGCCTGCCGCGGGCGGGCATCGTGCACCGGCTCGACAAGGACACGAGCGGCCTGATGGTCGTGGCCAAGACGCCGAGGGCGTTTGACGCCCTGGTGGCCATGATCGCCGCGCGCGAGGTGCAGCGCATCTATGTGGCGCTGGCGGGCGGGCCGTGGCGGCACCCGGATCGCGTGGGGGTCGATCAGCCGATCGGGCGCGACCCGCGCCAGCGCCTGCGCATGGCCGTGCATCCGCCCGAAAGCGGCGCGGCCAAGCCGGCGCGCACGGACATCCGGCGGCTCGACGGCGGTACGCCCGGGCGCGCCGAGTGGGTGTTGGTGGGTTGCAAGCTGCACACCGGGCGCACCCACCAGATTCGCGTCCACCTGGCGTGGCTGGGGCATCCGCTGGTCGGGGATACGCTCTACGGCGGGCGGCTGGCTCTCGGTATGGAGCGTCAGGCCCTGCACGCCGTTCGGCTGGGGTTGCGGCATCCGGTCGGTGGGGACTGGCTCGCCTTCGAGAGTCCACTGCCTCCCGATCTGGCCGCCGCCGTCGCGGCGGCCGGTCTGCACTACAATCCCGCCCTCCTGTGGGCCATCGGGCCCGATGGCGAGCACGACGGCCCCGGGCACGACCGAATCACCGGCAGCGCATGAACACGACCGACGCCCGCCGCATTCTGGAAACCGCGCTGCTGTGCGCGGCCCAACCCCTGTCCCTGCGGGAGCTGGGAGCGCTGTTCGACGGTGCCCTGGCACCCGATACGCTGCGCCGCCTGCTGGCGGATTTGCAACTCGCGTGGGCAGATCGGGGGCTGGAGCTGGTGTGCGTGGCGAGCGGCTGGCGGTTTCAGAGTCGGCCGCAGTTGCGGCCGTTTCTGGACCGGCTGCACCCTGAAAAGCCGCCGCGCTACAGCCGTGCGGTGCTGGAGACCCTGGCGATCATCGCCTACCGACAGCCCGTGACCCGCGGCGACATGGAGGCCATTCGCGGTGTGACCATTGGCACCCAGATCCTCAAACAGCTCGAGGACCGGGGCTGGATCGAGGTGATCGGCCACCGCGAAACGGTGGGGCGCCCCGCGCTGTACGCGACGACGCGGCAGTTTCTGGACGATCTGGGCCTGACGTCGCTGGACCAGTTGCCGCTGCTGGAGGATACGGACGCGCCCGCCCGCGACGACGCGGGGCTGGAACTCGCCTTGCTCGATGGGGCCGAACACGCCGGAGCCGAACGACCCGCGGACGGCCCCGCCCACGACGTGGCCCCGGTGGCCGCGACGAACGAAAGACAGTCATGAAGAAAACGCCTCCCGGCACCCGATCCAGCGCCCGATCCAGCGCCCCCCGTGCCCGCTCCGTGGCGGCTGCGCCCCGTCCCACCCCGGTCACCCGGCCCGCCGCGCCGCAGGCGGGGGACACCCTCAAGCTGCACAAGGTGCTGGCGCAGGTGGGACTGGGCTCCCGGGCGGACATGGAGCAGGCCATCGCCGCGGGCCGTGTGACGGTCAACGGCGAGGCGGCGCATGTGGGGCAGCGCATCGCCAGCGGCGACGTGGTCAAGTTGGACGGCCGCCTGGTGCGCTGGCGCGCCGCGCCGACGCGCCTGCCCCGCGTGCTGGCCTACCACAAGCCGACCGGCGAGGTCGTGACGCTGGACGACCCCGACAACCGGCCCACCGTGTTTCGCAATCTGCCCCGTCTGCGCTCAGGCAAGTGGATGGCGGTGGGGCGGCTGGACATCAACACGGAAGGGTTGCTGCTGTTCACCGATTCCGGTGAGTTGGCCAACCGCCTGATGCACCCGCGCTTCGGTCTGGAGCGCGAATACGCCGTGCGCGTGCTGGGCGCGCTGTCGCAGGAGGAGCGGCAGCGCCTGCTGGCGGGCATCGAGCTGGACGATGGCCCGGCCCAGTTTCGCTCGGTGGAGGACGGCGGCGGCGACGGCGCCAACCGCTGGTATCGGGTGACCATCGCCGAGGGCCGCAACCGCGAGGTGCGCCGTCTGTTCGAGGCGGTCGGCCATGCGGTCAGCCGCCTGATCCGGGTGCGCTACGGGGCTGTCGAATTGCCGCGCGGCCTGCGCCGTGGTGCCTACATGGAGCTGGACCCGCGTGTCGTCGCGCAACTCATGGAAGCGGCGGGAGCGCCGTTGCCCGCTCGGCCGGTGGCGCCCCGGCGTCGGGCCGGCCCGCCCCGCGGGGCCGGTCCGCGGCCGAGCCGTCCCCCCGCCCCGGAGCGGGAGCGGCGAGGGGTGGGGCAGGGCGCGCGTGCGCCGCGCCGCCGCGCCGGTTAAAATCGCAGGTTTTGTCTATCATCCCCAACCATTTCGATCATCATGGCCATCGAACGCACCCTCTCCATCATCAAGCCCGACGCCGTCGCCAAGAACGTCATCGGCCAGATCTACAGCCGCTTCGAGGCCGCCGGCCTCAAGATCATCGCGGCCAAGATGGTGCACCTTTCGCGCGGTGAGGCGGAGCAGTTCTACGCCGTCCACAAGGAGCGCCCGTTCTTCAAGGATCTGGTGGACTTCATGGTGTCCGGCCCGGTCATGGTGCAAGTGCTGGAGGGCGAAAACGCCATCGCCAAGAACCGCGAGCTGATGGGCGCCACCGACCCGAAGAAGGCCGCCCCCGGCACGATTCGCGCCGACTTCGCCGACAGCATCGACGCCAATGCGGTGCACGGCTCCGACGCCCCGGAAACCGCTGCCGTCGAGGTGGCGTTCTTCTTCCCGGGCATGAACATCTACTCCCGCTGATCATGTCATGACGGCCAATTTGCTCGACTTCGACCTCGAGGGGTTGGCCGCTTTCTGCGAGCGGCTCGGACACAAGCGTTTCCGCGCCGTCCAGCTCTTTCGCTGGATCCACCAGAAAGGCGTCGCGCGCTTCGAGGACATGACCGATCTCGCGCGCGACCTGCGCGAGCGGCTGCCTGCGGTCGCGCGCGTGCAGGGCCTGCCGGTGCTCACCGAGCAGGCGTCGGCCGACGGCACCATCAAATGGCTGTTCGACGTCGGCGACGGCAACGCGGTGGAAGCCGTCTACATCCCCGAGGACGATCGCGGCACGCTGTGCGTGTCCAGCCAGGCCGGCTGCGCGGTCGGCTGCCGCTTTTGCTCCACGGGCCACCAAGGCTTCAGCCGCAACCTGACCACGGGCGAGATCATCGCTCAGCTTTGGTATGCCGAGCACGAGCTGCGGCGGCGCCTGGGAACGAGCGAGCGCGTCATTTCCAATGTGGTGATGATGGGCATGGGCGAGCCGCTGCAAAACTATGCCGCGCTCGTCCCCGCCTTGCGCGTGATGCTCGACGACCACGGCTATGGCCTGTCGCGCCGGCGCGTGACGGTGTCCACCTCGGGCGTGGTGCCGATGATGGACCGGCTGGCGCAGGATTGCCCCGTGGCCTTGGCCGTGTCGCTGCACGCCCCCAACGATGCATTGCGCGACCGCCTGGTGCCGCTCAACCGAAAGTACCCGCTGCACGAGCTGCTGGACGCCTGTCTGCGCTACCTGCCGGCCGCGCCGCGCGACTTCCTCACCTTCGAGTACTGCATGCTCGACGGCATCAACGACACCCCGCAGCATGCGCAGGAGCTGATCGACCTGCTGCGCGGTCATGCGGGACGGGGGGTGCCGTGCAAGGTGAACCTGATTCCGTTCAACCCCTTCCCCGAGTCGGGCCTGCAGCGCTCGCCGCGTGCGGCGGTCAAGGCGTTTGCCGATCGGCTCAACGCGGCGGGACTCGTCACCACCATCCGCAAAACGCGGGGGGACGACATCGATGCCGCCTGCGGCCAGCTCGCGGGCGATGTGCTCGACCGCACCCGCGTGGGCGAGCGTTTGGCACGGCGCGTGGACGACCTGGCCGTGGTGCGCGTGCACCGGCCAGCCCGCGCCACGGAGGGATCGGCATGAGTCGACGGCGGGCGTTGGCGTTGGGCGCGCGCGCAACGGTGGCACTGTGCGTGCCGGTGTGGCTCGCAGCCCTGGGGGGCTGCGCGGGGGCGGCGACGGGGGACGGCGCAGGCCGCGACTGGATCACCGAATCGGACGAGCCCCAGGCCCGCAAGCGGGCTCGCACCCGGCTGGAACTGGCCGTCGGCTATTTCGAGCAGGGGCAGACGACCGTCGCCCTGGACGAGGTCAAACAGGCCATCCAGATCGATCCCACCTACGCCGCCGCGTTCAACCTGCGCGGGCTGATCTACACCCAGTTGCGGGATTTGCGGCTGGCGGAGGAGAGTTTTCAGCAGGCCCTGCGGCTGGACGCGCGCGACGGGGACACCTGGCACAACCTGGGGTGGATGTACTGCCAGGACGGGCGCTATCCCTTGGCGTTCGATGCCTTCCGGCGCGCGCTGGAGGCGCCGGGCTACCGCTCCGCGGCGCGGACCTGGATGGCACTGGGCGTGTGCCAAGCGCGCGCGGGGCAGCCCGAGCCCGGAGAGCGCAGCCTGCAGCGCGCCTTCGAGCTCGACCCAGGCAACCCGGTGGTGCTGTACAACCTGGCGTTGCTGCTGCATCAGCGTGGCGACAGCGAACGGGCGCGGTTCTACATCCGCCGCCTCAACAATTCCGAGTTGGCCAACGCCGAATCCCTTTGGCTGGGCATCAAGATCGAAAACCGGCTGCAAAACCGCGAAGCGTCGCTCCAATTGGGTGAGCAGCTCAAACGCCGGTTCCCGGCCTCGCGCGAGGCCGGCTCCTACGAGCGGGGGGCTTTCCATGAGTGAGACGGGCGTCACCCCACCCGTGGCGCCGCCCCAGTCGGCCGGCGAAGCGCTGCGGCAGGCGCGTGAGCGCGCGGGATTGCACATTGCTGCGGTCGCGGCAATGCTGAAGGTGCCAGTCCAGCGCCTGGAAGCGCTGGAGGCTGGGCGCTACGAGGTGCTGCCCGACGCCACCTTCGTGCGTGCGCTGGCGCTGAGCGTCTGCCGCGTGCTCAAGATCGATGCCGCACCGATCCTCGCGGCCCTGCCGGCCGGGCAGGCGCCGCAACTCGGGCCATCCCGCGGCTCGATCGATGCCCCGATGCCCCGCGAGCGCGCCTCGCCCGACTTCGGCGGCAGCGAAGCCGGCGGCCCTCGCGCGCCACTGTGGGTCGCGCTGGCGTTGGTGGTGCTGGCCGGGGTGCTGTGGTTCGTGCTGCCGACCGCAGGGCACTCGCCCGAGGCCTCCGGGGCGGCAGAAACGCAGGGCGGTAACGCACCCGCTGCGGAGGCGCAGCCAGGCCCCAAAGAGGCCACTGCCAGCCCCCCTGTCGCGGCCGTGGCATCCACGGCCAATACCCACTCGAGCACGGCAGCACCGGCGTTGCCGGCCTCGGCCGCTGCTGCGCCGACGCCCCCGACCGTGCCGGCGGAGCCGGTGGCAGCGGCTCCGACTCCGGCGACGCAGGCGTCGGCGTCCGCCGTGAGCAGTGCCGCACCCGCCGCGCCCGCCGCCTTGCAGTTGCGCGTTCAGGCCGCGAGCTGGATCCAGGTCGTCGGCGCATCGGGGCGCGTCTGGCTGCAGCGCAGCCTGCAGCCGGGCGAGGACGTCCGCTTCGACGAGGACCTGCCGCTGGCGGTCACTGTCGGGCGTGCCGATGCCACCGAGGTCGTGGTGCGCGGGCAGCCCTTCGATCTGGGGCCGATGACCCGCAACAACGTTGCCCGTTTCGAAATCCGCTGATTGTCATGAGCGCCATCGACCCCCTGGCCGCCGCGTTGGGCGCAGCACCGAATGCCGACCGACCGATCCCACTGGGCGCCGCGGCCGCGCGTCGCTCCCGCCAGGGCGTCGTCGCCTGGGGTGAGCACCGCGTCACCGTCGGCGGCGATGCGCCGATCCGCGTGCAGTCGATGACCAACACCGACACGGCCGACGTCATCGCGACCGCCATCCAGGTCAAGGAGTTGGCGCAGGCCGGCTCCGAGCTGGTGCGCATCACGGTCAACCACGACGAGGCTGCCCGGGCCGTGCCGCACATCCGTGAACAGCTCGACCGCATGGGGGTGTCGGTCCCGCTGATTGGCGACTTCCATTTCAACGGCCACCGGCTGCTGGCCGACCACCCGGCGATGGCGCAGGCATTGTCCAAGTACCGCATCAACCCGGGCAACGTGGGCCGCGGCGAGAAGAAAGACCGCCAGTTCGCCCAGATGATCGAGGCGGCGCTGCGCTGGGGCAAACCCATTCGCATCGGCGTCAACTGGGGCAGTCTGGATGCCGATCTGCTCGGGCAGATGATGGACGAAAACGGCCGTCGCGCCGAGCCCTGGGATGCGCGACAGGTCATGTACGAGGCGCTGATCACCTCCGCGCTCGCATCGGCCGAACGCGCGGTCGAACTCGGCATGGCTCCCGAGAATGTGGTGCTGTCATGCAAGGTCAGCAACGCGCAGGACCTGATCGCCGTGTATCAGGAACTGGCGCGCCGCTGCGACTATCCGCTGCACCTGGGGCTGACCGAGGCGGGCATGGGCACCAAGGGCACCGTGGCGTCGGCGGCGGCGCTGGCCGTGCTGTTGCAGCAGGGCATCGGCGACACCATCCGCGTGAGCCTGACCCCGCAGCCCGGTGAGCCCCGCACCCAGGAAGTGGTGGTGGCGCTGGAGATTCTGCAGGCGCTGGGGCTGCGCGCATTCGTGCCGAGCGTCACGGCCTGCCCGGGCTGCGGGCGCACCACCAGCACCGTGTTTCAGGAGCTGGCCAAGCAGATCGACGACCACCTGCGCGCCGCCATGCCGGTCTGGCGCAGCCGCTATCCCGGGGTGGAGAACCTCAAGGTGGCGGTCATGGGCTGCATCGTCAACGGTCCGGGCGAGAGCAAGCATGCCGACATCGGCATCAGCCTGCCCGGCACCGGCGAGGCCCCGTCCGCCCCCGTCTATCTGGACGGTGAGAAGGTCACCACCCTGCGCGGCGAGCGCATCGCCGAGGATTTTCGCCAGATCGTCGAGGACTACGTCGCCCGCCGCTTTGGCGCCGGCGCGACCTGACGGGGCGCTCGCCGCGTCTTGCCCGCTGCTCTTTCGTTGGCACCCAGGCACCGCCGCGCCATGGCCGCGGTGCCCCACACCCGAGACCGAGATGACCGACAAAATCACCGCCGTCAAAGGCATGAACGACATCGTCGCGCCCGAATCCGCCCACTGGGAGTGGCTCGAGGCGCGCGTGCGCGATCTGTTCGCGCGCTACGGCTACCGCAACATCCGCACCCCCATCGTCGAGCCGCTGGCCCTGTTCGTGCGCGGTCTGGGCGAGGTCACCGACATCGTCGAGAAGGAGATGTACGCCTTCGAGGACCGGCTCAACGGCGAGCAGCTCGCGCTGCGCCCGGAGGGGACGGCCGGTGTGGTGCGCGCGGTGGTGGAGCATTCGCTGCTCTACGACGGCCCCAAGCGCTACTACTACATGGGCCCGATGTTCCGCCACGAGCGGCCGCAACGCGGGCGCTACCGGCAGTTTCACCAAGTGGGGGTGGAGGCGCTGGGCCTGGCCGGGCCCGAGGCCGATGCCGAACTGATCGCGATGGCCGCGGACCTGTGGCGCGAACTGGGCCTTCAGGACATCGCGCTGGAACTCAACAGCCTGGGGCAGCCCGCAGAGCGGCAGGCGCACCGCCAAGCGCTCATCGCGTATTTCGAGCAGCACCGCGATCAACTCGACGAGGACGCGCGCCGTCGCCTCTACACCAACCCGCTGCGCATTCTCGATACCAAAAACCCGGCGATGCAGGCTCTGGTGGAAGCCGCGCCCAAGCTGCTTGACCACCTGGGGCCGGCGTCGCTGGCGCACTTCGACACGGTGCGCCGCCTGCTCGATGCCCAGGGGATTGCCTACCGCGTCAATCCGCGGCTGGTGCGCGGGCTGGACTACTACCACCACACGGTGTTCGAATTCGTCACCACGTCGCTCGGGGCGCAGGGTACGGTCTGCGCCGGGGGCCGCTATGACGGCTTGATGGCCGAGGTCGGCGGCAAACCCGCCCCCGGCGTCGGCTGGGCCATGGGGGTGGAGCGGATATTGGAACTGCTCAAGGCCCAACAGCGCCTGCCCAATGTGCCGGCGCCGGATGCCTATGCCATCGTGCCCGATGCCCGGGCCTGGCCGCAGGTGATGCCCGTGCTGCGGGCTCTGCGCGCCGCCGGTCTGCAGGTGCTGATGCACGCTGCCGGGCCGGACGGGCAGGGCAGCATGAAGTCGCAGTTCAAAAAAGCCGACTCGAGCGGGGCGCGCTACGCGCTGATTTTTGGCGAGGCCGAGCTGGCCGCCGGGCAGGTGGCGGTCAAGCCCCTGCGCGAAGGGCTGAGTGGCCCCGTGGTGGCCCAGACCCTGCTGCCGATGGCCGAGGCCGCCGAGTGGGCCGTCCAGTTGCGCCCCGCCGGTGCGTCCTGACGCCGCCGATCGCGACCGGGGGGCACGCCCCTCTACAATCCCGCAACGTCGACACCCACCGGGCACCGCATGGCCTCGCATTACGACCTCGAAGAGCAGGAACAAATCGCCCAGCTCAAGGCATTTTGGGCAAAGTACGGCAACCTCATCACCTGGCTGTTGATCGGGGTTCTGGGCGCTTATGCCGCCTACAACGGCTGGCAATATTGGGAGCGGCGGCAGGCCGCGCAGGCGGCCGCCCTGTACGATGAGATGGACCAGGCCGCCCGCGCGGCCGATGTCGAGCGGGTGCGGCGCATCTGGGGTGATATGCAGGCCCAGGTGGCCCGCACGGCGCAGGCGCAGCATGGCGCACTGCTGGCCGCCCGGGTGTTGGCCCAGGCCGATCAAACCGCCGACGCGCGCGCGGCTTTGCAGTTCGTGATCGACCGTGGCCGGGACGAGGCCCTGGCGGCGCTAGCCCGCGTGCGCCTCGCGGGCCTGGAGCTGGACGCCGGCAACCTCGATGCGGCTTTGCGTCTGCTCGATGCCGATGTGCCCGAGGCCGTGCGCCCGTGGCGGGCCGACCGGCGCGGTGACGTGCTGCGCCGCCAGGGGCAGGACGAAGCCGCCCGCGCGGCCTACCTGGACGCCTGGAAAGCATTGGAGCCCGGGGTCGGCTATCGCGCCATCGTCGAGGCCAAGCTCAACGCGCTGGGTGTCGATCCCACCGCCCGTTCGGAGGCCAAGCCGTGAACTTCATCCGCCCCCCCGTTTACCCGCCCTCGCTCGTGCGGCGTGCAGCAACATGGCTGGCCGGTGCCGCCGTCGCGTTGGTGCTGGCCGGCTGTTCGTCCAGTGGTCGCAAACCCGAGCCCATGCCGCTGGAGCCGGTGGCCGCGCTCGTGCCCGCACGGCAGGTGTGGACGCAGGCGCTCGGCCCGGTCGATGCGCTGATGGTGCCGGCGGTCCATGGTGCATCGGTGGCACTGGTCAACGCCGCGGGCACAGTGACCGTGCTGGATGGCGAGAGCGGCCGCGTGCGCTGGCGGGCCGAGTCCGGTGCCCCCATGGCCGCCGGGGTCGGGTTCGATGGGCGGCGCGCGGCCGTCGTCACGCGCGACAACGATCTGGTGGTGCTGACCGAAGGCGGCGAGCGCTGGCGCCAGCGGCTGCCCGCGCGCACCTTCACGCCCCCGTTCGTGGCCGGCGAGCGCGTGTTCGTGTTGGGCGGCGACCGCAGCGTGGTGGCCTTCGATGCCGCGACGGGCGCACGCCTGTGGTCACAAACCAGCCGCGGCACCGAGCCGCTGGTGCTGCGTCAGGCCGGGGTGTTGGGCGCGGCGGGCAATACGCTGGTGGTCGGGATCGGCGGGCGTCTGGTCGGGTTGGACCCCGACACCGGGCGCACCCTGTGGGACGCCACCATCGGCCGCTCGCGCGGCGCCAACGAAATCGAGCGCCTCGTCGATCTGGTGGGTCGCTTGGGGCGTGACCGCGACGTGCTGTGCGCGCGTGCCTTCCAAGCCGCGATCGGCTGTGTGGATGCCCAGCGCGGCCGGGTGCTCTGGACGCAACCGGCCGACGGTACGACCGGCGTGCAGGCCGATGCCGAGCGGGTGTACGGCGTGGAGTCGAACGGCCGGGTCATCGCCCTGCGGCGCGAGGATGGCGCGCGCGCCTGGGCCAACGAGCGGTTGCTGTACCGGGGCCTCTCGGCACCGCTGGCGGTGGGCCGCTCCCTGGCCTTGGGGGATGCGCAGGGCCATGTGCACCTGCTGTCGCGCGCCGATGGATCTTTCTTGAACCGTTTGCCGACGGATGGCTCGCCGATCGTCGACGGCCCGCTGCTGGTCGGCAATACGCTGCTGGCCGTGACTCGCAACGGCGGCGTGTTTGCCTGGCGGCCCGAATGACCGCGTTCAAACCCGTCGTCGCGCTGGTCGGCCGCCCCAACGTCGGCAAGTCCACGCTGTTCAACCGGCTCACCAAGAGCCGGGACGCCATCGTCGCGGACATGCCCGGCCTGACCCGCGACCGCCACTACGGCAACGCCCGGCTGGGACGGCGCGAGTTCATCGTCATCGACACCGGCGGCTTCGAGCCCGATGCCTCCAGCGGCATCTACCGCGAAATGGCCAAGCAGACCCGCCAGGCCGTGGCCGAGGCGGATGTGGTGATCTTCGTCGTGGACGCGCGGGCCGGTCTGAGCGCGCAGGACCACGAAATCGCCGACTACCTGCGCCGCTTGGCCAAGCCCTGCCTGCTCGTGGCCAACAAGGCCGAAGGCATGCGCGAGGGCGCGCAACTGGCGGAGTTTTACGAACTGGGCCTGGGGGAGGTGATCCCGGTCTCGGCGGCGCACGGACAGGGCGTGCGCTCGATGGTCGAGGCCGCACTCGACCAGCTCATCTGGCCCGACGACGCGCCCGGAACCGATGAGGCCGCCGAGGAGGCGATCCGGCTCGCCGTCGCCGGCCGCCCCAACGTCGGCAAGTCCACGCTGATCAACGCCTGGCTGGGTGAGGAGCGGCTGGTCGCCTTCGATTTGCCCGGCACCACGCGCGACGCCATCCGCGTGCCCTTCGAGCGCGAAGGGCGCCGCTTCGAACTGATCGACACCGCTGGCCTGCGCCGCAAGGGCCGGGTGTTCGAGGCGGTGGAAAAGTTTTCCGTCGTCAAGACGCTGCAGGCCATCGAGAGCGCGCACGTCGTGCTCCTGCTGCTGGACGCCACGCAGGGCGTCACCGACCAGGACGCCCACATCGCCGGCTACATCCTGGACAGCGGCCGCTCGGTGGTCGTGGCGGTCAACAAGTGGGACGCGGTGGACGACTACCAGCGCGAGCAACTGCAGCGCTCCATCGAGGTGCGGCTGGCCTTTCTGAAGTTTGCGCCGTTGCACTTCATCTCCGCGCGCAAGCGCCAGGGCATCCAGGCGCTGTGGAAGTCCATCGCCCGGGCCTATGCCTCGGCGATGGTCAAGATGCCCACGCCGGTGCTCACCCGATTGCTGCAGGAGGCCGTAGCCTTCCAGGCCCCGCGCAAGAGCGGCATGTTTCGCCCCAAGTTGCGCTATGCGCACCAGGGCGGGCAGAAT
>NZ_JBKBQX010000019.1:0-38347 GCF_046292505.1 Tepidimonas sp. | reverse complement strand
CGCCGGCTTCTTCTTGCTTGGCATAGATGCTCCTTTCCAACATGCTATGCCTCAAACACAAAATTCCTGACAGGCTCCCGGCGAGTGTATCCGCGAACCGTTCGGCACCCCGTATCGGTTCGCTCTTCTTCGGGGACACCGTCGCCCGCCCCCATCTAGGTTCCCACGGAGCGGGAGCCGACCGGCATCCAACTTGCTTGCAGGGCCTGTATGGACAGGACTTTGCGATGGTTGCGGGCCTCGCGCCAAGCCATGGTGGCCGAGCTGAGGCAACTGGTTCAGACAAGCCGCCTGCTGCATACGGCCACCGCCCTGGTTCACCAGCTGCAGCGGGAGCGGGGTCTGTCCAATCTGTATCTGGGCAGCCCGACCGACGCCTGGCTGGCCCCTTTGACCCAGCAGACGGTAACGACCGACCGCGAGCAAAAGGACTTCGCCGCCGAGCTGGATGCCATCGACTCGAGCGCGACCACCCCGGGTCTGCAGCGCGCCCGTCTGCTGACCGACATCGCCTTGGTGCATCAGGGCCTGCAGGCGCTGCCATGGCTGCGCGAGCAAGTGCTGCAACGGCGCTGTTCGGCACGTTGGGCGACCCAGGCATACATACGACTGATCCAGACCCTGTTGTCGATGGTGTTCGAAGCCGCCGATGCGGCTCAAGACCCGGACATTTCCCGCTGTTTGGTGGCGCTGTTCCACTTGGCGCAAGGCAAGGAGTTCGCCGGACAGGAGCGCGCCGCGGGCGCCTTGGCCTTTGCCCGCGGAACCATTGCAGCCGACGAGCAGCAGCACCTGCAGCACCTCATCGACGCGCAACAACGCAGCATCGAGGTGGTCACCACGCTGACCTCGAACGATCTGGCCGACGCCCTGACCAGTCTGCCCGAGGCGACGGAACTGGCGCGGTTGGAACGCTTTCGCCGCCATCTGCTGTCGGCTGGGGCCGCCGTACGGCTGGATTCCAGCTGCAGCGCCGCCTGGTTTGCCGCCTGCACGGCACGCCTGGACGGACTGCGCAGGGTCGAGGAGCAGCTCGTCGAAGAGCTGCGCGCCCTGAGCGAGCACAAGCTCCAGCTGGCCAAGCGATCGCTGGCAGAACTGGACCGCGGGGACCTGGACCTTCGATCCAGCGAAGATGCCTGGAGGGATGCAGCCGCCTTTTTTGCCGCTGAGATCGAGGCTGCGGGGCCCGCAGCGCGTGCGCCGTCCTGGCCCCATGGATCCATCGCGTGCGTCCTGCAAGTCATCGAAGCGCAGTCACGCCAGCTGCAGCAGGTCACGGCCGAGCTCGAGCGGGTTCGCGCCAACCTGCAGGAGCGCAGGCTGATCGAACGAGCCAAGGGTCTTTTGATGGCCCGGCAGGGGCTGAGCGAGGCGGACGCCCACCGGCGCCTGCGCCAACAGGCCATGAACCAGGGCCGCCGTCTCGTCGACGTCGCGCAGGCGCTGTTGTCGACGGCTGAACTGCTGCCGACCGACCGATCTTGATCGGCGCCAAAGTTGCGCAACAGGCGCCGCAAGGGGGCATGAACGCACCTGTGCGGTGCACCCGGGCAAGGAGCGGAAGGGGGATCCGCCGTCCACGTAAAACTTCATTACAGGGAAAGCCGTCGATCCATCCCATCGCCAGCCTTGGCACGCTTCGTGCTTGATTCTTCGGCAAGGCGCGCGACCAATGGCGGTCCTCGCGCTCTCACCGGACAACGGCGTCCTTTCGCGCAAGACCCCTGTGGGGTCGAGGTGGAAGGACGCCGTTTGCTTTTTGCCACCCCTTCAAGAGGTATGCCATGACCACCGCCCACCGTCCCGTTCAGCCAAGCGCCGTCGCCGATGATCCCGCCGGCGCCTGCGCCTCATCCCCGGCAGGACCGCTCCGCCCCGACCGGCGCCGGGCACTGCAGCGCACCGCGGCCCTGGGGGCTGCCACTCTGTTCGGTTCCCTGGGGCACCCGGGGGTATGGGCAGCAGGTTCGGACGCGCCCGAGAAGAAGGAAGTCAAGATCGGCTTCATCCCGCTGACCGACTGCGCCAGCGTGGTGATGGCCAGCGTGCTTGGCTTCGATCAAAAGTACGGCGTCAAGATCATCCCGACCAAGGAAGCCTCGTGGGCCGGCGTGCGCGACAAGCTGGTCAACGGTGACCTGGACATGGCCCATGTGCTGTATGGCCTGATCTACGGCGTGCACCTCGGGGTCGGCGGACCGAAGCGCAACATGGCGGTGCTGATGACCCTGAACCACAACGGTCAGGCCATCACGCTGAGCCGCAAGCTGGCCGACAAGGGTGCCGTGGACGGCCCGAGCCTGGCCAAGCTGATGGCCTCCGAGAAGCGCGAATACACCTTCGCGCAGACCTTCCCGACCGGCACGCACGCGATGTGGCTGTACTACTGGATGGCCAGCCTCGGGGTGCATCCGCTGCGCGACGCCAAGGTCATCACCGTGCCGCCCCCGCAGATGGTGGCCAACGTGCGGGTCGGCAACATGGATGGCTACTGCGTCGGCGAGCCCTGGAACCACCGCGCCATCATGGATGGCATCGGCATCACGGCCGCCACCACGCAGGACATCTGGAAGGATCACCCCGAGAAGGTGCTGGGGACGACTGCCGACTTCGTGCGCCAGAACCCCAACACCTGCCGCGCCGTCATCATGGCCGTGCTGGAGGCCAGCCGCTGGATCGACAGCGGTCTGCAAAACAAGCTGAAGATGGCCGAGACCATCGCCGACAAGGCCTACGTCAACACCAGCGTCGATGCGATCAATCAGCGCATCCTCGGGCGTTACCAGAACGGCCTGGGCCGCACCTGGGACGATCCGAACCACATGAAGTTCTTCGCCGACGGGGCTGTGAACTATCCGTACCTGTCCGATGGCATGTGGTTCCTGACCCAGCACAAGCGCTGGGGACTGCTCAAGGAGCACCCGAACTACCTGCAGGTGGCGCGCGAGATCAACCAGACCGAGCTGTACCGCCAGGCCGCCGCCCAGCTCAAGATCAACCTGCCAAAGTCCGACCTGCGCAGCAGCAAGCTGATCGATGGCGTCGTGTGGGACGGCAAGGACCCTGCCCGCTACGCCGACGCTTTCGCCATGAAGGCCTGACCCGAGGGAGCCCGCCATGGTTGCCGCCGTCTTCCACATGCCGCACGCGGACGAAGCGGCCCCCGCCTCGTCCGCCTCCAACCCGCCCGCTCGCACCAGCATCCCATCCGGCCTGCCTGCCCAAGACCAGCCAGCCGCTGCTGCAGTCCCCGCCACCACCCGCATCGTCTGGCCGCCCGCCTTGACGCGGGCGTTGGCCGCCGCCAGCGGCTTGGCTCTGCTGGTGGGCATCTGGGCACTGCTGACCCGGGAGGGAGGTGCCTTTCCGACCCCGCGATCCACCTTCGAGGCGGCCTTGGCCTTGTTCAGCGACCCGTTTTACCAGAACGGCCCGAACGATCAGGGAATCGGCTGGAACGTCCTGCACAGCCTGCAGCGCGTTGGCCTCGGCTTCGGCCTTGCGGCGCTGGTAGGCATCCCACTGGGCTTTGCGCTGGGCAGCTCGCGCTGGCTGTCGGCGATGTTCGCCCCGCTCATATCCCTGCTGCGCCCGGTCAGCCCGCTGGCGTGGCTGCCGATTGGATTGCTGGTCTTCAAAAGTGCAAATCCAGCTGCCATCTGGACGATTTTCATCTGTTCGATCTGGCCGATGATCATCAACACCGCCGTGGGCGTGCAGCGCGTTCCGCAGGACTACCTCAACGTAGCCCGGGTGCTGGGTCTGTCCAGCTGGACGGTGCTGACGCGCATTCTGCTGCCGGCCACGCTGCCGTACGTGCTGACTGGCGTGCGCCTGAGCGTGGGCACTGCGTGGCTGGTCATCGTCGCCGCCGAGATGCTCACCGGCGGCGTCGGCATCGGCTTCTGGGTCTGGGACGAGTGGAACAACCTCAACGTCCAGCACATCCTGGTGGCGATCTTCGTCATCGGCATGGTCGGCCTGGCGCTGGAAACCGTGCTGGTGCGCCTGGCTGCCGCGTTCACGTACGACGAGGTGCGCGCATGAATCCGCAAGACCTGAAGTACATCGAGATCCAGGGCGTCGGCCAGGTATTCAAAACGCCACGGGGGCCGTTCGTTGCCTTGCGCGACATCAACCTGACCATCGCCAAGGGGGAGTTCGTCACGTTGATCGGCCACTCCGGCTGCGGCAAATCGACGTTACTGAACCTGATTGCGGGGCTGAGCCGGCCGAGCCAGGGCGTGCTGCTGTGCGCTGGCCGCGAAATCGCCGGGCCGGGGCCGGACCGCGCCATGGTGTTTCAGAACCACTCCCTGCTGCCGTGGCTCACCTGCTTCGACAACGTCTACTTGGGCGTCGAGCGGGTGTTTGGCGCCAACGAGCCCAAGGCGCAGCTGCGGGAGCGCACGGCGGCGGCGCTGGAACTGGTCGGTCTGGCGCACGCCGCCCAAAAGCGCCCGGGGGAGATCAGTGGCGGCATGAAGCAGCGTGTGGGGATCGCCCGGGCGCTGGCCATCGAGCCCAAGGTGCTGCTGATGGACGAACCGTTCGGGGCGCTGGATGCGTTGACGCGCGCCCGCCTGCAGGACGAGCTGCTCGACATCGTCGAACGCACCCGCAGCACGGTGGTGATGGTCACGCATGACGTCGACGAGGCGGTGTTGCTGGCCGACAAGATCGTGATGATGACCAACGGGCCAGCCGCCACCATCGGCGAGGTGCTGCCGGTGCCGTTGGCCCGGCCGCGGCAGCGGCTGCAGTTGGCCGAGGACGCAACCTACCTGCGCTGCCGCAAGGCCGTGCTGGACTTCCTCTACACCCGCCAGACCCACGTCGAGAAAGCCGCCTGACCATGGACATGCGAACCCACCCCCGTGATCGCCAGCGGCTCGTCATGATCGGCAACGGCATGGCCGGCGTGCGGTCGCTGGAGGAGCTGCTGCAACTGGCCCCGGATCGGTATGACATCACCGTCCTGGGCGCCGAGCCGCACCCGAACTACAACCGGATCCTGCTCTCACCGGTGCTGGCCGGGGAGCAGACGCTGCAGGACATCGTCCTCAACGACTGGGACTGGTACCGGCAGCACGGCATCACGCTGCATGCGGGTTGCACCGCCACCGACATCGACCGAGCCCGCCGCCGGGTGCGTGGCCGCCGGGCCGACGGCACCGACATCGAGGTGCCTTACGACCGGCTGATCCTGGCGACCGGTTCGACGCCGTTCATGCTGCCGATTCCGGGACGCGAGCTGCCGGGCGTGCTCGCGTACCGCGACATCGCCGACACGCTGGCCATGATCGAAGCCGCGCAGCGCCACCGGCATGCGGTGGTCATCGGCGGCGGTCTGCTGGGCCTGGAGGCCGCCAACGGGCTGGCCAAGCGCGGCATGGAGGTCACGGTGGTGCACGTGGCGCCGTGGCTGCTGGAGCGCCAGCTGGATCCGGTGGCGGCCGGGTTGCTGCAGCGCGCCCTCGAGCAGCGCGGGCTGCGCTTCCTGCTGCAGGCGCATACCGAAGCGCTGCTGCCGGGCGCCGACGGGCGCGTCGCTGCGGTGCGCCTGAAGGATGGCACGACGCTTCCCGCCGAACTGGTGGTGATGGCCGTCGGCATTCGTCCCAACACGGAGCTGGCCGAGCGTGCGGGCCTGCACTGCCAGCGCGGCGTCGTCGTCACCGACACGATGCAGACCGTTACCGATCCGCGCATCTACGCCGTCGGCGAATGCGTCAATCACCGCGGAGTGAGCTACGGACTGGTGGCCCCCTTGTTCGAGCAGGCCAAGGTGCTGGCCAACCATCTGGCCGAATTCGGCATCGCGCGCTATGGCGGCTCGCTCGTCTCGACGAAGCTGAAGGTCACCGGCATCGACCTCTTCTCGGCCGGCCATTTCATGGGGGCCTCCAGTGGCCGCGCCGAGGATGCGGACTGCGAGGAAATCGTGTTGAGCGACCCGCAGGCCGGTGTGTACAAGAAGCTGGTCATCCAGCGGGGCCGACTGGTCGGCGCCTGCCTGTACGGCGACACTGCGGACGGGTCGTGGTACCTGCGTCTCATGCGCGAGGGGCAGGACGTCGAGCCGATTCGTGATCGGCTCCTCTTTGGCGAGCGGCACCTCGGCGACGGTGGGCACCAAGGCCAGCAGCACGCCGCCTCCCTGCCGGACGACACCGAAATCTGTGGCTGCAACGGCGTTCGCAAGGGCACGATCTGCCAGGCCATCCGCAGCAAGGGGCTGTTCACGCTGGAGGAAGTGCGCCGCCACACCAAGGCCAGCGCCTCGTGCGGCTCATGCACCGGGCTGGTGGAACAGATCCTGATGTCCGTGGCGGGCGGCCACTACGAGGCCACACCGAAGAAGAAACCGGTGTGCGGCTGTACCGAGCTCAGCCACGAGGAATTGCGTCAGGCGATCCGCACGCCGCTGGCGGATGGACAGCGGCTGCTGCGCATCGCCGACGTGTTCAGCCACCTGGGCTGGAAGACCCCCAACGGCTGCGCCACCTGCCGGCCAGCGGTCAACTACTACCTCATCAGCACTTGGCCAGGTGAAGCGCGCGACGACCCCCAGAGCCGCTTCATCAACGAACGCAGCCACGCCAACATCCAGAAGGACGGCACCTACAGCGTGGTCCCACGCATGTGGGGCGGCGAGACCAGCGCGGCCGAGCTGCGCCGCATCGCCGACGTCGTCGAGAAGTACCGGATCCCGACCGTCAAGATCACTGGCGGTCAGCGCATCGATCTGCTGGGCGTGCGCAAGGAGGACCTGGTCCACGTCTGGCGCGACCTCGGCATGCCCAGCGGTCATGCCTACGCCAAGGCGCTGCGCACCGTCAAGACCTGCGTGGGCAGCGAATGGTGCCGTTTCGGCACCCAGGACAGCACGCGCCTGGGCAAAGAGCTGGAGCGCGCCCTGTGGCGCATGTACGCCCCCCACAAGGTCAAGCTGGCCGTCAGCGGCTGTCCGCGCAACTGCGCCGAGGCGGGCATCAAGGACGTCGGGGTGGTGGGGGTCGAGTCCGGGTGGGAAATCTATGTCGCGGGCAACGGCGGCATCAAGACGGAGGTGGCCCAGTTTCTGGTCAAAGTCCGCAGCGCCGAGGAGGTGCTCGAGCACGCCGGGGCGTTTCTGGAGCTGTACCGGCAGGAAGGGTGGTATCTGGAGCGGACCTGCCACTTCGTCGCCCGCGTCGGGCTGGACTACGTCAAGCGGCGCATCGTGCAGGACGAGGAGGGACGCCGCGCACTGTGGGCCAGGCTGCAGGACGCGCTGCGTGAGGAGCCCGATCCCTGGCATGAAAGGGTGCGCGCCCAGGTCGACGAACGCCAGTTTCAGCCAGTCGCCCAAGTGGAACCGGATGGAAGCGTGGATCGCTTGCCCGAGGAAGGAGTTTCTGCATGAACGCGCCCAGCTGCAACCCGTCGCCTGATGAGGCCGGATGGGTCCGTATCTGCCGCATCGAAGACATTCCTGCGCTTGGCGCGCGTCGCGTGGCGCGCTCGCGAGGCCTGGACGTGGCGGTCTTTCGCACGGCGGGGGATCGTATCTTCGCCCTGCTGGATCGCTGCCCGCACCGCGGCGGTCCGCTGAGCCAAGGCATCGTGTTCGATCAGCGGGTGGCCTGCCCGCTGCACAACTGGACGATCGGCCTGGCCGATGGCCAGGCGGCGGCTCCGGACGAGGGCTGCACGCCGACCTTTCAGGTCCGGGTCACGGGCGGCGAAATCTGGCTGCGCGCCGACGAGCTCGCTCACCACGCTGTGGACCTTACTCGACCGGTCGCGGGTCCGGGCCGCTGTGCAGGCACCGTACGCTCACCTGCCTGCCCGGCCTCCCCTGTCAACGCTGAATGAAGCCCCGCGGATCCGCCATGCCGACCCCCCATGACTCGCCAGCCCCGACGCCATCGGCCCCGACCGGCGAAACACGGGTGACACGCTCGACCTGCCCTTACTGTGGCGTGGGTTGCGGAGTACTGATCGAAAGCCGCGGCGATCGCATCGTCGGCGTGCGCGGCGACCCACAGCATCCGGCCAACTTCGGCCGGCTTTGCACCAAGGGCTCGACGCTGCACTGGACAGCCCATCCGCAACGCCAGCAGGCCACCCGACTGCTGCAGCCGATGCTGCGCCCCCACCGAAACGCGGCGGCCGAGCCGGTCAGCTGGAACCAGGCCCTGCAGCATGTCGCCGATCGTCTGGCTGCCCTCATCCAGCGCGAGGGTCCCGAGGCTGTGGGCTTTTATGTCAGCGGCCAGCTGCTCACCGAGGACTACTACGTCTTTCACAAGCTGGCCCGCGGGCTGATCGGCACCCCGCACCTGGACAGCAACTCACGCCTGTGCATGAGCAGCGCGGTCGTCGGCTACAAGCTGACTTTGGGCGCGGACGCCCCGCCGGCCTGTTACGAGGATCTGGACCACGCCGACTGCGTGCTGATTGCCGGCAGCAACACCGCTTGGGCGCACCCGATCCTGTTTCGCCGTCTGGAGCAGGCCAAGGCACGCCGGCCGCAGATGCGGGTCATCGTCGTCGACCCGCGCCGCACCGACACCTGCAGTCTGGCCGATCTGCATCTGGCGCTGCAGCCCGGCACCGACGTGATGCTGTTCCACGGCCTGCTGCACGTGATGGAAGCCCAGGGCTGGGTGGATCGGGAATACATCGAGCGACACACCCACGGGTACGCCGAGCTGCGGGAGCTGGTGCGGGACTACACCCCCGAGGCGGTTGCCCAAGTGTGCGCCATTGCCGTTGCCGATCTGATCACGGCCGCTCGCTGGCTGGCCGGCGTCCCGCATGATTGGCCCGCCGGCAAGCCCCTCCCCCGCGACCAGCGCCAGCGCACGCTCAGCCTTTACTGCCAAGGGCTGAACCAGTCCACCAGCGGCACGGCCAAGAACGCCAGCCTGATCAATCTGCACCTGGCGTGCGGGCAGATCGGTCGGCCAGGGGCGGGGCCGCTGTCCCTGACCGGTCAGCCCAACGCCATGGGTGGGCGCGAGGTTGGCGCCATGGCCACCCTGTTCAGCGCCCACCGTGACCTGACCGATGCCGCCCATCGCCGCGACATGGCCCGGCTGTGGGGGCTGCTGCCCGATGCCGCGCTGCCGGATCGTCCAGGCCTGACGGCGGTGGAAATGTTCGAAGCCGCCGCCCGCGGGCAGATCAAGGCGCTGTGGATCGCCTGCACCAATCCGGCCCAGTCGATGCCCGACCAGGCCACGGTACGCCAGGCACTCCGTCGGGCTGAGCTGGTCATCGTGCAGGAGGCCTATCAGACGGCGGCCACCTGCCAGTGGGCCGATGTGCTGTTGCCCGCGGCCACCTGGGGTGAGAAGGAAGGCACGGTCACCAACAGCGAGCGGCGCATCAGCCGGGTGCGTGCTGCCGTCAGCCCCCCGCGCAGCCCCACCGGAGAGGGCCCGTGGCCCGATTGGCGCATCGCCGCGGAAGTCGGGCGCCGCCTGCAGGCTCAGCTGCCGGCGCACTCGACGTCTTCCCTGTTTCCCTACCGCTCGCCCGAAGAAATCTGGAACGAGCACCGCGAAAGCACACGCGGCCGTGACCTGGACATCACCGGCCTGAGCTATGCCCGGCTGGAGCAGACACCGCAACAGTGGCCCTGCCCCGAAACGGCTGCTAGCGGACTGCCGCGCTTGTACACCGACGGACGGTTCCCGACACAGGATGGGAGAGCCCGCTTTGCCGCGTTTCCTTACGAACCGGTGGCCGAAGACCGCTGCCAACGCTACCCCTACGCGCTGCTGACCGGGCGGCTGCGCGACCAATGGCACGGCATGACCCGCACCGCCACGGTCGGCCGGTTGTTCGGACACGTGGGGGAGCCGGCCGTCTGGATGCATTCCGACGACCTGCGCGAGGAGGGGCTGCAAGCCGGGGATCTGGTCCGTCTCGAGAGCCGCCGGGGGCGTGTGGTGCTGCCGGCCCTGCCGTCGGACGAAGTCCAGCGACGCCAATGCTTCGTGCCGATGCACTGGGGGGGCGAGTACCTCGGCGGCCCGTCCTCTTCCTCCACGGCCCCGGCACACGGAATCAACGGTCTGACGCTGCCGGCCGTCTGCCCGCGTTCGCGTCAGCCGGAGCTGAAACACGCCGCCGTGCGGATCGAGCCGGCCCGGCTCGGCTGGCGCCTGCATGCGATGGCCTGGCTGCCACCGGATAAAACCCTGCGCGCGCAGGCGGCGTTGCGCAACCTGCTGACCCGCTTCGACTACGCCGTGTGCGTGCCGTTCGGGGCCTCGACCGCCACGGTCCCATCAGATGACTCGGTGCCGGACGACGCGATGACGGACGGCCTTCTCTTCAAAGCCGCAGCCGAACGCGCGCCCGTGGATAGCGACTGGCTGATCCAGCTCTGTCAGGAACTGGAGCTCGACGGCCCCGACGTCGTCGGGCTGGACGATGCGCCCCGTCGTTTCCACCGCCGTCTGCGCTGGTCAAACCCATCACATGGCGACGAGGGGCGCTTGCTCACGGGCTTCTTGCTCAGCGGACGATGCCAATCCGCCGGATGGATGGATGCCTTGCTGCGTCGGCGTGAGCCGGTCGTGATCCCCACCTTGATGCTGCTGATGGATCTGCGCATCCCTCCCACCGGCGCAGCACCGGCGTCGTCGCCCACCGTCTGTCAGTGTCTGGGCGTCAGCGAAGAGGCCATCGTGGCGGATCTGCGTGGGCGCCATGGCGATGAAGCGCAGCGGCTGCGCGGTCTGCAACAAGCCTTGGGTTGCGGCACGCAATGCGGATCGTGCCTGCCGCAGCTCAGGCGCCTGCTGCGTGCCCACTCCCCCTCTCCATCGACGGCCGTTGCCGGCACCGAGGCCGAGGGAGCGCTTCGATGAGCATCTCAGCCCATCTGCGGGAAATCGCGCGCGGCCGCGACGGGGCACGCTCGCTCACGCGCGACCAGGCGCGCGGCCTGATGACCGACCTGCTGTACGGCCGTGTGACGGACCTCGAGCTCGGGGCCTTCTGCGTCGCGATGCGCGTCAAGGGCGAGACGCCGCAGGAACTGGCCGGCTTTCTCGATGCCATCCATGCCACGATTCGGCATGTGCCGCGCGGCGTCACGCCCACCGTGGTGCTGCCGAGTTATAACGGCGCGCGGCGCTTGCCCGTCCTGACGCCACTGTTGGCCTTGATGCTGGCGCGGCGGGGCTGCCGCGTCATCGTTCACGGCCAGACGGATGATCCCGGCGGACGGCTCACATCGCATGCCGTGCTGCACGCCGTCGCGGAGCACGGCGCGGACATCGAATTTCCGGTGTCGCCCGAGGCCGTGGCCGACCGCCCCGGGGTCGTCTGGCTCGCCACTGGGCAGCTGTTGCCCGGCCTGCAGCGTGTGCTGGACGCGCGCGGCGTCCTTGGCTTGCGCAACACGGCCCACAGCCTCGTCAAGCTGATGCAACCCGTGGACGGGGCGCTTCTGGTCAGCAGCTACACGCATCCGGAATACCTGCACATCACCGCCGCGGTGCTGCGCATGCTTGGCTGCTGGGCCATGCTGCTGCGCGGCACCGAAGGCGAGCCAGTCGCCGATCCGCGCCGCCTGCCGCGCATCGACGCCTTCGAGGGCGGCCGTCACCGGCTGTTGTGCGAGCCCGAAACCGGCAGCCTCTCGCAGGTCCCCGAGCTGCCGGACGGACGCAATCTTGGTGCCACGGTCGATTACACCTTGCGCCTGCTGGCTGACGTCACCCCTTGCCCCGCCCCCCTGCGGCAACAGGTCGAATGGATCCTTGCGCTGCTGGCCCGCCGAGCGGACCCCGAGGACCCACTCCGCGCCGCCCGGGCGCACTCGATCGAGGAGCTCACTCCATGAAAGCATCCCAGCCCCGTACGCGTTGGCCGGTCACCTTGGTGGGAGCCGGCCCCGGCGACCCGGACCTGCTGACGCTGAAGGCCGTGCGGGCCATCGCGGCGGCCGACGTCATCCTCATGGACGATCTGGTCAACGACGAGGTCCTGGTGCACGCCCGGCCGGACGCGCGCGTGATCCGCGTCGGCAAGCGTGGCGGGTGCGTGTCGACCCCCCAAGCGTTCATCGACCGGCTCATGATTGAGCAGGCCCGTCGCGGGCTCCGGGTGGTGCGCCTCAAGGGAGGGGATCCCTTCGTGTTCGGGCGAGGCGGCGAGGAAATCGAGCAGCTGCGGGCAGCCGGTCTGGAGGTGGAGGTGGTCAACGGCATCACCGCCGGGTTGGCGGCGGCCACGGCGCTGCAGACGGCCCTGACGCATCGCCGGCTGGCGCACGGGGTCGTCTTCATCACCGGCCACGGCGCCCCCGGCGAGCCTGAACCCGACTGGGCACTCCTTGGACGAGCAGCTGCCGCGCTCAAGCTGACCCTGGTCGTCTACATGGGCATCGCCCGCGCCGCGGACATTCAGGCTGGCCTTCTTGGCGCACTGCCCGGCGTCACTGCGGCAGCCGTGGTGCAGCACGCGACGCTGGCCAGCCAACGGGTTGCCCTCACCACGTTGGGGCAGCTGACCGAAACCCTCGTGTCGCAAGGCTTGGGCAGTCCCTCCGTCATCATCATCGGTGACGTGTTGCAGGCCCTTGCCGCCTTGGCCCATGCCGAGGAACAAGAGGCCAGCCAAGGGACCACGCGGCGCGCGGCCTGAGCGGTACGATGGCATCCCATGTCTGACGGATTGCCGACCCCGGCGGGCTGCGACGGCTTGATTCTGCTGGCGCATGGTGCCCGCGACCCCGCTTGGGCCACGCCTTTCGAGCGAGTCGCCCAGATCGTGGGGACCGCACGTCCGGGCGTAGCGGTTCAGCTCGCGTTCCTCGAGTTCATGGCCCCGGGTCTGGCGGAGGCCGGCCATCGGCTCGCCTGCGACGGATGCCGACAGATCGTGGTGCTGCCGCTCTTCCTCGGCACGGGCGGCCACGTCAGGCGCGATGTTCCCCACCAGATCGAAGCGCTGCGCCACGCTTACCCACAGGTCACGTGGCAACTGGCACCGGCCGTCGGGGACGACGCCCGGCTGATCGAGAAGCTGGCTGCCATCGCTGTCGACCACCTGGACACCCACGCGCCTCTCGCTTCATCGGGCGACACCGACGGCTCCAGGATGCACCCAGGTCTGGGGCGACCCACGTCCCATCTGTGACCCTGCCGAGCCCCGGACATGGCCACAGCCCCGATCACCCCGACACCGGCAGGGCATCCCGATGAAGCCGCCTGGGCGCTGCAATGGATCACCGAGCGCAGAACCGTTCTGCCCAAACGGCTCGTGGCCCCTGGACCGACCCCTGACCAGATCGAGCAGCTTTTGGCTGCCGCGGCCGCCGCCCCCGATCATCGCCAGCTCGTCCCCTGGCGCTTCATCGAAATACCAGCCTCGGCCCGAGCGATGCTCGGTGAGGTTTTTGCCGAGGCGCTGCGGGAACGCGACCCCGGGGCGCTCGAAGAGGAGCTCGCCCGGGCACGCGAGAAAGCACAGCGGCCCCACTGCTGTGGCTGCTGGTGGTCGACGCCGGCCCACGCGACCCCGATGTCCCCGTCCATGAGTGCCTCATAAGTGCTGGCTGCGCCGTGCAGAACGTCCTGCTCATGGCCACCGCAATGGGCTACGGATCGGCGCTGAGCAGTGGCAAGGCGCTCGGATCCACCGTGCTTCGCCAGGCTTTTGCGCTGGGCAGCAGCGACCTGCCGGTGTGCTTCGTCAACGTCGGAACCGTCCACGAAGTGGGCCGTCCGCGTCGCCGACCGGCACCCTCGCTACTGTTGTCGACGTGGACGCCTGAAGATCGATTTTTTGATAACAGTATGACAATAATGATATGGTGCGCGGGGGGGGACTCGAACCCCCACGGTGTCGCCACCGTCAGGACCTAAACCTGGTGCGTCTACCAATTTCGCCACCCGCGCGCAGGCGGGCCGAACAACGCCCGCACCGACGAGCGCCGATTGTAGCCGGGCCCCGCCCCGTCCTCGGCGCGCGGAGGGTCAGAACAGCTCGACGTCGCGTTCCGCACCGCGCTGTGGCGAGGGCTCGCCAACCTGGACGGCGGTTTCGAAACACCGCACGGCGTTGCGTCCCTCGGCCTTGGCCAGGTAGACGGCGCGGTCGGCACGCTCGAACGCGTCCGATGGGGTGTCGTGCTCCCGCAGCACCGTGTAGCCGATGCTGACCGTGATGCGCCCCACCTGCGGGAAGGGGTAGTCCTCGACGTTGCGGCGCAGGCGTTCGAAGGCCGCAGCAGCGCCCTGGGGATCACAGGCGCGCACCAGTGCCACGAATTCCTCGCCGCCAAAACGGTACAGCCGATCGTCGTGCCGGAAGGTGCTGCGCAGGATGCGCGCGATCAGCAGCAGCACCTCGTCACCGATCAAATGACCGTAGCGGTCGTTGACCGATTTGAAGTGATCCACATCGACCACGGCCAGCCAGTACGGCCCGTGGCAGCGGCGCTGCTCACCCGGCGCATCCGTCGGGGCGGGGTCGCGCTGCGTGGCCTTGAAAAACGTGTCGTCGAACGACTTGCGGTTGAGCAGCCCGGTCAGGGTGTCGCGCTCGCTGGAGTCGAGCAGGTTGATGAAGTTCTCGAAAATCCGCGCCATTCCTTCCGCCACGCGGATCGAGTAGGTGTTCGGAGCGCGGTCCAGCACCGCTTCGATGAGCAAGCGGCGCTCGGATTCGGTAATCACCGGCACCATTAGGCGGGCTTCCCCATCCCCGCCAATGACGCGCGTCTGACGGGCGCGCCAAGTCTGAGCCCGCACGGGATCGTCGTCCACCAACGGCAGCTCGGCCAATAAAACCCACGGGGCGGACGATTGGGGCACGGCCATGCCCCGCTCCAGCCGCGCACGGGTCAACAGTCGGTCGCGCCCATCGTCGGGCAGGGCCTCCCAGAGCGCAACGCTGCGCGCCTCGAGCAAGGGCAGCAACACCTCCACCAGCGTGGCGTCCATGCTGTCGCGATCTTTCCCGCGCGTCAGACGCGCGAGTTGCTCAAGATGTTGCAAAACCTGACGCATGGCTCCCCGTCCGGCTTGTTTGTGGGTGTTGTTGTGAGGGGGATTGAAAACCCTGAATATCTAATCGTAACACCCATCGATCGCCAGACAACATCGGGCCAGCACGGCGCTGTGGCAACATCGCGACATGGCGCTGGCTTCCGGTATCGATCATTACGAGAACTTTCCCGTCGCATCCATCCTGTGCCCGGGGCGCTGGCGTTCGGCGGTGGTGGCGATCTACCGCTTTGCCCGCACGGCGGACGATCTGGCCGACGAAGGGGACGCAGCGGCACCGGACCGATTGACGGCATTGGCCTCCTTGCGCCAGGCACTGCGGACCATGTGGAACGGCGGGCAGCCACCACTGGCGATGCCCCCGGCATGGGCGCCCATGCTGGCCGGGTTGGCCGATGCACGGCGGCGCCACGATCTGCCGCTGCCCCCCTTGGAGGCGCTGCTGGATGCGTTCGAGCAGGATGTGCGCTGGAGCGCCGAGGGTCGGCGCTACCGCGACGAGGCGGAGTTGTTGGCCTATTGCGCCCGTTCCGCCAACCCGATCGGGCGCCTGCTGCTGCATTTGGCGGGTGTGCGCGGCGACGAAGCCGAGCGTGAAAGCGATGCCATCTGCACCGCCCTGCAACTCATCAATTTTTGGCAGGACCTGGGGCAGGATCTGGCGCGGGGGCGCTGCTATCTGACGGACGCCGCCCTGCAGGCACACGGACTGCCAACACAGGGGGATGTGCGCGCGCTGCCGGAAGCGGCGCTCGCCCCCATCGTGCTGGACGGCTGCCACCGGGCGCGTGCGCTGCTGCGGCAGGGCTGGGGGCTGCCCGCTCGCCTGCGCGGGCGCTTTGGCTGGGAGTTGCGGCTGGTCGTGCAGGGAGGGCTGCGCGTGCTGGAACGCATCGAAGCGATGGGTGGCCGCACCCTCACCCACCGCCCCCGCCTGCGTGGCCGCGACTGGCCGATGCTGCTGGCCCGCGCCGTTGGGCACCGCCCCCCGGCAGAGCCAGCAGGGGACCGGGTGCGGCTGACCCGTGACGCGGAGGGGCCATGAACGCCACCGACCCCCTGCAGCAGGCCCAGGCCTACGCCCAGCAGCGGGCTGCCGCCTCCGGCAGCAGCTTTTATTACGCCTTTTTGTTTTTGCCACCGGCGCGGCGGGCAGCGATCACGGCGTTTTACGCGTTCTGCCGCGAGATCGACGACGTGGTCGACGAGGTGAGCGACCCCGGCGTGGCGCAGGCCAAGCTGGGCTGGTGGCGCCAGCAGGTGCTGCGCACCTTTGGCGCCGGTGTACCACCTGAGCATCCCGCCCTGGTGGCGTTGCGCCCGCACATCGAGCCGTACGGCCTGACGGTGGAGCCATTGCTGCAGATCATCGACGGCTGCGAGATGGATTTGCAGCAAAGCCGCTATCTCGACTACCCGGGATTGCAGCGCTACTGCCACTTGGTGGCCGGGGTGGTGGGCGAGGTGGCGGCCCGCATCTTTGGCCAGACCGATCCGCAAACCACCGCCTATGCGCACCGGCTGGGGCTGGCATTTCAGCTCACCAACATCATCCGCGACGTGGGCGAGGATGCGCTGCGCGGCCGCATCTATTTGCCGATCCAGGAGCTGCAGCGCTTCGACGTCAAGGCGCACGAGCTGCTCAAACGGGGCTTGGGGGCCGAGCCGTCGTTCCCGCAGCGGTTTGCGGCGCTGATGACCTTCCAGATCGAACGCGCACTGGCCACCTACGACGAAGCGATTGCCCTGTTGCCCAGCGCGGATCGGCGTGCGCAAAAACCGGGGCTGATGATGGCCAGCATCTACCGAACGCTGCTGCGCGAGATCGCGCGGGAGCCCGCGCTGGTGCTGACCCAGCGGGTCGGGCTGACGCCGCTGCGCAAATTCTGGCTGGCGTGGAAGGTACAAGCCCTGGGGCGGTTTTGAACACGGTGGCACCGCGCACACTCACGGTCATCGGCGGGGGCTGGGCGGGTCTGGCCGCCGCCGTGGCCGCCTCCGATGCCGGCTGGCGCGTGACGGTGCTGGAAGCCGCACCCCATTGGGGCGGACGGGCGCGCCGATTGCCCCCCGATGACCGGCATGGCAACGGCGCCGCCTTGGACAACGGCCAGCACATCCTGATCGGCGCGTACACCGCCACCCTGCGCCTGATGCGCCGCCTGGGGGTGGACCTGGAGGCTGTCCTGCAACGCATGCCGCTGGCCTTACCCTACCCCGACGGCAGCGGGCTTGCGCTGCCCCGCTGGGCGGACCGCCTGCCGGGGCGGCTGGCCCCCTGGGGCTTGGGCGCCGCCCTGCTGTCCGTGCGGGGTTGGTCCGTGGGTGAGCGGTGGGCGATGCTGCGCGCCGCCGCCCGCTGGCAGCGCCATGGCTTCGCCTGTGCGGCGACCGCCGCGGTGGCGGACCTGTGCGCCGGGCTGCCACCGCGGGTGGTGGCCGAGCTGATCGAGCCGCTGTGCGTCGCCGCCCTCAACACCCCGATGGCGCAGGCAAGCGGGGCGGTGTTTCTGCGTGTGCTGCGCGATGCGCTGCTGGGGGAAGCGGTGCCGCCGTTCGCGCCCAGCGACCTGCTGATTCCCCGGGTGGACCTCGGGCAGCTGCTGCCCGACCCCGCCACGGCCGCGCTGCGCCGGGCCGGGGCACACGTGCTGACCGGTGCCCGTGCGATCGCGCTCGCCCGCGCGCCCGACCGCCGCGGGTGGCGCATCACCTTGGGCAGTGGCCGGGTCGTCGAATCGACCGCCGTGATTCTGGCCTGCCCAGCGTGGGAAGCGGCACGGCTGCTGGCTACCGTGCGCGGCCCTGCGGGGGAGGGGCCGGACGGGGTTGCCCTGTGGATAGAACAGGCACGGGCGTTGACGCATACGCCGATCGCCACGGTCTATCTGGACCCGCCCACCGGTTGGCATTGGCCGGCCGCCACACCGATGCTGGCGCTGCGTGCCGATGGCCGCGGGGGGCCTGCGCAGTTCGTGTTTCGCCGGGCGGCACCCATGGACGGACGGGATGGCCTCGCCTTCGTGGCCAGCGCGCCCCCCCTGGCGTCCGATCGGTTGGCCCTGACCGAAGCCGTTCGGGTGCAGGCGGCATCGGCGCTGGGACTGCACGGCGGCACGGTACGGCAAACCGTGGTGGAAAAGCGCGCCACCTTCGCCTGCACACCGGGCCTGCGCCGGCCCGCTGCGCGCATCGCCGACGGACTGATCGCCGCCGGCGACTACGTCGCGGGGCCCTACCCCGCCACACTGGAAGGCGCCGTGCGCAGCGGGCTGGCGGCGGCGGCCGCGCTCACCCCTGCTGCCCCTTCGCCGCCGCCTTGAGCGCTTGGTAGGCGGGCCGGGCGTGGCAGCGCTGCAGCCAGTCGTGCACGCGCGGAAAGGCGTGCATCAGCTCCTGCGACGGGCGCGCCCAGTTGGCCACGCACGCCACGCACAGGTCGGCGATGGTGAAGCGCGCCGCGGCCAGGTGGTCATGCCCCTGCGCGGCGCGGACACTCAAATGATCCTCCAGCACTTTCAGCGGCACGCGCAGGCGCCGCTCGGCGGCGGCCAGTTTGTCCGCGTCGCGCCGCTCGGGCGGCAGGCCCAGGCGGTGCATCAGCACGCACAGCGCGTCGGCCTCGAGCTCGGTGACGGCCCAGAATGCCCAGCGCAGCGCCTCGGCGTCCTCCGCGGGGCCGACCGGCGCAAGGTCGCTGCCGTCGCCCTTGCCGTAATGCCGCGCCAGGTACAGCGCGCAGGCCATCGATTCCCACACCACCACGCGCCCCTCGGGCCGCTCGTCGACCAGCACCGGGATGTGGCCGTTGGGGTTGAGCGCCAGAAAGTCCGGCGTGCGCGTGGCGCCGCCCTGATACGGCGTCGGCACGTGGGTGTAGGGCACGCCCAGCTCCTGCGCGGCCCACAGCGGCCGCACCGCGCGCGAGGCAAAGATGCCGTAGATCGTCAGCGCCATCGGTTCATGCTCCTTGATGCTCATTGCCTTGGCGGCCCCGCGCCTCAGGCGAGGCCGAGCCGTTCACACAATTCCAGCAGATGCGCCACCTGCGCGTGCGGGCGCTCGTGCGGCTGCGGCTGCACGCCCCCGGCGTGCAGGGCGCGCGCCAGGTCCCCGCCGCCGCAGCCGCAGTCCTTCGGCCGCACGGCGGCCTCCCAGTCGTGGCCGTGTCGGTTGACCCACACGGCGGCCAGCCCCGCGCGGCGCGCGCCGACCACGTCCAGCAGCGGATCGTCGCCGACATGCAGCGCGGCCTGCGGCGCCACGCCCGCCGCCGCCAGCGCCGCCCGGTAGATGCCGGGGTGCGGCTTGGCAACACCCGCCTCGCGCGCGCCGACGTGGGCGACAAAGTAGTCGCCCAGACCGACACGGCGCACGTCGGCGTTGCCGTTGGAGACGGCCACCAGCGGCCAGCGGGCCGCCAGCCGCTCCAGCGCCGGGCGCGCGTCCGCGAACAGCTCGACGCGCTGGCGCTCGGCGTAGAACACCTCGAACGCCGGCTCGGCCAGCGCCGGGTCGTCACCGCTTGCGCGCAGCGCCACGCGGATCGCCTCGCGGCGCAGGAAGGTCAGGTCGTGGTGGCGGTCCGGGTGGTCGCGCTGCACACCGGCGCGCACCGCGCGTGCCCAGGCACGGTCGCGCAGCCGCGCGGCGGTGGCCGGCGCGTGCGCCTCCAGCCACGCCTGCAGCGCAGCCTCGGCGCGCTCGATGGTGGGCCGCATCGGCCACAGCGTGTCGTCCAGATCCAGGGTCAAGGCCCGCAGGCCGGCGGCGTCGATCATCGTGCGCCAGAATACCACCATGCACATGCTCCCCGAACCCACCTACACGCACGGCCAGCCTGCGCGGACCGGCATCCTGTGGATCAACCTCGGCACGCCCGAGGCACCGACCCCGGCGGCGCTGCGGCGCTACCTGGGCCAGTTCCTCAGCGATCCGCGCGTGGTGGAGCTGCCGCGCGCGCTGTGGTGGCCGATCCTGCACGGCATCATCCTGAACGTGCGACCGCGCAAGTCGGCCGCCAAGTACGCCACCATCTGGACGCCGCAGGGCTCGCCGCTGAAGGTGTGGACCGAGCGCCAGGCCACGCTGCTGCAGGGACTGCTGGGCGAGCGCGGTCACCACGTGACGGTGCGCTGGGCGATGCGCTACGGCGAGCCGGCCATCGCACGCGAGCTGGATGCGCTCAAGGCCGCCGGCTGCACGCGCCTCCTGATCCTGCCGGCCTACCCTCAGTATTGCGCCGCCACCACCGCCAGCGCCTTCGACGAGGTGTGGCGCTGGGCCGGCACGCGGCGCTGGGTGCCGGAGCTGCGCTTCGTCAACCACTACCACGACGACGCTGGCTACATCGCGGCGCTGGCCGCGCGCGTGCGCGCCCACTGGGCCGAGCATGGGCGGCCCGAGCGGCTGGTGCTGAGCTTTCACGGCATGCCGGCGCGCACGCTGCAGCTGGGCGACCCTTATCACTGCGAATGCCACAAGACCGCCCGGCTGCTGGCCGAGGCGCTGGAGCTGCCGCCCGAGCAGGCGGTCGTGACGTTCCAGTCGCGCTTCGGCCGGGCGAAGTGGCTGCAGCCCTACACCGAACCGACGCTGGTGGCACTCGCGCGCCAGGGCGTGGGCCGCGTCGACGTGGTGTGCCCGGGCTTTACCGCCGATTGCATCGAGACGCTGGAGGAAATCGACCAGGAGGCGCGCGCGGCCTTCCTGTCGGCCGGCGGGCGCGCGTTCCATTACATCCCGTGCCTGAACGACGACCTGGGCTGGCTGCGGGCGCTGGCAGATCTGGCCGAGCGGCACCTGGCCGGCTGGCCGACGCGCACGCCGCACGACGAGGTCGCCGCCGAGGCCACGCGCCAGCGCGCGCGGGCGCTCGGGGCGACGATGTGAACCGCGCGGCGCGCTACCATCCGCGGTGATGAGCCGCACACCGCGCCCCAACCGAGCCGACGCCGCCGAGGAGCCTGGCCGCATCCGCCTGGACAAGTGGCTGTGGGCGGCGCGCTTTTACAAAACCCGCGCTCTGGCGGCCGAGACCATCGAACGCGGCCGCGTGCTCGTCAACGGCACGGTGGCCAAGGCCAGCCGCGAACCGCGCGTGGGCGATGTCATCCAGATGCGCACAGGCGACGTCGTCCGCACCGTGGTCGTGCGGGGGCTGAGCACCGTGCGCGGCCCGGCCCCCCAGGCCGCGCTGCTGTACGAGGAAACCGCCGAATCGATCGCCACGCGCGAGCGGTACGCGGAGCTGCGCCGCCTGGCGCCGGAGCCTGCGGCCACCCTCACGCAAGGCCGCCCCACCAAACGCGACCGCCGCCGCATCGAAGCATGGCGCGCAGCCCCCGGGCGCCGCGACTGGAACGCGCGCTGGAGCGCATCCCTGGACGATTGACCCCGAAACCCCCTCCGGAGGAGACCCCCGATGACCACCCGCTACCCCCTGCCCGATCTGGCCGACGTGCCCGAAGACATCCGCGCCCGCATCCTGGAGGTGCAAGAGAAAGCCGGCTTCGTGCCCAATGTCTTTTTGATGTTCGCCCGCCGTCCGGCGGAGTGGCGGGCTTTCTTTGCCTACCACGACGCGCTGATGATGCCGGAGACGGTCGGGCGCTCCTCCAACCTGACCAAGGGCGAGCGCGAAATGATCGTCGTGGCCACCAGCGCCGCCAACCAGTGCCTGTACTGCGTGGTGGCGCACGGCGCCATCCTGCGCATCTACGAGAAAAAGCCCCTGCTGGCCGACCAGGTGGCCGTCAACTACCGCAAGGCCGACATTACGCCGCGCCAGCGCGCGATCCTGGACTTTGCCATGAAGGTGTGCCAGCGCGCGCACGAGGTCGAGGAGGCCGACTTCTCCGCGCTGCACGCCCATGGCCTCGATGACGAGGACATCTGGGACATCGCCGCCATCACGGCCTTCTTTGGCCTGTCCAACCGCATGGCCTCGTTCAGCGGCATGGAACCCAACCCCGAGTTCTACCTGATGGGACGTCTGCCGAAGACCAAGTGACCGCGGCCGTGCGCCTCGGCCGACGGTCAGGCAGCCCCGGTCGGTGCGCCCGGCCTCAAGCGCCGGCAGCCAGCCGTGCGCGCAGCGCCTCGGGCAACGGCAGCGAGCGCTGCGCCGGAAAGTCCACCCACACCACGGTGGCGCCACCGTTGGCGTAGACGGTGTCGCCGCCGTCGGTGCGCAGCATCTCGTGGAACATGTCGAACGAGCGCTGCCCCAGGGCCCCGACGTAGCTGCGCACGATCACCTCGCCTGGGTACTCCAGCTGGCGCAGAAAGTTGCAAAACGCGTTGACGATCACCGGCCCCTGGCCCTGCGGGTTGGCCGGCATGCCCCACTCGCCCATCCACTGCAGCCGCGCGATCTCCATGTAGCGGAAGTAGATCGTGTTGTTGACATGCCCCATGGCATCCATGTCGCCCCAGCGGATCGGGATCGTCATGGTGTGGACAAGGCGTTTGTCGGCGGGCAGATCGAGTCGCATCGCGGGGTCCATCGTGTCGGTGGCTTGACAGCGATAGTACGGCAGGCGCCACTACAATCCGTCGCGCATTCGACAATGACGCCGGTGCGCCACGCACCCGGCGAATGGCCACCCCCGAGGAAGACCCCAACGCCATGAAAACCCCGGCGCATCTGATCGAGCAGTTCGGCCCCCGCGAGGCCATGGAGTACGACGTCGTCGTGGTCGGTGCCGGCCCGGCGGGGCTGGCCACCGCGATCCGGCTCAAGCAATTGTCCGCCGCCCAGGGGGCGGAGGTGTCGGTCTGCGTGCTGGAAAAAGGCTCGGAGCCGGGCGCGCACATCCTGTCGGGCGCGGTGATGGACCCGCGCGCGCTCACCGAGCTCTTTCCCGACTGGAAGGAGCGCGGCGCGCCGCTGAACCAGCCCGTCAGCGGGGACGAAGTGCTGTTCCTGCAGGCCGAAGGGGCCATGCGCACCCCGCGCTGGCTGATGCCCGACTGCTTTCACAACGAGGGCAACTACGTCATCAGCCTGGGGGCCGTGACCAAATGGCTGGCCGAGCAGGCCGAGGCGCTGGGCGTGGAAATCTTCCCCGGTTTCACCGCCGCCGAGGTGCTCTACGACGAGCAGGGCCGCGTGGTCGGCGTGGCCACCGGCCACATGGGCCTGGGCAAGGATGGGCAGCCCACCGACGCCTTCCAGCTCGGCATGGAGCTGCGCGCCAAATACACCGTGTTCGCCGAGGGGGCGCGCGGTCACCTGGGCAAGGAGCTGATCGCGCGCTTTCGGCTCGACGAGGGCCGCGACCCGCAGACCTACGGCATCGGCATCAAGGAGCTGTGGGAAATCCCGCCCGAGAAGGCCAAGCCGGGGCTCGTCGTGCACACCGCCGGCTGGCCGCTGGATGAGCACACCTACGGCGGCGGCTTCCTCTACCACATGGAGGGCAACAAGGTCACGCTCGGCTTCGTCGTCGGGCTGGACTACCAGAACCCTTGGCTGAGCCCGTTCGAAGAGATGCAGCGCTGGAAGACCCACCCGGCGATCCGCGCCCATCTGGAAGGTGGCAAGCGCATCGGCTACGGCGCGCGCGCCATCACCGCTGGCGGGCTGCTGAGCCTGCCGAAGACCGTCTTCCCCGGCGGGGCGCTGGTGGGCTGCGACGCCGGCTACCTCAACGCCGCGCGCATCAAGGGCAGCCACGCGGCCATCAAGACCGGCATGCTGTGCGCCGAGGCGGCCTTCGAGGCGCTGCGCGCCGGCCGCGCGCACGACGAGCTGGCGGCCTACCCCGCGGCGTTCGAGCAGAGCTGGCTCTACGAAGAATTGCACCGTGCGCGCAACTTCAAGACCTGGTTCAAGAAGGGCAACACGATCGGCGCGCTGATGACCGGCATCGAGCACTGGCTGCTGCCCCGTCTGGGCGTCAAGAGCCCGCCGTGGACCGTGCACCGCCACGCGCCCGACCATGCGCGCCTGCATGCGGCCAGCCAGGTCGAGCCAATCCGCTACCCCAAGCCGGACGGGGTGCTGACCTTCGACCGGCTCTCCAGCGTCTTCCTCTCCAACACCAACCACGAGGAAAACCAGCCCGCGCACCTGACGCTGAAGGACGCCGCGGTGCCGGTGGCGGTCAACCTCGCGGTCTACGGCGGGCCGGAGAGCCGCTACTGCCCGGCCGGCGTGTACGAATTCGTCGAGAAGGACGGCGCGCCGCAGCTCGTCATCAACGCGCAGAACTGCGTGCACTGCAAGACCTGCGACATCAAGGACCCGACGCAGAACATCGTCTGGGTCACGCCCGAAGGCGGCGGCGGGCCCAACTACGCCGGCATGTGATGCACCGCCGCGCTGCGGCTACAATTCGCGAGTCAGGAGAGAGCCAGCCCGGACACCCCCACGGGTTCCGCCCAGCGGCCGCCGAAGGCGCAGGCCCCCGCCGAACGCTCAGGCAAAAGGACTGATGCAGCACCCCGCGGGGTGCTTGCCTGCTGGAGAGAGGCGTCGCCCCCGGCCGCGTGCCCGGCGCCGTCCACCGAAGGAGCAAGCGGGCCCACCACCGCACGGGCGGCGTCGGCGCGTGAATCTCTCAGGTAAAGCGGACAGCAGGTGTGCCCCGGCGCCCTTAGGCGCCGGCTTGACCACCTGTTTGGAACCGTTCCATGTCCGCCGCTGCCGACACCCTGCTAAAGACCCCGCTGTACGATCTGCACCTCGCACTCGGTGCGCGCATGGTGCCGTTTGCCGGCTACCACATGCCGGTGCAGTACCCGGCGGGCCTGATCCGCGAACACCAGCACACACGCCAGGCGGCCGGCCTGTTCGACGTGTCGCACATGGGTCAACTGCGCCTGGTCGGCCCAGAGGCCGCCGCTGCGCTGGAAAGCCTGATCCCCATGGACGTGATCGGACTGGCTGCGCACCGCCAGCGCTACGGGCTGCTGCTGGCCGACGACGGCGGCATCCTAGACGACCTGATGTTCGTCAACCGTGACTGGGCCAACGGTGGCGACCTGTTCCTCGTGGTCAATGGCGCGTGCAAGCAGGCTGACATCGCCCACATTCAGGCCCGCATCGGCCAGCGCTGCCGGGTGGAACCCCTGCCCCAGCAGGCCCTGTTGGCGCTGCAGGGCCCGCAGGCCGTCACGGCCCTCGCCCGCCTGCTGCCGGGCGTGGAGAGCCTGGTGTTCATGACGGGTGGGGCGTTCGACTGGCAAGGGGTGCCGCTGTACGTCACCCGCAGCGGCTACACGGGAGAGGACGGCTTCGAAATCTCGCTGCCCGGCGAGGCGGCGACGGTCTTCGCCCAGGCGCTGCTGGCCCAGCCGGAAGTCCAGCCCATCGGTCTGGGGGCCCGCAACTCCCTGCGGCTGGAAGCCGGCCTGTGCCTGTACGGCAACGACATCGACACCGGCACCACGCCGGCGGAGGCCGCGCTGACCTGGGCCATCCAGAAAGTGCGCCGCAGCGGCGGCGCGCGCGAGGGGGGGTTTCCCGGCGCGGCGCGCGTGCTGGCGCAATTGGACGGCACACAGCCCGTGGCGCGCATGCGCGTCGGCCTGCAGGCACTGGAGCGCGTGCCCGTGCGCGAGCCGGCACCGCTACAAACCCCCGATGGCACCCCCGTCGGCCAGGTGACCAGCGGCCTGCTGTCGCCGACGCTGGACCGCCCGATCGCCATGGGCTATGTGACCCGCGAACACGCCGCCGCCGGCACCCGGCTGCAGGCTGTGGTGCGCGGCAAGCCGGTGCCGATAGAAGTCGTCGCCCTGCCTTTCCTGCCCCCCCGCTACCACCGCGGCTGACCCGTTTTCCCCCCTTGATCCCCAGGAGCCTGCCATGACCCTGAAGTACACCCCCGACCACGAATGGATCCGCGTCGAAGGCGACATTGCCACCGTCGGCATCACCCACCACGCCCAGGACGCGCTGGGCGATGTGGTGTTTGTGGAACTGCCCGAGGTGGGCAAGACCCTGGCGCAAAAGGACGTCGCGGGCGTCGTCGAATCCGTCAAGGCCGCGGCCGATGTGTACATGCCCGTCAGCGGCGAAGTGGTCGAGGTCAACGAGGCGCTGCGCGCGGACCCCTCGCTGGCCAACAGCGACCCGCTGGGCGCCGGCTGGTTTTTCAAGGTGCGCTTGAGCGCCCCGGCCGAGGTCGACACCCTGCTCGACGAGACGGCCTACGGCCAACTGACCCAGTGAGCGGAGCGGCGCCATGACCACCCCCACCCCGCTGTCGGCGCTGGAAAACGCCGGCGAGTTCGTCGACCGCCACGTCGGCATCGGCCCCTCGGACGAGCAGCGCATGCTCGCCGCGATCGGCGAAGCCAGCCGCCGCGCCCTGACCGACAGCATCGTGCCGCGCGCCATTGCCCGCGTGCGGGCGATGGACCTGCCTGCGCCCGTACCCGAGGCGCAGGCGCTGGCCGAACTCAAGGCCATCGCGCAGAAAAACCGCCTGCTGCGCAGCTTCATCGGCCAGGGCTACTACGGCACCCACACGCCCGGCGTCATCCTGCGCAACATCCTGGAAAACCCCGCCTGGTACACCGCCTACACCCCCTATCAGGCCGAGATTTCGCAGGGCCGCATGGAGGCGCTGGTCAACTTCCAGACGATGGTGACCGATCTGACGGGCATGGACATCGCCAATGCATCCATGCTCGACGAGGCCACCGCCGCCGCCGAAGCCATGACGCTGGCGCGCCGCTCGGTCAAGGCCGCGGGCAATGTCATCGTCGTCTCGGGCGATTGCCACCCGCAAACCATCGAAGTGGTGCAGACGCGCGCCCGCCCGCTGGGCCTGCAGGTGATCGTCACCCATTCGGCCGAGGCTTGGCAGCAAGCCCTGCGCGGTGACGGCTACTTTGCCGTGCTGATGCAGTATCCGGACACCCATGGCCGCGTCGACGACCTGCGCGCCGATACGGATACCGCCCACGCCAAGGGCGCGGCGGTCATCGTCGCCTCGGACCTGCTGGCGCTGACGCTGCTGTCGCCCCCCGGCGAATGGGGCGCGGACATCGTGGTGGGCAGCAGCCAGCGCTTTGGCATGCCCATGGGCGCAGGCGGGCCGCACGCCGGCTTCATGGCCTGCCGCGACGCCTACAAGCGCTCGCTGCCCGGGCGCCTGGTCGGTGTCAGCGTGGACGTGCACGGTCAGCCCGCCTACCGGCTGGCGCTGCAGACGCGCGAGCAGCACATCCGCCGCGAAAAGGCCACCTCCAACATCTGCACCGCGCAGGTGCTGCCCGCCGTCGTGGCCAGCATGTACGCCGTCTACCACGGCCCGCAGGGGCTGCGCCGCATCGCCGAGCGCGTGGCCAGCTACACGGCCATCCTGGCGCGCGGACTGACCGCCCTGGGGCACGCCCCGGCCAACGGCACTGCGTTCGACACCCTGTGCCTGCACACCGGCAACGCCACCGCGTCGCTGCTGGCCCGCGCGCGCGAGCGCGGCATGAACCTGCGCGATCTGGGGCATGGCAACCTGGGTATCTCGCTGGACGAGACGACCACGCGCGCCGACATCGAGGCCCTGTGGGCCGTGTTCGCCGCACCGGGGCAGGCGCTGCCGTCGTTTGCCGACTTCGAGGCCGGCATCGAACCGCTGATCCCCCCCGCGCTGCGCCGCACCAGCGCCTATCTGACGCACCCGGTGTTCAACACCCACCACAGCGAAACCGGCATGCTGCGCTACATCCGCAGCCTGTCGGACAAGGATCTGGCGCTGGACCGCACCATGATCCCGCTGGGCTCGTGCACCATGAAGCTGAACGCGACCAGCGAGATGATCCCGATCACCTGGCCCGAGTTCGCGCAGGTGCACCCCTTCGCGCCGGCGGACCAGTTGGAAGGCTATCGCCTGCTCGACGAGCAGTTGCGCGCCTGGCTGTGCCAGGCCACCGGCTACGCCGCCATCAGCCTGCAGCCCAACGCGGGCTCGCAGGGTGAATATGCGGGCCTGCTGGCGATCCAGGCCTACCACGCGGCCCGTGGTGAATCCCACCGTGACATCTGTCTCATCCCGCAGTCGGCCCACGGCACCAACCCCGCCAGCGCCCAGATGGCCGGGCTGCAGGTCGTGGTGGTGGCCTGCGACGCCCAGGGCAACGTGGACCTGGACGACCTGCGCGCCAAGTGCGAGCAGTACAGCGAGCGCCTGTCGTGCGTGATGATCACCTACCCCAGCACGCACGGGGTATTCGAGACCGGCGTCAAGGCCCTGTGCGAGCTGGTGCACCAGCACGGAGGGCGGGTGTACATCGACGGGGCCAACATGAACGCCCTGGTCGGCACCGCCGCACCCGGCGAGTTTGGCGGCGACGTCAGCCATCTGAATCTGCACAAGACCTTCTGCATTCCCCACGGCGGCGGCGGCCCCGGCGTGGGCCCGGTGTGCGTGGTGGCGGATCTGGCCCCCTACTTGCCGGGGCACGCCACGGCGCATGCGGCGGGTGCCTACGCCGGCGGTGCGCGCGCGGATGCGACGGTCGGCGCGGTTTCGGCAGCGCCGCTCGGCAATGCCGCCGTGCTGCCCATCTCGTGGATGTACATCCGCATGATGGGCGCCGACGGCCTGCAGCGCGCGACCGAGACGGCCATCCTGGCGGCCAACTACGTCAGCGCCCGCCTGCGCGAGCACTACCCGACGCTCTACGCCAGTGCCAACGGCCATGTGGCGCACGAGTGTATCCTGGACTGCCGCGGCTTCAAGGACACCTGCGGCGTGATGGCCGAAGACATCGCCAAGCGGCTCATGGACTACGGCTTTCACGCGCCGACGCTGTCCTTCCCCGTCGCCAACACGCTGATGGTGGAGCCGACCGAGAGCGAGACGCTGGAGGAGCTGGACTGCTTCATCGACGCGATGATCGCCATCCGCGAGGAAATCCGCGCCGTGGAACTGGGCGTTTGGCCGCGCGACGACAACCCGCTGAAAAACGCCCCCCACACCGCCAGCCGTTGCCTGACGGAGGATTGGCCCCACCCGTATGCCCGCGAGCTGGGCGCGGCGCTGCCCTTCCACCGCGCCCACGGCCGCGCAGGCACCAAGTACTGGCCCCCGGTGGGGCGCGTGGACAACGTCTACGGCGACCGCAACCTGTTCTGCAGCTGCGTGCCAGTGAGCGAGCTGGCCGACTGACCCCGTCAGGGATCCACACGAGGGCGCCGCTGGCGCCCTTTTTCATGCCACAGCCGTGGCGCCATAGCCGGCCACCCAGCGCGGCAGCTGCTCGCGCAGGATGCGCAGCGCGGGTGCCGGCTGGCGCTGCGCCAGGGTCACCAGGCCGAAACGCGCCGTGGCGGCCAGCGGCGGTGACATGGGCAGTTGCACCAGGCCGGGCGCCGCGGCATGGATGGTCAGCACGATCGCGTCACTGGCCCGCGCCACCTCGACCAGGCTGAGCGTCTCGTCGCTGCGCAGGGTCACCATGTCATCGGGGTTGGCCTGCGGCCCGTAGCGGCTGATCAGGATGCGCGCCACCTCATCGCTCAGCGGCGTGGAGGCCACCGGGTAGGCCAGGGCATCCTCGATCCCCACCGGCTGGCCCCGCTGCATCAGGGGATGGTCCGGCCGCACCAGAAAGCCCGCCGCCAGCTCGAAGACCTGGGACACCGCCAGATCGGCCGACGGCCGGACCGAGCGGGCGTCCACCACCAGCGCATCCAGATGCTGCTCGCGCAGCTCGTCGATCAGCAAGCTGGTGTTGCCGCGCGAGATTTGCAGGTGCAGCCGGGGATGGTGCTGCGCCATGTGCTGCATCAGCGGGGTCGACAGCAGGGCACCCGGCCCGGAACTCAGGCCGATGCGCAGGCTGCCGACCAGGCCCGCGTGCAGGCCCTTGCCGGTCTGCTTGAGCGCCTCGGCGTCGGCCACCAGGCGCCGCGCGCGGGACAGGACCTCGTGCCCAAAGGGCGTGAGCCCGATGCGGCGCCCGATGCGGTCGAACAGAGGGCCGCCCAGCTCGTCCTCGAGCGCCTGGATGCTGCGCGTGAGCGCCGGCTGCGTGAGGTACAGCGCCGCAGACGCCTGCACGTAGGAACCCAGTTCAGCCAGCACCACGAAGTGCTTCAACTGCACGAGCGTCATGGCAAATCTCCATTAAAACTCATGAATCAATGCTCTTCAATGCATTGGACTTTAACCCAAGCCATTCCTAACATGCAACAAAGTTCATGTCATGGTGATGACAGGAACTGAAGTACCGGCACCCCAACCCAGGAGCGACTTCGTGGAACGACTCAGTGACCAAGCCCTGCAGACCTTCATCGATCTGCGCCGCGACATCCACCGTCACCCGGAACTGGCGTTCCAGGAGCGTCGAACCGCCGCCCTGGTGGCGGCGCAGCTGGGCGCCTGGGGTTACGAGGTCACCACCGGTCTGGGTGGCACCGGCGTGGTGGGGCAGCTCAAGCGCGGCACCTCCAGCCGCTCGATCGGCCTGCGCGCCGACATGGACGCCCTGCCGATCGCCGAGGCCACCGGCGCGGCCTGGGCCAGCTGCGAACACGGCGTGATGCACGCCTGCGGCCACGACGGCCACACCGCCATGCTGCTGGCCGCCGCGCACCACCTGGCGCAGCACGGCCGCTTCGACGGCACGTTGAACCTGATCTTCCAGCCGGCCGAAGAAGGCGGCGGCGGCGCGCTGAAGATGATGGAAGACGGCCTGTTCGAGCGCTTTCCCTGCGACGCCATCTTCGCCATGCACAACATGCCGGGCTTCCCGCAGGGGCAGCTGCTGTTCCGCAGCGGGCCGACCATGGCCTCGTCGGACTACGCCACCATCACCCTGCACGGCGTGGGCGGCCACGGCGCCATGCCGCACAAGGCCACCGACCCGCTGGTAGCCGCCGCCTCGCTGGTCATGGCGCTGCAGACCATTGTTTCGCGCAACGTCGACCCGATGCAGCCGGCGGTCGTCACCGTCGGCGCCATCCATTCGGGTGAGGCCAACAACGTGATCCCGACCAGCGCCCGTCTGGAGATCAGCCTGCGCGCGCTGGACCCGCAGGTGCGGCGCAACATGGAGGGCCGAATCAAGGCCCTGATCGAGTTGCAGGCGCAGAGCTACGGTGTGCGGGCCGAGATCGCCTGGCGCCCGGGTTACGCGGTGCTGGTCAATGACGCGCAGCAGACCGCCCGCGCGCTGGCGGTGGCACAGCAGCATTTCCCTGCCGACCAGATTGCGCAGGCGCCGATGCTGACCGGCAGCGAAGACTTCGCCTTCATGCTCGAACGCGTGCCCGGCTGCTACCTGTTCATCGGCAACGGCGCCGACGGCGAGCCCGGCGCCTGCATGGTTCACAACCCGGCCTACGACTTCAACGACCAGAACATCGCTCCCGGCGCCGCGTACTGGATCGCTCTGGTCAACGAACTGCTTTCCCTCACCCACCCCTGAGCCCACCCTGACCCATCGACGCCTCGCTGCACCCGCTGGAGTCGGTGGTCAACTTCCGCCTCGACGGCAAGCTCAAGAACCACACCCTCATCCCGGGTGGCCTGTACGACGCGTCCTTCTTCATCGTGATGAACCAAGGCAAATTTCAGCGCCTGTCGGCTGCCGACCAGCAGGCCATCCTGAAGCTCTCGGGCGAGGCGCTCTCGCGCCGCTGGGGCCAGCAGTTCGACGTGCAGAACAAGGCCGCCGAAGCCACCCTGCGCGGCAATGGCCACAAGTTCGCCCAGCCCAGCCAGGCGCTGCTGGACAACATCCGCAAGGTGCGCACCACCATGCTGCAGGAACTGGCCGCCGAAGGGCCGAAGTTTGGCGTGGCCGACCACAATGCGGTGGTGAGCTTCTACGAGCAGCAGTACAAGCTGCTGGCCAAGTAAGCCGGCCCTGAGCGGAGACGATGAGCATGAAGCCCTGGCTCGGTCGTATCGAACGCGGCGTTGGCCTGCTGCTGGTGCTCCTGCTGTCGGCGATGGTGGCCCTCACCTTCGTCGACGTGATCGGCAGGCGCCTGTTCAACACGCCGGTATTCGGCGCCAATGACATGACCGAGCACCTGATGGCGCTCATCATCTTCGGCGGCCTGCCGCTGCTGACCGCGCGGCGCGGCCACCTCAGCGTCGACCTGTTCGACCGCTGGCTGCTGCAGCCCGGGTGGCGCCCCTGGCACAAGGCGGTGGACGTGCTGATCGCCGCCGTGCTGGGCCTGATCGCCTGGGAATACGCCGTGGCGGTGCCCGAGGCCCAGACCATCAACGAGGTCAGCCCCGCGCTGACCATCCCGCGGTCGTGGATGTACGCTTTCATGGCGTTCACCTCGGCCCTGTCAGCCCTGCTGGCCCTGTTCGCCGCAGCGCCCCAGCCCGAACACCTCAGCGAAGAGGCCGCATCATGACCATCGGACTCATCTGCTTGGCGGCCGTGCTGCTGCTGGCCTTCCTGCGCGTGCCGCTGGGCATCGCGCTGCTGACCGTCTCCATCGGCGGCATCAGCCTGGTCAACAGCTTCGAGGTGGCGCGCACCCTGATCCCCATGACGCTGTCCGAAGCGGCGTTTTCCTACGAACTGGCCGTGGTTCCGCTGTTCATCCTGATGGGCAACGTGCTCTCGCGCACCGGTATCTCGGAAGACCTGTTCCGCGCGGCCTACGCCTTCCTTGGCGCGGTGCGTGGCGGCCTGGCACTGGCCACCATGGTCACCTGTGCCGGCTTCAGCGCGGTGTGCGGCTCCAGCTTCGCCACTGCCGCCACCATGGCCAAGGTGGCCTACCCCAGCATGCAGCAGTACGGCTATTCGGACCGCCTGGCCTCGGCCACCATCGCGGCCGGCGGCACCCTGGGCATCCTCATCCCGCCCTCGATCATCCTGATGATCTACGGCATCCTGACCCAGCAGAACATCGGCGAACTGTTCATCGCCGGCGTGTTGCCAGGACTGCTGGGCCTGGCGATGTACATGCTGGTCATCTACCTGATCGCCTGGTTCAAGCCGGGACACGCGCCGCGCGGCAACCCGGTGTCGGCCCGCGAGCGCTGGCAGTCCCTGGCCGGGGTCTGGCCCTTCGTGGCGCTGTTCCTGCTCATCATCGGCGGCCTCTACATGGGCTGGTTCACCGCCACCGAGGCCGGGGGCATGGGCTCCGGCCTGGCGCTGCTGATCGCGCTGGTGCAGCGCCGCCTGAACCTGTCGCGCTTCATCGAGGTGATGAAGGAAACCGCCCATACCTCGATCATGCTCTACGTGGTGCTGTTCGGCGCCATGCTGTTCTCGCAACTGATCAGCTTCTCCGGCCTGGCCGACGAGCTGCTGTCACTGGTGCAGGACTCGGGCCTGTCTCGCCTGGGCGTGCTGCTGGCCATCCTGGCGGTGTTCCTGCTGCTGGGCTGCGTGATGGACTCGATGGCCATCATCCTGATCTTCGTGCCGCTGTTCACCCCCACGCTGGTGGCGCAAGGCTTCGACCTGGTCTGGTTCGGCATCATCGTGGTGGTGCTGACCGAGATCGGCCTGATCACGCCACCGGTGGGCATGAATGTGTTCGTGCTCAAGGCCAACCTGCCCAAGGTGCCGGTGGGCACCATCTTCCGCGGCCTGGTGCCTTTCATCGGCATTGATGTGCTGCGCCTGGCGCTGCTGGTCGCGTTCCCGTCCATCAGCCTGTGGCTGGTCCACTTGATGAGGTGACGGGACACCCCTATAATCGCCGCACTTGATCGGGAGAGACCGGCCCAGGAGGCCGGCGCCGAAGGAGCAACCGCCCCGGAAACTCTCAGGCAAAAGGACCGATCAGTGCCAACCGCTTCCGGGCTGCGCCCGGGTGCAACACTCTGAAGAGCGGCCGGGATTCGTCCCCCGGCCCACCGCAGGAGCAAGCCAGTCCCCACGGGACGGGTGAATCTCTCAGGTCACAAACAGAGGGGGTCATGGTCCGCACACGGTGTGCGGGCTGTGCCTATCCTGTTTGACGGCTTCGAAAGAGAGATTTCTCCATGGCACAGCTCATCGTCATCGGCGGCGGCATCACCGGCGTCACCAGCGCCTACGCCCTGTCCCGCCAGGGTCACGAGGTCACCCTGATCGAACAGCACCGCTACGCGGGCATGGAAACCAGCCACGCCAACGGCGGGCAGTTGTCGGCCTCCAACGCCGAAACCTGGACCCACCCATCCACCCTGCTCAAGGGCATCAAGTGGATGCTCAAGGCCGACGCGCCGCTGCTGGTCAACCCCAAGCCGAGCTGGCACAAGCTGTCGTGGTTCGCGGAGTTCGCGGCCTCCATTCCGAAGTACCGCGACAACACCATCGCCACCGCCCGCCTGGCCATTGCCGCGCGTGAGCACCTGTTCGGCTGGGCCGAGACCGAGGGCATCGAATTCGATCTCAAGAAGCAGGGCATCCTGCACATCTACCGCGACAAGGCCGGCTTCGACCACGCGGCCCAGGTCAGCAAGCTGCTGGCCGAAGGCGGCCTGCATCGCCGCGCCGTCACGCCCGAGGAGATGCGCGCCATCGAACCCACGCTGGCCGGCCAGTACTACGGCGGCTTCTATACCGAGAGCGATTCGACCGGCGACATCCACAAGTTCACCTATGGTCTGAGCCAGGCCTGCGAACGCCGCGGCGTGCGCCTGCTGACCGGCCGAGCCGTCAGCCGCGTGCAGACCACGGGCAACACGGCCCGAGTCACCCTAGCCGACGGAGAAGTGGTCACCGCCGACGCGGTCGTGGTCTGCGCCGGCGTGCACAGCCGAGCCATTGGCGCGCAGTTGGGTGACCGCCTCAACGTCTACCCGGTCAAGGGTTACTCGATCACCGTCATGCTCAACGACGAGCAGAGCCAGGCCGCTGCGCCGCAGGTCAGCCTGCTGGACGACGAGACCAAGCTGGTCACCAGCCGCCTCGGCGCGGACCGCTTCCGTGTCGCCGGCACGGCCGAGTTCAACGGCTTCAACCGCGACATCCGCGCCGACCGCATCAAGCCCTTGGTGGACTGGGTCAACCAGTGCTTCCCGGGCGTGAGCACGCGCCGCGTCGAGCCCTGGGCCGGCCTGCGCCCCATGATGCCGGACATGATGCCCCGCGTCGGCCCCGGCGGTCGCCCCAATGTGTTCTACAACACCGGCCACGGCCACCTGGGCTGGACGCTCTCGGCCATCACGGCCCACCAGCTGGCCGGCCATGTGGCACAGTGGGACCGTCTGCGCACCGCAGGTGCCAGCGCCCGCCCGGCCCTGGCCTGACCCGCTGCTCACCGCACCACCAGGAGTTCCGCATGGCCGTTTCGGCATTCGACCTGTTCAAGATCGGCATCGGTCCCAGCAGTTCGCACACGGTGGGGCCCATGCGGGCCGCGCGCCTGTTTGCCCACGGGCTGCAAACCGCCGGCCTGCTGCCGGCTGTGGCGCGGGTGCACTGCGGCCTGTACGGCTCGCTGGGCGCCACCGGCCGCGGGCACGGCAGCGACAAGGCGGTGCTGCTGGGTCTGTGCGGACACGAACCCGAATCGGTGCCGATCGAAGCCGTCGAGCCCACCGTTGCCGCCATTCGTGAAAAGGGGCGCATCGCGCTCATGGGCATCCACACCGTCGCCTGGGCCGACCGCGAGGACCTGACCCTGCACCGCCAAGCCCTGCCGCTGCACGCCAATGGCATGCGTCTGACGGCTTGGGACGCGGCCGGTGCGGTGCTGGCCGAGCGCACTTTCTACTCGGTCGGCGGCGGCTTCGTCGTCAGCGAAGAGGTGATGGCCGACGGCCAGCGGCAGAAGATCATCGCGCCGGATACCACCCAATTGCCCATCCCCTTCCGCACCGGCGACGAACTGCTGCAGCGCTGCCGCGAGCACGGTCTGTCCATCGCCGGGGTGATGCGGGTGAACGAACGCCACTGGCGCAGCGATGATGAAGTGCGCGCCGGCCTGCTGCACATCTGGGACGTGATGCAGGCCTGCGTGCGGCGCGGTTGCGCCACCGAAGGCGTGCTGCCCGGCGGCTTCAAGGTGCGTCGCCGTGCGCCCGGCCTGTTCCGCGACCTCACCGGCCACCCCGAGAAGGCATTGACCGACCCGCTGGCCGTGCTCGACTGGGTGAACCTCTACGCGCTGGCCGTGAACGAGGAAAACGCCGCCGGCGGCCGTGTGGTGACCGCTCCCACCAACGGCGCGGCCGGCATCGTGCCCGCCGTGTTGCACTACTACCGGCGATTCGTGGCGGGCGCCGATGACGACGGCGTGGTGGACTTCCTGCTCACCGCCGCCGCCATCGGCATCCTCTACAAGGAGAACGCCAGCATCAGCGGCGCCGAGGTCGGCTGCCAGGGGGAGGTGGGCGTGGCCTGCTCCATGGCCGCCGGAGCGCTGTGCGCGGTGCTGGGCGGCACGCCCGAGCAGGTGGAGAACGCCGCCGAGATCGGCATGGAACACCACCTGGGCCTGACCTGCGACCCGGTCGGCGGCCTGGTGCAGATCCCCTGCATCGAACGCAACGCCATCGCCTCGGTCAAGGCCATCAACGCCGCGCGCATGGCGCTGCGCGGCGACGGCACCCACCACGTGAGCCTGGACAAGGTCATCAAGACCATGCGCGAGACCGGCGCCGACATGAAGACCAAATACAAGGAAACCGCGCGGGGCGGGCTGGCTGTCAACATCGTCGAATGTTGAGCCCCCTGCACCGCCTGCGACGTCACCGCCCAAAGGGACGATGCGCTTGGCCTGGCGAAGCCGGTTCCACCCCCCTGTACGGGTGCATCGCGCGCCGGCCGTGATCTTGGTTTTCGTCTGGGCTAAGCTCCCGGAAAACTTTGTTTCACGTGCATGACCACGACCTTCCGCGTGCTCAGCCTCATCCCGCCGATGACGCAGCTGAACACGCCCTACCCCTCCACCGCCTACCTCACTGGCTTCCTGCGCTCGCGCGGCGTGGACGCTGTGCAGGCCGACATTGCGCTGGCGCTGGTGCTGCGATTGTTCACACCCGCCGGGCTGGAGGCGCTGCGCGAGCGTGCACAGGCCCTGCCCAAGGCGCAGCGCCGGGCCAGCGTGCGCCATTTCCTCGCGCATTTCGAGGCCTACCGCAGCACCATCGGTCCGGTGATCGCCTACCTGTAAGGGCGCGACGCCACGTTGGCCTACCGCATCGCCGCGCGCGGCCTGCTGCCCGAAGGGCCGCGCTTTGCGGCTCTGGACCACTACGTCGACGACGGCAGCGGCGACCCGCTGGGCTGGGCCTTCGGCGCCCTGGGCGTGCAGGACAAGGCCCGCCACCTGGCCACGCTGTACCTCAACGACCTGGCGGACGTGATCCGCGACGCGGCCGACTCACGTTTTGAGTTCGTACGTTACGCCGAATCGCTGGCCAACAGTCAGCCCACGTTTGAGCCGCTGGCTCAGGCCCTGGCCGCGCAGCCCACGCTGGTGGACGAACTGCTGTGCGAGCTGAAGCTGCAGGCCGTGGCCGAACACCAGCCGCAGCTGGTGCTGCTGTCGGTGCCCTTTCCCGGCTCGGTCTACGCGGCCCTGCGCATGGGCCAGGCCATCAAGGCGGCTCGTCCCGACGTGAAGATCGCGCTGGGCGGCGGTTACGTGAACACCGAACTGCGCGAACTCAAGGAGCCGCGGGTGTTCGACTTCGTGGACTACGTGACGCTGGATGCGGGCGAGCGTCCGCTGCTCTCGATCATCGAGCACCTGCGCGGCAAGCGCGGGCCGCAGCGTCTGCAGCGCACCTTCGTGCGCGAAGGGGGCGCGGTCAAGTACGTCCATCTGGCCGAACCCGACATCCCGTTCGAGCACGTGGGCACCCCACCTGGGACGGGCTGCCGATCGACCGCTACCTCAGCCTGCTGGACATGCTCAACCCCATGCACCGGCTCTGGAGCGACGGGCGCTGGAACAAGCTGACCGTGGCCCACGGCTGCTACTGGAAAAAATGCAGCTTCTGCGATGTGAGCCTGGACTACATCGGCCGCTACGAGACCGCGGCCGCGTCCACGCTGGCCGACCGTATTGAGCGCATCGTCGAAGAAACCGGCCAGACCGGCTTTCATTTCGTGGACGAAGCGGCGCCGCCCAAGGCACTCAAAGCCCTGGCCGAGGAGTTGATCCGCCGCGACCTGCAAATCAGTTGGTGGGGCAACATCCGCTTCGAAAAAACCTTCACGCCCGAGCTGAGCGAACTGCTGGCGCAAAGCGGCTGCATTGCCATGAGCGGCGGGCTCGAAGTGGCCAGCGACCGCCTGCTGGCCCTGATGAAAAAAGGCGTGAGCGTGGAGCAGGTGGCGCGCGTGACCAAGGGCTTTGCCGACGCGAGCCTGTCAGGAATTTTGTGTTTGAGGCATAGCATGTTGGAAAGGAGCATCTATGCCAAGCAAGAAGAAGCCGG
>NZ_JBKBQX010000018.1:0-42394 GCF_046292505.1 Tepidimonas sp. | reverse complement strand
ATACACATGAAGCGGGCCTATCTCCCCGCAGGAAATCCCTTGTCCGTGAAAGAAAAATCCGCTGTTTCCCTCCCCGAAATCGAAGGGGTGGTCCTGGGCCACCGCGATGGCCACGGCTTCGTCGTGCGCGACGACGGCCAGCCCGATCTGTATCTGCCGCCCAACGAGATGCGTGCCGTGCTGCACAAAGACCGTGTCAAGGCGTGCATCGTGCGCTACGACCGGCGCGGGCGCCCCGAGGGGCGCGTGACCGAGATCCTGGAGCGATCCGGCTCGCCGATCATCGGTCGTCTGCTGCACGAGAACGGCGTGTGGCTCGTCGCGCCGGAAGACAAGCGCTATGGCCAGGACGTGCTGATCCCCCAGGGGGCCACCGGCACGGCCCAGCCCGGGCAGGTGGAGCTGACCGATCCGCCGGCGCTCTACGGCCAGCCGGTCGGGCGCGTCAAAGAAGTGCTGGGCGACATCGACGACCCCGGCATGGAAATCGAGATCGCGGTGCGCAAGTATGGTGTGCCGCACCAGTTTTCGGAAGGGGCGCTGGCCGAGGCGCGCGCGCTGCCGGACAAGGTGCGGGCCGTGGACCGCCGCGGCCGGGTGGACCTGACCGACGTGCCGCTGGTGACCATCGACGGTGAGGATGCGCGCGACTTCGACGACGCGGTCTATTGCGAGCCGGCGCGCGTCGGTCGCGGCAAGGGCTGGCGGCTGCTGGTGGCCATCGCCGACGTCAGCCACTACGTGCGCAACGGCTCGCCGCTGGACATCGACGCCTACGAACGTGCCACCAGCGTCTACTTTCCGCGCCGCGTCATCCCGATGCTGCCGGAAAAACTCTCCAACGGGCTGTGTTCGCTGAACCCCGGCGTGGATCGGCTGTGCATGGTGTGCGACATGCTGATCGACGCCAAGGGGCTGGTGCAGGCCTACCAGTTCTACCCGGCGGTGATGCACAGCCACCAGCGCTTCACCTACACCGAGGTGGCGGCGATCCTGCAGAACACCCGCGGCCCCGAGGCGCAGCGCTACGCGACCATGGTGCCGCACCTGCTGAATCTGCACGATGTGTACCGTGCCTTGCTCGCGGCGCGCGAGGCCCGCGGCGCGGTGGACCTGGAGACGGTAGAGACGCGCATCGTCTGTGACGAGGCCGGCCGCATCGAGCGTATCGAGCCGCGCACGCGCAACGATGCACACCGCCTGATCGAGGAGGCGATGCTGGCCGCGAATGTGTGCGCGGCTGAGTTCATCGCCACCCACCACCACCCGGGGCTGTACCGCGTGCACGAGCGGCCGTCGGCGGACAAGGTCGAGATCCTGCGCGAGTACCTCAAGGCGTTGGGGGTGCCGGCGACCATCGGCGACATGCCGGGTCCGCGCGACTTTCAGGCCCTGTCCAAAGCGACGGCCGACCGCCCCGACGCGCCGCAGATCCATCAGATGCTGTTGCGCTCGATGCAGCAGGCCATGTACTCGCCGCACAACGTGGGGCACTTCGGGCTGGCGTTCGACGCTTACACGCATTTCACCAGCCCCATCCGGCGCTATCCGGACCTGCTGGTGCACCGGGTGATCAAGGCCATCCTCAAGGGCGAGCGCTATCACCTGCCGGTCCTGCCGATTCCCGGCGAGGCGCAGGCCAAGCTGGCCAAGCGGCTGGAGGAGCGCGGCGCGTCGGAGGCCATGAAGCGCTCGCGCGGGCGTCCGTCCGGCGAGGTGCTGGGCTGGGAGGCCGCCGGCCTGCACTGCAGCGCCAACGAACGCCGCGCCGACGAGGCCAGCCGCGACGTCGAGGCCTGGCTGAAGTGCAAGTACATGCGCGAGCGCCTGGGCGAGGAGTTTGCCGGCACCGTCACCGCCGTCACCAGTTTCGGCCTGTTCGTCACCCTGGACAGTCTGTATGTCGAGGGCTTGGTGCACATCACCGAACTGGGGGGCGAGTACTTCCGCTACGACGAACGCCGGCAGGAACTGCGCGGCGAGCGCACCGGGGTGCGCTACACCTTGGGCTCCAAGGTGGCGGTCCAGGTCAGCCGTGTCGATCTGGACGGGCGGCGCATCGATTTCCGACTGGTGCGTGAGGATGCGGCGGCCGAAGGCCGACCCGAGCGGGGCGGCGGCCGCCCCGCCGGCCGCACCCCGCGGGAGCCCAGCGCGGAGGCGGGCGAGGTCGCGGACACGTCCCCCGGCCGGCGTGGGCGCAAAGGCGGTTCAGGGGCGAAAGCTGCCGCATCGGCGCCTTCCCGTGGCCGGGAGGCGGCGTCGACGAGTACGGGCAAAGGCCGGCGATCCGCCCCGCGTGCGGCCGGGGCGGGGTCTGCGGCACAATCCCCGGTGTCCGGGCGCGGTCGTCGTGCGCGCCCCGGTCGCGGTTGACGCGGCCGCACGTCTGCCACCTATGCCCATCGGTCCATGCGCATCGTCCTGTTTTTGCTCGACACGCTGTCGTTCTTTTTGATCGGGGCGGCCTTGCTGCGAGGCTGGATGAACACGCGGCGTCTGCGCATGGCCGCCCAGCCGGGACCGTTCGTCATCGCGGTGACGGACTGGATCGTCCAGCCGCTGCGCCGCTCGCTGCCGCGCGCGTGGGCCCAGGCCAATGTGGATTGGGGCAGTTTTTTGGCTGCGGCGCTGTTGGCGCTGGCCTATGCAGGGTTGGTGCACCTGCTGTGGGGCGGCGCGCTGCCGGGCGTGGAGGCCCTGGGTTTTGCCGTGACCGTGCCCCTGATGGCGGTGCAGATGTTGCTGCGCACCGTGTTGCAGGGGTTGATGCTGTTGCTGCTGGTCTATGCGGTGTTGACCTGGGTGCAGCCGTTTTCGCCCTTGATCGGGACCTTGGGGCGGCTGCTGGATCCGGTGCTGGCGCCGGTGCGGCGCATCGTCCCCACCGTGGGCGGCGTGGATCTGTCGGTGCTGGTGCTGCTGGTGTTGCTGCAGGTGGGCTTGATGCTGCTGGGCTGACGCCCATGTGTGGCTGGGCGGGGCCACGGCCGCAGCTGGTTCAGATCACGCCGTCGAACATCATCACATCCACCTCGTCGCCCACGGCCACGGGCCCCTGCTGGTGACCCAGCACGATCAGCCCGTTGGCCTCGACCATCGAGCGCAGCACGCCCGAGCCCTGGTTGCCCGTGGTGCGCACCCGCAGGGTGCCGTCGGCCTCCCGCGTCACGATGCCGCGCTGGTACTCCGTGCGCCCGGGCTTTTTGCGCATCGGCTCGGCGCTGCGGGCGCGCAGCAGCACGGGCGCCGTCTCGCGCGCCCCCATCATGCGCAGCAGGGCCGGGCGCACGAAGGTCAGAAACGTCACCATCACCGCGACAGGGTTGCCGGGCAGGCCGAACAAGACCGTCGGCGCGCCGCCCGCGGGGTCCAGCAGGCGGCCGACCGCCATCGGGCGGCCCGGACGCATGGCGATCCGCCAAAACGCCACATCCCCCAGCCGGCGCATCATGGCCTTGGTGTGATCGGCTTCGCCCATGCTCACGCCCCCGCTGGTGATGACGGCGTCGGCTTGCTCGGCCGCCTGCCGGAAGGCCGCTTCCAGCGCAGCCGGGTCGTCGCGCACCACGCCCAGGTCGATCACCTCCACGCCCAACCGTCGCAGCAGGCCATAGACGGTGTAGCGGTTGCTGTCGTAGATGGCGCCTTCGCGCAGCGGCTCGCCCAATGAGACGATCTCGTCGCCGGTGGAGAAATATGCCACGCGCAGCCGCCGCACCACGGGGACCTGTGCGATGCCGAGGCTGGCGATCAGACCCAGTGCCGCCGGGCCGAGGCGTTGTCCCGCGCGCACGGCCGCCCGTCCGGCCGTCAGGTCTTCGCCGCGCCGGCGCCGGTGATCGCCGGGTTGGACCACGCCGGCGGGGATGCGCACACACTCTTGCGCGCCGTCCCGGTCCGTGCGCACGAATTCCACCGGCACCACGGTGTCCAGCCCATCGGGCATCACCGCCCCGGTCATGATGCGCACACAGGCGTCCGCCGGGATGGGGCTTGACCAGCGGGCATCGCCCGCGTAGCAGGTGCCCACCACGCGCAAGACCGCTTCCCCATCCCCCGACAGGCAGGCTCCCCGCAGGGCGAAACCATCCATGGCCGCGTTGTCGTGCGGGGGCACGTCGATGGGGGAGACGATGTCTTGCGCCAGAACCCGGTCCAGCGCCTCGAAAATGCCGACCGTCTCCGTATCGGTCAGCGGCTCGACCAGTTGAGCAAGAAAATCACCCACGGTCGTGGCGGGCAGGGCCGTGGGGTCGTAGCCCTGGAGTTCGGCGGCGATCTGATCGAGCGTCTTCATGGTTTTGGGGCGCGGTGCGGTGGCTGGCCGACCAGCGGGCACTGGGCGGCCGCAGCGGTCAGGGGGAGGCGGTGGCCTGTTGCAAGGCGTGCAGCTCCCCGCGTGTGTTGATGTTGGTGAAGGCGAGGGGGTCGTCGTCGGGGCGGTCGAAGGACACGACGGCGCAGCGGTGGCGCGCGGTCCAGGCGTCGATTTTGCGACCGCCCTCCTGCAAAAAGGCGCTCAGGCTCTCGAGCAGGTGCGCCCCCAGCAGGCAGAACACGGGCTGGGTGCGAACGCGGCCGTCGGCCTCGGGGGCGGCGGCCATCGCCAGGTCGGCCTGCTGCTCGGTCAGGGCCTGGCACAGCCGTTGTGCCAGATCCAGCGGCAGCCGGGGGGTGTCGCACGGGACGGTCAGCAGGTACGGCGTCTCGCAGTGCATCAGCGCCGTCAGCATGCCCGCCAGGGGGCCGGCGTAGCCGCCCAGCTCGTCGGGCCAGACCGGCACGCCAAAGCCCTCGTACGCCGCCAGGTTGCGGTTGGCGTTGATCATGCAATCGGCCATCCAGTCGCCGTGCTGCATGCGCAGCCGCCACAGCGCGTGCAGCGCCAGCGGCGCCCCTTGAAAGGATTGCAGCCCTTTGTCCACCCCGCCCATGCGGCTGCCTTGCCCGCCGGCCAGGACCACGCCCGTGACCGTTCGCGGTCCAGGCGGCCGGGGCAGCGATGTCGGCGGGGTACTCGTCATGCGGTCAGCCTCCGATGTAGCTCATCTCAATGCGCCGTGCGGCACGGCGCGTCTCGGGCGGCAGCGTGGCGCGGATCTCCGAGTAGCGGTCGGCGCGCTGGCCCCAGATGGCCGCCAGCGACGCGGCGATCTCGGCATCGCTGGCGCCGCCGCGCAGCAGCGCACGCAGATCGTAGCCGCGCTCGGCGAACAGGCACAGGTACAGCCGCCCTTCGGTGGACAGGCGCGCGCGGTTGCAGTCGCGGCAAAACGCCTGCGTGACGCTGCTGATGAAGCCGACCTCGCCCAGCGCCGGGTCGTGGCGGCCATCTGCACCGGCATAGCCCCAGCGCTCGGCGGTCTCGCCGGGGCTGGAGGGGGCCAGCGGCACCAGCGCAAAGGCTTGACTCAACCGTTCTCGCGCCTCGGCACTGGGTAGCACCTCGTCCATGCACCAGCCGTTGGAACTGCCGACGTCCATGTACTCGATGAAGCGCAGCACGATGCCGCTGCCGCGGAAGTACCCTGCCATCGGCACGATCTGTGCGTCGTTGGTGCCGCGTTTGACCACCATGTTGACCTTGATCGGCGCCAGACCAGCATTCTGCGCAGCGGCAATGCCCTCTAGCACCTGCGCGACCGGAAAGCCGACGTCGTTCATGCGCTGGAAGACCGCGTCGTCCAGGGCATCCAGGCTGACGGTCACCCGCTGCAGACCGGCGTCGCGCAGCGCACGCGCCTTGCGTTTGAGTAAGCTGCCGTTGGTGGTCAGCGTCAACTCCGGTGGCGTGCCGTCCACCGTGCTGAGTCCCGCCAGCATCTCGACGAGACGCTCGATGTCCTTGCGCAACAAGGGCTCGCCGCCAGTCAGGCGGATCTTGCGTACGCCCTGTGCCAAAAACACGCGCGCCAGCCGGGTGATCTCCTCGAAGGTCAGCAGATCTGCATGCGGCAAGTAAGGGTAGTCCTTGCCGAATACCTCCTTCGGCATGCAATAGCTGCAGCGAAAATTGCAGCGGTCGGTGACGCTGATACGCAGGTCGCGCAGCGGCCGCCTGAAGCGGTCGAGCAGCCGTCCGTCGGTTACCGCCGCAGTGGTCGGACGGGGGATGGGCAGCGCAGGGGTGCGCTGATCGTGCAGGAGGATGACACGTTCGGCCATAGTGCGCTAGATTATCGCTGGACGGCAGCTGTGGCGCGGGTGGGGTTTCCCACGGGCGACAAGGCTGGCGATGCGAGGAGACACGATGACCCCGAACCGACGCGACTGGATGGTCGGCGCCGGCGCGTTGGCGATGGCCACGGTCGCTGCGCGCGGCTGGTCTCAACCCGCCGATGCCGCCGCGGCCGAAGCTCAGGCGCCGCCTCTGCCGGCGCTCGGCACGTCGTGGACGCTGCCGCTGCTGCCCATGGAGCTGCTGGATGGCGGCCGCTTCGAGCCGGCGCGTGCCGATGGCCAAGTGCTGGTGCTGTACTGGTGGGCCAGTACCTGTCCGTTCTGCGCCGTGACGACGCCGCACCTCAACGCTTTTTGGCAGCGCCACCGCCAGCGACCCGGCTGGCAGTTGCTGACGCTGTCGATCGACCGCACGCGCGAGGCGGCGGTGCGCTACCTGCAGCAGCGCGGCTACGCCTTCCCGTGCGCGTGGGTCACGCCCGACATCCAGCGCGCCATGCCCAAGCCCAAGGGCCTGCCGATCACGCTGGTGCGCGGGCGCGACGGCCGCCTCCTGATGGCCGAGCGCGGTCAGCTCTTTGCCGAGGACATCGACGCCATCGCCCAGTGGCTGTAAGCCGGCCGCCCCCAGCTGTGCTCAGGCCAGCAGCGGCACGATCAGCAGCGCCACGATGTTGATGATCTTGATCAGCGGGTTGACGGCCGGGCCCGCGGTGTCCTTATAGGGATCGCCCACGGTGTCGCCCGTGACGGCGGCCTTGTGCGCGTCGGATCCCTTGCCGCCGTGGTGGCCGTCCTCGATGTACTTTTTGGCGTTGTCCCAGGCGCCACCGCCGGTGCACATGCTGATGGCGACGAACAGCCCGGTCACGATGGTGCCCATGAGCAGCCCCCCCAGGGCGACGGGCCCCAGCGCCAGGCCGACCACGATCGGCACGACCACCGGCAGCAGGCTCGGCAGCATCATCTCTTTGATGGCTGCCGTGGTCAGCATGTCCACCGCTCGGCCATACTCCGGTTTGGCTGTGCCGTCCATGATGCCTGCGATCTCGCGGAACTGGCGGCGCACCTCCTCGACCACGCTGCCAGCGGCGCGGCCCACCGCTTCCATGGCCAGCGCCCCGAACAGGTAGGGGATCAGGCCGCCGATGAACAGGCCGACGATGACCATCGGGTCGGACAGATCGAAGCGCAGCGCCCGCCCGGCATGCTCCAGCTTGTGCGTGTAGTCGGCGAACAGCACCAGCGCAGCCAGCCCCGCCGAGCCGATCGCGTAGCCCTTGGTGACCGCCTTGGTGGTGTTGCCCACTGCGTCGAGCGGGTCGGTGACGTCGCGCACGCTGGAGGGCAGCTCGGCCATCTCGGCAATGCCGCCGGCGTTGTCGGTGATGGGGCCATAGGCATCCAGCGCTACGATGATGCCGGCCATGCTCAGCATCGCCGTGGCCGCGACGGCCACCCCATACAGGCCCGCCAGCGCATACGAGGCGACGATGGCCGCGCAGACCGCCAGCACCGGCCAGGCGGTGGACTTCATGCTCACGCCGATGCCGGCGATGATATTGGTGGCGTGCCCGGTGGTGGAGGCCTGCGCGACGTGCCGCACCGGGGCGTAGTCGGTGCCGGTGTAGTACTCGGTGATCCAGACCATGGCCGCCGTCAGCGCCAGCCCGACCAGCGCCGCCGCCCACAGCCGCCACTGCGTGCCGCTGGCGGTGATGGCGTCATCGGGCATCAGCCACACCGTCACCCCGTAGAAGGCCACGGCCGACAGGGCGCCCGCGACGATCAGCCCCTTGTACAGCGCCGGCATCACATTCTTCATGCCCGGCGTCGCCTTGACGAAGAAGCAGCCCACGATGGACGCCAGAATCGACACGCCGCCCAGCGCCAGCGGATACAGGCTGGCCTGCACCGGGGCCGCGGTCACCAGCAAGGCGCCCAGGACGATGGTGGCGATGAGCGTGACGGCATACGTCTCGAACAGGTCGGCCGCCATGCCGGCGCAGTCGCCCACGTTGTCCCCGACGTTGTCGGCGATGACCGCTGGGTTGCGCGGGTCGTCCTCGGGGATGCCCGCTTCCACCTTGCCGACCAGGTCGGCGCCGACGTCGGCGCCTTTGGTGAAGATGCCACCGCCCAGCCGCGCAAAGATCGAGATCAGCGAGGCACCGAACGCCAGGCCGATGAGCGGTTGCAGCAGTGTGGTCAGCTTGCGGTCGGGCGTCAGTTGCCCGTTGCCGACCAGAAAGCCGTAGAACGCGGTGACGCCCAGCAAGCCCAGGCCCACCACCAACATGCCGGTGATGGCCCCGCCGCGGAAGGCCACTTCCAGCGCCGGCTCGATGCCGCGCGCGGCGGCCTGCGCGGTGCGCACGTTGGCGCGGACCGACACGTTCATGCCGATGAAGCCGCAGGCCCCGGACAGCACTGCACCCACGACGAAAGCCACCGCCGTCACCCCATCGATGGCCACTGCGATCAGCACTGCAAGCACGACGCCCACCGCCGCGATCGTTTTGTATTGCCGCGCCAGATAGGCCGCCGCCCCTGTCTGCACCGCCGCGGCGATTTCCTGCATGCGGGGGTTGCCGGGGTCTTGCGCCAAGATCCAGGTCCGCGCCCAGATGCCGTACACCACGGCGACCAGCGCGCAGACCACCGCAAATATCAACGCGGATTGACCAACCATGCCAGTGTCTCCTCAAAGGGTTCGACTTGGAGGAAGCCAACGCAAGCGAGCCGTCGGCTTCCGCTGCGTTGCTTCCTCACCGCCGGTGCGCAACCGGGCGCGTCCTGCGGCGGTGATTGGCCAACACGATCACTGTAGCGCAAGGTGCGCCGCGATGCACCCCCTGTGTTGCGCCGGCCCGTCAGGCTCGTGCCAGTAAAATCCCTCAAACTCTCTCATCTCCATCACTTTTTTCGGAGCTGCGTACCCATGTCCCTCGACCAAGTCTCCGCGGGCGACAAGATCCCCGACGCTTTCAACGTGATCATCGAAATCTCGATGCACGGCGAGCCGATCAAATACGAGGTGGACAAAGCCTCCGGCGCGATCTTCGTCGACCGCTTCATGAACACCGCCATGCACTATCCGACCAACTACGGGTATGTGCCCAAGACGCTGTCGGGCGACGGCGATCCGGTGGACGTGCTGGTCATCACCCCCGTTCCGCTGCCCCCGGGGGTGGTGGTCACGTGCCGGCCGCTCGGCATCCTCAAAATGGAAGACGAGGGTGGCGTCGATGGCAAAGTGCTGGCCGTGCCGACGGAAAAGCTCCTGCCGCTGTACTCGCGCTGGAAGTCGTACGAAGACCTCAACCCCATCCGCCTGAAGACGATCGAGCACTTTTTCGAGCACTACAAGGATCTGGACCCCGGCAAGTGGGTCAAGGTGATCGGCTGGGGTTCGGTCGAGGAAGCGCGCCAGGAGGTGCTCTCCGGCGTTCAGGCCTATCAGGCTCAGTTGGGCGCCCAGGGCGCCTGACGAAAGGGCGAGTGCGCCTGCAGCGCCGCACGGTAGTTCTCCGTCGCGGCGCGCTCGCGGATCAGGTAGTCGCCCACCGCATCCGCAAAAACGGGGTGTGCCAGCCAGTGGCGGCTGTGCACCACTGCGGGCAGCAGGGCGCGGGCGATTTTGTGCTCGCCCTGCGCGCCGCCCTCGAAGCGCCCGACACCATGCGCCAGACACCAGGCCAACGGTTGGTAGTAGCACGCTTCGAAATGCAAACAATCCACGCGAGCCAGCGCGCCCCAATATCGGCCGTAGGCGGCAGCGGGTGACGCGCCGTCGTCGCTGAGGGCGACCAAGCTGGCCGCGATGGGGGTGCCGGCGGCATCGCGGGCCGTGAACATCAGCCACGTATCCGGCAGGGCGGCACCGACCGAGCGGAAAAATGCCTCGTTCAGGTAGGGCGGGTTGCCGTGTTCCCGGTAGGTCTGCCGATAGCAGCGGACAAAGAAAGCCCAGTCCTCGGCCGTGATGTCGGCTCCCCGGCGCGCCTCGAAGGCCACCCCGGCGTCGGCCACCTTGCGCCGTTCCTGTCGGATTTTTTTGCGCTTGTCTTGGCTCAGACTGGCCAGAAAGTCTTCCCAGTCGGCAAACGGCCCGCCTCGGGTTGGATGGCGGTTGTGCCAGTGGAACTGCACCGTCTCGCGGGCCAGCAGGCCGGACGCATCCGCCGCGGCCCGATCGGCGGCCGTCCCCAGCAGCACATGCAGTGAGGACAGCCCCTGGGCGTCGGCATGGGCCAGCAGCGCCCGCACCAGCGCAGCACGGGTGGCGGCATCGCGGGCCAGCAGGCGCGGGCCCGCCACGGGGGTGAAGGGCACGGCCACCACCCCCTTGGGGTAGTAGCGTACCCCGTGCCGGTGGTGGGCCTCGGCCCACGCCCAGTCGAACACATACTCGCCGTAAGAGTGCGTCTTGATGTACAGCGGTGCCGCGGCGATCAGCGAGCCATCCGCGCGCGACCAAAGCGTCACCCAATGCGGCGCCCACCCGGTGGCAGCCGTCGCGCAGCCGCTGTCGTGCAACGCCGCCAGGTACTCGTGGCGCATGAATGGCCCGCAGGCTTGGCCATCCGGCTGGGCGTGCAGCAGTGCATTCCAGGCGCGGGCCGGCACCGCGCGCGGATCGTGCACGACCCGGGTGACATAATCCGCGCTTTCAGAGGACGTCGGGGCATCCATGGCGATCAAGATCGGGGTGGCGCAGTGCAATTTTGTGGTGGGTGACCTGGCCGGCAACGCCCGCCGCATCATCGACGCCGCTCATGCGGCCCACGCCCAGGGCGTGCAGGTGCTGCTGACGCCGGAGCTGGCCATTTGTGGCTACGCCGCCGAAGACCTGTTTTTGCGGCCTGCGTTCGTCGATGCTTGCGATGATGCCGTGCAATCGGTCGCCGCGCAGACGGCGGCCTTGAAGGGCCTGCACATCGTGGTGGGACAGCCGCTGCCGGCGCCCGCTGCGGCCGGGCCGTCCGCCGGTCGCAGCGTCGGCCGCACGCCCTGCCTCAATGCCGCGAGCGTCCTGTGCGAAGGCCGCATCACCCACCGCTACGCCAAGCGCGAGCTGCCCAACTACCAGGTGTTCGACGAGCGGCGCTACTTCGTGCCCGGCGACCGGCCCTGCGTATTCGAGGTGGCCGATGCCGCCGGGCGCACCCTCCGTGTCGGCCTGCTGATCTGCGAGGACGCCTGGCACGTCCGCCCGGCGGCAGAGACGGCGGACGCGGGCGCGGACGTTCTCTGTGTCATCAACGCTTCGCCGTTTCACATCGGCAAAGGCGATGAACGCGAGCGCGCCATGCGCGAGCGCGTCCTGCACACGGGGCGCCCCCTGGTGTATGCCCATCTGGTCGGAGGCCAGGACGAAATCGTCTTCGAGGGGCGCAGCTTCGCGCTGGATGCGCGCGGGGCGGTGGCGGCGCGCTCGCCCAGTTTTGCCGAGGATCTGCTGGTCGTGGAACTGGACGACGGCCCCGGCGGCCGGGCGGTGCGAGGCCCCATCGCGCCCGAGCCTTCGACGGAGTCGGACCTGTGGCACGCGCTGGTGCAGGGCACGCGCGACTATGTGCGAAAAAACGGCTTTCCCGGTGCCATCATCGGCCTGTCGGGCGGCATCGACTCGGCGCTGGTGCTGGCCATCGCCGTCGACGCGCTCGGGCCGGAGTCGGTGCGGGCCGTCATGATGCCGTCGCCGTACACGGCCGACATCTCGTGGCTGGATGCGCGCGAGATGGCGGCCCGGCTGGGCGTGCGCTACGACGAGATCGCGATCGGGCCCATTTTCGAGCGGTTTCTGTCGGCGCTCGATCCGCTGTTCGAAGGGCGGCCGGCCGACACCACGGAGGAAAACCTGCAGGCGCGCATCCGCGGCACGCTGCTCATGGGGCTGTCCAACAAATTCGGTCACATCGTGCTGACCACTGGCAACAAGAGCGAGATGGCCACCGGTTACTGCACCTTGTATGGCGACATGGCGGGTGGCTTTGCCGTCATCAAAGACGTCACCAAGACCTGGGTCTGGCGGCTGGCGCGCTGGCGCAATGCGAACGACCCCTTCGGCCGCGGGCGCGAACCCATCCCCGAGCGCATCATCACCCGCCCGCCCAGCGCCGAGCTGCGCCCGGACCAAAAGGACCAGGACACCCTGCCGCCTTACGATGTGTTGGACGCCATCGTCGAGCGCTACATGGAAAACGACCGCAGCCCAGCAGAGATCGTGGCCGAGGGTTTCCCGGCCGCGGCGGTGGAGCAGGTGGTGCGGCTGATTCGCGTCAACGAATACAAGCGTCGCCAGGCGCCGGTGGGCATTCGCGTCACGCACCGCAGCTTTGGCAAGGACTGGCGCTACCCCAACACCAACCGTTGGCGGGGGTGAGCGGGCGGGGGCGAGCCGAGACCCCGCCCCGGTATGGTAGATTCCACAGGCTGGCGACCCGGCCGGGCGTTCCAGCGTCCGCCCATCGTTGCCCAGAAGGTTTACCTCGCCGTTTCGGAGTCATCCCGCATGAAGCAGATCACCGCCGTCATCAAGCCGTTCAAGCTGGAGGAAGTGCGCGAGGCGCTGGCCGAGCAAGGCGTGACGGGCTTGACGGTGACCGAGGTCAAGGGCTTTGGCCGCCAGAAGGGGCACACGGAGCTGTACCGCGGTGCCGAATACGTGGTGGACTTTTTGCCCAAGGTGCGCATTGACGTGGTGGTGCGCGACGGCGATGTCGATCGCTGCATCGATGCCATCGTGCGCGCGGCGCGCACCGGCAAGATCGGCGACGGCAAGATTTTCGTCACCCCGGTGGAGAAGGTCATCCGCATCCGCACCGGCGAAGAGGACGACGCCGCCGTCTGATTCCGCCCGCCCGCCTGTCCGCGGCGGGTCCGCTCAAATCTGCTGGAACTGGGCCTGCACCGAACAGCCCGCGGCCTCGACGAGGCGCGGCAGCAAGGCTTGCGGGTCGCTGCCCACCGCCACCAGGTCCATCTGCCAGCCGCTCACGAAGCCGTCGGTCACCGTCTGCGCCAGAAAGCGCAGCAGCGCATCGTAGTAGCCGTCCGCATTCAGGATGCCGACGGGCTTGTCGTGGTAGCCGAGCTGGCGCCACGTCCACACCTCGAACAGTTCCTCGAAGGTGCCGATGCCGCCGGGCAGCGCCAAGAAGGCGTCGGCCCGCTCAGCCATCATCTGCTTGCGCTGGTGCATCGTCTGCACCACATGCAATTCGGTGCAGTCGCGTTTGGCAAACTCGCGTTCCACCAGGCTTTCGGGAATGATGCCGACCACGGTGCCGCCAGCCGCCAGCGTCGCGTCCGCCACTCGCCCCATCAGTCCCTGGTTGCCTCCCCCATAGACCAGCCGTGCGCCGTGGCGGCCAATCCAGGTGCCCACGGCCTCGGCCACCGGCAGAAAGCGCCCGTCGGCGCCGGGGCGCGAGCCGCAATAGACACACAACGAGAATGGCGGTTCGTCCGGGCGAGGGGTGTTCATGCGTGTCGGTGGGGCGTCGAGCGCGGGCGCGATTCAGGCGGATTTGGCGGTGGATCGCACAGGGCGACTGTCGACCAGCCGTGTGCCGGCCCAGGCGTCGTGCCAAAACTGCCGGTCGGGGTGAAAGCGCGCCAGCACCGCCCAGATGGCGATCCAGCCGCCCAGCAGCACCACCCCTTCCAGCGCGGGCCAGGCCATGGCCTCGCGCAGCGCCAGCGGCGGCAAAAACCACGACCACGACAGCAGGTAGCGCAGCAGGGCGCGCGCCTGGGTGAGCGGTCGCCCCTGCCGGTCCACCACGCGGATGTGCCAGGTCTTCATGGCCAGCGTTTGGCCTTTGTGCCAGAACCAGGTGAAGTACACCCCCAGCACGACGAACAGAAAGGCCTGCTGCATGTGCCGGTTGTCCAGCGCATGGCGCGTCTGGGTCAGGGCCGAAAACAGATAGCCCGCGATGAACACGACGCCAAACAGCAGCATGCCTTCGTAAAGCCAGCACGCCATGCGGCGCGGCAGCGACGGGGTCGGCAGCCGTTCGATCGTGGCAGTCGGGGTGGGGGCGGCGGGGGGCGAGGACATGCGCGCGGCGGGGATGCGGTCGGGGTCAGAGAAAACCCGCTTGACATTGTCGCATGTCCCGCTCGTGCCTCCGGTGCGGAAAAAATCCGGCCGGGCTGCAGAGTTTGCATGCTGCAGTGCCATAATGAGCATTGGTATTCATCATTGCCAGCCCGAAACGGGTCAAGGTCGCGGACCAACCGCCATGGCCTTGGCCTCAAGTCCCAAAGCCGCCTCACAAGGGCGCGATCGAGGGGCACCGGAGGTTTTTCGTCAGAGAAATACTGAAAGGTTGTTTGCCATGGAAATCAACAAGGCCGAAATCGCGTCCGCCGCTGCCGCCGCCGGCCAGCCGCCCGTCGCCGAGCTCATGGGGGCGGAGGTGCTCGTCAAGTGCCTGCAAGCCGAAGGGGTGAAATACGTCTGGGGCTACCCCGGCGGTGCGGTCCTCTACATTTACGACGCGCTGTACAAGCAAGACAGCATCCAGCACGTGCTGGTGCGCCACGAGCAGGCGGCCGTGCATGCCGCCGACGGATACGCGCGTGCCACCGGCGAAGTCGGCGTGGCGCTCGTCACGAGCGGTCCGGGTGTGACCAATGCCATCACCGGCATCGCCACGGCGTACATGGACTCGATCCCGATGGTCATCATCACCGGGCAGGTGCCCACGGCCGCCATCGGTCTGGATGCCTTCCAGGAATGCGACACCGTGGGCATCACCCGGCCCATCGTCAAGCACAACTTCCTGGTCAAGGACGTGCGCGATCTGGCCAGCACGATCAAAAAAGCCTTCCACATCGCGCGCACCGGTCGTCCCGGACCGGTGGTGGTGGATATTCCCAAGGACGTGTCCTTCAAGAAAACCGCGTTCACCGGCTATCCGGACAGCGTCACGATGCGCTCCTACAACCCGGTGCGCAAGGGGCATGGCGGCCAGATCCGCAAGGCGCTGCAACTGCTGTTGAGCGCCAAGCGGCCCTACATCTACACGGGGGGCGGCGTCATTCTGGGCAATGCGGTGCCGGAGTTGCGGCAGCTCGTGGATCTGCTCAATTACCCTGTGACCAACACGCTCATGGGGCTGGGGGCGTTTCCCGCGACCGACCGGCGCTTCCTGGGCATGCTGGGTATGCACGGCACGTTCGAGGCCAACAACGCCATGCAGAACTGCGACGTGCTGCTGGCGGTGGGGGCGCGGTTCGACGACCGCGTCATCGGCAACCCGAAGCACTTCGCCCAGATCGAGCGCAAGATCATCCACATCGATATCGACCCGTCCAGCATTTCCAAGCGCGTCAAGGTGGACGTGCCCATCGTCGGGGATGTCAAGGATGTGTTGAACGAGCTGATCGCGATGGTGCGCGAAAGCCCGGTCCGTCCGGACGAGCGGGCGCTGGCCGCCTGGTGGGAGACGATCGAGGGCTGGCGCGCGCGCGACTGCCTGCGCTACGACCGCGACAACACCGACGTGATCAAGCCGCAGATGGTCATCGAGACCCTCTGGAACATGACCAAGGATGTCGAGGCCTACATCACCTCCGACGTCGGTCAGCACCAGATGTGGGCGGCGCAGTTTTACAAGTTCGAGCAGCCGCGGCGCTGGATCAACTCGGGCGGGTTGGGCACCATGGGCGTGGGCATTCCGTATGCCATGGGCATCAAGCTCGCCAAGCCCGAGGCCGAGGTGTTCTGTGTGACGGGGGAAGGCTCGGTGCAGATGTGCATCCAGGAGCTGTCCACCTGCCTGCAGTACAACACGCCGATCAAGATCCTGTCGCTGAACAACCGCTACCTGGGCATGGTGCGGCAGTGGCAGGAGATCGAGTACTCCGGCCGCTACAGCCACTCCTACATGGATGCGCTGCCCAACTTCGTCAAGCTGGCCGAGGCCTACGGGCATGTCGGCCTGCTGGTGGAGCGGCCACAGGACGTGGAGCCGGCGCTGCGCGAGGCGCGCAAGCTCAAAGACCGCACGGTGTTCATCGACTTTCGCACCGACCCGACGGAGAACGTCTGGCCGATGGTGCAGGCGGGCAAAGGCATCACCGAGATGCTGCTCGGCAGCGAGGACCTGTGACGTCATCGCGGCGGACGGCCCTCGCCGTGAGGGCGGCCCGCTGGCGACGAATCCGAGGAATCTATTGACCGCCAAGCCCGCCCCTTACCGGGGGTGGGGGAGGGCGGCCGAAAAGAGGAATCTCATCCATGAAACACATCATCGCCGTTTTGCTGGAAAACGAGGCCGGGGCCCTGTCTCGTGTCGTCGGGCTGTTCTCCGCCCGGGGCTACAACATCGAGTCGCTCAACGTCGCCCCGACCGAAGACCCATCGCTGTCGCGCATGACGATCCAGACGACCGGCTCGGACGACATCATCGAGCAGATCACCAAGCACCTCAATCGCCTGATCGAGGTGGTCAAGGTCGTCGATCTGACCGAGGGCGCCTACACCGAGCGCGAGCTGATGCTGGTCAAGGTGCGCGCCGTCGGCAAGGAGCGCGAGGAGATGAAGCGCATGGCCGACATCTTCCGCGGCCGCATCATCGACGTGACCGAGAAGAGCTACACCATCGAGCTCACCGGCGATCAGGCCAAGAACGATGCCTTCCTGCAAGCCATCGACCGCAGCGCCATTCTGGAAACGGTGCGCACCGGTGCCTGTGGCATCGGCCGCGGCGAGCGCATTTTGCGCGTCTGAATCCCACCCCCTTTTCACCTGGAGCGAACAATGAAAGTGTTCTACGACAAGGACTGTGACCTGAGCCTGATCAAGGGCAAGACGGTGGCCATCATCGGCTACGGCAGCCAAGGCCACGCGCATGCGCAAAACCTCAACGACAGCGGCGTCAAGGTCATCGTCGGTCTGCGCAAGGGCGGTGCGTCCTGGGGCAAAGCCGAAAAAGCGGGCTTGACCGTGATGGAGGTCAACGACGCCGTCAAGGCGGCGGATGTCGTGATGATTTTGCTGCCCGACGAGCAAATCGCCGAGGTCTACAACCAAAACGTCGCGCCCCACATCAAGCAGGGCGCGTCGCTGGCCTTCGCCCACGGCTTCAACGTGCACTACAACCAGGTGGTGCCGCGCGCCGATCTGGACGTGTGGATGGTCGCGCCCAAGGCCCCGGGCCACACCGTGCGCAGCACCTATCTGCAAGGCGGCGGCGTTCCGCACCTGGTGGCGGTGCACCAGGACAAGAGCGGCAAGGCGCGCGATCTGGCGCTGAGCTACGCCATGGCCAACGGCGGCGGCAAGGCCGGCATCATCGAGACCACCTTCAAGGAAGAGACCGAAACCGACCTGTTTGGCGAGCAGGCCGTGTTGTGCGGCGGTGCGGTCGAGCTGGTGAAGATGGGCTTCGAGACGCTGGTCGAGGCCGGCTATGCGCCCGAGATGGCCTACTTCGAGTGCCTGCACGAGTTGAAGCTCATCGTCGACCTGATGTATGAGGGCGGCATCGCCAACATGAACTACTCCATCTCCAACAACGCGGAGTTTGGCGAGTACGTCACGGGTCCCGAGGTGATCAACGAGGAGTCCCGCAAGGCCATGCGCAAGGCGCTGGAACGCATCCAGAACGGCGATTACGCCAAGATGTTCATCCAGGAAGGCCGCCTGAACTACCCGAGCATGACCGCGCGTCGCCGCAATCTGGCCGCGCACCCGATCGAAGTGGTCGGCGCCCAATTGCGGGCCATGATGCCCTGGATCGCCAAGAACAAGCTGGTCGATCAGAGCCGCAACTGATGGATCGCCGGCCAATGGCCGGCCGATTTCTCCCCAACGCCCGCGTGCGGCACATGGTGCCCGCCCGCGGGCGTTGCGCCATGCAGGGGCGCATGAGGCATCCCGCGTGGGCGTACACTTGCGCTCGGCCCGGCGCGTCCGACGCGCCGGGGCAGTCCCCTCGCAGTGGCCTTGGTTCATGCTCGACGGATCTGATATCTCCCCCACCCCGGAGGCGCCGCGGCGCGCCAAGGGCATTTATGTCTTGCCCAACCTGGTGACGCTGGCGGCGCTGTTCGGCGGCTTTTACGCCATCGTGATGGCGATGAACGGCCGCTACGATCTGGCCACCACCGGCATCTTCGTCGCGATGGTGCTGGACAGCCTGGATGGCCGCATCGCGCGCCTGACGCACACGCAAAGCGCCTTTGGCGAGCAGATGGACTCGCTGTCGGATATGGTCTCGTTCGGCGCGGCGCCCGCCTTGGTGGCCTACGAGTGGGCGCTGCGCGATCTGGGGCGCTGGGGCTGGATCGCGGCGTTCGTCTACTGCGCCTGCGCGGCGCTGCGGCTGGCGCGCTTCAACGTCAACACGCACGTGGTCGACAAGCGCTATTTCCAGGGTCTGCCGTCGCCGGCGGCGGCGGCGCTGGTGGCCGGCTTCATCTGGCTGGCCAGCGATGCCGGCCACGACGGCGAGGGGCTGGAGTGGGTGCTGTTTGCGCTGACGCTGTACGCCGGGCTGACGATGGTGACCAATGTGCCGTTCTACAGCTTCAAGGACCTGAGCCTCAAGCGCAGTGTGCCGTTCGCGACGCTGGTGGCGATTGCGCTGGGGATCGCCGTCATCAACATCCACCCGCCGACGGTGCTGTTCGCGCTCTTCGTCCTGTACGGCTTGTCCGGCTACGTCGTGTATGTGGTGCGCAAATCCAAGGGTCGGCCGGTCAGCGTGGTCAGCACCTCTACCGACGAGCCGGACGAGCGCGGGCTGCACGACTGAGTGGCGTGGTGCGGGCCATCGCGGCGATCGCCATAGTCTATCGCCCGTCCGTCCATCGCGCGCGCCGTGCCGCTTGTGTTACATTGATGGCCATGGAATTCGCGTTGATCCGCCTACTGCTGCTACCCCGTTGCGGGCAGGTGGTTTAGCGCGCGTTTCCAAACCTCCACGGCCCGCATGCCCCCGCTGCGGGCCGTTTGTTTTGCTGGCAGCGCACGGGCATCGACCACAGCCACCCCTAGCAGGAGTTCCGCCATGACCGACAAGCTGATCATTTTCGACACCACCCTGCGCGACGGCGAGCAGTCCCCAGGCGCCTCGATGACCAAGGACGAAAAGCTGCGCATCGCGCGCCAGCTCGAGCGGCTGCGCGTCGATGTGATCGAGGCGGGCTTTGCGGCCAGTTCCAACGGCGACTTCGAGGCGGTCAAGGCGATTGCCGATGTGATCAAGGATTCCACCGTGTGCTCGCTGGCCCGGGCCAACGATCGCGATATTTCGCGGGCGGCCGAGGCCCTGCGCGGCGCCAACCGCGCGCGCATCCACACCTTCATCGCGACGTCGCCGCTGCACATGGAAAAGAAGCTGCGCATGACGCCCGAGCAGGTGCTGGAACAGGCGCGGCAGGCGGTGCGCTTTGCGCGCAATTTGTGCGCCGACATCGAATTCAGCCCCGAGGATGGCTACCGCAGCGAGGTGGACTTCCTGTGTCGCGTGTTGGAGGCGGTGATCGCCGAAGGGGCGACGACCATCAACATCCCGGACACCGTCGGCTACGCGGTGCCGGAGTTGTACGGCCATTTCATCAAAACGCTGCGCGAACGCATCCCCAACTCCGACAAGGCGATTTGGAGCGTGCACTGCCACAACGACCTGGGCATGGCGGTGGCCAACTCGCTGGCCGGTGTCAAGATCGGCGGGGCGCGCCAGGTCGAATGCACGATCAACGGCCTGGGGGAGCGGGCGGGCAACTGCTCGCTGGAGGAGATCGTCATGGCGGTCAAGACCCGCCGCGACTATTTTGGGCTGGACGTCGGCATCGACACCACACAGATCGTGCCCGCCAGCCGCATGGTCAGCCAGACCACGGGCTTTGTCGTGCAGCCGAACAAGGCGGTCGTGGGGGCCAACGCGTTCGCGCACGCCAGCGGTATTCATCAGGACGGCGTGCTCAAGGCGCGCGACACCTACGAGATCATGCGCGCCGAGGACGTGGGCTGGAGCGCGAACAAGATCGTGCTGGGCAAGCTGTCGGGGCGCAATGCCTTCAAGCAACGCCTGCAGGAGCTGGGCATCGAGATGGAGTCCGAGACGGACCTCAACACGGCCTTTGCCAAGTTCAAGGAGCTGGCCGATCGCAAGGCGGAGATCTTTGACGAAGACATCCTGGCGCTGGTCAGCGACGAGAGCGTCACACCGGAGAGGGAGCAGTACGGGCTGGTGTCGCTGTCGCAGCACTCCGAGACGGGCGAGCGCCCGCACGCGCGCGTGGTCTTCACGATCGACGGCAAGGAATACATTGGCGAGGCCGACGGCAACGGGCCCGTGGATGCGTCCATCAAGGCCATCGAGTCGCACGTCAAGAGCGGTGCGGAGCTGCTGCTGTACTCGGTCAACGCGATCACCAGCGGCTCCACCGAGTCGCAGGGCGAGGTGACGATTCGCCTGCAGCACGGCGGTCGCGTGGTCAATGGTGTCGGGGCCGATCCGGACATCGTCGTCGCGTCGGCCAAGGCCTATTTGTCGGCCCTCAACAAGCTGCACAGCAAGGTCGATCGCGTCGCCGCGCAGGGCTGAGCGGGCGCGGTGCCGGGGCTGGGCGGGCGGCACGGCCCCGGTGTTGCGGAAACGGCTCAAAAATTTTGCCTAACACGGTGTCGAAAAGGGTGTTTTGAGCGATCGCTCCCCTATACTGCCAACCTTGTCGATGGCTATGGGGCCGACACCATGAACAAGACGCTGTTGTGGGGCACGCGAGCGCTGGCGCTGGCGCTGGTCGGATGGGGTTTGAGTCTGCCGCCGCAGGCAGCGCACGCGGCGACCGTTTCGGTGAGCGCCAAGGCGGACCGCGCCAAACCCCCGGCCAAGCCGCGGGCCAAAGCCGCCAAGGCCGCGCCCCGAGCCAAACATCGGGCGCAGAGCGGGACCACGCGCCGCACCGCATCGGCCCAGCCTGCAGCCCTCAAGGCTCAGGCGGCGTTTCCCGCCGCGGCACCGCGCGCGACTGGGGCGTCCGCGCCCCGGACACGCACCACGCTGGTATCCGCCCCCGCCATGGGGGCGGCCGCGCTGTCGGGTGCGGCGTTCGTGTCCCGACCGGCGGAAGGCGGGACGGACGACGCGCACGCGCTGTCGCTCGATCCGGTGCGCCTCAATTCCAACGCGGTGCTGGTCGTGGACCGCGACACCAATGCGGTGCTGGTCGGCAAAAACGACGCGGCGGTGCTGCCCATCGCGTCGCTGACCAAGCTGATGACCGGGCTGGTGATCGCCGACGCGGGTCTGCCGATGGATGAAGTCCTCACGATTACGGCGGACGACATCGATCGCCTCAAAGGCAGTGGATCGCGTTTGGCGGTGGGCACGCGCCTGTCCCGGGCCGAGGCCCTGCACCTGGCCCTGATGTCCAGCGAGAACCGCGCGGCCCATGCGCTGGGGCGCACCTATCCGGGGGGCATTCCGGCATTCGTCGCCGCCATGAACCGCAAGGCGGCCGAGCTGGGCATGAGCGCCACCCGTTTCGTCGAGCCCACCGGCCTGTCCAGCGACAACCAGTCCAGTCCGCGCGATTTGGCGCGACTCGTTTCCGCCGCGGCCGAGCGCCCCGTGCTGCGCGAGCTGACCACATCGCCCGAGTACGAATTGGCCAGTGGCCGGCGCGTGGTGCACTACCGCAACAGCAACAAGCTGGTGCGCGAAAGCGAGTGGGATATCCTGCTGCAAAAGACCGGCTACATCCGCGAGGCCGGTCGCTGCGTGGCCATGCAGGTGCGGCTGGCGGGGCGCGACCTGATCATGGTGTTGATGGATGCTGCGGACTCGTCGGCGCGCTGGACGGATGCGGAGCGCTTGTTGCGCTGGCTGGAGCAATCGTTGCTGCGTTCCGGGGCGGGTAAGCCCGAGGCGCTGATGCCGGAGCGGGTGTCGCAGCCGTGGGATGCCTCGGCGGACCCCTTGGCGGATCGTTGGACCGAGCACCCGCCGGGGTGACGCCTGACGCGCCGCGCCGACAGGGGCGGACAGGATGACGGTGGGTCGGACGAGGGCTGGTCAGGAGCGCTCGCCGCGGTAACCCAGCGCGGCGCTGATCTCCGCCGCGGTGGCCTGAAGCTTGGGCAGCCAGCTCTCGTCGATGCGGTTGGCGGGCGCGGAGATGGACAGGCCCGCGACAAGCCGCCCTTGGTCGTCGTGGATGCCGGCGGCCATGCAGCGCACGCCGGGCTCCAACTCCTCGTTGTCGCGTGCCACGCCCAGCCGGCGGCACAGGGCCAGCTCTTTTTCCAGCACCGCCAGTTGGGTGATGCTGTTGGGTGTGTTGCCCGCCAGCCCGGTGCGCGTGGCGTAGGCGCGCAGGCGCTGCGGGTCCTCTTGCGCGAGGAACAGCTTGCCCACGGAGGTCAAATGCAGCGGCGCCCGCCCCCCAATGGCCCGCACCACCTGCATGCCCGAGCGCTCGCTGTAGGCGCGCTCGATGTAGACGATCTCGTCGCCCTGGCGCACGCTCAGGTTGACCGGCTGCTGGATTTGGCGGTGCAATTCGCGCATCGGGCCGACGGCGACTTCGCGCACATCCAGCCGCGCCTTGACGAGGTTGCCCAGCTCCAGCAGGCGCAGACCCAACCGATACATGCCGGGTTCAGGGCGTTCCACGAAGCGGCCGATCGCCAGATCGTTGAGGATGCGGTGGGCGGTAGAGGGGTGCAAGCCGGTTTCTTCGCCCAGCGTTTTGAGCGATACCGGATCCTCGTGTCGCGACAGGACGTCCAGCAGGGCGAACATGCGCTCGAGCACCTGCACGCTGGGTCGTGGAGGGAGGGTGTCGTCCGTTTTGCGCATGGCTGTCGTCGGAAATCTCGACAGCCGATTTTACCAGATGAAATGACGGCCCATCCTCAAAACGCCAGTTGCCAGCGGCCATCCCGGTAGAGCTCATGCGGCCGAAAACGGACCTTGTAGGCCATTTTGGGGCTGTCGGCGATCCAATACCCCAGGTACACATAAGGCAGGTGCAAACGGCGGGCCTGCTCGATTTGCCACAGCACACCGTAGGTGCCCAGCGAGCCGGGCCAGTCCGGGTCGTAGAAGGTATAGACCGCGGACAGGCCGTCGTCGAGCAGGTCGATCAGGGACACCATCACCAGCCGGTCCGGGGTGTCCGCGCCGGCCCGGGCCCAAAACTCCACCAGTCGCGAGTTGACGTGGCTTTGCAGCAGGAACTGGCTGTACTGCTCGACGTTGTCGTGGTCCATGCCGCCCCCCGCGTGGCGGCTGCGCTGGTAACGCAGGTACAGCGCGTAGTGCGCAGGCGAGTAGCCTAGGCGCATGACCCGCGCGTGCAATGTGGCGTGTTCACGCCAAGCACGGCGCTGGCTGCGGTTGGGGGTGAACTCCGCGGCGCGCACGCGCAAGGGGATGCACGCCTGGCAGCCGTCGCAATGGGGCCGGTAGGTGAACAGGCCGCTGCGTCGAAACCCGCTGGCCACGAGGCGGGAGTAGGTCTCCCCCTGGATGAGGTGGCTCGGGGTGGCCACTTGCGAGCGCGCCAGCTGCTGCGGCAGATAGCTGCATGGGTAGGGCGCCGTGGCATAGAACTGCACGGCGGTCAGGGGCAGTTCGTGCAGGCGGGTCACAAGGGTGTCGAGGAGGTGATGGTGGGCGGCGTGTCCAGCGGCGCGTCGGGCCACAGCCGGTCCCAGTATAGGCAATCCCAGCGCCATGCGGGGGACGGCGCATCGATGGCCTGGCGAACCTCCTGCAAAAAAAGGTTGCGCGATTCCTCGGCAGCCCCGAGCGACGCCAAATGGCGGGTGTTCTGCTGGCAATCGATCAAGGGTACGCCCCAGGCGCGGCACGCCGCCACCAGCGCCGCCAGCGCCATTTTGGAGGCGTCCACCCGGTGGCTGAACATCGATTCGCCAAACACTGCGCGACCAATGTTCACCAAATACAGGCCACCTACCAGCCGCCCATCCCACCAGGTCTCGACGCTGTGCGCGTGGCCCTCGCGGTGCAGCGCGCGGTAGGCGGCCATCATCTCCGGGACGATCCAAGTGCCGTCCTGTCCGGGGCGCGGTGTGTGGGCGCAGGCGTCGATCACGGCATCGAATGCGCTGTCCAGGCGGATCTCCAGCCGCCCGTGGCGCAGCGCGGCGCGCAGCGCCTTGCGCAGCGAATGGCTGAGGTGAAAGCGCGACGGTCGCAGCACCATGCGCGGGTCGGGGCTCCACCACAGAATGGGCTGCCCCTCGCTGTACCATGGGAACACCCCGTGGCGGTACGCTTGCAGCAGGGTCGGGGTGTCCAGCGCGCCGCCGGCCGCGAGCAGTCCGGGGACAGGGTCCCGCCGCCCCCAGGCCCGCTCCGCGGGCGGGAAAGGGTCGCCGGGCTCCAACCAGGGCAGCGGGCGGAGGGGGCTCATCTGGGGGTGGTCTGGGTCCGGCGCGACTTGCGGATCTGGGGTGACGCTTGCGTCTGCGCCTTGGCATGGTCGCACCATGCCGCCACGCTGCACGCGCCGCACTTGGGCGCGCGCGCGGTGCAGGTGTAGCGCCCGTGCAGGATCAACCAGTGGTGCGCGTCGCGCAAAAAGCGCTCGGGCACGCGCTGCAGCAGCCCCTGCTCGACCTGCAGCGGCGTCTTGCCGGGGGCGAGCCCCGTGCGGTTGGCGACGCGGAAGATGTGCGTATCCACCGCCATCGTCGGCTCGCCGAAGGCGACGTTGAGCACCACGTTGGCGGTCTTGCGGCCGACGCCGGGCAGGGCCTCCAGCTCCTCGCGGCGGCGCGGCACCTCGCCGCCGTGGCGCTCCAGCAGCAGGCGGCAGGTCTCGATCACGTGGCGCGCCTTGCTGCGGTACAGGCCGATGGTGCGGATGTGCGCTTCCAGCCCTTCCTGCCCGAGCGCAAGGATCGCCTGCGGCGTGTTGGCCACGGGAAACAGCCGCCGCGTGGCCTGGTTGACGCTGCGGTCGGTGGCCTGGGCGCTCAGCATCACCGCGACGAGCAGCTCGAACACGCTCGTATACTCCAGTTCGCTTTGCGGCTGAGGCCGCTCGGCCTGCAGGGCCGAGAAGAAGGCTTCGATGTCGCGCGGTTTCATGACCCAGATGGCGGCGCCGGGCCCCTCGGGGCTGCGGCGCCTTCGCATGCACGTGCCTTGCAAGGATACGCGATGACGGATCACGCGCCCGCCTCCCCGGTGCGGCTGGCCGATCGGCTGGCCCACGTCGAGACCTCGGCGATCCGGGAATTGTTCAAGCTGCTGGGCAAGCCCGGCATCATCAGCTTTGCCGGCGGCTTTCCGGATGCGGCGCTGTTCGACGTCGAGGGCATCCGCGCCGCGACGTTGGCGGCGCTGGAGGCCAACCCGGGCGCGGCGCTGCAGTACGGCGCCACCGAGGGCTTCGATCCGCTGCGCGAGCAGTTGGCTGCCTTCATGGCGGCCAAGGGTGCGCGTGGCGTGGCGCCCACCGACCTGATCGTGACCACCGGCAGCCAGCAGGCGCTGGACCTGATCGGCAAGACGCTCGTGTCGCCGGGCGACAAGGTGATCGTCGAGGCGCCGACGTTCCTCGCCACCATCCAGTGCTTCCGCCTCTACGGCGCGCAGCTGCTGACGGTGCCGGTGGACGGGCAGGGTGCCGACGTCGAGGCGCTGGAGCGGCTGATCGAGGAGCACCGGCCGAAGTTCGTCTACCTGATCCCGACGTTTGGCAACCCGAGCGGGGCGCAGATGAGCCTGGAGCGCCGCCGCCGCGTGCTGGAGCTGGCCGTGCGCACCCGCACGCTGGTGGTGGAGGACGACCCGTACGGCGACCTCTACTTCGACGCCCCGCCGCCGCCCAGCCTGCTGGCGCTGAGCCACGAGGTGCCCGGCAGCCGGGAGTGCCTCGTGCACTGCGGCAGCCTGAGCAAGGTGCTCTCACCGGGCCTGCGCATCGGCTGGATGGTGGCCCCACCCGAGCTGCTGGCCAAGGCGACGATGTGCAAGCAGTTCAGCGACGCGCACACCAGCACCTTCGCGCAGGCCACCGCGGCGCAGTACCTGGCCAGTGGCCGCATGCCGGCGACGCTGGCGCGCGTGCGCGGCATCTACGCCCGCCGTGCCGCGGCGATGGTGGAGGCGCTGCGGCAGGAGCTGGGCGCGGCGATCGACTTCGTGCCGCCGCGCGGTGGGCTGTTCGTCTGGGCGCGGCTGACCGGTGCGGATGGCCGGGCGACGGACGGCGGGGAGCTGGCGCGCCGGGCCATCGAGCAGGGCGTGGCCTTCGTGCCGGGGGCGCCGTTCTTCGCCCGTGATCCCGACCCGGCGACGCTGCGGCTGAGCTTTGCGACGGTGGACGAGGATCGCATTCGCGAGGGGGTGCGGCGGCTGGCGGCGGCGCTGGGATGATCATCCTTGCGCGCGTGACCACCGCAGCGACGCCGCCCACAGCCTGAGCCGCATGCCGAGGCCGGTGGTGTAGCCGACCGTGACGTGGCGCAGGCGGTCGCCGGCGTCCAGCACGGCAAACACCGGCACCGCGCGCCAGCCGTGCGCGGCGGCGAGGCGTCCGTCCGCATCCAGCACCGTCACCCACGGCAGGCCGCGCTGGCGCAGGTGAGCGCGCACGGCGGCCGCATCGCCGCTGCGCGTGGCCAGCGTCACCACCGGCCGCTCGGCCGCCAGCGCGGTGACGGTGCCTTCCTCGGCGCGGCAGATGCCGCACCAGGTGGCCCAGACGTGCAGCGCCAACGGCGCATCGGCCCCGGCGCCGAGCTGCGCGCGCAGGTCGGTCCAGCTGCCGCGGCCCTCGGTGCCGTCCGGCATCAGCCACGCCAGCGTGCCTTCGGGCGCCCAGCGCTCGGGCGTGGCGCGCGTCAGCCACGCCTGCACCCCCAGGAAAACCCCAAGCGCCAGCGTCAGGGTGATCGAAGCTTCGCGTACAAAATGGCGGATGCGGCCCATGGCCCGATTGTGCCCGGCCACCCCCCACCGTATCCGATCCTCGAGGAGATCCCCCGTGACGACGCCGACCAAGTTCCTGCTGCAGGAAAGCCAGATGCCCAAGTACTGGTACAACATCGCCGCGGACCTGCCGAAGGCCCCGCCGCCGGTGCTGCACCCGGGCACGCTGCAGCCGGTCGGCCCCGACGACTTGGCGCCGCTGTTTCCGATGGAGCTGATCCTGCAGGAGGTCAGCACCGAGCGCGAGATCGAGATTCCCGAGCCGGTACGCGAGATCTACCGCCTCTGGCGGCCGAGTCCGCTGTTTCGCGCCCATCGGCTGGAAAAGGCCCTGGGCACGCCGGCCAAGATCTTCTACAAGTACGAGGGCGTCAGCCCGGCCGGCAGCCACAAGCCCAACACCGCGGTGCCGCAGGCGTTTTACAACGCGCAGGCCGGCACCAAGCGGCTGACCACCGAGACCGGCGCCGGCCAGTGGGGCACGTCGCTGTCGTTCGCGGGGCAGCTGTTCGGGCTGGAGGTGCTGGTGTTCCAGGTGCGCGTCAGCTACGACCAGAAGCCCTACCGCCGCGCGGTGATGGAAACCTACGGCGCGCGCTGCCTGCCGTCGCCGTCCACCGAGACGGAATATGGCCGGCGCGTGCTGGCGCAGCGCCCGGATCACCCGGGCAGCCTCGGCATCGCGATTTCGGAGGCGGTGGAGCTGGCTGCGCAGCGCGAGGACACCAAGTACGCGCTCGGCTCGGTGCTCAACCACGTGCTGCTGCACCAGACCGTCATCGGCCTGGAGGCGATGGAGCAGCTGCAGATGGCCGACGCCTGGCCGGACGTGATCGTCGGCGCCACCGGCGGTGGCAGCAATTTCGCCGGCATCGCGTTTCCGTTCATCGGCCACGCGCTGCGCGGCGGGGCGCGGCCGCGCGTGGTGGCGGTGGAGCCGGCGGCCTGCCCGTCACTGACGCGCGGCAAGTACGCCTACGACTTCGGCGACACGGCGCACCTGACCCCGCTGACCAAGATGCACACGCTGGGCTCGACCTTCACGCCGCCGCCGTTTCACGCCGGCGGGTTGCGCTACCACGGCATGGCGCCGCTGGTGTCGCACCTGAAGGAGTTGGACCTAATCGAGGCGGTGGCCTACACGCAGACGCAGTGCTTCGAGGCCGGCGTGCTGTTCGCGCGCAGCGAGGGCATCGTGCCGGCGCCGGAGGCCAACCACGCCGTCAAGGGCGCGATCGAGGAGGCGCTGCGCTGCAAGCGCGAGGGCCGCAGCGAGACGATCCTGTTCAACCTGTGCGGCCACGGCCACTTCGACATGGCCGCGTACCAGAAGTACTTCGCCGGCGAGCTCAAGGACGAGACCTACGACGAGCGCGAGCTGGCGATGGCGCTGTCGGGTCTGCCGAGCGTGCCGGAGCCGGTTTGAGCAACCCGTGGGTCGGCATCCGATGGATGACCGGCCCGCGGGCCGAAAGATCATGCAAACCGGAAAGTCGACTTTCCGATTTGCATGAAATGACTCGGTGGCTCAGGGCCGCACGACCTCCAGCAGCCGATCCAGCCCGCCCATGTCGATCGCGACGTGGGCCTGCTGGCGCACCTTGGGCTTGGCGCGGTAGGCCACCGCCAGGCCCGCGGCGGCCATCATCTCCAGGTCGTTGGCGCCGTCGCCCATCGCGATGGCCTGCTCGGGCGTGCAGCCGATCAGGTCGCACGCCTGCAGCAGCGTGCGGCGCTTCTCCGCGCCGTCGCAGATGTCACCCCAGTGCTGGTCCACGAGCCGGCCGGTCAGGCGCCCGTCGACGATCTCCAGCTTGTTGCTGCGCGCAAAGTCCAGCGCCAGCCGCTCGCGCAACCGGTCGGTGAAGAAGGTGAAGCCCCCGCTGACCAGCAGCACTTTGAGCCCCGCGGCCTTGCACGCCAACACCAGCTCGGCCGCGCCGGGGTTGAGCTTGAGGCGCTGGCGATACACGTCCTCCAGGTGCTGCACCGGCACGCCGGCCAGCAGCGCCACGCGGCGGCGCAGGCTTTCCTTGTAGTCGGTGATTTCGCCGCGCATCGCGGCCTCGGTGATGGCGGCGACCTCGGCTTTGCGCCCGGCGGCGTCGGCGATCTCGTCCACGCACTCGATGTTGATCAGCGTGGAATCCATGTCGAAGGCGATCAGCCGGAAGTCGCGCAGGCGCAGCGGCGGGGTGATACCTCGCACGGCGAGGCCGGGGGCGATGTCGGTCAGAGGGGTCATGGGCGGCATTATCGCGGGGTGGCGTGGCGGTCCGTCAGTACGCCACATAGCGCCCGGGCTTGTGGTTGATGGCCAGCGTCAGGTTCATCAGCGCCGCGGCCAGCACCGACAGCAGCAGCTGCAGCGGGCCGACCCAGGGGATGGCCGCGAGCAGGATGGTGACGTCGATGGCCAGCTGCACCACGCCGGCGCGCCAGCCGTAGCGCTCCTGCAGCCACAGCACCAGGGTGTTGAAGCCGCCGAGGCTGGCCCGGTGGCGAAACAGGATGATGAAGCCGACGCCGATCAGCAGCCCGCCGGCCACGGCGGCAAACCAGGGGTTGAGCTGGCCGATGACGATCCAGCGCGGCATGACCTCGGTGAACGCGGCCAGCAGCGCCACCGCCAGCACCGTCTTGAGCGTGAACGCGCGCCCCATGCGCACCCAGGCCAGCGCGTAGAACGGCAGGTTGATCGCAAACACCAGCGCGCCAAACGGCCAGCCGCTGGCGTAGTGCAGCACGAATGCCAGCCCCACCGTGCCGCCGGTGACGAAGCCGGCGTGCCGAAACAGCACGAGCCCCAGCGCCACGATCAGCGTGCCGGTCAGCAACGCCTGCGCATCGTCCAGCCAGGTGTGGCGCGGGGTGGGAAAGGGCATCTCGGCAGGGGTCATGCGGTTTCGGTGGCCAAAGGCTGGCCCAGCGATCGCAGTACGTCGCGCACCAACTGGGCGCGCGCGGCGGGTTCGGGCAGGGCGCGCTCGATCTTCAGACGGTCATTGCCCGCCAGTTTGACCTGGCGGTTTTTCTGCACCAGCTCGATGATGCGCATCGGGTCCACCGGGGGATTGGGCCGAAAGCTGATCAGCACGTGCGACGGGGCAGCATCGATCTTGACCACGCCGTAGCGGCTCGCCAGCACACGCAGCCGGTGCACGTCGATCAGATGTTGCGCGGGTGGCGGCAGCTTGCCAAAGCGGTCGACGATTTCTTCGACCAGCGCGTCGATCTGCTCGTTGGTCTTGGCGGTGGCCAGCTTTTTGTAGAAGCTCAGGCGCAGGTGCACGTCGCCGCAGTAGTCCTGCGGCAGCAGGGCCGGGGCGTGCAGATTGATCTCGGTGGTCGCGGCCAGGGGTTTGAGCAGGTCCGGCTCCTTGCCCTCGCGCAGGCTGCGCACGGCTTCGGCCAGCATCTCGTTGTAGAGCTGAAAGCCGACCTCCATCATGTTGCCGCTCTGGTTCTCGCCCAGCACCTCGCCGGCGCCGCGGATCTCCAGGTCGTGCATCGCGAGGTAAAAGCCGCTGCCCAGCTCCTCCATCTGCTGGATCGCCTCCAGCCGCTGCGCGGCCTGCTTGGTCAACCCCTCGATGTCGGGCACGAGCAGGTAGGCGTAGGCCTGGTGGTGGCTGCGGCCGACGCGCCCGCGCAGTTGATGCAGTTGAGCCAGACCGAATTTGTCGGCGCGGCTGATGACGATGGTGTTGGCGGTCGGCACGTCGATGCCGGTCTCGATGATGGTGGAGCACAGCAGCAGGTTGAAGCGCTGGGCGACGAAGTCGCGCATGACGCGCTCCAGCTCTCGTTCCGGCATCTGGCCGTGGGCGATACCGATGCGTGCCTCGGGCAGCAGCTGCTCCAGCTTGGCGCGACGGTTCTCGATGGTTTCCACCTCGTTGTGCAGGAAATACACCTGCCCGCCGCGCTTGAGCTCGCGCAACACCGCCTCGCGGATGACGCCGGCGTTTTCCTCGCGCACGAAGGTTTTGATCGCCAGCCGCCGCTGCGGCGCCGTGGCGATCACCGACAGATCGCGCAGTCCCTCCAGCGCCATGCCAAGCGTGCGCGGGATGGGTGTGGCGGTCAGCGTCAGCACGTCCACCTCGGCGCGCAGCGCCTTGATGGCTTCCTTGTGACGCACGCCGAAGCGGTGTTCCTCGTCGATGATCAGCAGTCCCAGATTCTTGAACTGGGTCTTTTCCGACAGCAGCTTGTGGGTGCCAACGACGATGTCGATGGTGCCGTCCGCGATGCCTTTGAGCGCGGCGCTGATCTCTTTGGCGGTGCGAAAGCGGCTCATTTCCGCGATGCGCACCGGCCAGCGCGCAAATCGGTCCACCAGTGTTTGGTAGTGCTGCTCGGCCAGCAGCGTCGTCGGGGCCAGGAAGGCGACCTGCTTGCCCCCGGTGACCGCGACGAAGGCCGCGCGCAGCGCCACTTCGGTTTTGCCAAAGCCGACGTCGCCGCAGACCAGCCGATCCATCGGTCGCGGGCTGATCATGTCCTGGATGACGGCGTGGATGGCGGCGCGCTGGTCCGGCGTCTCCTCGAAGCCGAAGTCGTTGGCAAAGGCTTCGTAGTCCTTGGCGTCGAAGCGGAAGGCGTGGCCTTCGCGCGCGGCGCGGCGGGCATAAACGTCGAGCAGCTCGGCGGCGGTGTCGCGCACCTGCTCGGCCGCCTTGCGCCGCGCCTTGTCCCACTGGCCGCTGCCGAGGCGATGCAGCGGCGCCTCCTCGGCGCTGACGCCGGTGTAGCGGCTGATCAGGTGCAGTTGCGACACGGGCACGTAGAGGGTTGCGCCCTGCGCGTATTCCAGATGCAAAAACTCCTGCAGGGCGGGCGTGCCGTCGGGGTTTTTTTCGCCCAGGTCCAGGTTGACGAGCCCGCGGTAGCGCCCGATGCCGTGCTGCGCGTGCACGACGGGGTCGCCCAATTGCAGCTCGCTTAGGTCTTTGATCAGCGCTTCGACATCGCTGGTTTGTTCCTGCTTGCGCCGTCGGCGCACGGTCGGACCGGCGGCGAACAGTTCGGTCTCGGTGACGAGCTCGATGCCGGCCTCGGGCCAGGCGAACCCCGCGGCCAGCGGCCCGGTGGCGATGCCCACCGGCTCGGTGCTGGCGCGGAAGGACGCCAGGTCGTCGAAGACCGGGGGATCGAGCCGGCTGGAGCGCAGAAAGTCCAGCAGGCTCTCGCGCCGGCCATCGCTTTCGGCCAAAATCAGCACCCGGGCGGTGGTGCGCCGCAGGTGGACGTGCAGCCGCTCCAGCGGGTCGTCGGCGCCGCGCTGTGCGGTCAGGTCGGGCAGCGCGTCGATGACACCGGGCCACGCTGCCAGCGCTTGCCCGGCCGCAGCAGGGCGCAGCGCCCATTGGGCGTGCGGTTTGGCACGGGCGTAAAAGCCCTCGGCGTCCAAAAACAAGGTCTCCGGCGGCAGGGCGGGGCGTTCCGGATCGCCCTGCACCAGGCGGTAGCGCTCGCGAGTGTCCTGCCAAAACCGCTGGAAGGCCTCGTCCAGGTCGCCGTGCCACACCAGCGTCGCGTCCGCGCCCAGGTAGTCGAAGACGGTGGCCGTCTCGTCGAAGAACAGCGGCAGGTAGTACTCGATGCCCGCGGTGGCCACGCCATTGCCGATGTCTTTGTACAGGCGGCTTTTGGTCGGATCGCCCTCGAGCAGTTCGCGCCAGCGGGCGCGAAAGCGCGCCCGTGCCGCATCGTCCATCGGAAACTCGCGCCCGGGCAGCAGGCGCACCTCAGGCACGGGGTAGAGGCTGCGCTGCGTGTCCGGATCGAAGGTGCGGATGGAGTCGATCTCGTCGTCGAACAGATCGACGCGGTACGGCATGGGCGACCCCATGGGGAAGAGATCGATCAGCCCGCCGCGCACCGCGTACTCGCCCGGGCTGACGACTTGGGTGACGTGCTGGTAGCCGGCGAGGGTGAGCTGGGCGCGCAGGCGCGCTTCGTCCAGCTTTTGCCCGGTTTTGAAGGCAAAGGTGTAGGCCGCCAAAAACGACGGCGGCGCCAGCCGGTACAGCGCCGTCGTGGCCGGCACCAGGATGACGTCGGCGCCATCGTCGGCCGCGCGCTGCTGGATGCGCCACAGCGTGGCCAGCCGCTCCGAGATCAGGTCCTGGTGTGGCGAAAAGGTGTCGTAGGGCAGGGTCTCCCAGTCCGGAAACAGCGCGCAGCGCAGCCCGGGCTCGAAAAATGGCAGCTCGGCGAGTAGCCGCTGGGCGTCCGCCGCGTCGGCGGTGACGATGGCCGTGGGGCGGCCGGCGGCCTTCTCGCGCGTGGCCAGGGCGGCGAGCACCATCGCATCGGCCGATGGGGCGGGGCGCGCCGACTGGAAGCGCTTGCCAGGGGTGAGGCGGGGAAGTTCCATGAGGGGCTGCATTCTAGAATCCACGGCCATGACGGATGCGAATGTTGCGCATACCCTGCAGCTTCCCCGAGCGACGGACGGCGCTGGCGTGCCGTGGCCCTCGGACGCGGGGGGCGCGGTCCGCTGCTATGCGCTCGTGCCGGCGGCGGGCAGCGGCAGCCGGGCGGGCCTGAACACGCCCAAGCAATACCATGTGATCGCAGGGCGCCGGGTGATCGACCACACCCTGGCAGCCTTGATGGCGGTGCCCGCGCTGGTGGGCGTGGGGGTGGTGCTGGCACCGCAGGACGACACCCCGCTCGGCTGGGATGCGCGGGTGCGGGTCTGGCGCGTCGGCGGTGCGACCCGCGCCGAGAGCGTGCTCAACGGGTTGGCGGCTCTCGCCCGGGCCGGTGCGCGCGACCACGACTGGGTGCTGGTGCACGACGCGGCCCGTTGTCTGGTGCGGCCGGCGGACATCCAGGCCCTCATCGACGCCTGCCGTGACGACCCCGTGGGCGGGCTGCTGGCGGTGCCGTTGGCGGATACGCTCAAAGAGTCGGTCGCCGAGGGCCGCAGCGAACGCACCCTGCCGCGCGAGGGCAAGTGGCTGGCGCAGACACCGCAGATGTTTCGCCTGGGCGCGTTGCGTGACGCCCTGCAGGCCCACCGCGATATGGGTTTTGCCGGCATCACGGACGAAGCCAGTGCCCTCGAACGCTGCGGTGCCCGTCCGCAGTTGGTGCGCGGCAGCACCCATAACCTCAAGCTGACCTACCCGGAGGACTTTGCCGTGGCGCAGGCCTTGTTGACCGCATCCGACTCGCCGGCCTGGCGCATTGGCGAAGGCTGGGATGTCCATGCGCTGGTGCCAGGCCGGCGCCTGGTGCTGGGCGGGGTGGAGATCCCGTTCGACCGCGGGCTGCTGGGCCATTCCGATGCGGATGCGCTGCTGCACGCCATCACGGATGCGCTGCTGGGCGCGGCGGGCCTGGGCGATATTGGTACCTGGTTTCCCGATACGGACGAGCGCTGGCGCGGTGCGGATTCGGCCCGGCTGCTCGTCGAAGCGCGCGCCGCCGTTCGTGAACGGGGATGGCGGCCGGTCAACGTCGATGCCACCGTCATCGCTCAGGCGCCTCGTCTGGGCCCTTATCGCGCGGCCATGCAAGCCCAGATCGCCGCCTGCATGGACCTGCCGCCGCAGGCCGTCAACGTCAAGGCCAAGACCGCCGAGCGGCTGGGCCCCGCTGGCCAGGGGCTGTGCATCGAGGCGCGTGCGGTGGTGCTGTTGCAGCGCGCGCCCTGCGTCTGACGCGGTTGCCCCCTGCGGGCGCAACCAGTTCAAGCGGGGCGCAGCCGCAGTGTTACCGACAGGCCACCCCCCGGGGCGTTGCGGATGTGGCACTCGCCCCCCATACGCTCCAGTGCGCGCCGCACGATCGCCAGCCCCAGGCCGCTGCCCGGCGTGGTGCGCGCGCTTTCCGCGCGGTAGAAGGGGTCGGTCAGTCGCGGCAGCGCTTCCGGCGCCGTGCCCGCGCCGTGGTCGCGTACCTCCAGCTCGATCCATTCGCCCTGCCGCACGACCTGGACGTCGATGCGCGCGCGGCCATCGGCGCTGCGGCCGTGCCGCGTGGCGTTCTCGAACAGGTTGGTCAGTACGCGCTGCAAGGCCGTGGCATCGGCCATGGCGTGCAGCCCCTCCGGGGCGCGCACGCGCAGCTCGACGTCGTCGCGCTGGCGGTAGGGGGCGGCCGCCCGCTCCAGCGCAACGGCGATGGGCGTCGCGTCCAGGTGGGCCGGGCGCTCGCGCGCGTATTCCAAAAACTGGCCAATGATGGTGTCCACGTCCGCCACGTCGTCGGCCATGCGGGCCCGCGTGGAGGCATCCGGCACGCCCATCTCGATTTCCAGTCGCAGCCGCGCCAGCGGGGTGCGCAGGTCGTGCGAGATGCCTGCCAGCATCAGGCGGCGGTCGGCTTCGGCACGGGCGAGCTGCTCGGCCATGCGGTTGAAGGCCCGATTGACGCCGGCGATCTCGCGCGTGGGCAGGTTGTCGTCCAGCCGCGCGCCGTCAAAATCCCCGTCGCGCACGCGCGCGGCGGCCTGGGCGAGCCGCTGCAGGGGTTGGTTGATCAAGCGCGTGATCGCCGCCGCACCGACCATGGACAAGGCCAATGCCGTCGCCAGCCAGGCCAGCCAGGTGCGTCCGCGCACAGCGTCCAGTCGGGAGGGGTCGGCCAGCAGCCAATACTTCTCCCCCTCGATGGCAAAGCCGATCCACAGCCCATCGAAGCCGTTGACCTCCCGCGCCACGATGGTGCCGGGGCCCAGGCGCTCGACCAGGGCCACCGCGACCCGGTGGCCCGGCGAGTCGGCCTCGAACGGCGTGTAGGTGTCGTGCTCGTCGCGCACCGCGATGCGCACGTTCTCCTCATCCACCAAGGTCTTGACCAGTGCCACGCGGGCGATGGGGTCGGTGTAGATGAGGGCCGCGCGCGTCAGGTTGACCAGCGAGGCCAGGGCTTGCGCGCTCTGCAGGGCGCGGGGCTCCTGCTCCAGCGTGCGAAAGGTCTGAAACCACGCCAGCACGCTAAGCAGCAGCAACCCCGACAGCAGCAGAAAGTTGCGCCAGAACAGGCTCATCAGTCGTCCGGCACGAACATGTAGCCCACCCCCCAGACCGTTTGGATGTAGCGCGGGTTGGCGGGGTCGGGCTCGATCAGCTTGCGCAGGCGCGAGACCTGCACGTCCAGGCTGCGGTCGAAGGGTTCGAACTCTCGTCCGCGCGCCAGTTGCGCCAGCTTGTCACGCGACATCGGCTGGCGCGGGTGGCGCACCAGGGCCTTGAGCATGGCGAACTCGCCCGTGGTCAGCGGCACCTCGACACCGTCGCGGGTGAGGATGCGCTGGCCCAGATCGAAGGCAAACGGCCCGAAGTGCACCACGGCCTTGTCCGCGGCGGCGGCCCCCGGGGCCTCGGGGCGGGGGCGGCGGCGCAGCACGGCATGGATGCGCGCGAGCAGCTCGCGCGGATTGAAGGGCTTGGGCAGGTAGTCGTCGGCGCCGAGTTCGAGGCCGACGATGCGATCCACGTCTTCCCCCTTCGCCGTGAGCATGACGATGGGCGTATGGTCGCCGCTGGCGCGCAGACGCCGGCAGATGGACAGCCCATCCTCTCCGGGTAACATCAGATCAAGCACGATCAGGTCCACCGGGTCGCGCAGCAGCAGGCGGTCCAGTCGCTGGCCGTTTTCGGCCAACAACACCTCGAAGCCCTCCTGGCTCAGGTAGCGGTGCAGCAGTTCGCGGATGCGGGTGTCGTCGTCCACGATGACGAGGCGGTCCGGGCGGCGCGTGTTCATGCGGGCATTGTGGCCCGAAAATCCCGTGCTGACAGCACCGCCGCCCGCACGGCAGCACCGGCCGGTGGCACACTGCGGGCTTGCGGTTGCCCCTGGAGCGCCCCATGCCGTATGACCGAATCACCCCGCCCACCCCCGCCAGCCGCGCAGTCCTTTCGCATCGCCGGCTGCGCGGGTCGCTGCTGGCACGCGCCGTCGTGTGCACCCTGTTCTTGGCTGCGTTGCCGTCATCATGGGCGCAGGGGGGGCCGGAAGCGAATGTCGTGCACCTCAGTGCCCAGGCCGAGCAGCGCCTGCCCCAGGACTGGATCACCATCACCGTGGCGGTGCGCCACCAAGCCCCTGATGCTGCCGCCGTACAAGCGCACCTGGGGCGGGTGCTCGAGCAGGCGCTGGCGCACATCCGCCCGCGCGAGCGGGCCGGGCGGCTGGAGGTGGCCAGCGGCGGCGTTCAGGTCCAGCCGCGCTATGGGCGCGACGGGCAGATCACCGGCTGGCAGGGCAGTGCTGAGCTGCTGCTGCAGGGAAGAGACCTGGCGGGCGTTGCTGCCTTGGCGGCCGAACTGCCGGGCATGGCCGTCACCGGGCTGCGAATGTCGCTCAGCCGCGAGGCCGCCCGGCAAGCCGAAGCGGCGGTGCGCGCGCAGGCGATCGAGGCCTTTCGCCAACAGGCCGCGGAGGTGGCGCGAGCCTTCGGTTTTCAGGGCTACGAGCTGCGCGAGGTCCACGTCGGAACGCAGACCCCAGGGCCGGAGCCGCGCCCCTTGCTGCGCGCCATGGCCGCCAACGTCGCAGAGGCCACGCCCGCGCTGCCGGTGGAGCCGGGGCAGGCGTTGCTGCAGGTCACCGTCTCGGGGGCCGTGCGCCTGCTGAAGTGACCCGGCCCGTCATTGCGCGGCCCAGCCGCCGTCCATGTTCCAGGCTACGCCGCGCACATTGTTGGCCGCCGGCGAGCAGAAGAACACCGCGAGTTCGCCCAACTCCTCGGGCGTGGTGAATTGCATCGAGGGCTCCTTTTCGCCCAACAGCAGCCGCGTGGCTTCCTCGTTGCTGATGCCCAGGGCCGCGGCCTTGGCGTCCACCTGCTTTTGCACCAGTGGCGTCAGCACCCAGCCCGGGCAGATCGCATTGCAGGTGACGCCGGTGGTGGCCGTCTCCAGCGCCACGACCTTGGTCAGCCCCACGATGCCGTGCTTGGCGGCCACGTAGGCGGACTTCTGTGCCGAGGCCACCAGTCCATGCACCGAGGCAACGTTGATGATGCGCCCCCAGTTGGCGGCCTTCATGGCCGGCAGCGCCAGCCGTGTGGTGTGAAAGGCGCTGCTCAGATTGATCGCGATGATGGCGTCCCAGCGCTCCGGCGGAAAGTCCTCGATCGCCGCCACGTGCTGGATGCCCGCGTTGTTGACCAGAATGTCCACGCGGCCGAAACGATCGGCGGCGGCGCGCATCATGTCCTCGATCTCGGCTGGCCGGCTCATGTCGGCGCCGTGGTAGAGCACGTCCACGCCCAGCGCGGCAATCTCCGCCCGCGCCCCGTCCACATCGCCAAAGCCGTTGAGGACGATGTTGGCCCCTTGGCGGGCCAGGGCCTTGGCGATGCCCAGCCCGATACCGCTGGTGGATCCGGTGACGAGGGCGGTCTTGTGCTTCAGCATGGTGCGCGCTCCAATTCCTTTACGATGTGGTGATCGACGTCGACGAAATCGCACGCATTATCAGCCACACATGCCCATGGAACCGACGCTGCATCACCTGGCCGTTCCTGGCCCCCGCGCTGCGCATGGAGAGCCCCGTCGCATCGCTTGGTGGGAATGGAATGCCACCCCAACGGCCCACCCGGCCCATGTCGTCGTGTGCGTGCACGGTCTGTCGCGTCAGGCCCGCGACTTCGATGCGCTGGCGCGGACGCTGGCGCCCCACGCGGCCGTCGTGTGCGTGGATGTGGCCGGCCGCGGTCAGAGCGACTGGCTCGAAGATCCGATGGCCTACCAGATTCCGACCTACGTCAACGATCTGGCGGTGTTGCTGGCCCACCTGCGCCAGCGCCACGCCCAGGCGAGTGGCACCGCCGAGCCCTATGCGCTGCGCATCGACTGGGTGGGCACCAGCATGGGCGGGTTGATCGGCATGGCGCTGGCGTCGCAGCCCGCCATGGGCCTGCACCGGCTGGTGCTCAACGATGTCGGGCCGGTGATCGAGCCCGCGTCGCTGGAACGCATCGCTCGGTATTTGGGCCAGCAACCCGTCTACCCGAGCGAGCAGGCCGCTGCGGACGCGCTCTGGCAGGTGTCCAGCACCTTCGGTCCGCACACGCCCGAGCAGTGGCTGGCGCTCACGCGCCCCATGCTGCGACCGGTCGCGGGGGGGTGGACCCTGCACTACGACCCGGCCATCGCGGTGCCATTTCGCGCCCTGCTGGACGCCCAGCGCGCGGCCCAGGCGGCCGACCCCGTTGCCGCTGCCCAGGCCCGCTCCGCCGCGCAGCAGGCGGGCGAGGCGGGCCTGTGGGCGATGTACGACGCCATCACCTGTCCCACACTGTTGTTGCGCGGGGCCGAGTCGGATTTGCTGTCCCGCGCCACCGCCGTTGCCATGACGCAGCGCGGCCCGCGCGCGCGGCTGGTGGAGTTTGCCGGGGTGGGCCACGCCCCGACCCTGGTGCAGGAGGACCAGGTGCGGGTCGTGCGGGACTTTCTGCTGGCGCCATGATCAGCCGCCCCACCCACGAGGACGAAGTCCCCGGCGCGGCCACGGCGATCACGGCCGCACTTGCCACCGCCAACGGCAGCGACGACGAGCGCGCACTGCAGCGCGCGCGGGCGTTTGCCGAGCCCCTGCTCAGCGGTGAGGCGTTGGACACGGGCGAGCCCGTGCTCGATCACGCCGACGCCGTGGTCCAGATCCTCGGCCGTATCGGGGGCACACCGGATCTGCAAGCCTGCGTGTATCTGGTTTATGCCAGCCCCTTCCTCGCGCGCCCGCGCGAGATGATCGCCAAGGCCTTCGGCGAGGCGTTTGCCGACGTCGCCATCGAGACCAACAAGCTCATCCAGTTGCAGCGCCAGGCACGCCGGCGCAGCGCACCGCCCGACGCCGCCGCCTCGGCGCTGGATGCCGCGCAGACGGAGAATGTGCGCAAGATGCTGTTGGCCTTCTCGCGCGACCTGCGCGTGGTGCTGCTGCGGCTGGCCTCGCGCCTGCAGACGCTGCGCTACCACGCCGCCGTCAAGCGCTTGCCGGAGCGCTCGCTCGCCGCCGAGTCGCTGCAGGTGTTCGCGCCGCTGGCCAACCGGCTGGGCATATGGCAGCTCAAGTGGGAGCTGGAGGACCTGGCCTTCCGCTTTCTGGAGCCAGACACCTACAAACACATCGCCCGGCTGCTCGACGAGAAGCGGATCGAGCGCGAGACGCATGTCGAGCATGTCCGCCAGCGCCTGGAGCGCGAGCTGGCTGCGCTCGGCCTGTCTGCGCAGGTACAGGGGCGGCCCAAGCACATCTACAGCATCGTCAAGAAGATGCGCGGCAAGTCGCTCGATTTCGACCAGGTCTACGACCTGCGTGCGCTGCGCGTGATCGTCGAGACGGTGGACGACTGCTACCGGGTGCTGGCGTGGGTGCATGCGCATTTCTCGCCGGTGCCCGACGAGTTTGACGACTACATCGCCAAGCCCAAACCCAACGGTTACCAGTCCCTGCACACCGTGGTGCGCGACGAGCAGGGGCGGGCCTTCGAGATCCAAATCCGCACGCGCGCCATGCACGAGCACGCCGAGCACGGCGTGGCGGCGCACTGGGCCTACAAGGAGGCCGGCACCAAGGGCTACGCCGGCGTGACCGCCGGGTCGTCCTACGACGCCAAGATTGCGGTGCTGCGCCAGTTGCTGGCGTGGCAGCACGACTTGAGTGGCCTGTCGCACGGCCTGTTCGACGACAGCATCTATGTGCTGACGCCGCAGGCGGCCATCGTCGAGCTGCCCAAGGGTGCCACGCCGGTCGATTTCGCCTACGCCGTGCACACCGATCTGGGCCACCGCTGCCGCGGCGCGCGCGTGGATGGGCAGATGGTGCCGTTGAACACGCCGCTGGCCAATGGCCAGACGGTGGAAATCGTCGCGGCCAAGGAGGGCGGGCCGTCGCGCGACTGGCTCAACCCCGAGGCGGGCTACCTGGTCAGCCACCGCGCCAAGGCCAAGGTGCGCGCTTGGTTCAATGCGCAGGCTGCGGCCGACAACATCGCGCGGGGCCGCGAGCAGGTCGAGCGGCTGCTGCAGCGCGAAGGCAAAACCGCCGTCAAGCTGGAAGACCTGGCGCTGGAGCTGGGGTTCGAGACCCCGGACGACCTGTTCGAAGCCGTGGGCAAGGAGGCTTTGACGCTGCGTGCCATCGAGCAGCAGCTCCACCGCGCCGAGCCGCCCCCGCCGCCCGACGAAGTGGTGCTGAAAAAGGCGCGCAGCCACCCCGGCGGGCGCCCCGGCGGGGTGCTGGTGGTGGGCGTGGGTGCCCTCATGACCACGTTGGCGCGCTGTTGCAAGCCGGCGCCGCCCGACGAGATATGCGGCTTCGTCACCCGCGGCAAGGGTGTGAGTGTGCACCGCGCCGACTGCCCCGACTTTCTGGCCCTGGCCCGCCGCCAGCCCGGCCGGGTGATCGAGGTGGAGTGGTCTGGTAGCGCCCCCGCAGGGCCCCATGCCCCCGTCTATGCGGTGGATGTGGGCGTGCAGGCCCAGGACCGCCAAGGCCTGCTGCGCGACATTTCCGAAGCCTTTGCGCGCGAGAAGATCAACGTCATCGGCGTGCAAACCCAATCCGTCAAAGGTGTGGCATGGATGACCTTTACCGTGGAGGTCAGCGACGCGACCCGCGTCAGCCGCGTGATGGCGGTGCTCACCGACGTTCCGGGGGTGCAGAAAGTCTGGCGCCGCTGACGGCGATCGGCCCGTTTTTCTGCTATAGTTTCGGTTCTGTCGACGCACCGATGTGCTAGACGCAACAGGCGCGTAGCTCAGCTGGTTAGAGCACCACCTTGACATGGTGGGGGTCGTTGGTTCGAGTCCAATCGCGCCTACCAAACACCTGCAGCATAAAGGCCCGGAGTCACCTCCGGGCCTTTGTTTTTTGCGCCGGGTGTCGTTTGCGTCCGCTCTCAGACGCGGACGTTGGCGCGGGCAAATGCCACGAAGGCGTCCGCCTCCAGCGGTCGGCTGCACAAAAAGCCTTGGATTTCGTCGCATCCGCAGGCTTGCAGCAACGAGCGCTGTTCGTCGGTCTCCACCCCTTCGGCGATGGCGGTCATGCCCAAGGCATGCGCCATGTCCACCATGGTCCGGGCGAGCCGGCCCGCCATCTCGTCATGGACGATGTCGCGGATGAACGAGCGGTCGATCTTCAATTTATTGACCGGGCGGAGTCAATAATCAAGTGCAACACCCCTGATCTGCCTTGCACCCGACCCTGCCGCTGTCCCATGGGAACCCTCTACCAGCACCTGAGCGCCGAGGAGCGCGCCACCATCATGATCCTGCTGCAGCAGGGCT
>NZ_JBKBQX010000017.1:0-45709 GCF_046292505.1 Tepidimonas sp. | reverse complement strand
TTCCACTTGAAGACGGTCATGGGCGACACACCGTAGCGCTGGGCCAGCGTCTGGATCGACTCGTCGCTGGCGGCAATCTCGGCGCGGATCGCCGGGGTGGTGCGCGCCAACTTGTGCAGTCGCACGATCATGATCGCACTCCTTCGGATGAGACATTGCCGCCGACTCCCGCGCCTCGCAGCAGCTCTTGCAGGATGCCGCGTGCCAGCAGGTATCCACGGCGGCTGGGTATTATGTGATCATCCGGGATGCGACAGTTAATCAGCAAGCCGCCAACCAGCCGAAGACGACGTGAAACCTCACTTCACCACTTGCGCGGCTTGAAGCCCTTTGGCGTCGTGAGCTCGAACATGTCGTCGCGGATACGCGCGGTGTAGAGGCCCGCAGCCTGCGCTTCCTCCTCCACCCCCGCGTCCCAGTCGATGCCCGCAAGGATCCCGATGCGCGCCTTGCCCTTGAGTTCCGGCAGGAAGTCAAACAGCGTCTGCAGCTGCTCGATCAGCTGGTCGATCGCCTCGCGCTTGACGCGGCTTTTGACCTCCACCACCACCACCGTGTTGACCTTGCCGTTGGCCCAGGCCAGCACGTCGTATTCGCGCTCGTGATCGTCGCGCCGCACGCGCAGGCGCGGGGCCACGTTGTCCATGTGAAAGCGCCGCCGCAGCAGCTTTTCCATCGTCCGCAGCGCCATGCCCTCGGCGAAGTAGCCGAACTTGTCGCCCAACCCGCCAATCTGGCGGCCCTGCTCGGCGATCTGGCGTTTGAGTTCGCGCAACTGGCGGTCGGTCTCGCGGCTCTGCTCAGCCAGCGCGGCGATCATGGCCTTGAGGTCGTCCCACGAGAGGTCGGCGGCGGTGGTCATCGGGGTCGAATCGGGTTCACACAGGCTGACTCAGTCTAACAGGGGCAGGCTTACTCATCCCCGCCCCAGGCACTGCCGATCCACAGCCCCAGCAGCAGCGGCCAGACCCAGTGCACGCGCTGCGGCGCGCTCGTGGCGGCTGGCGCATCGGCGGGGGCAGCCTGAGCCCGCACGGCGCGTTCGGCCTGCGCCTGCTGCACGGCAGCTTGACGCTGCAGCGGCGTCAGTCCCGCCCCGACCACCAGCGCCGAGGCCAAAGCCAGCACGGCCGTGGCCAGGGGTATGACGAGCACCACCGAGCCCAACAGCCACAGCAGCACGCCCAGGATCAGCGCCACCAGCAATTCCTGATCGTCCACCAGCCAGAACCACAGCGTGATACCCACCGGCGCGGTCAACATCCAGAACGCCCAGTGCAGTGCGAAGACCTCGCCGACGTAGCGGCCCAGCCCCAGCGGCGACCAGGCTGGACGCCCCGGCCGGTGCGCTGCCGGGTGCGGCGCAAGCCGGGTTGCGCGCGCCGTGAGCAGCACGAGGATCCGTGCCCCCGTCCGCGCGCGGGCACGCTGGCGCCGCAGGCGCTGCAGCCGCCAGCCTTGCCACCGTGCAAAAGGGTTGCTCAGCCAAGGTTCACGTGGCTGCTGGCGGCGCTGCCAAGGGCGGTGCGCCACCTTGCGTACCCTCCATTCGAGGCTCATGGAGACCAAGGCCAGCGGCGCGAACAACCACCACGGCACGCGCAAGACCACCGCCACCAGCACCCCGACGGCGACGACGAAGAACGCAGCGATGAACGCCGCTGGCACGACCGCCCACAGCGGCTCGTGCCAATAGAGGTCGATGTAGTAGCCCCACAGCACGCCGACGAGGATGGCAAGCCAGCCCTGCACGTGCGCGCGGTAGCGGTGGCGCAGAAAGGCAGCGAACGAGATGGCGTGCTCGCGCATGTCAGCCTCCTGTCGGGTAGCCGCGCAACCGGCTCCAGCGCCGCCCATCGCAAGGGGCGGGCGCGTGGGATCGGGCCGCTTCAGCCAGGCGTGCCATTCGGCCATGGAGTCCCGCACGAGGGCACGGTAGCGCGGATCGCGCATCGTTGCGCGGTAGCGGCCCGTCGGCGGCGGTGCGCGTCAGGCCGAGGCACAGGCCGCCACCGGGCTCGGACTGCGCCCGCAGCCAGAGGGGGCGCGTGTCCTGCTCCAGACGGACGGCAACGGGCAGCAGGCCCCAGGCCACCGCCAGCGAAGCCGACGGCGTGGCGCCGACGTGCAGATCGAAGGTCATGGCCAGCTCCAGCTCCGGCTCCAGCTCCTCCCAGGGCCACCTCTGCTCGGGTCATGCGCTTGCCTCGGCCGCAGGGTGCGGTCTTCTTCTGGGTGGCAGCGCGCCCGACCGAACCGGCGGCCTTTCGGTCCCATGCACCCGCATTCGCGGCCCCGAGGCTTGACCTCCACGACGACGCAAGACCGGTCTCATTGTATTGCCGGCACGCTCGAGTGGGTAGATGCACGAATCCACCCCCTTCGGACGGGTTGGCGGCCACGGCAGAACGGCTGGATCGGTTGTATCCGGGATGCAGCCCAGCCGGGGGCGATTCACGTGCTGGATCTTGGGCACCGCGTAACGCCCGGGCAAGCCAGCTACGCCTGCGACGGGCTCTGCGAGGTCGCGGCAGTGCAGTGCCGCGCCCAGTCCTGCATCAGCCCGCGGCGCAGCGCCAGCTGGTCGGTGCGCTCGTAGGCCGCCTCGGTCTTGTCCGGGTTGACGTGGGCCAGGGCGTTTTCGGCGGCGCGCGCCGGGTAGCGTCCCTCCTCACTGGCCCAGGTCTTGAAGGCTGCGCGCGGCAGCGCGCCCCAACACCCCGCTGCTCGACATCTGCCGCGGACGTATCGATCCCCTGTTGCAGTCGGTTGCGCAGGTCGTGGGCCTCCAATTCCTTCAGACCGGCCCGGTGCGCTCCAGAGATGTGTCGGTCTGGATTGACGCCAAGGGGCACCCCCTTGGAGGACGTCCTGGCCGCGATTGCCAGACCACTCAATCACGAAGCCGCCAGTATGTGATGGAGCGAGAAGGACATCTGGGGCTGCGAAAAGAGCCCGCCAGGGCTAGAGGCGCGCCGCGATTTGCTCGGCTGTTTCCCGGTAATAGGTGTTGAGCAGCTGACGCAGGTCGCGGTGCCCGGAGATGCGCGCCAGTGTCATGACGTCCACGCGCCTGGACAGCCGCGTCAGCGCATCGGCGCGCGCATCATGAAAGTGCAGGTCATCGATCAAGAGACGGTCACGTATTTTGCGAAAGAGCGCATCACGTGACTGCGGGTTGATCGTAAAATAAGGCTCGCGCCCGTCCTCTTTCGCCCACTTGTCCAGCAGGGCAAGCAGACGTGCCGCCTTGCGGGTAAACGGGACGTGCCTTATGCCGGAGTGCTCCATGGTTTTGTGCACATCCAGGCGGATGACCCGGCGCTCGAGGTCGACATTGCGCGTCGACAAACTGTGGATTTCTCCCGCCCGCACGGCGGTGTGGTGGGCGACCAGGTACATCCAGGCTACTTCATGTTGAAGCTGGCTTGGCTTTCTGCCGGTCACGTACCCCAGCCCGCGCAGCATGAGGCGCAGTTCACGCCAGTCAGTCCGCCGTGCGCGGGCGTGCCCCTCGTTCGGCATGGGCAGCTCCTTGAAGGGGTCGGTGTCCATCAGCCCCCAGGCGCGACAGTGCTTCCATAGCGTGCGCAAGTCGCTGGACTCTCTGACGACGGATGCGTCGCTGACAGCGGCGCGTCGCTCGTCACGCCAGCGCGCCATGTGCTCGCGCCGGATCTCAGCCACCGGCATGTCCGCCAGCCACGGGCACAGCCGCAGCAGCGCCAGCAGGCGACGCTTTTCGTAGTTTCCCCCGCGGCGGCGAGGCACGATCTCGCGCAGGTAGCGCTCCACCGCCTGCGCCACCGTTACCGTGGAGCCGGGCTTCAGGTTGCCGGCCAGGATGCTGGCCTCGACCTGCGCAGCCCACGCTGCAGCCTGCGCCTTGGTCGGGAAGACCTTCGACTGCCTCACGCCCCGGCGCGCCACCTCGGCTCGCCAGCCCTTGCCCACCTTGCGGAACGACGCCATGCGTAAAATCCTGCGTAAAACGTGCGTAGTGACGAGGTGACTGAAGGGTACCAAAGGCCAGTCTGTGCGTCCATGGACGACCGTCGGGAAGGGTGCGAACGCGGTCTAAGTCCATGAAAGACAACAAAAAAGCCCCTGATGAGGGGCTTGAGATGTCGAGTGTGTTGGAAGGTTATGCAAGATCGTTGGTGCGGGTGGCGGGACTCGAACCCGCACGGCCTTGCGGCCTCAGGATTTTAAGTCCTGTATGTCTACCGATTCCATCACACCCGCTTGAGCGGCGCCCATTCTACCGGGCGGGTATGGGGCACCGCTGGGCGCTTGGGGGACTGGATGTCGGTCCCGCGCCGTACAATCCGACTTTTGCGACCGTCGCGACCATGAGCCAAGACAACCCTCCGTTCGAGATCCACGTGCATGGCGACATCCGCCTGCGTGACGACGTGGACTACACCCATATCCAGGAGGCGCTGCGGCCGTTGTGGAAGTACGTCGGCGCACGCTCGCTGATCGATGCCGCCGCCAGTTCCTACGAAGAAGAGCCGGGCATCCGCTTCGACCCGCAGGAGCACGTCTTGCAGATGTGCTGGACCATCGAGGGCGACGACGATTTTCGGCTGGCCATCGAGGAGGCCTGCATGGGCCTCAACGAAATCGCGGCCACCGGCGCCGCGATCGAGGTGTCGTTCTATGACCTGGATTTCGACGAGGAAGAGGCCCCGTCCGACGCCGAGGCGCGCGACGATTTTCTGATGTGCTTTGTCGGTCCGACGCCGGCGGCCATCATGCAGGTGCAGCGCGACCTGCTGGTGCAGGATGTCGTGCAGCTCATGGAGCGGCATTTCGACGCCTCCGAACTCGGTGGCGTGGTCGAAGCCATCGACCGCCTGTTCTCCAGCCGCTTCGACGCCATGGTGAACTCGCTGCAGCTGGGCCGCCCTCCGCGCGGTGCAGGCCCCGGCGGCGGGCACGGCGGCCCGCGCAAGCCGCGGCATCTGCACTGATCGATCAGCCCGCCGTCACGGCGATGCCTTTGAATTCGCCGCTGGCGATGCGCTGGCTCCACTCGGCCGGGCCGCTCTGGTGCACGTTGTCGCCGGTGGCGTCCACGGCCACGGTCACGGGCATGTCCTGCACCTCGAACTCGTAGATGGCCTCCATGCCCAGGTCCTCGAAGCCCACCACGCGGGCCGCCTTGATGGCCTTGGCCACCAGATAAGCCGCCCCGCCCACGGCCATGAGGTAGGCGCTGCGGTTGTCGCGGATCGCCTCGATGGCCACCGGGCCGCGCTCGCTCTTGCCGATCATGGCGATCAGCCCGGTCTTCTCCAGCATCATGCGGGTGAACTTGTCCATGCGCGTGGCGGTGGTGGGGCCGGCGGGGCCGACCACCTCGTCGCGCACCGGATCCACCGGACCCACGTAGTAGATCACACGGTTGGTGAAGTCCACCGGCAGCTTCTCGCCCTTGGCCAGCATGTCGGCAATGCGCTTGTGCGCGGCGTCGCGGCCGGTGAGCATCTTGCCGTTGAGCAGCAGCTTTTGCCCCGCCTTCCAGGACGCCACTTCCTCTTTGGTCAGGGTGTCCAGGTTGACGCGGGTGGCGCTCTGGGTGTCGGGCGTCCAGGTCACGGCGGGCCAGTCCTCCAGCTTCGGCGCTTCCAGCTTGGCCGGGCCGCTGCCGTCGAGGTGGAAGTGCACATGGCGCGTCGCCGCGCAGTTGGGGATCATCGCCACCGGCAGGCTGGCCGCGTGCGTGGGGTAGTCCAGGATCTTGACGTCCACCACGGTCGTCAGGCCCCCCAGCCCCTGCGCGCCGATGCCCAGCGCGTTGACCTTCTCGTACAGTTCCAGCCGCAGCGCTTCCACGCGGGTGAGTGTGGCGCCGGACCGTTTCTTGTCGATCAGCTCGTGGATGTCCACTGGCGCCATCAGCGATTCCTTGGCCAGCAGCATGGCCTTTTCGGGCGTGCCGCCGATGCCAATGCCCAGAATGCCCGGCGGGCACCAGCCCGCGCCCATGGTGGGCACGGTCTTGAGCACCCAGTCCACGATGGAGTCCGACGGATTGAGCATGACCATCTTGGTCTTGTTCTCCGAGCCGCCGCCCTTGGCCGCGCAGATCACCTCCACCTGGTCGCCGGGCACGATCTCGTAGTGCACCACGGCGGGGGTGTTGTCCTTGGTGTTCTTGCGCGCGCCGGCCGGGTCGGCCAGCACCGAGGCGCGCAGCGGGTTGTCGGGGTTGAGGTAGGCGCGGCGCACGCCCTCGTTGATCATGTCCTGCACGCTCATGGTGGCGTCGGGCCAGGTCACGTTCATGCCCACCTTCAGGAAGACGACGGCGATGCCGGTGTCCTGGCAGATCGGGCGGTGGCCTTCGGCGCTGAGGCGGCTGTTGGTCAGGATCTGGGCGATGGCGTCCTTGGCGGCCGGGCTTTGCTCGCGCTCGTAGGCTTTTCCCAACGCCTGAATGTAGTCCAGCGGGTGGTAGAAGCTGATGTACTGGAAGGCGTCGGCGATGGACTGGATCAGGTCTTCCTGGCGGATGGCGGTCATGGTGGGTTCCCTTGACGTAACGGCAGCGCGCCGCGCCATCCCCGGCACGGCGCGACGGGGGCGGGCGTCAGTGGTCGTCGTCGCCCGGGTGGTGGATCAGCTTTTCGGTCAGCGCGATGGCCAGCGCGCTCAGCAGGAACACCGCATGGATCACGGTCTGCCACAGCAACACTTTTTCGGTGTAATTGCCGGCGTTGATGAAGGTTTTGAGCAGATGGATCGAGCTGATGCCAATGATGGCCGTGGCCAGCTTGACCTTGAGCACGCCGGCGTTGACGTGGTTGAGCCACTCCGGTTGGTCCGGGTGGCCCTCCAGCCGCAGGCGGCTGACGAAGGTTTCGTAACCGCCGACGATGACCATGATCAGCAGGTTGCTGATCATGACCACGTCGATCAGCGCCAGCACCACCAGCATGATGATGGTTTCGTTGAGGCCGTCCAGCTTGGCCGAGGTGACGTAGCCGATGCTCGTGACCAGCTTGTCCAACGCGGCCTCGTTGCCAAACGCCGCCTCGATCAGGTGCACCAATTCCACCCAGAAGTGGTACACATACACCGCTTGCGCCACGATCAGGCCGATGTACAGTGGCAGTTGCAGCCAGCGGCTCGCAAAGATCAGTTTCGGCAGCGGCGAGATCGGCTTGTTTAGCTGGGTCATGAAGCGCTCGGTAACGGATCAGGCGCGCCAATTGTAGTGGCGGGGTCTGCCGTGCTGGCGGTCCGCGCCTTTGCGTAAGGGCCTCGTCAGAGACCCGCTGCACAGTTGCCGGCTGTCGTTGTCCCCATTCCAAACGTCCTGAGGAGACCCCAGACATGGCTGAATCGACCTCTGCCATCACTTCGATGCTGGTGGAAAACCGCGTTTTCGATCCTCATCCGTCGCTGGCGGCCCAGGCGCGCGTGTCCGGCATGGACGCCTACCGCGCCCTGTGTGCCGAGGCGGAGGCCGATTTCGAAGGCTTCTGGGCCCGCCGCGCGCGCGAGCTGCTGGTCTGGCACAAGCCCTTTACCCAGGTGCTGGACGAGTCCAACAAGCCGTTCTATCGGTGGTTTGCCGATGGCGAATTGAACGCGTCGTACAACTGCCTGGACCGCCACATGGGCACCCCTGTCGAGAATAAGACGGCCATCGTCTTCGAGGCCGACGACGGGGCGGTCACCCGCGTCACCTACAAGGAACTGCTGGCGCGCGTCAGCCAGTTTGCCAACGCCCTCAAGAGCCTGGGCGTCAAGAAAGGTGACCGCGTCGTCATCTACATGCCCATGACCATCGAGGGTGTGGTGGCGATGCAGGCGTGTGCGCGCATCGGCGCCACGCACAGCGTGGTGTTCGGGGGCTTCTCGGCCAAGGCGCTGCAGGAGCGCATCCAGGACGCTGGCGCGGTGGCCGTCATCACCGCCAACTACCAGATGCGTGGCGGCAAGGAGCTGCCCCTGAAGGCCATCGTGGACGAGGGCATCGCCATGGGCGGTTGCGAGTCGGTGCGCCACGTCGTGGTCTTCCAGCGCACGACCACGGCCTGCGCCATGGTCCCCGGCCGCGATGTGTGGATGCACGAAGCGCTGGCGGGTCAGCCCACCGAATGCGCCCCTGAGTGGGTCGGGGCGGAGCACCCGCTGTTCGTGCTCTACACCTCCGGCTCCACCGGCAAGCCCAAGGGCGTGCAGCACTCCACCGGCGGCTACCTGCTGTGGGCCAAGCAGACCATGCTGTGGACCTTCGACCTGAAGGACAGCGACGTCTTCTGGTGCACCGCCGACATCGGCTGGATCACTGGCCATACCTACGTCGCCTACGGGCCGCTGGCTGCCGGGGCCACGCAGATCGTCTTCGAGGGTGTGCCGACCTACCCCAACGCCGGCCGCTTCTGGCAGATGATCGAGCGCCACAAGGCCACGATCTTCTACACCGCGCCCACCGCGATCCGCTCGCTCATCAAGGCCAGCGACACCGACGAAAAGGTGCACCCGCGCAACTGGGACCTGTCGACGCTGCGCATCCTGGGGTCGGTCGGCGAGCCGATCAACCCCGAGGCGTGGATGTGGTACTACAAGCACGTCGGCGGCGAGCGCTGCCCGATCGTGGACACCTTCTGGCAGACCGAGACCGGCGGTCACATGATCACGCCGCTGCCGGGTGCCACGCCGCTGGTGCCGGGCTCGTGCACGCTGCCGCTGCCGGGCATCTTCGCCGCCATCGTCGACGAGCAGGGCAACGAAATGCCCCACGGCCAAGGTGGCATCCTGGTCATCAAGAAGCCGTGGCCGTCGATGATCCGCACCATCTGGGGTGATCCGGAGCGCTTCAAGAAGAGCTACTTCCCCGAGGAGCTCAAGGGCTACTACCTGGCCGGCGACGGCGCGGTGCGCTCCGAGGATCGTGGCTACTTCCGCATCACCGGCCGCATCGACGACGTGCTCAACGTCAGCGGCCACCGCATGGGCACGATGGAGATCGAGTCGGCGCTGGTTGCCAAGACCGACCTCGTGGCCGAGGCTGCGGTGGTCGGCCGCCCGGACGACCTCACCGGCGAGGCCATCGTCGCCTTCGTCGTGCTCAAGCGCCCGCTGCCGCAGGGCGAGGAGGCCAAGCAGATCGCCAACGAACTGCGCAACTGGGTGGCCAAGGAGATCGGTCCGATCGCCAAGCCGAAAGACATCCGCTTCGGCGAAAACCTGCCCAAGACCCGCTCCGGCAAGATCATGCGCCGCCTGCTGCGCGCCATCGCCAAAGGTGAGGCGATCACGCAGGACGTCTCCACGCTGGAAAACCCGCACATCCTGGAGCAGCTGGCCAAGACCAACTGACACCGGCGACGCGTCGGAAAAACAAAAAGCCTCGCGATTCGCGAGGCTTTTTTTTGGCGGCCGAGCAGCCATCAACCGCCCGGCATGGCCGCACGGGCCGACGCGTCACTTCAGGCTCAACACCCAGGCGGCGAGCTTTTTGGCTTCGGCTTCGTTGACCTGCGGGTTGGCTGGCATCGGGATGGCGCCCCACACGCCCGAGCCACCCTTTTGGATCTTGGTCGCCAGCATGTCGGCGGCCTTGGCATCGCCGGCGTACTTTTTGGCGACATCTTTGTACGAAGGTCCGACGAGCTTTTTGTCGACGGCGTGGCAGGCCATGCAGTTTTTGGCCTTGGCCAGGGCTTCGTCGGCCAGGGCCGGCGCGGAGACGACAGCGGTTGCAGCCAGGATGAGCAGAGCGCGTTTCATGGTGTCTTTCCCGTGAAGGTTGAGGAAGGAGCGGCAGACGGTTGGCATTCTAGCGGGACGCCTGTCGGGCACAATCCGTCTTTACAGCTTGTTGCAAACGATACGTCCGCGGGCGACTCCTGGGGTTTCACAGGGGTTTGCCGCTCGGTTCCAGGAGTGCGGTCATGGGTTTTCTCGTGCTGGGCGTGGTCTTGCTGATGCTCAAGTGGGCGGCTATCGGCCCGGTGGCGCAGTGGTCGTGGACCTGGGTGCTCGCGCCGTTTGCCCTGGCCGCGCTGTGGTGGTGGTGGGCGGACTGGTCGGGCTACACCAAGCGCCGCGCGATGCGCCGCGACGAGGCGCGCAAGGCGGCCCGCCTCGAGAAAGCCCGCGCCAGTCTGCGGCCCCCAAAATCCCGGCCCTGAGGGACCACCCCGCGTGTCGCGGGCGGGCGGCTGCGCTGGCACAATGGCGTGGCAGACCCGAGCGGCGGTTGCCCGTGCAGCCGCCATCCCCCGTCCCCATCCCGCATCGATCCATGCCCACCTACCGCTCCCGCACCACCACGCACGGCCGCAACATGGCGGGTGCGCGCGCCCTCTGGCGCGCCACCGGCATGAAGGACGGCGACTTCGACAAGCCCATCATCGCCATCGCCAACTCGTTCACGCAGTTCGTGCCCGGCCACGTGCACCTGAAGGATCTGGGGCAACTCGTGGCGCGCGAGATCGAGGCCGCCGGTGGCGTGGCCAAGGAGTTCAACACCATCGCCGTGGACGACGGCATCGCGATGGGCCACGACGGCATGCTGTACTCGCTGCCGAGCCGCGAGCTGATCGCCGACAGCGTCGAGTACATGGTCAACGCGCATTGCGCCGATGCGCTGGTGTGCATCTCCAACTGCGACAAGATCACGCCGGGCATGCTGATGGCGGCGATGCGCCTCAACATCCCGACCGTGTTCGTCTCCGGCGGCCCGATGGAGGCCGGCAAGGTTCGCCTGGCGGTGCCGGGCGAGCAGGCCGTGCAGATCAAGAAGCTCGACCTGGTCGACGCGATGGTGATGGCCGCCGACGCCTCGGTCGACGAGGCCACCGTGGCGGAAGTGGAGCGCTCGGCCTGTCCGACCTGCGGCTCGTGCTCGGGCATGTTCACCGCCAACTCGATGAACTGCCTGACCGAGGCGCTGGGTCTGTCGCTGCCGGGCAACGGCACGGTGCTGGCCACGCACGCCGACCGCGAGCAGCTGTTCCGCCGCGCCGGCCGGCTGATCGTCGAGCTGGCGCGCCGCCACTACGAGCAGGGCGACGACGGCGTGCTGCCGCGTGCGATCGCCACCTTCGAAGCGTTCGAGAACGCCATGTCGCTCGACATCGCGATGGGCGGCTCGACCAACACCATCCTGCACCTGCTGGCGGTGGCGCAGGAGGCCGGCGTGCCGTTCACGATGGCCGACATCGACCGCCTCTCGCGCCGCGTGCCGACGCTGTGCAAGGTGGCGCCCAACACCAACAAGTACCACATCGAGGACGTGCACCGCGCCGGCGGCATCATGGCCATCCTCGGCGAGCTGGCGCGCGCCGGCCTGCTGCACACCGGCGCGCGCACCGTGCACAGCGCCACGCTGGCCGAGGCGCTGGCGCACTGGGACGTCATGGTCACCGCCTCCGAGGAGGTGCGCACCTTCTACCGCGCCGGCCCGGCCGGCATCCCGACGCAGCAGCCGTTCAGCCAGGCCACGCGCTGGCCCACGCTGGACCAGGACCGCCGCGAGGGCTGCATCCGCTCGGTCGAGCACGCCTACTCGCGCGATGGCGGGCTGGCGGTGCTGCGTGGCAACCTGGCGCCGGATGGCTGCGTCGTCAAGACCGCCGGGGTGGACGAGAGCATTCTCGTCTTCGAGGGCGCGGCGCACGTGGTCGAGTCGCAGGAGGAGGCGGTCGAGCACATCCTCGGCGACCGCGTGCGCCCCGGCGAGGTGGTGGTGGTGCGCTACGAGGGTCCGCGCGGCGGCCCCGGCATGCAGGAAATGCTCTACCCGACCTCGTACCTCAAGTCCAAGGGGCTGGGCAAGGTCTGCGCGCTGCTGACCGACGGGCGCTTCTCCGGTGGCACCTCGGGGCTGTCGATCGGGCATGTATCGCCCGAGGCGGCCGCTGGCGGGTCGATCGGCCTGGTGCGCGACGGCGACCGCATCCGCATCGACATCCCCAACCGCCGCATCGACGTGCTGGTGGACGAGGCCGAGCTGGCGCGCCGCCGCGCCGAGCAGGATCGCCTGGGCTGGAAGCCGGCGCGCCCGCGCCCGCGCAAGGTCTCCGCGGCGCTCAAGGCCTACGCGCTGCTGGCCACGTCAGCCGACCGGGGCGCCGTGCGGGACGTGTCCCGCCTGGACGACTGAACGCCGGGTCAGCCGCGCACGCGTCTGCGTGTCCACGCGGCACGCAGCGCGATGGATAGCACCAGGACTTCTTCCTGCGCCAAATCCGGAAAATGCTCACGCACCCGCAGCGGAACGTGGTGGGTGAGGGCGTGTCCGGCGATCCCCTGGTACGGGTCGAGCAGCGGCCGGCAGAGTTCGAACGCTTCTTCGAAGACCGCCCGCACCCGGTGGTAGCGGCGCTGATCGTCGGTGCGGACTTCCATGGTGTCCCTCCTCTGTGCGGACATGGGTTTTGTCATTCAGTTGTCACCATGGTAACGGCCTGTCGTCGGCGGCCATCGCGTACCATCGGCGCATGTTGATGCATCCCCAATTCGACCCGGTGGCCATTCGCATCGGGCCGCTGGCCGTGCACTGGTACGGCCTGATGTATTTGGCTGGCTTTGCCATGTTCGTCTGGCTGGGGCGACGGCGCCTGCGGCACGAGCCCTACCGAACGCTCGGTTGGCAGCCACGCGATGTGGAGGACATCCTGTTTTGGGGTGTGCTGGGTGTGATCCTGGGTGGCCGCCTGGGGTATGTGTTGTTTTACAAGCCGCTCACCTACCTGGCCGAGCCGTTGCGGGTGTTTGCCGTCTGGGAAGGGGGCATGAGCTTCCACGGCGGTCTGCTGGGCGTGCTGCTGGCGATGGCGTGGTGGGCCCGCCGCCAGCAGCGGCCGTGGCTGCAGGTGATGGATTTCGTCGCGCCGTGTGTTCCCGTGGGGCTGGCGTTGGGCCGCATCGGCAACTTCATCAACGGCGAGCTTTGGGGCCGGCCGGCGCCGCTGGATCTGCCGTGGGCCATGGTGTTTCCCGCTGCCGGTCCGCTGCCGCGCCATCCTTCACAGCTCTACCAGTTTGCGCTGGAAGGGGTGCTGCTGTTCGTGCTTTTGTGGGCGTTTGCGCGCCGGCCCCGCCGTGTGGGTGAGGTGTCGGCGGCGTTCCTCACCGGCTATGGCGTGATGCGCTTTGCCGCCGAATACTTCCGCGAGCCGGATGCCCACTTGGGCCTGTTGTCGCTGGGCCTGAGCATGGGCCAGTGGCTCAGCCTTCCGATGGTCGTGTCGGGGTTGGCCCTATGGCTGTGGGCGCGCCGCACGCCTGCCGCCTCCTGATGACGCAGACGATGAACACCGCACCCGAGACCAATCTGTACGCTGCGCTGCGCGCCGGCTTTCCCGCCGATCTGGATGGCCCTGCCATCGAAACCGACGAGGGCCTTGTCTACACTTGGCGCGACCTGGAGCGCGGCAGCGCGATGATCGCCAACCTGCTCGCGGGGCTGAATTTGCCGGCCGCCTCGCGCGTGGTGGCGCAGGTGGACAAGTCGGTGGAGGCGCTGATGCTCTACCTGGGCACCCTGCGCGCGGGCCATGTCTATGTGCCGCTCAACACCGCCTATCCAGCGGCCGAGGTCGAGTATTTCATCGACGATGCCGAGCCCGCGGTCGTCGTCTGTGCGCCGCAGCGCTTCGGCTGGATCAGCGCCCTGGCGTTTCGGCGCGGCGCGCGCGCGGTATTCACGCTCGGGGCCGATCGCAGCGGCACGTTGTTGGATCGCGCGGCGCACCAGCCGGACCAGCAGGTGCCCGCCGCGGTCGGGGCGCAGGCGCTGGCTTCCATCATCTACACCAGCGGCACCACCGGGCGCAGCAAGGGGGCGATGCTCACCCACGGCAACCTGCTCGCCAACGCCGAGGTGCTGCGCCGCTACTGGGACTGGCGCCGGGACGACGTGCTCATCCATGTGCTGCCCATCTTCCATGTCCACGGGCTGTTCGTCGCGGTGCACGGCGCCTTGCTCAACGGCAGCCCCATGCTGTGGGCGGCCAAGTTCGACCCGCGCACCGTGCTGACCTGGCTGCCGCGCGCCACGGTGTTCATGGGGGTGCCGACGCTCTACACCCGGCTGCTGGCCGAGGCAGACCTCACCGCCGAGCGTTGCGCGCACATGCGGCTGTTCATCAGCGGCTCGGCGCCGCTGCTGATCGAGACCTTTCGCGCCTGGCAGCAGCGCACCGGCCACACCATTCTGGAGCGCTACGGCATGAGCGAGACGATCATGCTCACCTCCAATCCTTGCACGCCCGACCCCCGCTACGGGGGACAGGCCGAGCGGCGCGGCGGCACCGTGGGTTTTCCGCTGCCGGGGGTGGAGCTGCGCATTGCCGGCGACGGCGACCGCCCGCGACCGACTGGCGAGGTGGGGGGCGTGCAGGTGCGCGGCCCCAGCGTTTTCCAGGGCTACTGGCGCATGCCCGACAAGACCCGCGCCGAGTTCACTGCCGACGGGTGGTTTCGCACCGGCGACGTCGGTTTCATCGACGAGCGCGGCTACCTGACGCTGGTCGGCCGCAGCAAGGACCTCATCATCAGCGGGGGCTACAACGTTTATCCGGCGGAGGTGGAGGGTGCGATCAACGAGTTGCCCGGCGTGGCCGAAAGCGCCGTCGTCGGCGTGCCGCACCCCGATTTTGGTGAGGTCGGCGTGGCCCTGGTGATCGTGCAACCCGGCCACCGCGTCGATCCGGATGCCGTGCTGGTCGCCCTGCGCACGCGCCTGGCCAACTACAAAATCCCCAAGCGCTGCGTGATGGTGGACGAACTGCCGCGCAATGCCATGGGCAAGGTGCAGAAAAACATCCTGCGCGAGCGCTACCGCGACAGCTTCGCCGTCTGAACAACGGGCGGTGCTCGCTTCAGCGCAGCACCAGCACGGGGATGTGCGAGTGCGTCAGTACCTGCTGCGTCTCGCTGCCCAGCAGCAGCCGCTTGATCCCCCGCCGCCCATGCGAGGCCATCACGATCAGGTCGCATTTGTGGCGCTTGGCCGCGGCGATGATGGCTTCGGCAATCAAGTCGGATTTGACCGTGATCGGCTTGACCTTCACCTGCCGCGCCTGGGCCAGCGTCTTGACGGCGGCCACCGTCTGGCGCGCTTCGTCCTCCCACTGCTTTTCGATCTGCCGCACCTCGGGCGTGCCGAGTGCCACTCCCCCTTCGAAATACGTCTGCGGATAGCGCGGCACGACGCGCAACGCGACGAGCTCCGCTCCCGTCAGATCGGCCAGGGCGATGGCGTGCTCCACGGCACGATCGGACAGCTTGGAGCCGTCGGTGGTCACCAGGATGCGCTGGTACATGCAGGGTCTCCTCTCAAAACGGCAGTGCGGCCGGCCTGCGGATCCGGCCCGCTTCTGCCTACCATCTTGGCACGGTAACACGGGCCCCGAGTCGGGGTTTGACCTAGGTCAAGCCCGCACGCCGGGGGATCGGGTACCGTTCGGCAATGAACGAAACAGCCCCGCCACCGCGAGCGGCTGCAGGGAACGCCATCCCTGCAGCGGGCAACAGCGCGTTGTTGGCCGGAGTATGGGGCGGCCACCGCGGCCCGCTGGAGGTGCACGACGACTTTCGCGTGCTGGACGACCCGCTGGAGCAGCGCGACTTCACCGAGGTGCGCGAGGAGGGCGGCCGCTCTGTCTGCGAATCGACGCTGGTGGTGCAGGGCATGTACTGCGCCGCCTGCGCCGACACCGTGGAGGCCGCGCTGGCCGGCCGCGGCGGCGTGCTGGAGGCGCAGGTGCATGCCGCCACCCGGCGCCTGACGCTGCGCTGGGATCCGGCGCGCACGCGCCTGTCGGAGCTGGCCGAGGCGGTCGGCCGCGTCGGCTACCGGCTGCTGCCGATGCAGCAAGCCTTGGCGGTCAGCGAGCGCACGCGCGAGACGCGCCGCGCGCTGTGGCGGCTGTTCGTCGCGGGCTTCTGCATGATGCAGGTCATGATGTACACGTGGCCCGAATACGTCACCGAGCCGGGCCAGATTCCGCCTGACCTGCTGCAGCTGCTGCGCTGGGCCTCGTGGGTGCTGAGCCTGCCGGTGCTGCTGTTCGCCAGCGGGCCGTTCTTCGGCAGCGCCTGGCGCGACCTGCGCCAGGGCCGCATCGGCATGGATGTGCCCGTGTCGCTGGGCATCCTGATCACCTTCGTCGTCAGCACGCTGGCGACCTTCGACCCCAGCGGTCCGTGGGGGCACGACATCTGGTACGACTCGCTGACGATGTTCGTGTTCTTCCTGCTCGGCGGGCGCTATCTGGAGCACAAGCTGCGCGACCGCACCGCCGGCGCGCTGGATGCGCTGATGAACCGCCTGCCGGAGGTGGTGCAGCGCGAGCGCGCCGACGGCACGCTGGAGGCGGTCTCGCTCAAGCGCCTGCAGGCCGGCGACGTGGTGCACGTGCAGGCCGGGCAGGCCTTCCCGGGTGACGGCGAGGTGCTCTCGGAAGCCGCCACGGTGGACGAGGCCCTGCTGACCGGTGAGTCGCACCCGGTGACGCGCCGCCGCGGCGAGGCGGTGGTGGCCGGCAGCCACAACCTCGGCGGCACGGTGCGCGTGCGCCTGCAGCGCGTCGGGCGCGAGACGCGCTTTGCGCAGATCGTGGCGCTGATGGAGCAGGCCAGCACCGACAAGCCGCGCCTGGCGCGGCTGGCGGACCGCATCGCCGCGCCGTTCCTGGTGGCGGTGCTGCTGGCGGCGGGGCTGGCCGGACTGTACTGGTGGCAGTTCGACCCCAGCCGGGCGCTGGCCGTGGCGGTGGCGGTGCTGATCGTCACCTGCCCGTGCGCGCTGTCGCTGGCCACGCCAGCGGCGATGCTGGCTGCTGCCGGCGGTCTGGCGCGCCGCGGCATCCTGACGCGGCGGCTGCAGGCGTTCGAGTCGCTGGCGGCGGTGGACACCGTCGTGTTCGACAAGACCGGTACGCTGACGCAGGACCGCGTGGTGGTGCGCGACGTCGTCACGCGCCCTGGCGTGACGCGCGCGCAGGCGCTGGCGGCGGCGTTGCCGCTGGCGCGCGCCTCGCTGCATCCGGTGTCGCGCGCGCTGGTGGCCGCCGCCGGCGAACAGTCCGACGCCCCGGCGTGGGAGGTGCGCGAGACGCCCGGCCGGGGTCTGACCGCGCAGGGGCCGGACGGCCAGACGTGGCGGCTGGGGTCGGCGGCGCATTGCGGTCTGGACGAGGCGGCGCTCATCGCCGCCGGCCGCGCGCCAGCCGACGTGCCGTGCGCGCACCTGTGCGACGGGCAGGGGTGGCTGGCCACCTTCGTGCTCGACGAAGGCGTGCGCCCCGAGGCGCGCGAGGCGATCGAGCGGCTGCGCGCGCTCGGGCTGCAGGTGCGGCTGCTGTCCGGGGACCGGCTCGGCGCCGCGCAGCGCGTGGCGCGGCCGCTCGGGATCGAGCATGTCGTCGCCGGCGCCAGCCCCGAGGACAAGCTCGCCACGCTGCACCGCTGGCAGGCCGAGGGGCGGCGCGTGGCGATGGTCGGCGACGGCCTCAACGACGGCCCCGTGCTGGCCGCGGCCGACGTGTCGTTCGCGCTCGGCCATGGCGCGCCGCTGACGCAGACGCGCGCCGACCTCGTGGTGCAGAGCGGCCGCCTCACCGACATCGTGCGCACGGTCGAAATGGCGCGCGCGACGCTGCGCGTCGTGCGCCAGAACCTGGCCTGGGCCGCCGGCTACAACGCGCTGGCGGTGCCGCTGGCGGTGGCCGGCTACATGCCGCCGTGGGCGGCGGGGCTGGGCATGGCCGCCAGTTCCTTGTTGGTCATTGGCAACGCGATGCGGCTGGGCCGCGCCGCCTCCGGCGCCACCACCCCGGCGTCGGCCGCCGCCTCCGCCCCCGCCCCGGCCTGAGACGGCCGCCCCTGCCCCTGGAGAGACGAACGATGGAAATCCTCTACCTGCTGGTGCCGCTGTCGGTGGTGCTGGTGCTGCTGATCATCGGCCTGTTCTGGTGGGCGCTGCACTCGGGCCAATTCGATAACGTCGAGCGCGAGGGCGAGCGCATCCTGCGCCACGATTGACCTATGTCAAGGGCGCAGGGGGAGGGCTCCCGGATACTGCGCCTGGGTGATTTTCACAACAGGAGTGTTACCTATGTCTGCAACCACGGCGGCCCCCGCGACGGGGGTCTACAACGACAAGGTCGTGAGGCAGTTCGCCATCATGACCGTGGTGTGGGGCATCGTCGGCTTTCTGGTCGGCGTCATCATTGCCGCACAACTGGCGTGGCCGGAGCTCAACTTCGGCATCGAGTACCTGACGTACAGCCGGCTGCGCCCGCTGCACACCAGCGCGGTGATCTTTGCCTTCGGCGGCTCGGGCCTGTTCGCCACCGCCTACTACGTGGTGCAGCGCACCTGTCAGACACAGTTGTTCGCACCGGCACTGGCGTCGTTCACGTTCTGGGGCTGGCAGGCCATCATCGTGCTGGCGGCCATCACCTACCCGCTGGGCTACACCCAGGGCCGTGAATACGCCGAGCTGATCTGGCCGATCGACATTCTGGTGGCCGTGGTGTGGGTGGCCTTCGCGATCGTGTTCTTCGGCACGGTGGGCACCCGCAAAGTGCGGCACATCTATGTGGCCAACTGGTTCTACGGTGCCTTCATCATCGCCGTGGCGATGCTGCACATCGTCAACAACATCCAGATCCCGACCAGCCTGACGCACTCGTACTCGGTGTACGCCGGTGTGCAGGACGCCATGGTGCAGTGGTGGTACGGCCACAACGCGGTGGGCTTCTTCCTGACCGCGGGCTTCCTGGGCATGATGTACTACTTCATCCCGAAGCAGGCCGAGCGTCCGGTGTACTCGTACCGGCTGTCGATCGTGCACTTCTGGGCGCTGATCTTCACCTACATGTGGGCGGGTCCGCACCACCTGCACTACACCGCGCTGCCGGACTGGGCGCAGTCGCTCGGTATGGTGTTCTCGCTCATTCTGCTCGCGCCGAGCTGGGGCGGCATGATCAACGGCATCATGACGCTGTCGGGCGCCTGGCACAAGCTGCGTGACGACCCGATCCTGCGCTTCCTGATCGTGTCGCTGTCGTTCTACGGCATGTCGACCTTCGAAGGGCCGATGATGTCGATCAAGACCGTCAACGCGCTGAGCCACTACACCGACTGGACCATCGGCCATGTGCACTCCGGCGCGCTGGGCTGGGTCGGTCTGGTGACCATGGGTTCGCTGTACTACCTGATCCCGCGCCTGTTTGGTCAGAAGAAGATGTACAGCGTCAAGGCCATCGAGCTGCACTTCTGGATCTCGACCATCGGCATCGTGCTCTACATCGCCGCGATGTGGATCGCCGGCGTGATGCAGGGCCTGATGTGGCGCGCCGTCAACCCGGACGGCTCGCTCACCTACACCTTCGTCGAGTCGGTCAAGGCCACCTATCCGTTCTACGTGATCCGTCTGCTGGGCGGCGTGCTGTACCTGGCCGGTATGTGCGTGATGGCGTGGAACGTCTGGAAGACCGCGGCCCAGGGCAAGGCGACCCCGGTGGCCATCCCTGCCCCCGCGCACGCCTGAGGAGGACACCATGGCCAACGCACAACACAAGCCGAGCGGTCACGAGCGCATCGAGACCAACAACTTCCTGATGATCGTCCTCATCACCCTGGTGGTGGCGGTGGGCGGTCTGGTCGAGATCGTGCCGCTGTTCTTCCAGCACTCCACCACCAAGCCGATCGAGGGGGTGCAGCCGTACTCTGCGCTGCGGCTGGCCGGGCGCGACATCTACGTCCGCGAGGGTTGCTACGTTTGCCACTCGCAGATGGTGCGCCCCTTCCATGCCGAGACGCTGCGCTACGGTCCGTACTCCGTGGCCGGCGAGTTCGTTTACGACCATCCGTTCCAGTGGGGTTCCAAGCGCACCGGCCCGGATCTGGCGCGCGTCGGTGGCCGCTACTCCGACGAGTGGCACCGCATCCACCTGATCAACCCGCGCGATCTGGTGCCGGAGTCCAACATGCCGGCCTACCCGTGGCTGGAGCGCCGCTCCGTGGACGCCGACGCACTGCCCGCCAAGATGCGCGCGCTGCGTCAACTGGGTGTGCCGTATTCCGACGAAGAAATCGCGAAGGCCGCCGAGGAAGTCAAGGGCAAGACGGAGCTGGAGGCGCTCATCGCCTACCTGCAGGGTCTGGGGACCGCCCGTTCGTGGGACAAGCTGGCGCAGCCGGCCACCAAAACCGCCCAGTCTGCCGTGGGTGAGCCCGCAGCCGGCGCCGCGCAGTGAGGGGGGACAGATCATGGATGTCAACGATCTGCGCGTCATCGTCACGGTGCTGAGCTTCGTGACCTTCATCGGCATCTGGGTCTGGGCTTGGTCCCGCAAGAACCGGGAACGTTTCGAGGAAGCGGCCCAATTGCCCTTCCGCGACGAGTGAGGCCCGTCAGGAGAGAACCATCATGAGCGATTTCACCAGTGACTTCTGGCACCTGTTCGTTGCCGGCGTGACCCTGATCAGTATCCTGGCCTGCGCCTTTTTCCTGTGGGCCAGCGGGAAGACCAAGGTCATGCCCGCAGCGGACAACACCACCGGCCACGTTTGGGACGGCGACCTGCGCGAGATGAACAACCCCCTGCCGCGCTGGTGGGTGTATCTGTTCATCATCACCGTGGTGTTTGCCCTGGCCTACGGCCTGATGTACCCGATGTTCGGCAAGGTTCAGGGCCAACTGGGCTGGAGCTCCCAGGGCCAGTGGGAGGCCGAGCGTGCCAAGGCCCTCGCGGCGGTCGAGCCCCTGTATGCCAAGTTCAAGGGCATGGACCCCAAGGATTTGGCGAAGGACCAACAGGCCATGGCGGTGGGTGAGCGGCTGTACATGAACTACTGCGCCCAGTGCCACGGCTCGGACGCGCGTGGCAGCAAGGGTTTCCCCAACCTGACCGATGCCGACTGGCTGGGCGGCGACGGGCAACCGGACTACATTCACAAAACCATTGCCGAAGGCCGTCAGGGCATGATGCCCCCGATGGCGGCGGCGGTCGGCACGCCCGAGGATGTTCGCAATCTGGCGCACTATGTGCTGAGCCTGTCCGGCAGCCCGCACGACAGCGTGCGCGCCACGCAAGGGGCCGCCAAGTGGGGGGCCTGCGCGGCCTGCCACGGTGCGGACGGCAAGGGCATGCACGCCACCGGCGCACCCAACCTGACCGATCAAATCTGGCTGCATGGCTGGGGTGAAGAGGCGATCATCAAGATGATCAACGAGGGCAAGACCAACGCCATGCCGGCGCAAAATGCCCTGCTGACCGATGCGCAAATCCATGTGCTGACGGGCTACGTCTGGAAGCTGTCGAATCCGAACTGATCCCGTCGCCGGGGGGTGGCGCCTGTGGCCCGCCTCCCGGTTTTTTTGATTCGTGCCGAATACTGCCATGAGTACCAGCGCTGCCAACACACCCCAAGGTTCCACCCCGTCGGACGAAGAGGTCGAGGTTTCCCTGTACGCGGCCCGCAAGAAGATCTATCCGCGCGCGGTGACGGGGTTGTTTGCCAAGTGGCGCTGGGTCTTCGTGTGGTTGACCCAGATCGTTTTTTACGGATTGCCCTGGCTGGCCTGGAATGACCGCCAGGCCGTGCTGTTCGATCTGGAGGCGCGGCGGTTTTACATTTTTGGTCTGGTGCTGTACCCGCAGGATTTCATCTACCTGACGGGGATTCTCGTGGTCTCGGCGCTGTCGCTGTTTTTGTTCACGGCGATCGCCGGGCGCCTGTGGTGTGGCTATGCCTGCCCGCAAACCGTTTACACCGAGATTTACCTGTGGCTGGAAAAGCTCTTCGAGGGCGACCGCTCGGCGCGCATGCGCCTGGATCAGCAGCCCTGGAGCCTGAACAAGGTGGCTCGCAAAGGTGGCAAGCAGCTGGCGTGGATCGTGTTCGGTTTGTGGACGGGCTTCACGTTTGCCGGCTATTTCACGCCGATACGTGACCTGGGGGCGGCCTTTTTGGCCTGGAACCTGGGGCCGTGGCAAACCTTCTGGATTTTCTTCTACGGTTTTGCGACCTACGGCAATGCCGGTTACATGCGCGAGCAGGTTTGCAAGTACATGTGTCCCTATGCGCGTTTCCAGAGCGCGATGTTCGATAAGGACACGATGATCGTGACCTACGACGCCAAGCGCGGCGAGCCGCGCGGCGCGCGCAAGAAGTCCGCCGACCCCAGGGCGCTGGGCTTGGGCGACTGCGTCGACTGCACCCTGTGCGTGCAGGTCTGCCCCACCGGCATCGACATCCGCAACGGCCTGCAATACGAGTGTATCGGCTGCGGCGCCTGCGTCGACGTCTGCGACGAGGTGATGGGGAAGATGGGCTACCCGAAGGGGCTGATCAAGTACTCGACGCAAAACGGCATGGCCAATGGCTGGACGCGCGCGCAGATGATCCGCCGGGCGTTCCGCCCGCGCGTGCTGGTCTACAGCGCCATCCTGCTGACCATCATCGTCGCGCTGGGTGTGAGCCTCTGGCTGCGCGTGCCGCTCAAGGTGGATGTGATTCGCGACCGCGGGGCGCTGGCGCGCATGGTCGAGATGGGGCGTATCGAAAACGTCTACCGCATCCAGTTCATGAACGCTTCGGAGCACGAGCGCGAACTGGCCGTGACAGTGGAGGGCCTGCCGGGTATCGAGATCACCTCCGAACGCAGCGTGCATCTGCTGCCCACCGAGGTGCGCTCGGTCGCCGTGCGGGTGCAGGTGCCCCCGGGCTTGCAGGCCGGCTCGCATCCCATCACATTCGGCTTCCGCACACCGGATGGCGCGATCGATGTGCGGGAGAAGACCACCTTCGTGGTGCCCCGTTGACGCCACCCCCGGGAAAACCCCCGGGGGCTTCGAACTCAAGAGCGCTGTATCAAGGCCTACACTATGTCGACGATGACTGCCCCTTCGCCTGCCCAGCCGTCCCCCGCGCGCCCCTGGTACCGTGAACCGTATGTCTGGATGGTGATCGGGGGGCCGCTGGTCGTGGTGGTGGCGTCCCTCGTGACGGTCACGATCGCAGTGCGCAATGCGGACACGGTGCTGCCGCGCGAGGCCGCCCCGGCGCCCACCGTCGTGGCGCCCGATCGCCTGACCCCGGAGGAGCGGCTGCAGGTCGAAAAGGCGCTGCTGCCGGCGAATCAGGGGCGCAACCACGCCGTGTCGTCGGCATTACCCAAAAACGATTGAGGCCCCGCCGGGGCCACACCCGAGAGGAGCGCATGATGTTGGCCCAACGCCTGATGTGGATTGCCTGGCCCGCCTTCCTGATGGCGGCGGTGATGGAAGTGGTGGTGTTCGCCTTCGTCGATCCCAGCGAGCTGCATTGGGCGGGGGAGTCCCTCGGGTGGTCGCGGCAGGCCATCTACACCCTGGCGTTCTTTGTCTTCTGGGGCTTGACCATGGCGTCCGGGGCGCTCACGACGTTGCTGTCCCTGTCGCCGTGGGAGATCAACCGCTGTCCCGTCCCGCCCGATCAACGCCCGGCGGACTGTGTACGGGGCGATGGTTCGGCGACCAATTCCCGCCCCGCGTGCGATGACGGGCGCTGCGGCGGCTGCGCCTGAGCGGGCTGCGTTCGAAAGGACTGTGCTCGACGGGGCTGGCCGGCGCCGTCAGTCCCCGCCCGGGCTGGCGTGGTTGACGATGGCACCCAGCGCGTCGGGATCCAGGATGCGCACATAGCGCTGTTTGACTTCGATGATCCCGTCGTCCTGAAAGCGCGAAAAGGTGCGACTGACCGTCTCCAGCTTCATGCCGAGGTAGCTGCCGATCTCCTCGCGGGTCATGCGCAGCACCATCTCGGATTTGGAAAACCCCCGCGCGTGCAGGCGCTGCACGAGGTTGAGCAGGAAGGCCGCCAGGCGTTCCTCGGCGCGCATGCTGCCCAGCAGCAGCATGACCCCCTGGTCGCGCACGATCTCGCGGCTCATGATGCGGTGCACGTGGTGCTGCAGGGTGCTGAATTCGCGCGAGAGCTGCTCCAGCTTGTCGAACGGCAGTACGCACACCTCGGCATCTTCCAGCGCGATCGCGGAGCAGGAGTGCTTGTCCTGCACGATGCCGTCCAGGCCCAGGATTTCCCCCGCCATCTGAAAACCCGTGACCTGATCCCGCCCGTCCGCCGTCGTCACGCTGGTCTTGAAAAAGCCCGAGCGCACCGCGTAGAGCGAGGTGAACGCATCGCCGGCAGCGAACAGCGCCGCGCCGCGCCGCACGCGCCGCCTGTGGGTGATCAGGTTGTCGAGCTGCTCCATCTCCCCGGGGTTGAGACCGACGGGAATGCAGAGCTCGCGCAGGTTGCAACTGGAGCAGGCGACTTTGATGCTGTGCAGATCCATGGGCGCTGTGGCGTTGCCGGCCTGGGGGCCGAAAGGGGACTGTCCAATGGGGGACTGCCATGTGCGAGCGATGATAACAACCGGTCGGCGTGCCCGCTGATCTTTGTCCCGGCAGGCATTGCGGGCATCGGTGTGCAGGGGGTTTGACTCACGTCAAGAGCCCGGGGGGCGTGCTGGGGCACATTACTTACCCAATGGAGTTCACCCCTGTGAAGCACGTCATCGATGAAGCCCTGCTGCGCCGGTTCGACATTCCCGGCCCGCGCTACACGTCCTACCCGACGGCGGACCGCTTCGTCGAGGCGTTCACCGAGCGCGACTACGTCCAGGCGCTCGAGCAGCGCCGCGCCGGTTCGATGGCGCTGCCGCTGTCGGTGTATGTGCACATCCCGTTTTGCGAGTCGCTGTGCTACTACTGCGCTTGCAACAAGGTGATCACCAAGCACCACGGCAAGGCGGCGGAGTATTTGCGCTACCTCTCGCGCGAGCTGGAACTGCAGACCGACCACTTCGGCCGCGGCCACCGGGTCAGCCAGTTGCACCTGGGGGGCGGCACACCCACCTTCCTGAGCGATGCCGAATTGGCCGACCTGATGGCCATGATCCGCCGCCACTTCGAGCTGGTGCCGGGGGGCGAGTATTCGATCGAGGTCGATCCCCGCACGGTGACAGCTGAGCGCCTGGCGAATCTGCACCAACTGGGCTTCAACCGGTTGAGTTTTGGCGTGCAGGATTTCGACCCCACCGTGCAAAAGGCCGTGCACCGCGTCCAGCCGGCGGAGCAGGTGTTTGCCCTGGTCGCAGCGGCGCGAGCGCTGGGGTTCGAGTCGATCAATGTCGACCTGATCTACGGCCTGCCCCAGCAGACGCCGGAGTCCTTTCGCCACACCCTGGAGCAAGTCGAGCGCCTGCGGCCGGACCGCATCGCGCTGTACGCCTACGCGCACCTGCCGGCACGCTTCAAGCCGCAGCGGCGCATCGTCGTGGCCGAGTTGCCGAGCCCGGCCGACAAGCTGGCGATGCTGTCGCTGTCGCTGGACCACCTGAGCGCGGCGGGCTATGTGTATGTGGGTATGGACCACTTTGCCCTGCCCAACGACGCGCTGGCGGTGGCCAAGCGGCAGGGGCGGCTGCACCGCAACTTTCAGGGCTACAGCACCCAGCCCGACTGCGATCTGATCGCGCTGGGGGTGTCGGCCATCGGCCGCATCGGCGCCACCTACAGCCAGAACGCCAAGACGCTGGACGAGTACTACGACGCCCTCGACCAGGGGCGGCTGCCCATCGTGCGCGGACTGGCGCTGACGCGGGACGATCTGCTGCGCCGCAGTGTGATCATGGCCATCATGTGCCAGGGCTTGGTGGACTTCGAGTCCATCAACCTGGCCCATTTGGTGGATTTTCGTTCGTACTTCGCGCGCGAACTGGAGCAACTGCGCGCTCTGGAGCGCGACGGACTGGTGCGGGTGGATGATGCCCACTTCGAGGTCACCGCGACGGGGTGGTATCTGGTGCGGGCGATTGCGATGGTGTTCGACCGCTATTTGCAGGTCGATCAGGACCGTGCGCGCTTTTCCAAGATCATCTGATCCCCCCTGCTGCCCCGTGCGGGGCTGATAGCATGCGCCCATGCTCGCTTCCATGACGCTGTCGGCCCTGGTGATGGGCCTTGTGGGGGGGCCGCACTGCGTGGCCATGTGCGGGGCGGCGTGTGCCGGGATCGCACGGGCTGCCGCGCCCCGGTCGCGCCAGGCGCTGTGGACGTGGCAACTGGGGCGCCTGGTGGGCTACTCGGTGCTCGGCGCGCTGGCCGGCGGCACGGTACAGGGTATGGGTTGGCTGGGCCAGCAGACGGTGGTGTTGCGCCCGGTGTGGACCATGATGCACGTCGCCGCGCTGCTGCTGGGGTTGCTGCTGGTGGTGCAGGCGCGTCAGCCGGCCTTTCTGGACGGCTGGGCGCAGGCCGTCTGGCGCCGTGCCCGACCCGTGATGAGCCGGCTGGGCGCCCGCGCCCCGGCGGTGCTGGGCGTGGGCTGGGCGCTGATGCCGTGCGGGCTGCTGTACTCGGCGCTGTTGGTGGCGTCGCTGTCCGCCTCGGCGTTGGAGGGCGCGGCGATCATGGCGGCCTTTGCCGTCGGGACCATGGTGTCGCTGGTTGCCGGGCCGTGGCTGCTGCTGCGGCTGGGCGATGCCCGCTCCGGCGGTTGGGGCATACGCTTGGCCGGGCTGGCGCTGGCAGCCACATCCGGCTGGGCGCTGTGGATGGGTATCACCCAGCCGACGGGTCTGTGGTGCGCGTGATGGACCGGGTGGGCCAGGTCGCCACGATCAGGCCGAGCAGCGCGAGGCCAAAAGCCAGCCACTGCAGCGGCGTCAGCCGCTCGCCCATGAACAGCACGCCGATGGTCGCGGCGCTGATGGGCAGCATCACCGTGAACCCGCCGGCCCGCGCGGCGGAGACGTGGCGCAGCCCCGTCATCCACAGCCACACGGTCCACACGCTGGCCGCGAGGCCGTAAAACACCAGCAGCGCCCACAGCGGCGCATCCATGCGCCCCCAGTCGTAGTCCAGGGCGGCCCACAGGCCCAGTGGTGTCATCAACGCCAGCCCCCACAGATTGATGAGCGCCGCGATGCGTTTGGGACCCACCTGGGCGCTCAGCCGCTTGCCGATGACGACATAAGCGGCTTCGCAGCAGACGGCGGCCAGCACCAGCAGGTTGCCCCACACCGCGAGCGGCAGTCCCAACCAGGTGGCGCCGGCAGCTGTGGCCGTCTGCGCGGCGGCCCCCTTGTCCAGCGAGAACAGCCCGATCCCCACCGCCGCCAGCCCAATGGCGGCCAGCGCCCGCCCGTCCAGCCGCTCGCGCAGAAACAGCGCGGACTGCAGCGCCACCACCGCCGGGATGGCCGCCATGATCACCCCGGCCGCGCTGGCGGTGGTCAGGCTCACGCCATACAGCATGCAAATGGAAAACAAAAAATTGCCAAGCAGCCCCTGCAGAAACAGCAGCGCGTGCGTGCGGCGGCCGGGGGGCGCCTCGTGCGCGGGGCGGCGCACCCAGTGCGCCATGGCCGCGGCACCGATCAAGTAACGCAGCCACGCCAGCAAAAACACCGGCATGGCCGCGACCAGCGGCTTGGACAGCGCCACGTAGCTGCCCACCAGCGCCATGCTGGCGGCCAGCGCGCCGTAGGCCGTCCAGGGGGTGCGCGAGGGCGTCATCGGGGGTCGGGTACCAGGATGGTGGGACGGGCTTCGGGCAGGGTGTAGGGGTAGTCGCGGCTGTAGTGCAGGCCGCGGCTCTCCTTGCGCTGCTGGGCCGAGCGCACGATCAGGTCCGCCACCTGCACCAGATTGCGCAGCTCCAGCAGGTCGCTGCTGACGTGGAAGCGGGCGTAGAACTCCTGGATTTCGGCCTGCAGCAGCGCGATGCGGTGGGCCGCGCGCTCCAGCCGCTTGTCCGTGCGCACGATGCCGACATAGTCCCACATGAAGCGGCGCAGCTCGTCCCAGTTGTGGCTGATGACGACCTGCTCATCCGCATCGATCACCCGGCTGTCGTCCCAGGGACGCGCGGCGATGGGGGCGGGGTGGGGGTGGGCCACCATGTCGCGTACCGCCGCGCGCGCAAACACCATGCACTCGAGCAGCGAGTTGCTGGCCAAGCGGTTGGCGCCGTGTAAGCCGGTGTAGCTGGCCTCGCCGACGCAATACAGGCCGGGCAGGTCGGTGCGGGCGCGCAGGTCGGTGACGACACCGCCGCAGGTGTAGTGCGCCGCCGGCACCACGGGGATCGGCTCGCGCGTGATGTCGATGCCCAGTTCCGCACAGCGCTTGAGGATGTTGGGGAAGTGCTCGTGCAAAAAGGCCGGCGGCTGGTGCGAGATGTCTAGATACACGCACGGGATGCCGTGCTTTTTCATCTCGAAGTCGATCGCGCGCGCCACGATGTCGCGCGGGGCCAGTTCCGCGCGCGGGTCGTGGTCCGGCATGAAGCGGCGGCTGCCGAGGTGCGGCGGCAGCTTCAACAGGCCGCCTTCGCCGCGCACCGCCTCGCTGATCAAAAAGCTCTTGGCCTTGGGGTGGTACAGGCAGGTCGGGTGGAACTGGATGAACTCCATGTTGGCCACCCGGCAGCCGGCGCGCCACGCCGCGGCGATGCCGTCGCCGGTGGCGGTGTCGGGGTTGGAGGTGTAGAGGTACACCTTGCCCGCGCCGCCGGTGCACAGCACGGTGTGCGGCGCCGCGAACACCTCCACCCGGTCGGTGGCCACGTCCAGCACATAGGCACCCAGCACGCGCCGGGGCAGCTCGCGGCGCTCGGCGTGGCGGTCGCTCAGAATCAGATCCACCAGCGCGTGGGTTTCGAACACGTCGATGTTGGACGCCGCGCGCACCCGCTCGATCAGCGTGTGCTGCACGGCCGCGCCGGTGGCGTCGGCCGCGTGCACGATGCGGCGGTGGCTGTGGCCGCCTTCGCGCGTCAAGTGCAGGCCGTCGCCCTCGACGGTGAAGGGGGTGCCCAGCTCGCGCAACCAGGCGATGGCTTCGGGCGCGTGTTCGACGGTAAAGCGCGTCGCCTCCGGCTCGCACAGGCCGGCTCCGGCGACCATGGTGTCGTCGATGTGGTCCTGGAAGCTGTCGCCCTCCGCCAGCACCGCGGCGATGCCCCCTTGCGCCCAGCCGCTGGAGCCGTCGGTGATCGAGCGCTTGGTGACGATGGCGACCCGCCAGCTCGGCGGCAGCAGCAGCGCGGTCGTCAGGCCGGCCAGGCCGCTGCCGATGATCAGCGCGTCGTAGACGTGGTGGGCCGAGGCGGCTGTGAGTGGGGAAGGGTTCATGGCGGTGGCGGGTCCGGTGCGGGGCGGCTCAGGACGGCACGTAGGCGAGCCGGACGTAGATGGGGGCGTAGGCTTCGGCCTGGGTCAACTCGATCAGGTGCTCCTTGGCCAGTTCGAGCATGGCAATGAAGGTGACGATGGCGACCGGCACGCCGCGCGCCGGATCGAACAGCTCGCCAAACTCCACGAAGCGGCGGCCTTGCAAGGCGCGCAGCACCAGGCTCATGTGCTCGCGCACGGACAGCGCCTCGCGCGTGATGGTGTGGCGCTGCACCAGTCGGGCGCGGCGCAGGATGTCGCGCCAGGCGGCGCGCAAATCGTCCACCGACACCTCCGGCCAGCGCGGCGCCAGCGACTGCTCGATGTGCACCTGCGCGCGCCAGAAGTCCCGCCCCAGTTGGGGCAGCGCGTCCAGGCTGCGCGAGGCGAGCTTGATCTGTTCGTACTCCAGCAGCCGGCGCACCAGCTCGGCGCGCGGGTCCTCCGGCTCGCTGCCGTCCGCCGTGGGCTTGGGCGGCAACAGCATGCGCGACTTGATCTCGATCAGCATGGCCGCCATCAGCAGGTACTCGGCCGCCAGCTCCAGATTGCGCGCGCGCACCTGCTCCACATAGCCCAGGTACTGGCGCGTCACCTCGGCCATCGGGATGTCCAGGATGTTGAAGTTCTGCCGACGGATCAGATACAGCAGCAGGTCCAGCGGGCCCTCGAAGGCCTCGAGGAAAACCTCCAGCGCATCCGGCGGGATGTACAGATCCTGCGGCAGCGCGAACAGCGGCTCGCCGTATAGGCGCGCAATGGCCACCTGATCGATGACCTCGGGCTGCGCGGTCACCGCGTCGGGCCCCGGGGGCAGTTCGGCCGGCGGGCCGCTCACTTCAGCGACGGCTCGGTCTGGTAGACGTAGGGTTTTTGCGGGACGCGCGCGCGCTGCGCCTCGCGCCAAAAGTCGCGGTCCTGCGGGCGGTCCCACAGCAGGGCGCGGCCGGCGCGCTGCTCGGCCTCCAGCGCGGGCTTGCTGCGCTTGAGCGATTCGATGAACTGGGTGGCGTCGGAGACGTAGTCGGGCAGACCAAGCGGGTTCATGGGCGTTCTCGTGGGCGTCGCGTCAGCCCGCGATTTTAGGCCGCCGGGGGCAGGGGGGACCAGCCGCCCAGCCGCGACAGAAAGCCGGTGCGCCGCATCAGCGACAACGGCTGTTCGTGCAGATGCTCGATGACCAAGCGGCCGCCGCGCCGCTCGATGGCGTCGTGCAAGCCGGTCAGTGCGTCCAGCCCGGTGGTGTCCAGCAGCATCAGGTGACGCGCATCCAGGTGCACCTGCACGCCGGCCTCGGCCGCTTCCACGGCCTGGATCAGGGGGTCCAATTTGGTGACGGCACCAAAGAACAACGAACCGTACAGATGCGCCTCGATCCGCTGCGGCCCGGTCTGATGCAGCGTGACGCGAAACAGGCTGCTTTGCCGCCGCACGAACAGCACCACCGCCAGCACCAAGCCCAGTTCCACCGCCACCGTCAGGTCGAACACCACCGTCACGGCAAAGGTGCTCAGCAGCATCAGGCGGTAGTGGTGGCTGAAGTGTTTGAGGCGAGCAAACTCGTGCCACTCACCCATGTTCCACGCCACGAACAGCAGGATCCCTGCCAGCACCGCCAGCGGCACGTGGCGCGCCAGGGGCGCGGCCAGCAGCACGATGGCCGCGAGCGTCGCTGCGTGTACCATGCCGGCAACGCCGCTGGTGGCGCCGCTGCGGATGTTGGTGACCGTGCGCGCGATGGTGCCGGTGGCCGGCATGCCGCCGATGAACGGCACCACCGCGTTGGCGATGCCCTGCGCCATCAGCTCTTGATTGGGGTCGTGCTTGCGGCCGCCATGCAACTGATCGGCCACCCGCGCGCACAGCAGGGACTCAATGGCCCCCAGCAGCGCGATGGTCAATGTCGGCGTGACGAGCTGGCGCACCGTTTGCCAGGACACATCGGGCCACGCCAGCGCGGGCAAAGACTGCGGAATGCCTCCAAAGCGGCTGCCGATCGTCTCCACCGGCCACTCCAGCGCCCAGGCCAGCAGCGATAGGGTGACCAGCGCCACCACCGGCGCCGGCAGGCGCGAGGTGGCGCGCAGCGCACTGACGCCCTCCAGCGTGTCCAGCCGCTGGCGAAAGGCCGAGTCCGTGGCCCACAGCCGCGGCCACACGAACAGCCCCAGCACGCACAGACCCGCCAGCGCCACCGCGTAGGGGTTGACGGTGGACAGCGCCCCACCCACCGCGTGCAGGATGCCGAAAAAGTCCGCTGGCATCTTGGTTACCTGCAGCCCCAGCGCGTCGCGCAACTGCGACAGCCCGATCAGCACCGCAATGCCGTTGGTGAAACCGATGACGACGCTGACCGGCACGAAGCGCACCAGCACCCCCAGGCGCAGCAGCCCCATCACAAACAGCAGCACCCCCGCGCACAAGGTGGAGACGAGCAGTCCCCCAACGCCGTGGCGTTCGACGATGCCGTAGACGATGACGATGAAGGCCCCCGCCGGCCCGCCGATCTGCACCGACGTCCCGCCAAAGGCGGCGATGATGAAACCCGCGATGATCGCCGTCCACAGCCCGGCTTGCGGGGGCAAGCCACTGGCGATGGCAAAGGCCATCGCCAGTGGCAGAGCGACGATCCCGACGGTCAGCCCGGCGCCGATGTCTTTGAGGAGGCGGTCCCGGCTGTACTCACGCAAGTCCTGTTGCAAGCGGGGCTGAAACCGGGCGAGCGGGGGCAGGTTGGCCATGCCTCATGTTACCGTTTTTTGCCGAACTGCCCAGTCTTGGAGGATGGGCCGCCAGATCAGCAACAACAGCATGGCGGCCAAAGGCAAGGTGCTCGCGTAACCAATGTACTTGAAGCCCAAGGCCCCGAGAACGGCGCCCCCGAAAAAACTGGCAATCATGCGGATTTGCAGCCGCAGCTTGTCCCGGTTGGCCAGCACGGGCGCCTGCTCCGGGTGGCGGTTGACGTAGAGCAGCTTACCCAGTTCGATGCCCAAGTCTGTGATCAAGCCGGTCAGGTGGGTGGTCCGGATTTCGGCTTTGGAGATTTTGGTGATGACGGCGTTTTGCAGCCCCATGATGAAGCACAGGAGGATGACCGTCAACGGCAAAAACAGACCGTAAAACAGGTCCAGTACCGCTCCGAAGACGCCAAACAGCAGCAGCGCCATGGCCTCCAGCAGCAAGGGCAGGCCAAACGCGCTGCGCAGGGATCGGCGCAGGCCCCAGTTCACGATCCACGCGGTCGTCATGGCCCCCGCCAAAAACGCCAGCAGGGAGCCGATGCCGGCGATCACCAAAATCCATTCACCCAAGACGATGTTGTCGGCCACGGCAGAGACCACCCCCGTCATGTGCGAGGTGTACTGACCCACTGCCAAAAAACCACCGGCGTTCGTCGCGCCGGCCACAAAAGCCAGGGTCAACCCCAAGCGCACGTTGGCTTTGCGCGTCCGATGGACGTCCACCCAGCCGCGCAGTTTGGGGTGCATGGCGGGCCAGTTCGCTTCACCGCACCCGCATGCCCGGCTCGGCGCCGGCGTGCGGCTCTAGGATGAACAGGCCCGGGTGCGTCTGGCCGTCGGCGTGGCTGGCGGCCAGCACCATGCCTTCGCTGACGCCGAACTTCATCTTGCGCGGGGCGAGGTTGGCCACCAGCACCGTCAGCTTGCCGACGAGCTGCTCCGGCGCGTAGGCCGAGGCGATGCCGGAGAAGACGTTGCGCGTGCGGCCTTCGCCGACGTCCAGCGTCAGCCGCAGCAGCTTGCTGGAGCCTTCGACGCGCTCGCAGGCGACGATGCGTGCGATGCGCAGGTCCACCTTGGCGAAGTCGTCGATGGAGATCGTCGGCGCGATGGCCTCGCCGCCCGGCTGCGGCGCGCCTTCGGCGGCCGGGGCGGGCGCGTCGGGGGCCGGCGCCGGCGGCGGCTCGAACAGCGCCTCCAACAGCTTGGGATCGACGCGCTGCATCAGGTGCTCGTAGGGGGCGATGGCGTGTCCGGGGCCGAGCGGCCGCGCGGCGTTGGCGAAGTCCAGCGGCGCGCAGCGCAGGAAGGCCTCCACCCGCTCGGCAGTGGCCGGCAGCACGGGCTTGAGCATCGCCGTCAGCACCCGGAACGCCTCGATGCAGGTGGTGCAGACGTCGTGCAGCCGGGCGGCGAGTGCCGGCTGCTTGGCCAGCTCCCACGGCTTGTTCTGGTCCACGTAGGCGTTGACGCGGTCGGCCAGCGCCATCACCTCGCGCACCGCCTTGCCGTACTCGCGCTCGGCCCACAGCTCGGCCACCGCCGGCAGCGCGGTCTGCAGCGCATCCAGCAGCGCATCGCCGTCGGGCGAGACGGCGCCCAGGCGGCCGTCGAAGCGCTTGGTGATGAAGCCCGCCGCGCGCGAGGCGATGTTGACGTACTTGCCGATCAGGTCGCTGTTGACGCGGGCGACGAAGTCCTCCGGGTTGAAGTCCACGTCCTCCACGCGCGGGTTGAGCTTGGCCGCGAGGTAGTAGCGCAGCCACTCCGGGTTCAGGCCCAGGCGCAGGTAGCGCAGCGGGTCGATGCCGGTGCCGCGGCTCTTGCTCATCTTCTCGCCGCTGACGGTGATGAAGCCGTGCACGAACACATGCGTCGGCGTCTTGCGGCCGGAAAAATGCAGCATCGCCGGCCAGAACAGCGTGTGGAAATAGGTGATGTCCTTGCCGATGAAGTGGATCTGCTCCACCGCCGGGTCGGCGACGAACGCCTCGAACGTCTGCGTCGTGCGCGACGGCGCGTGCCAGTGGTTGGCCGCCTGGCCCTTGTCGAAGTGGTTCTTGAGGCTGGCCAGATAGCCGATCGGCGCGTCCAGCCAGACGTAGAAGTACTTGCCCGGCGCGTCCGGGATCTCGATGCCGAAGTAGGGCGCATCCCGGCTGATGTCCCAGTCGCCCAGCCCCCCGCGGCCGTCCTCGTCCTTGGTGAACCACTCGCGGATCTTGTTGACCACCTCCGGCTGCAGCCGGCCGGGCGCGGAGGTCCACTCCTCCAGGAACTGCACGCAGCGCGGGTCGGACAACTTGAAGAAGAAGTGCTCCGACTGGCGCAGCTCGGGCGTGGCCCCGGACAGCGCCGAGCAGGGGTTTCTCAGCTCGGTGGGCGTGTAGACGGCGCCGCAGGCCTCGCACGCGTCGCCGTACTGGTCGGCCGCGCCGCAGCGCGGACACTGGCCCTTGATGTAGCGGTCGGGCAGGAACATGCCCTTGACCGGGTCGTAAAACTGCTCGATCGTGCGCACCTCGATCAGACCCGCGGCCTTGAGCGCCCGGTAGATCGCCTGCGCCAGCTGGTGGTTTTCCGGCGCGTCGGTGCTGTGCCAGTTGTCGAAGCGGATGTGAAAGCCGTCCAGATAGGCGGCGCGGCCGGCGGCGATGTCGGCGACGAACTGCTGCGGCGTCTTGCCGGCCTTCTCGGCCGCGATCATGATCGGCGCGCCGTGCGCGTCGTCGGCGCCGACGAAGTGCACCTCGTGCCCCAGCAGCCGCTGCGTGCGCACCCACACGTCGGCCTGGATGTACTCCATGATGTGGCCGATGTGGAAGTGGCCGTTGGCGTAGGGCAGGGCGGTGGTGACGAAGAAACGGCGCGAGGGCATGGAGCGGTCCTGTAACGGTCCTGTATGGGCGGACAAGTCCGGGATTCTAATGAGGACACTGCGCGCGCCGGGGCGAGCGCCCCGTGTGCGAGCCGCTAGACTCGCGCCATCGGACATGGCCCCAACGCGGCCCCAGAGGGGCCCAACCTTTGGAGACTGCACCCCCATGAGCGTCAACCAACAAGCGCTGCTGCAAGCGCTGCAAGCCGTCGTCGATCCCAACACGGGCAAGGATTTCGTCACCACCCGTGCCCTGAAAAACCTGCAAATCGCCGGGGGCGACGTGGCCTTTGAGGTGGAGCTGGGCTACCCCGCCAAAAGCCAGCTGGCCGATCTGCGCCGTGTGCTGGTGACCGCGGCCCGCAGCGTGCCCGGGGTGGACAACGTGTCCGTGCAGATCAACACCCGTATCCTGGCGCATGCCGTGCAGCGCGGGGTGCAACTGCTGCCGCAGGTGAAGAACATCATCGCCGTCGCCTCGGGCAAGGGCGGGGTGGGCAAAAGCACCACCGCCGTCAACCTGGCGCTGGCCCTGGCAGCCGAGGGCGCGCGCGTGGGCGTGCTGGATGCCGACATCTACGGCCCCAGCCAACCCATGATGATGGGCATCGAAGGCCGGCCCGAAAGCCTGGATGGCAAAACCATGGAGCCGCTGGAAAACTACGGCTTGCAGGTCATGTCCATTGGTTTTTTGGTGGACAAGGACGAGGCCATGATCTGGCGCGGCCCCATGGCCACGCAGGCGCTGGAACAGCTGCTGCGCCAGACCAACTGGAAGGACCTGGACTACTTGGTGGTGGACATGCCCCCGGGGACCGGCGACATTCAATTGACCCTGTCGCAACGGGTGCCCATCACCGGCGCGGTGATCGTGACGACGCCGCAGGACATTGCGCTGCTGGACGCGCGCAAGGGCATCACCATGTTCCAGAAGGTGGGGGTGCCCATCCTGGGCATCGTGGAGAACATGGCCGTGCACGTTTGCCCCAAGTGCGGCCATACGGAACACATCTTTGGCGCCGACGGCGGCAAGCGCATGGCGGCCGAGCTGGAGGTGGCCTACCTGGGCGCGCTACCGCTGAACCGCAGCATCCGCGAACAAGCCGATGCCGGCCGCCCGACGGTGGTGGCCGACCCGGATGGCGACATCGCGGCGCTATACAAGGCCGTGGCGCGGCAGGTGGCCATCGCCGTGGCCGCGAAGGCCAAGGATTATTCCAGTAAGTTCCCGACGATTAAGATCAGTCAGGGGACGTGAGAAAAAAGAACCTTCTTTTCGGAAGGTTCTTTTTTATATTGAGAAAACGAATGTAGATGTCAAAAATCAAGTGCCATCTGAACAGCCGCTAGGATAAAAAGAATCCTTCCAGCCGGCGGGTCTGTTCGAGATAGTGCAGCTCCAAGTCCCGTCGGAGTTCCGCCCCAACTTGATTACTGCAGCATTGACCGCAGCGTTTGAATTTTGTAGAGTGCATTGCAGCGCGGCGGGTTGAGCTCCGTTATTGCCGGGTGCATTAACTGCCATCGTGCAGCGCTTAGTTGTACTTGCAAGTCCCATGTTGGAAACAGTATAATAAGCTGCTAGCTTCCCTTCACTCACAGCGACTTCGTAATTCGTTCTTGCGCCGGAGATCTCTGCAAGACCGGTTGCAACTTGCGATCGAGCGACATAGTCCTGATATGCTGGCAGCGCCACCGCTGCCAGAATGCCGATGATCGCCACGACGATCATCAGCTCGATGAGCGTGAAGCCCTGTTGAACACGTTTCATGGTTTCAACCTCCAGTGTTGGACACGATGGCCCCGCGGTCGGCGGGGTCAGGCTCATCGTAGCACCATCCGTGCCAGCCGCAGCCGCGCGGCGGGGTTGCCTCGGGCGGCCGTGGCGCGGGCGCGACGCGGCGGGGCCGCGTGGGCGGTGGCACATCAAGATTTGACGTCAAAACTTGATGTTCAGCGCCGACAGCAGCCGATACGGTCGAGTGCCGGTGCGCGTCCTTACGCAGGCGGTCGCAGGTGGGCAGCCGCGAGCCGGCGGCGCCGTTGACCATCCGCAGGTGGCGCGGATGACAGGTCGTTCCATTTTGGGTGGTGTCAAGCACCCAGTGCAACAGCGGATTTACTGAAGGGCGTCGATGGCTTGTGTGACCTTCTTTTGCGTGGCCTGGTAGATGGCGAACGGCGGTCGCCCCGTTGTGTGGTACCCATCGGGGGGCAGTCAGCTGGCGGGAAGCGCTGCCTCCCTCTCCCGCAACCGAAAGCGCTGGATCTTGCCGGTGGCGGTCTTGGGCAGCTCGGGCACGAATTCCACGTACCGTGGGTATTTGTAGGGCGCCAGGTGGGCTTTGCAGTGGGCCTGGATGTCTTCGGCGGTGGCTTGTGCGCCTGGGCGCAGCACGATGAAGGCCTTGGTCTTGGTCAGGCCGTCGGCGTCGGTTTTGCCGATCACGGCGGCTTCCAGCACCGCGGGGTGGCGCACCAGTGTCGCCTCCACTTCGAACGGCGAGACGTAGATGCCGCTGACCTTGAGCATGTCGTCGTTGCGCCCCGCGTAGATGTAGCGGCCGCTGGCGTCGCGCGTGTATTTGTCGCCGGTGCGCGTCCAGGCGCCCTGGAAGGTCTCGCGCGATTTGTCGCGGTTGTTCCAGTACATGAGCGCGGCGCTGGGGCCGCGCACGTAGAGGTCGCCGATGTCGATGGAGCCGTCCGGGTTGGCGGGCAGCGGGCGGCCGTCTTCGCCGCGGATCTCCAGCTCGTAGCCGGGCACCGGGGTGCCGCTGGTGCCGTAGACGACGTCGCCGGGGCGGTTGGAGCAGTAGATGTGCAGCATCTCGGTGGAGCCGATGCCGTCGATGATTTCGGCCCCGAAGTGCGCGGTCCAGCGCTCGCCGATGTCGCGCGGCAGCGCCTCGCCGGCGGAGGAGCACAGGCGCAGGGCCACCTGCTCGCGCGGCGGCAGGTCCGGGTGGGCGAGCATGCCGCCGTAGCCGGTGGGCGCGCCGTAGAACACGGTGGGGCGTTGACCCGCCAGCGTGGGCGTGCGCCCGGTCAGGCGGGCGAACACCGCCGGCGGGGTGGGGCGTTCGGCCATCAACACCACCGACGCCCCTACGCTGAGCGGAAACGTCAGCGCGTTGCCCAACCCGTAGGCGAAGAACAGTTTGGCCGCCGAAAACACCCGGTCGCGGGCCGTCAGGCCCAGCACGGGGCGGCCGTACAGCTCGGCCGTCCAGTAGAGGTTGGCGTGGGTGTGCACCGTGCCCTTGGGGCGGCCGGTGGAGCCAGAGGAGTACAGCCAGAAGGCCGGCTCGTCCGCAGCGGTGTCGGCGGGGGCGCCGTCCGGCGCCTGCAGCGCCAGCCAGACGGACCACGGGTGACAGGGCACACCGGCCGCGTCGGCGGGCAGGTGGTCGCCGGGGTGCGAGACGACGATGTGCCGCACCTCATGCGCGCCGGAGTCGAGCGCCTGCGCCAGCGTGGGCAGCAGCGGGGCGGACACCAGCGCCGACTGGGCCCGCGCGTGCCGCAGTTGATAGGCATAGTCGTCGGCGGTCAGCAGCGTGTTGACGGCGACGGGCACCACGCCGGCATACAGACAACCCAGAAAGCCCACGATCCAGTCGGCGCTGTCGTGCATCAGCAGCAGCACGCGCTCTTCGCGCCGCAGATCCAGGGCGCGCAGGCCCGCCGCACAACGGCGCACGCGCTCGGCGAGTTCGCCGTAGGTGACGGTCTCGTGGTCGTCGATGAGGGCCGTGCGTTCGGGCCAACCGGCATTCAGGGTCAACAGGTGCGCGGCGAAGTTGAACCGTTCTGGTGGGGGCAGGGTGGCGGACATGGCGGGGTCTCCTCGGTCGTGGGGTGGTTGTGCGGGGTACATGCAGCGGTATGCTGTTCAGTCCCCGGGAATGCGGGTATAAATGCACGATCGTGCCTGTGCCGCAGTATGCACTAAACTGCATGTTGTGGTGGATCGATAGACTTGGGGTTTTCCCGATTCGATGCGGTCGATGGACGGGCCGAGCTGCCAATTCAACCCCCCACGAGAACGACATGTCCCCCACGTCTGACGCCTTGCGCTCGCCCGAACCCCTGACCGAGGCGCGGCCGGATGCGGTGTTGCAGCTCACCTTGCCCGTGGGCACGGAGCCCGAGGCGGACCCCGCCGGGGGTGAGCCGCGGGTGCCGTTTCTGGTGGCGTTGGGCGAGCGTGTGCGCACACTGCGCTCGCGCCGCGGGATGACGCGCAAGGCGGTCGCCCTGGCGGCCGACGTGTCGGAGCGGCACTTGGCCAATCTGGAGTACGGGGCGGGCAATGCGTCCATCCTGGTGTTGTTGCAGGTGGCGCGGGCCTTGCAGTGCTCGCTGGCGGAGCTGCTGGGCGATGTCAGCACCTCGTCGCCGGAGTGGTTGCTGATCCGCGAGCTGTTGCAGGGCCGCGACGAGGGCGAGCTGCGGCGCGCCCGCCTGAAGCTCGCCGAGCTGTTTGGCTCCACCGGGGTCGATGCCACGGGTCGCCAATCGCGCATTGCGCTGATTGGTTTGCGCGGCGCGGGCAAGTCCACGCTGGGCCGGCGGCTGGCCGAAGCGCTGGGCTATCCCTTCATCGAACTGAGCCGCGAGATCGAGCAGTTTGCCGGTTGCAGCATCAGCGAAATCCACAACCTGTACGGCGCGACCGCCTACCGGCGCTACGAACGCCGGGCGCTGGAGGAGGCGATCCAAATCTATCCCGAGGTGGTGATCGCCACGCCGGGCGGCCTGGTGTCGGACTCCACCAATTTCAATCTGCTGCTGCAGCACTGCACGACGGTGTGGCTGAAGGCCGACCCGGTCGATCACATGCGTCGCGTGGCGGCCCAGGGCGACCTGCGTCCCATGGCCGCGAGCGCCGAGGCGATGGAGGACCTCAAGCGCATCTTGGCCGGGCGCTCGGCCTTCTATTCCAAGGCCGATTTGACCGTGGACACCAGCGCGCAGCCGCTGGAAGAGACCTTCATGCGCCTGCGCGACGGTGTGTACGCGCTGCTGCGCCGCGAAAGCTGACCGGCTCTACGGGTTTGTCCTAGTCCACGGACGCCGTGGCGGGGCTTGTGCGGGCTGATGATATGCACTATGATGCACATCAAGCATGCAGCGAAATGCATGTTGATGCATTCCCCCGAACGCAGGACCCCGCCATGACCCAGAATCCCAACACCAACCCGGTCGTCGATTACCAGACGCACCCGACCCAGTACCGCCATGTGCGCCTGAGCGTGGAGGGGGCGATCGCCACCCTGGCGCTTGACATCGACGAAGACGGCGGGCTGCGGCCGGGTTACAAGCTCAAGCTCAACAGCTACGACCTGGGTGTGGACATCGAGCTGCACGATGCGCTCAACCGCATCCGCTTCGAGCACCCGCAGGTGCGCACCGTGGTCGTGACGAGCCTGAAGGATCGGGTGTTCTGCTCCGGCGCCAATATCTTCATGCTCGGTCTGTCCAGCCATGCGTGGAAGGTGAATTTCTGCAAATTCACCAACGAGACGCGCAACGGTATGGAGGATTCCAGCCGCCACGACGGCCTGAAGTTTTTGGCCGCGCTCAACGGCGCCTGCGCGGGGGGCGGCTACGAGCTGGCGCTGGCCTGTGACGAGATTCTGCTGGTGGACGACCGCTCCAGCGCCGTGAGCCTGCCCGAGGTGCCGCTGCTGGGCGTGCTGCCCGGCACGGGCGGGCTGACGCGCGTGACCGACAAGCGCAAGGTGCGCCACGACTTGGCCGACATTTTTTGCACCAGCGTCGAAGGGGTGCGCGGCCAGCGTGCCGTGGACTGGCGGCTGGTGGATGCGGTGGCCAAGCCGGCGGTGTTTGCCCAGGCGGTGCGCGAGCGCGCCGAGCGGCTGGCCGCCCAGAGCGACCGTCCGACCGACGCGCGCGGGGTGGCCTTGCCGCCGCTGCAGCGCACGTTCGGCCCCGACGGGGTGACGTACCGGCATGTCGAGGTGGCGATCGACCGGGCCCGGCGCGTGGCGACGCTGACCGTGCGCGCGCCGGCCGTGCCGCAGCCCACGGACAGTGCGGGCATCGAGGCCGCCGGCGCCGACTGGTGGCCGCTGGCCATGGGCCGGGAGCTGGACGACGCCATCCTGCACTTGCGCACCAACGAGCTGACGATTGGCACCTGGGTGCTGCGCACCGAGGGTGACGCGGCGGCGGTGCTGGCCTGCGACGACGCGCTGCAGGCGCATGCGGGCCATTGGTTCGTGCGCGCCACCACCGGGCTGCTGCGCCGGGCGTTGGCGCGGTTGGACGTGTCGTCGCGCAGCCTGATCGCGCTGTTGGAGCCCGGGTCGTGCTTTGCCGGCACGCTGGCCGAACTGGCCCTGGCCGCCGACCGCAGCTACATGCTGGTGCTGCCCGATGCGCCCGAGCGCGCCCCGCGCCTGGCGCTGCACGACGCCAATTTTGGCCGCTACCCCATGGTCAACGACCAGAGCCGGTTGCAGCGCCGCTTTTACGACGAGGCCGCGCCACTGGCCGCGGCCCGGGCGGCAGTGGGCCGCGGGCTGGATGGCGATGAGGCCGCAGCGCTGGGGCTGGTGACCGCCGCGCTGGACGACATCGACTGGGCGGACGAAATCCGCCTGGTGCTGGAGGAGCGCTCGGCCATGTCGCCCGATGCACTGACCGGCCTGGAGGCCAACCTGCGCTTTGGTGGCCGCGAGACCATGCTCACCCGCATTTTTGGCCGCCTGTCGGCGTGGCAAAACTGGATTTTCCAGCGCCCCAATGCGGTCGGCGACAAGGGCGCGCTGAAGGTGTACGGCAAAGGCGACAAGGCCCAGTTCGATTGGAATCGCGTCTGAGCTTTTGATCGGTACGAGGCGCGAGCGCGTTGTGCGGTGGGTTTCCCGGTGGAGCCAGCCGCAACCGAACGTCAGTCCACCGCAGAAATCCGCAGCAGGAGCACACCATGTCGAGCATCAACTACAGCGAGAAGATCCCCAACAACGTCAACCTGGCCGAAGACCGCACCTTGCAGCGCGCGCTGGAGCACTGGCAGCCCAACTACCTGCAATGGTGGCAGGAGATGGGACCGGACGGTTCGCAAAACTTTGACGTCTATCTGCGCACGGCGGTTAGCGTGGACCCGCAGGGCTGGGCACAGTTTGGCTACGTCAAGATGCCGGACTACCGCTGGGGCATCTTCCTGAACCCGGCGGAGCAGGGGCGCAAGATCCACTTCGGCGACCACCTGGGGGAGGACGCCTGGCAGGACGTGCCCGGTGAGCACCGGGCCAATCTGCGCCGCATCATCGTCACCCAAGGCGACACGGAGCCGGCGTCGGTGGAGCAGCAGCGCCACCTGGGCCTGACTTGCCCCAGCCAATACGACCTGCGCAACCTGTTCCAGGTCAATGTGGAAGAAGGGCGCCACCTGTGGGCCATGGTGTATCTGCTGCACAAATACTTCGGCCGCGACGGCCGCGAGGAGGCCGAGGCGCTGCTGGAGCGCCGCTCGGGCGAGGCGGACAACCCGCGCATTCTGCAGGCCTTCAACGAGAAGACGCCCGACTGGCTGAGCTTCTTCATGTTCACCTACTTCACCGACCGCGATGGCAAGTTCCAGCTCTGCGCGCTGTCCGAGTCCGCCTTCGACCCGCTGGCGCGCACCACCAAGTTCATGCTGACCGAGGAAGCCCACCACATGTTCGTGGGGGAGTCGGGCGTGGGCCGCGTCATCCAGCGCACCTGCGAGGTGATGAACCAGCTCAAGACCGATGACGTTGGCCGTATCCGCGCCGCGGGCGTGATCGATCTGTCCACCATCCAGCGCTACCTCAACTTCCATTTCAGCGTCACCATCGACCTGTTTGGCGCCGATCAGTCGAGCAACGCGGCGACCTTCTACAGCGCGGGCCTCAAGGGCCGGTTCGAGGAGGGCAAGCGCACCGACGACCACCGCCTCAAGCACGACACCTACCGCATCCTGGACGTGGTGGACGGCCAGCTCGTCGAGAAGGAGGTGCCGATGCTCAACGCCCTCAACGAGGTGTTGCGCGACGACTACATCAAGGACTCGATGGGTGGCGTCGATCGCTGGAACCGCATCATCGAGAAAGCGGGTATCCCCTTCCGTCTGAAGGTGCCGCACAAGGCCTTCCACCGCAACATTGGCACGCTGGCCGGTGTCAAGGTCAGTCCCGACGGCCGCGTGGTCAGCGACGCCGAGTGGAACGAGCGCGTGGCCGAATGGTTGCCGACCGCCGAGGATCGTGCGTACGTGGCCAGCCTGATGGGCCGCGTGGTGGAGCCGGGCAAGTTCGCCAACTGGATCGCGCCGCCGGTCATGGGCATCAACCGCCAGCCGGTCAACTTCGAATATGTGCGGTTCAACTGATGGACGCCCCCGCCACCGTTTTGCAGCAGCACCTGATCGACCCCGAGATCTGCATCCGCTGCAACACCTGCGAAGCGACCTGTCCGATCGGGGCGATCACGCACGACAGCCGCAACTACGTGGTCGACGCGGACAAGTGCAACGCCTGCATGGCGTGTGTGCCGCCGTGCCCGACGGGGGCCATCGACAACTGGCGCGTGGTGCCGCGCGCGCGCACCTACACGCTGGCCGAGCAGCTGGGCTGGGACGAGCTGCCCGCCCCGCTGAGCGAGGAGGCCCTGGCGGCACTGGGGGGTGACGCCCAAGCCGCCGCGGCCGAGGCACAGGCGGTGGTGGAGCGCGCAGCGCAGGCGTCCGCGGCTTCGGCCACGGTGGAGCCCCAGGCGGCGGCGTTGACGGGGGCGGTGCTCGGCGCGACGCTGCCGCCTTGGTCGGCCGCCCACCCCTATACCAATCTGTACGGGCCGCGGGCGGCGCGCAAGTCGGTGCGCGCCACCTGCGTCGGCAACTTGCGCGTCACCGAGGTGGGCTCCGACTACGACACGCACCACATCGTGCTGGACTTTGGCGAGATGCCATTTCCGGTGCTGGAGGGGCAGTCGATCGGCATCATCCCGCCCGGCACCGACGCGCAGGGCCGGCCGCACCACCCGCGCCAGTACTCGGTGGCCAGCCCCCGCAACGGCGAACGTCCCGGGCGCAACAACGTGTCGCTGACGGTCAAGCGCGTGCTGGCCGACCCCCAGGGCAACCCGGTGCGCGGGGTGGCGTCCAACCACCTGTGCGACCTGCGGGTGGGCGACACGGTGGAGGTGATCGGCCCGTTCGGCAGCAGCTTCCTGATGCCCAACCACCCGAAGAGCCATCTCGTGATGATCTGCACCGGCACCGGCAGCGCGCCGATGCGGGCGATGACCGAGTGGCGCCGCCGCCTGCGTGCCAGCGGCAAGTTCGAGGGCGGCCGGCTGCTGCTGTTCTTCGGCGCGCGCACGCCGCAGGAGCTGCCGTACTTCGGCCCGCTGCAGAAGCTGCCGCGTGACTTCATCGACATCCACTTCGCCTTCAGCCGCGTGCCGGGGCAGCCCAGGCGTTACGTGCAGGACGCGATGCGCGAGGCGGCGGCGGAGCTGGCGCCGCTGTTGCAGGATCCGGACGCGTATTTCTACGTCTGCGGCCTGCGCGCGATGGAGGAGGGCGTGCTGCTGGCGCTGCGCGACATCGCCACCGGCGCCGGGCTGGACTGGGAAACGCTGGCCGCCTCGATGCGTGAGCACGGTCGGCTGCACCTGGAGACCTATTGACCGTGACGGCGGCGGGGTCGGGATTTGCGCTACATTGCGCGGCGTGGAGACCCCATCGACCTCCGTCAGCGATTCCCCCGGCGCGGCCGATCGCCCCAGCCTGCGCACGGGCGTGGTGATGCGCCGCGAGCCGGTCAGCGGCCCGATGGCGCGCTGGCAGCCGTGGCGCTGGGTGCTGGCCGATGTGCAGGTGCTGCAGGCGCCCGCAGGCGTGTCCACCGCCACGTGGCCGGTGACGGCTGGCGAGGCCGGCCCGGTGCCGCTGGAACGGGCGGCGGGTGACGCTGTTCCAGCCGGGGTGCAGCACTGGGGCTTTGCCGGTCTGCCGGTGACGCTGCACCCGGAGGACGCCGAGGGCTACCTGCTCAACGTCACCGCGCCGGCGCCGTGCTTCTGGGTGCTGTGGCGCGAGCCGGAGGCCGACGACGGCCTGCCGCAGCCGCTCATCGTCACGCTGAGCTACCACGACGCCGGCCGCTGGCTGGACGCGCAGGAGCGCGTCGACCAGGTACCGGCCCCGCCGGACGTGGTGGCGTGGCTGGCCGACTACGCCCAGCGCCACCATCGGCCGGAGCCGAAGCGCCGCGCCCGGCCGGCGAGCTTTCAGCCGCTGACCGACCGCTTCGGTCAGCCGGCGCGTATCAGCACCGGCGACATGCGCCGCGGAGGTCCGGCATGAGCACGACGGACGGCGAGGGATTCCTGTCGCGCTGGTCGCGCCGCAAGGCGCAGGCGCGCGCCGGGGTCGTCCCGCCCGATCCCCTCGATACGCTCGACCCGCGGACAGCGGAGCCGGTGCCGGCACCGGCCGCCGAACACGCCCCCCCGTCTGATGCCCGGCCTGCCGCCGAGGCACCCGCGGACCCGCCTGCACCCGCCGAGCCGCTGCCGACGCTGGAGGATGTGCAGCGCCTTACCCCCGATGCCGATTTCCGCCCGTTCGTGCGCCCCCAGGTGCCGCCCGAGGTGCGCAACGCGGCGCTGCGCCGGCTGTTTTCCGACCCGCACTTCAACCAGATGGACGGGCTGGACGTCTACATCGACGACTACTCCAAGCCCGATCCGCTGCCGGCGGCGCTGGCGCGGCGCATGGTGGCGGCGCAGTTCGTGGTGGTTCGTGCAGAAGTGGAAGGACAAGGTCTTTGCCGGCTTCACCAACAGCGCGACCATGAACGGCGACAAGCTCTC
>NZ_JBKBQX010000016.1:0-45979 GCF_046292505.1 Tepidimonas sp. | reverse complement strand
CACCGAGCCGATGCCGCCGATCACCACCACGACGAAGCACATGATCAGCACCGGGCCTGTACGAGGCGATGGGCCTGGAGCCGGTCGTCGCGCCCGAGCTGGAGTTCTACCTCACCGCGCGCAACACCGACCCCAACACCCTGCTGCACCCGCCCATCGGCCGCAGCGGACGCGCCGAAACCTCGCGCCAGGCCTACTCCATCGACGCGGTCAACGAGTTCGATCCCCTGTTCGAGGAGATCTACGACTACTGCGACAAGATGGAGCTCAACGTCGACACCCTGATCCACGAGGTCGGCGCCGGGCAGATGGAGATCAACTTCTTCCACTCCCACCCGCTGGCGCTGGCGGACGAGGTGTTCCTGTTCAAGCGCACCGTGCGCGAGGCCGCCCTGCGCCACGACATGTACGCCACCTTCATGGCCAAGCCGATCGCGGGCGAGCCGGGCAGCGCGATGCACATCCACCAAAGCATCGTGGACAAGGCCACCGGGCGCAACATTTTCAGCAACGAGGACGGCTCGCCGTCCGAGGCCTTCGGACACTACATCGGCGGGCTGCAGCGCTACATCCCGGCCGCGATGGCGCTGGTGGCCCCCTACGTCAACAGCTACCGGCGGCTGGCGCGCCACACCGCCGCGCCGATCAACATCGAGTGGGGCCACGACAACCGCACGGTCGGCATCCGCTCGCCGATCGCGCCGCCGCAGGCGCGCCGCATCGAAAACCGCGTCATCGGCGCCGACGCCAACCCCTACGTCGCCATGGCCATGACGCTGGCCTGCGGCTACCTCGGCCTCGTCAACAAGATCAAGCCCAAGCCCGAGATGCGCGGCGATGCCTACCTCTCGGCCTATGCGCTGCCGCGCAGTTTGGGCGAGGCGCTGGACTGGCTGCGCCGCGAGCCCGACCTGCACCATGTGCTCGGCGAGGAGTTCATCACGATTTACACCGAGATCAAGGAACTCGAGTTCGAGGAGTTCATGAAAGTGATCTCGCCCTGGGAGCGTGAGCACCTGCTGCTGCACGTCTGACCGCACCGACCGTCCCGAGGAGTCCACCCATGAACGCCCCCGCCGACCGCCTGCCCCAGCCCAGCGCGCACACCCGCGAGCTGCAGGCGCTGGACAGCGCGCACTTTTTGCACCCCTTCACCGACCACCAGGCGCTGGCGGCCAAGGGCGCGCGCGTGATCACCCGCGCCGAGGGCATCTACATCTGGGACTCCGAGGGCCACCGCATCCTGGACGGCATGAGCGGCCTGTGGTGCGTCAACGCGGGCTACGGCCGGCGCCCGCTGGCCGAGGCCGCCTACCGCCAGATGCTGGAGCTGCCCTTCTACAACACCTTTTTCCAGACCACCACCGAGCCGGCGGTGCGGCTGGCGGCGCGGCTGTCCGAACTGGCCCCGCCGGTGGACGGGCGGCGGTTTTCGCATGTCTTTTTCACCAGCAGCGGCTCGGAAGCCAACGACACCAATGTGCGTCTGGTGCGCCGCTACTGGGATCTGATGGGCCAGCCGCAGCGCAAGGTCATCATCAGCCGCTGGAACGCCTACCACGGCTCCACCGTCGCTGCGGCGTCGCTCGGCGGCATGGGGGGCATGCACGAACAGGGCGACCTGCCCATCCCCGGCATCGTCCACATCCAGCAGCCTTACTACTGGGATCTGCGCGAGCCGGGCGAGACGCCCGCCGAGTTTGGCGTGCGCGCCGCCCGCTGGCTGGAGGACAAGATCCTCGAGGTCGGCCCGGACAAGGTCGCGGCCTTCATCGCCGAGCCGGTGCAAGGCGCCGGCGGCGTCATCATCCCGCCCGAGACCTACTGGCCCGAAATCCAGCGCATCGTCGACCGCTACGGCATCCTGCTCATCTCCGACGAGGTGATCTGCGCCTTTGGCCGCTTGGGTCACTGGTTTGCCTATGAGCGTTTTGGCAGCAAACCCGACCTCGTGACGTTTGCCAAGGCGGTGACCAGCGGCTACATCCCGCTGGGGGGGGTGCTGGTCAACGAGCGCATCGCCCGCGTGCTGCACAGCGGCGGCGAGTTCACCCACGGCTACACCTACAGCGGCCACCCGGTCGCGTGCGCGGTGGCGCTGGCCAATCTGGACCTCATGGCCGCCGAGGCGCTGCCGCAGCGCGTGCGCGAGGACACCGGCCCGTACCTGGCGCAGCGCTTTGCCGAGCTGACCGACCATCCGCTGGTGGGCGTGGCCGAGACCTGCGGCCTGGTGGCGGGGCTCATTTTGGTGCGGGACAAGGCGACGTTGGCGCGCTTCCCCGAGGAGTGGGCCGTGGGCATGACCTGCCGCGGCCACTGCTTCGACAGCGGTGTCGTCATGCGCGCCGTCGGTGACCGCATGATCATCGCCCCGCCGCTGGTCATGACCCGTGCCGATATCGACGAGATGATCCGCCTCATTCGCACCGCGCTCGACGCCACGCTGGCAGATTTGCGACGGCAGGGCAAAACCTGAGCGGGGGGTGCCCTAGAATCCCACGCGAGCATTCAGGGGCGTCGTGGTGGGCCAAGTCCGCACCGGCCTGTTTGTTGCTTGGCAATCGTTCTCCGTTTACCCCTCAAACTCTCGACAGGAGTGTGGACATGAAGAAGCGCTTGTTGGCCTTGGCCCTGGCCGCCGCGTTCGTCGCCGGCTGCGGCAAGAAGGAAGAACCCGTCGCCCAACCCGCCCCCGCACCGGCCCCTGCCTTCGCCCAGGCCCCCGCCGGCCCGGTGCTGGACGACGAGAAGGTGCTCAACATCTACAACTGGCCCGACTACATCCCCGAGGGCATGCTGGAGGCCTTCGAGAAGGAAACCGGCATCAAGGTCAACTACGACACCTTCGAAACCAACGAAGCCTTGCACGCCAAGCTGGTGGCCGGCAACACCGGCTACGACATCGTCGTGCCGGGCAGCGTGTTCGCCAAGCCGCAAATCGAGGCTGGCCTGTTCCAGCCGCTGGACAAGGCCAAGATCCCCAATTACGGCAACCTCGACGCCGGCGTCATGAAAGTGCTGGACAAGGTGGATCCGGGCAATCAGCACCTCGTGCCCTGGGCGTGGAGCTTCACCACCGTCGGCATCAACAAGACCAAACTCACCAAGGCGCTGGGCAACATGCCCATGCCCGACAACGCCTGGGACCTGGTGTTCGACCCCAAGTACACCGCCAAGGTCAAGAGCTGCGGCATCGCCTACCTCGATTCGCCGACCGAGATCATCCCCGTGGCGCTGCACTACACCGGCAAGGACGCCTACTCCAACGACCCGGCCGACTACAAGGCGGCGGTGGACATGCTGCTGAAGGTGCGCAAAGACATCCGCATCTTCAGCTCGACGATGATCGATGACGTCGCCAGCGGCAAGGCCTGCGCGGTCATCGGCTGGGCTGGCGACATCAACATTGCCGCCGCTCGCGCCGCCGAGACCGGCTCCAAGGACGAAATCGTCGCGCTGCTGCCCTCCACCGGCGCGCTGGCGTTCTTCGACACGATGGCGATCCTGAAGGACGCCAAGCACCCGAACAACGCGCACGCGTTCATCAACTTCTTCCTCAAGCCGGAGAACGCCGCCGCGATGGCCAACGAGATGGGCTACAACGCCGGCAACACCCAGGGCAAGGACCAGATCAAGCCCGAGGTGGTCAACAACCCGTCGATCTTCCCGCCGGCCGACTACATGCCCAAGCTGATCCAGCCGAGCAGCTACACCAACGAGGCGCGCGAGGCCATGGCTTCGGCCTACAACGCGTTCAAGCGCGGCAAGTGATGCCAGGCGGTGTCCTCCCGCACCGCCGATGAGCCCGGGCTGTTCGTGCCACCGTGTATGAACAGCCCGTTTTATTTGTCCGTCGGCCCCGGCCGACCTGCAGGAGTGTGATCCGTCATGGCTGAAGCTCCCCGTGCTCCAGGCGAGCAGGAGAACTATCTGGTCACCGAGAAACTCGTCAAACGCTTTGACGAGGCGGTGGCGGTCGACGAGGTGTCGCTGTCGGTGCGCAAGGGCGAGATTTTTGCCCTGTTGGGCAGCTCGGGGTGTGGCAAGTCCACCCTGTTGCGCATGCTGGCGGGTTTCGAGACGCCGACCTCGGGCCGCATCCTGCTCGGCGGGCAGGACGTGGCGGGCCTGCCGCCGTACGAGCGGCCGGTCAACATGATGTTCCAGAGCTATGCGCTCTTTCCGCACCTGGACATCTGGGAGAACATCGCGTTTGGTCTCAAGCGCGAGGGCCTGCCCAAGGCCGAGATCGCCAAGCGCGTGGACGACATGCTGGCGCTGGTGCAGCTCACGCCGTACGCGCGGCGCAAGCCGCACCAACTCTCGGGCGGGCAGCAGCAGCGCGTGGCGCTGGCGCGCAGCCTGGCCAAGCGGCCCAAACTGCTGCTGCTGGACGAGCCGCTGGGCGCGCTGGACAAGAAGCTGCGCGAGCAGACGCAGTTCGAGCTGGTCAACATCATCGAGCAGGTCGGCGTGACCTGCGTGATGGTGACGCACGACCAGGAAGAGGCGATGACCATGGCCAGCCGCATCGCCGTCATGAGCAAGGGCCGCGTGCTGCAGGTCGGCACGCCGCAAGAGATGTACGAATTCCCGGCCAACCGGTTCGTGGCGGACTTCATCGGCAGTGTCAATCTGTTCGACGGCACCCTCAGCGTCGACGAGCCGGACCACTGCGCCGTCACCACGCCGCTGGGCGACATCCATGTCGGCCACGGCACCACGGGCACCGTCGGCATGCCGCTGTGCGTGGCCGTGCGGCCGGAGAAGATCGAGATCGCCAAGCAGCGCCCCGACGACGTGCCGTGCAACCTGTTCCAAGGTCGGGTCAAGGAGATCGCCTACTTCGGCTCCTACAACAGCTACATCGTCGTCACGGCCGCGGGCAAGAAGGTGCGCATCACCGAGGCCAACACCTCGCGCCACGACCTGTCGGACATCACCTGGGACGACGAAGTCTGGTTCTGGTGGAGCGACACCGCCGGTGTCGTGCTGCGCGACTGAGGGCACCCGCCCGGAGAACCGCCATGGCCCGAAACCCCGCCTCGTCGCTGCTGTCCGTGCCGGGACGCCGCTTCGTCATCGCCGTGCCGTTCGGTTGGCTGACGGTGTTCTTCTTCCTGCCCTTCCTGATTCTGCTGTACATCAGCTTCGTGGACATGGGCACGGGGATCGATCCGTTCCAGCCCTTGTGGGATGCCACGGCCGGCGTGCTGCGCCTGAAGTACGAGAACTACTGGACCATTTTCAAGGCCGAGTGGGACGGCCCGCTGTTCCAGACGCTCTACATCGAGGCCTATGTCCGCTCGCTGCTGTATGCGGCCATCACCGCCACGCTGTGCCTGGTCATCGGCTATCCGTTCGCCTACTTCATCGCGCGCAGCCCGGCCTCGGTGCGCCCGGCGCTGCTGCTGATGGTGATGCTGCCGTTTTGGACCTCGTTTTTGCTGCGCGTTTACGCGTGGAAGGGGATACTCGCCGACGCCGGCATCCTCAACCGCCTGTTGATGGCGCTCGGCGTCATCGACGAGCCGCTGCACCTGCTCTACACCAACGTCTCGATGCTGGTGGGGATGACCTACGTCTATCTGCCGTTCATGGTGCTGCCGCTGTACGCCAACCTGGTCAAGCTCGACTGGCGGCTGCTCGAGGCGGCCTACGACCTCGGCGCTACACCCTGGCGCGCCTTCTGGCTGGTGACGGTGCCGCTGTCCAAGGCCGGCATCATCGCTGGCTTCATGCTGGTGTTCATCCCTTCGGTGGGCGAGTTCGTCATCCCTTCGCTGCTGGGCGGCCCGGAAAACCTCATGATCGGCCGCGTGGTGTGGGACGAGATGTTTGCCGCCAACAACTGGCCGCGCGCCGCGGCCCTCGCCGTGGTCATGATCGGGCTGATCGTCGTGCCGCTGGCCATCTACTACCGCTACAGCGGCGAGCGCGCCGCGGCGCAGTCCTGAGGACCGGAGGGCCGCACCATGGGCAACATCCTCACCCGCCACTTCGGCAAGGGCTGGCTGCTGCTGGTCTACGTGTTCCTGTACGCGCCGCTCGTGTTCATGATCGTGTTCTCGTTCAACAGCACGCGGCAGGACGCGGTGTTCACCGGCTTTTCGCTGCGCTGGTACCAGGCGCTGCTGGACGACACCAAGATCGTCAACGGCTTTTTCGTGTCGTTGAAGGTCGCGCTGACCACCGGCGTGCTGTCGGCGGTGCTGGGCACGTTCGCCGCCTTCGTGCTGGTGCGCTACCGGCGCTTCTGGGGGCGCACCGTGTTCTCGGGCATGGTCAACGCGCCGCTGGTGATGCCGGAGGTCATCATCGGCCTGTCGCTGCTGCTGCTGATGGTGGGGGCGCAAAACGTCTTCGGCTGGCCGCAGCGTGGGATGCTGACGATCATCCTCGGCCACACGCTGATGGGCATGGCCTACGCGATGGTGGTGGTGCAGTCGCGCCTGCTGGAGATGGACCGCCGCATCGAGGAGGCGGCGATGGACCTCGGCGCGCGGCCGCACCAGGTGTTTTTCCTGGTGACGCTGCCCAACATCGCGCAGGCGGTGCTGGCGGCGTTTTTGCTGTCGTTCACGCTGTCGTTCGACGACGTGGTGATCTCCGAATTCCTCTCCGGCCCCGGCGTCAACACGCTGCCGCAGGTGATCTTTACCTACGCGCGCCGCGGCATCAACCCCACCATCTACGCCGCCGCGACCATCCTGATCGTCGTCGTCACCACCGTCATCGTCAGCTACGCCGTGTGGGTGGCGCGCGCCACGCGCCGGCGCGAGCGCGAAATGGCCGCGGCCCTCAAGGGGTGAAGCACGGCGGCGTCGGCGCAGCGGCGCGCGCGCCGCTACGCTGACGCACCATGAACGATCCGCGTCCCGCCCCCGCGCTGCTGGCCACCCGCGACGCCGGCCCCGACCCGCGTCCGAGCGTCCCGCCGTCGCTGGGCGCCGACTTCGCCACCGCGCTGCCGGAGTTGGCCGTCCCGTGGTCCGCGCGGCGCTGGTCGGCCGCCGCGCTGCTGACGCTCGACGAGCCGCTGGCGCAGGCGCTGGGCTGGTCGCCGGCGTGGCTGCGCGGCGCGGACGGCCTGGCGTTCCTTGCCGGGCAGGCCCTGCCACCGGGCGCGCGGCCGGTGGCGCAGAGGTACGCCGGGCATCAGTTCGGCGGCTGGGCGCCGCAGTTGGGCGACGGGCGCGCGCTGCTGCTCGGCGAGGCCGAGCTGGCCACGCCCGCCGGGCCGCGTCGGGTGGACGTGGCGCTCAAGGGCAGCGGGCCGACGCCGCTGGCGCGCGGCGGCGACGGGCTTGCGGCGCTCGGGCCGATGCTGCGCGAGGCGCTCGTCAGCGCGGCGATGCACGCGCTGGGCATCCCGACCACGCGCGCGCTGGCGGTGCTGGCCACCGGCCAGACCGTCTGGCGCGACGGCGAGCCGCTGCCCGGCGCGCTGCTGGTGCGCGTGGCCGCGAGCCACCTGCGCGTCGGCACCTTCCAGTGGGTGGCGGCGCACGGCGACGGCGCGCTGCAGCGCCGGCTGCTGGCGTTCGCGCTGCGGCGCCACGACCCCGATCTGGCCGCGGCGCTGCCGCCGGTGCCCGATGGCGGGGTGCCCGAGGTGCCCGCCGACGTGGCGCTGGCGTGGCTGCGCGCGGTGGTGGCGCGGCAGGCGCGCCTGGTGGCGCAGTGGATGGCGGTGGGCTTCATCCACGGTGTCATGAACACCGACAACATGGCCCTCGGCGGCGAGACGATCGACTACGGCCCGTGCGCGTTCATGGAGGGGTTCGATCCCGCCACCGTGCACAGTTCGATCGATCACGGCGGGCGCTACGCCTGGGGCAACCAGCCGCGCATCGCGGCGTGGAACCTGGCGCGGCTGGCCGAGACGGTGCTTCCGCTGCTGCACGCCGACGACGAACAGGCCGTGGTACTGGCCACCGAGGCGGTGCGCGGCTTCACGCCGGCATGGCAGCGCGCCTGGCGCGCGGCCATGCGCGCCAAGCTGGGGCTGGCGCCGCCCGGGGCGGCCCCCGCCGAGGGCCCGTGGGCGTGGCTGGTGGACGGGGGGCCGGACGACGCCTGGGCGGCCGAGGATGACGCGCTGATCGCCGACTGGCAGGCGTGGCTGCAGGCGCAGGAGGCGGACTGGACGCTGGCGCACCGGCGGCTCGCGGAGGTGGCCGCCGCCGTGGACGAGGGCGATGCGGCGGTGCAGGCCGCGGCCCGCGCGGGACTGGCGCCGCTGCTGCGCGAGCCGGCGGCGCTGGACGGGTGGCTGACCCGCTGGCGTGAGCGGCTGGCGCGCACGGGGGTGCCGGCGCAGCAGCTGGCCGCCGCGCTGCGCCGCGCCAACCCGGTGGTGATCCCGCGCAACCTGCGCGTGGAAGAGGCGCTGGCCGCCGCGCACCAGGGTGACCTGGGCCCGTGGCGCGCGCTGCACGCCGCGCTGCAGCGTCCCTTCGACGAGCCCGCCGACCCGCGTCTGGCCGAGCCGGCCCCGCGCGAGTGGGCCAGGCGCTACGTCACCTTCTGCGGCACTTGAGAAAGGGGCCGACCGTGCGCCGCGGCATGCGGCGCCAACTGGCCCCCCGAGCCGGTGAACCAGTGGACGCACGACGGCCGGTGTCGTGGGGCTAAGATGGTTGCCGAACAGGGCGGTGTGTGCGGTGTGTGTCCGTGGCCGGCGCCCCCCAAGGAGATCCGTGACCATGAGCCTTGTCGACATGCAGCTCTCTTTCGACGGCCGCGCCTTCATCGACGGTCGCCGCGTCGAGGCGGCCGATGGCCGCACCTTCGACTGCCACTCGCCCGTGGATGGCCGGCTGCTGACGGCCGTGGCGCGCGGCGGGCCCGCCGACATCGACGCCGCGGTGGCCGCCGCGCGCGCCGCGTTCGAGGACCGGCGCTGGGCGGGCAAGCCCCCGGCGGCGCGCAAGCGCGTGCTCATCCGCTTCGCGGAGCTGATCCTGGCCCACGGCGACGAGCTGGCGCTGACCGAGACGCTGGACATGGGCAAGCCCCTGCGCTACGCCAAGGGCGTGGACGTCAACAGCGCCGCCAACTGCATCCGCTGGTATGGCGAGGCGGTGGACAAGGTGTACGACGAGATCGCGCCGACGCCCGACACGGCCCTGGCGCTGATCACGCGCGAGCCGGTCGGCGTGGTGGGGGTCATCGTGCCGTGGAACTACCCCATGATCATGGCGGCGTGGAAGATCGCGCCCGCCCTGGCCGCGGGCAATTCGGTCGTGCTCAAGCCCAGCGAAAAGTCGCCGCTGACGGCGCTGCGGCTGGCCGAGCTGGCGCTGGAAGCGGGCATTCCGCCGGGCGTGTTCAACGTCGTGCCGGGCTACGGGCCGGAGGCGGGCAGCGCGCTGGCGCTGCACATGGACGTGGACTGCATTGCGTTTACCGGCAGCACGCGCGTGGGCAAGCAGATCCACGTGATGGCCGGGCAGAGCAACCTCAAGCGCGCCTGGACCGAGCTGGGCGGCAAGTCCCCCAACATCGTGTTCGCCGACTGCCCGGATCTGGACCGCGCGGTCGAGGTGGCCGTGGGCAGCATCTTTTTCAACCAGGGCGAGAGCTGCAATGCCCCCTCGCGTCTGTTTGTCGAGGCGTCGATCAAGGACGCCTTCCTGGAAAAAGCCCTGGCCCTGGTGCCGCGCTACCAGCCCGCCAATCCGCTGGACAAGAACACCGTCATGGGCGCGATCGTGGACCGCATCCAGCTCGACACCGTGCTGCGCTACATCGAGCAGGGCCAGGCCGAGGGCGCCCGGCTGCTCGTCGGCGGGCAGGCCGTGGAGCCGGTGCCCGGCGGCTGCTATGTGCAGCCGACCATCTTCGACGGCGTGACCAACGACATGACCATCGCGCGCGAGGAGATCTTCGGCCCGGTGCTGTCGGTGATCACCTTCACCGATGCGGCGGATGCGGTCCGCCAAGCCAACGCCAATGTTTACGGCCTGCAGGCGGCGGTGTGGACGCGCGACCTGAACAAGGCGCACGGCGTGGCGCGGGCCCTGCGCGCGGGCACGGTGCACGTCAATCAGTACGACGAGGACGACATCACCGTGCCGTTTGGCGGCTTCAAGCAAAGCGGGGTGGGGCGCGACAAGTCGCTGCACGCCTTCGACAAATACACCGAGCTCAAGACGACCTGGATTCGCATCGACAGCCCGGTGTGATCGTGGACCGCGACGCTGCCCTGCATGCCACGGTCGAGCGGCTGTCCGCCCAGGGCATCCACTCGATCCTGGCCACGTTCACCGACCTGTTGGGGGCGCCCAAGGGCAAACTCGTGCCGCTGGCGGCATTGCCCAAATGGGTGCGCGAGGGGGCCGGTTTTGCCGGCCCCAGCATCTGGGGAACGGGCCTGCCGCGCCTGGGGGCGCGCAGCGAGTATTTTGGCCGCGTGCAGCCCGACAGCCTGCGCCCGCTGCCCTTCATGCCCGGGGTGGCGCATGCCGTTTGCGACGGCTATGCGGGGGGCGAGCCGCTGGCGACCTGCTCGCGTCAGGTGCTGCGCCGGCAGTTGGACCGGCTGCGCGCGCGGGGTTGGACGGCGTGGGTGGGCATCGAGCCCGAGTTTTTTCTGCTCCAGCGCCGCCCGGACGGCGGCTGGCGCGCGGGCGATGGCCTCGACCGACTCGACAAGCCGTCCTACGACCTGCAGGCCATCCATCGCCAGCGGGGGTTTCTGGACGACATGCGCACGGCGTTGGGCGCGCTGGGTTTCGAGATCGAGCAGATCGACCACGAGGACGCCAACGGCCAGTACGAGATCAACTACCGCCACGACGAGGCGCTGCTGGCGGCCGACCGCTATCAGCTCTTCAAGCTCACCGCGCATGCGGTGGCGGACCGGCACGGCTTCGTCTTCAGCACCATGCCCAAGCCGCTGGCCAATGCCCCCGGCAGCGGGCTGCACTTTCACTTGAGTCTGACGGATGCCGAAGGGCGGGCGCTGATGGCCGATCCCACGGCGCCGCTGGGTCTGAGCCCGCTGGGGGCGCACTTTGCGGCCGGCTTGCTGCACCACGCCGATGCGTTGGCGGCGTGGTGTGCGCCCACCGTCAACAGCTACAAGCGGTTGGCGGCCGGGCGCAGCGCCTCGGGCACCACCTGGGCCCCGGTGTGGAAGGCGATCGGCGACAACAACCGCACCTGCCTGCTGCGTGCCGTGGCCGGGCGGCTGGAGTGGCGCTTGCCGGACCCCGCTTGCAATGTGTATCTGGCGCTGGCCGCAACGCTTGCCGCCGGCCTGTCCGGCATCGACCAGGCGCTGCCGGCCCCGACTCCGTGCGCGGACGATTTGTACGACCGCCACCGCGCGGGCGTGCCGCTGCCCGACCGCCTGCCGCGCGACCTGGCCACCGCGCTGGAGGCGCTGACGCTCGACGCCCCGCTGCGCCGCGCCGTGGGCGAGGCGGTGTGCGAGCAGTGGTTGGCCCTGAAGTGGGCCGAGTGGGACGCCTGGGCCGCTGCCGTGACCGACTGGGAATGGGCGCGCTACGCCGAGGCGCCCTGACCGTGGCATCGTCCGCGGCTCACGCGGCGAACGGGTAGTCCGTGTAGCCCTCGGCCCCGCCGCCGTACAGCGTGGCGCGCTGCAGGGGGTTCAGCGGCAGGCCCTCGGGCAGGCGGCGCGTGAGGTCCGGGTTGGCGATGAACGGCCGGCCAAAGGCCACCAGATCGGCGCCCTGGGCCAGGGCCTGTTCGGCCAGGGCGCGGTCGTAGCCGTTGTTGACCATCCAGGCCCCCCTTCCCCCCGCGTCGCGGTAGGCGCGGCGCAGCGCGGCGTAGTCGAAGGGCTGAGGCCCTTGCTGGTAGTCGCGCGCGCCCCCGGTCTGGCCTTCGATCACATGCACATACGCCAGACCCAGCGGGGCGAGCTGGCGCACCACGTACTCGAACAGCGGCTGCGGATCGTCGTCCTGGGCGTCGTTGGCCGGCGTCACCGGCGACAGGCGGATGCCCACCCGCTCGCCGCCGATGGCCTGCGTCACGGCGGTCATCACCTCCCCCAGCAGCCGCGCCCGGTGCTCGATGGGGCCGCCGTAGGCGTCGGTGCGGTGGTTGCTGCCCCGGCGCAAAAACTGGTCCAGCAGGTAGCCGTTGGCAGCGTGGATTTCGATGCCGTCGAAGCCGGCCTCGATGGCGTTGAGGGCGGCCTGGCGGTAGGCGGCGACGATGCCGGGCAGCTCGTCCAGCCGCAGCGCCCGCGGCTCGGAGACGTCGACGAAGCCGCCCACGCGCCGGCCGTCCACGTCCTGCACCAGATACGTCTTGGCGGCGGCGCGGATGGCCGAAGGCGCCACCGGCGGCTGGCCACCCGGCTGCAGCGCCACGTGCGAAATGCGTCCCACGTGCCAGAGCTGCACCACGATGTGCCCGCCCTCGGCATGCACGGCGTCGGTGACGGCGCGCCAGGCGCGCACCTGTTCCGGCGTGTGCAGCCCCGGTGTGTCGGCATAGCCGTGCCCTTCCGGGCAGACCGGCGTGGCCTCGGCGATGATCAGGCCCGCGCCGGTGTCGGGCCGGGCCCGCTGGGCGTAGTAGGTGGCCATCAGCGCGGTGGGCACTTGGCCTGGGGCGCGGTTGCGGGTCAGCGGCGCCATCACGACGCGGTTGGGCAGCGTCCAGGCGCCGACGCGGATCGGGTCGAACAAAGAGGGGGACAAAGAGGCGGTCGGTTCCATGCCCGCCATGGTACTGGCGAGGGCCGCGTCTGTCGCGCGGCCGCTGTCGCCGCCGTGGCAGGGCGCGGCCGCGCCGGTCGAAGCTGCCGGGGCGGCTATCATGCGCCCGCGCATGAACACCCCGCCCACCCCCTCTGGTATCGAGACGGCCCCCGGCCCCTGGTGGTTGCGCTGGGTGGCGCGGCTGCCCCTGCCGTGGTTGCGCGCGGCGGGCGCGGCGCTGGGCGCCGTGTTGTATTTGGGGGCCGTGCGGCGGCGTGCGGTGGTGCGCCGCAATCTGGCGCTGTGCTTTCCCCAGGCCAGCCCGGCGCAGCGCCGCCGTTGGGCGTGGCAGACGTTTTGTCACTTTGGCCAGGCTTTCGTGGACCGGGTGTGGCTGTGGCATGCCCCGCCCGCGGTTATTACCCGGCGCGTGCGGCTGGAGGGCGCTTGGGCCGCGCTGTCCGAGCCCGGCCCCCGGCTGCTGTTCGTGCCGCATTTCGTGGGGCTGGACGCGGCCTGGTCCCGGATGACGCTGGCATTCGATCGCCCGTGGGCCACGCTGTACGCCCCCCAGTCCCACCCCGCACTGGACGCCTGGGCCCGCCGTGGGCGCGGGCGGTTTGGGGCCCCGCGGATCGTGTCGCGGCGCGACGGGGTGCGTGGCGTGGTGCGTGCGCTGCGCGAAGGGGCGGCGGTCTGCCTGCTGCCCGACATGGACCTGGGCGCCGCGCAGTCGGTGTTCGTACCGTTTTTTGGGGTGCCGGCGGCCACGGTCACCTCGCTGCCCCGGCTGGCGGCGGCCGCGCATGCGCCGGTCATCCCGGTGGTGGCGCGGCTGGATGCCCAGGGGTATCGGGTCTGGGTGGGCCCCGCCTGGGCGGACTATCCCAGCGGCAACGACGAGGCCGACGCCGCCCGCATGAATGCGGAGCTGCAGCGCTGGATTGCCGAAACCCCGGGCCAGTACCACTGGCTGCATCGGCGCTTCAAGACCCGGCCGCCGGGGCACGCGGGGTTGTATTGACCTGGGTTTGACGCGACCGGGCTCGAGGTGCCATCCAGCGTGATAAATGTCACGCAAAATATCAATTCCCCCCCCCACTTTTTCTAGAGCTATTACATGTTATATAGTCGTCCCTGAAAAATTCATTTTCACGCCGCCCTTAGCCGCAGCTGGGCAGGGTTGGCGCCACTGGACTCGGTTGGCCGCCGCTGGGCGAGCCACCGGCCGATGAGGCGCACGGCCGCAATGAGGCGCAAAAAGACTCTCCTCAAGAAGGGCACGCCCTTGTTGGCGATCATGCGCAGCAGCCAGCGGATGTTGTAGCCCGCCGCGCACAGCACCGCGTGCAGCCGGTCACCCTGCTCGCCCTTGAGATGGCACCTGTCCATGCGGTGATCCTGCTTCAAGTGCCCGATGACCGGCTCGATGGCCTGGCGGCGCTTGAGCAGCTTGCGCTCCTGCTGCGTGAGGCGCTTGATCTTGCCGCGGTGCACCAGGCGCACATCCGCAATGTCGGCCTCCACCCCGCGGTAGCCCAAGTCGGCATAGGCCGTGTTGGGCTTGATGCCGCTGTCCTGCATCAGGATCGTGGCCTGCTCCAGCTGCGCTTGCAGCGTGTGCCCGTCGTAGGGGTTGCCATGGAAGGCCCGGGCTCCGACGATGAGGCTGTGCTTCAGGGTGCTGGCAATGCCGACCTTGACGCCGAACTCGTAAGGGCAGCGGGCCTTGCCCTTGTTGATGCACTCCACCTCCGGCGCGTGCCAGGCGTAGAGCTTTCGAGTCCCGTCGGCGGTCTTTCGGTTGGCAGTCTGCGCCACCAGACGCGCTGCCTTGTTGAGGGTGTGGCCAAGAGCGCTCTGGATGGCCTGCCCCAGGCGGCTGGCCTTGCGCTCGATCTCCCGCTGCAGCCTGGCCACGATGGTGCGCTGACGCTTGATGACCCGGCGCATGCGCGCAAACTGCCGCGCGTGCGCATAGCGCCCAGCCTTGCGGGCCAGCTCCTTGCCTTCCTTGGCAAAGGTCTGCTTCAAGGCGATGCCGGCGGCCTTGGCCGCCTCCACCAGCTTGGTGCGTGCCGTCTCCAGCAGCCGGCTGTCGGTCGGATGGGCCACCGCCTTGGGTTGTACGGTGGTGTCCACCACCACGCGCTTGAGTTCCTGCGGCTTGATGAGTCCGGTTTCCACCGCCACGTTGATCGTCTGCGCCAGGAGTTCTTCCACCCCCTCCTCGCCCAGCAGCCGGCGAAACTTCACCAGCGTCGTGGCGTCGCACGGCCGGCGATGTTCAAAGTACGCCCGCCCCGAGAAGAACTGCCATGTGGGGGTTTCGCCCCAGCGCTCGACCACCCCTTCGTCCGACTCGTTGAAGGCGTGCTTCAGATACAGCAGCGCGATCATCACGCGCAGCGGCACGCGGGGTCGGCCTGCGTTGGACGCCCGAGCTGCGCGCACCGGAGATTCGCCAAAGAGGTCCAGATCGGGCATGGCCACCCCAGAGCGGGCTTTGCGCATGAACAGGTGCGACAGCCTTGCTTCCAACTCCTGCCACGGCATGCGTGAGGACAACACCGCCAGCGGATGGCGCAGGTCGATCATCTGATCGAGCCGGGCGCGGAAGAAGTCCTCGGTGGCGGGGCAGGCAAACATCGCAAAACTCCCAGAAAACGGCGCATCAGACCATCAAATCTGGGGGAAATTGTACTCGCAAACAGACAATAACACAAGAAAAATCATGCGGTTATGAATATTTCAGGGGCGACTATATATTTGGGTATTTCAAACCGGGGGGGTTCCATGCGCCAAAATCTGCCTGTCACCCAACGTGAATACAGCTTCGACGGCCGTCAGACCCTGCTGTCCACCACCGACCCGAAGGGCCGCATCACCTACGCCAACAGCGCGTTCGTGGCGGTCAGTGGTTTCACGGCCGAGGAGCTGCAGGGCCAGCCGCACAACCTGGTGCGGCACCCCGACATGCCGCCCGAGGCCTTTGCCGACATGTGGAAGACCATCCAGTCTGGCGTGTCCTGGACGGCGTTGGTCAAAAACCGCCGCAAAAATGGCGACCACTACTGGGTGCGGGCCAACGCCGCGCCCATGGTGCGCGACGGACAACTGGTGGGCTATCTGTCGGTGCGCACCGCGCCCGAGCGGGCCGAGATCGACGCCGCCGAGCGCCTGTACGCCGCGTTCCGTGAGGGGCGCGCGCGCGGCTGGGCCTTCCACCGCGGGTTGGTGGTGCGCACCGGCTGGTTCGCTGCGGGGCGCCGGCTGTTGCAGTGTGCCAGCACGGCCACCCGCGTGCGGCTAGCCGTCTGGGGCGCGGCGCTGCTGCCTGCGGGGGGTGCCGTCGCCTGGGCGGCCCTGGGGGCGGGCGGCTGGCCGGCGTGGGCGCTGGGCGCCGCCGCGGTGGTCGGCGCGGCGCTGGCCGATGCTTTCCTGTCGTGGCAGATGGTGCATCCGCTGCACGCCATCCGGACCCACGCGCAAGCGGTGGCGGCCGGCAACCTCTACACCGAGCCGCCCCTCGACCGGGTGGACGACATCGGCTTGCTCGCGCGTTCCATCAACCAGGCCGGCCTCAATCTGCGCGCGCTGGTGGACGACGTCGCCGCCCAGGTGGCCGGGGTCAGTGCGGCCAGCGAGCAGATTGCCCAAGGCAACGACGACCTGTCTCAGCGCACCGAGCAGTCCGCCGCCAGCCTGGAGGAGACGGCCGCCTCCATGGAGCAAATCACTTCCACCGTCCAGCAAAACGCCGACAACGCCCAGTCCGCCAGCGACCTGGCCCGCCGCACCATGGCCGCGGCCGAGGCCGGCGGGCGCGAGATGAACGACGTGGCGCAGACCATGGACCGCATAGCCGCCGGCTCGCAGCGCATTGCGGACATCACCTCCGTCATCGACTCCATTGCGTTCCAGACCAACATCCTGGCGCTCAACGCCGCGGTGGAGGCGGCTCGCGCCGGCGAGGCCGGGCGGGGCTTTGCCGTGGTCGCGGGCGAGGTGCGCGCGCTCGCCCAGCGCAGCGCCGAGGCCGCCAAGGAGATCAAAACCGTCATTCAGGGCAGCGTGGAGCAGGTGGGGGCCGGAGTCGCGCAGGCCCAGCAGGCGGGCGCGCGCATTGCCGCCATCGTGGAGCAGATCAAGGGGGTGGCGCAGCTCATCAACGACATCTCGGCCGCCAGTGGCGAGCAGTCGGCAGGCGTCGGCCAGATCGGCGAAGCCGTGGCCATGCTGGACCAGGGCACGCAGCAGAATGCCGCGCTGGTAGAGGAGCTCTCCGGCGCCGCGCGCAGCCTGCATGCGCAGGCCGAGCGGCTGGCCGGTGCCGTGTCCGTCTGGCGCACCGGCGCCCGCGGCTGATTGGAGCGCCGCACCATGCCGATGTCGATGCCCGTATCCGCGAACTCGGCGCACGATCCGGGCATCCCCGCTGTGCTGATCGAGCAGGCCGAACACGCCCTGCAACAGGAGTTTGGCCCCCTGGAGCGGGCCGTGTTCGATGCCGCGCCGGATGGCATTCTGGTCGTCGATCACCTGGGCATCATCGTTGGCGCCAACCCGGCCCTGCTGCGCCTGACCGGTTATGCCGAGTCCAGCTTGTTGGAGCGGCCGCTCGACATCCTGCTGCCCGATTCGGCGCGCAGCAGCCACGGTCGGCAGGTGCAGCGGTTTTTCGCGCATCCCCATGAGCGGCCGATGGGCCGGATCGACGATTTGGCGCTGCGCCGTGCCGACGGCACCCTGGTGCCGGTGGACATCGCGCTGGGCCTGGGCACGTGGCGTGACGGGCCCTGCGTGGTGGCTTTCGTGCGCGATGTGACCGAGACGCGCCGTCTGACCGAGCGGCTGCGCCACCTGGCCGCGCACGACGTGCTGACCGGGCTGGCCAACCGCGGGCACCTGATGCTGCAGCTGCGTCAAGCGGTGGCGGCCGCGGTGCGCCACGGCCACACGGCGGCGCTGCTGCTGTTGGATCTGGACGACTTCAAGGGCATCAACGACACCCATGGCCACCCGGTCGGCGACCGCGTGTTGCAGCAGGTGGCGCAGCGCCTGCGCGAGACCGTGCGCACCGACGACGTGGTCGCGCGGCTGGGGGGCGACGAATTTGCCGTGCTGCTGCCGCGCGTGGATTCGCCGCCCGACGCGCTGCGCGTGGCGGACAAGCTGCTGCTGGCGCTGGCACGGCCGATGCACATCGACGGCCTGCAGTTGGCTGTCGGCGGATCGATCGGGGTGGCTTGCAGCCCGCAGGACGCCCGGGACGCCGATGCGTTGATGCGCGACGCCGATCTGGCCTTGTACGCCGCCAAGGCCGATGGGCGCCAGCAGCCCGCGCGCTATGCGCCGGCGCTCTCCCACGCCATGGACGAGCGCGCGCGGTTGACGGACCGCCTGCAGCACGCCCTGCGCCATGGCGGGCTGGCGCTGCATTACCAGCCCCAAGTGGATGTGCGCAACGGCGCGGTGGTGGGGGTGGAGGCCCTGCTGCGCTGGACCGATCCCGAGTTGGGGGCCGTCCCGCCGGCGCGCTTCATCCCCGTGGCCGAGGCCACCGGCCTGATCCTGCCGCTGGGGGATTGGGTGTTGCACGAGGCCTGCCGCCAACTGCGCGTCTGGGTCGATCAGGGCCTGCACCTGCGCGTGGCGGTCAATCTGTCGCCGCAGCAGTTTCGCCAGCCGGGTTTGGCGGCGCAGGTGCGCGATGTGCTGCGCGGGCACGGGGTGCCCCCCGCGTTGCTGGAGCTGGAAATCACCGAATCCCAGGCCATGACCGACCCCACCCAGGCGCGCCGCACGCTCACCGCGCTCGCCGACGAAGGGGTGACCATCGCACTGGACGATTTCGGCACCGGGCATTCGTCGTTGGCGGTGCTCAAGCAATTGCCGGTGCAGCGGCTCAAGATCGACCGCGCCTTCTTGCAGCACATCCCCGAGGACACCACCGACGGCGTGCTGGTGCGCGGCGTGTTGGCGCTGGCGCGCACCCTGCGGCGGGACGTGGTCGCCGAAGGGGTGGAAAACCCCGCGCAACTGGACTTTCTGCGCCGCTGCCGCTGCCCCGCGTATCAGGGCTGGCTGTTTGCCCCGGCGCTGCCGCCGGAGGCGCTGGCCGCCCGGTTGTCAGGCGAGGCGGCGGCCGGGGCGATGGGCTGCCATTCGGCGTAGCGGGTGCGCCCAACGGGCCGCCTATCGGCTACCCGGGAAAGGGTCACCGATCCTGCGGCGCCTTGCAGGTGTTGATGCCGAAGATGGCATAGGGCGGGCACCAGCCGATCAGGCCGGTGGCCAGCGGCACCACGCCGATCCAGCCCCAAAGACCGACGGTGCCCGTGGCCGCCAGTGCGATGAGCACCAGGCCAAGCGCGATGCGCAGGACGCGGTCGATACCGCCAACGTTACGGGTCATGGTGAAACCTCCTGTGGGATTGACGAAATCACCAACGATACCCCCGACTGTACGACGGCGGCTTGACAAATGGCAAGCATTGCAGGGGCGCTGACCGGTTCTGTTGCCGGAGCGTTCCACGTGAAACCCGGTATCCAATGAGGGGCGGGTGCGGATTGGGTTGCTCACCCACCTCTGTTGACCTTCTTGACAAGCCTGCGGGTGGTGCGATATACAATGAAGATATGGCACACAGGGGGCTTTCTATGTCGATCGGGACCGTTTTCGTGACCAATCGTAGCCAGGCGGTTCGCATTCCGCTGGACGTGCGGCTGCCTGAAGGGGTCCATAAGGTGAGTGTTCGGGCCAACGGGCTGGAGCGCATCATTGCGCCCGTGGGGCACACGTGGGACAGTTTCTTCCTCGACGGACTGCCCGTCAGCGAGGATTTTCTGGCCGATCGACCCGACCAACATCAGGCACAGCGGGAAGCGCTCTGACGGCGAGGGGCTGCCTGATGCTGCGTTATCTGTTGGATACCAATATCGTCATCTATGTATTGAAACGCCGCCCCCGCGGGCTGCTGCCCATCTTCAACGCCAACGCGGGCCGCATGGCCATCTCTGCCATTACTTTGGCGGAGCTGCTGCATGGTGCAGAGAAAAGCCAACGCGTGCACGAAAACCTGTTGGCCATCGAGGACTTCTGCAGTCGCTTGCAGGTTTTGCCCTATGGCTTCAAGGCCGCCCAGCATTACGGCGCGATCCGGGCAGCACTCGAAAAGAATGGTACGCCCATCGGGGTCAACGACTTGCACATCGCCGGACATGCCCGCAGCGAGGGCTTGGTGCTCGTCACGAACAACGTGGCGGAATTCGAGCGCGTGCCAGCGCTGGAAGTACAAAACTGGCTGCCCGCGGACGCGGCCTGACGGTGTCCACGCTAGCCGCACGACCGCTCGGCGCCGGGCCGGGTGGCGTGTTCCAGCCGGGTCAGCCAGGCCAGCGCGTGCTGCGGCCCGTCGCCACACATATCGGTGCTGGGTTGCAGTCCCTGGCAGACGGCGGGCCGTTCCGGTCGGCCGAACAGCCGGCAGCGGCGGGCGTCGTCCAGATGCGGGCAGGGCACACCGGCCGGTTTGCCGCGCGGCAGGCCAGGCATCGGGCTGCTGATCGACGGCGCGATGCAGCAGGCGCCGCAGCCTGGGCGGCAGGCAATCGGGGTGTCGGAGCGCATGATGTGTGCAGGGTTGGGGTGAACATGGGACAATTTCACCCTTTGCCGATTCTAGGGGCCGGGCCTGTGGTGGGTCGCGGCCCGCTGTCGCTGGAGCCTTCGGTCCATGCTGTATCCCCAAGAGTTCGATGTCATCGTCGTCGGCGGCGGCCACGCCGGGACCGAGGCCGCGCTGGCCGCGGCCCGCATGGGCTGCCGCACGCTGCTGCTGACCCACAACATCGAGACGTTGGGGCAAATGAGCTGCAACCCCAGCATCGGCGGCATCGGCAAGGGGCACTTGGTCAAGGAGGTGGACGCCCTGGGCGGCGCGATGGCCATCGCGACCGACGAGGGGGGCATCCAGTTTCGCATCCTCAACGCCAGCAAAGGCCCGGCCGTGCGCGCCACCCGGGCGCAGGCCGACCGCAAGCTGTATAAGGCCGCGATCCGACGCCGGCTGGAAAACCAGCCCAATCTGTGGCTGTTCCAGCAGGCCGTGGACGACCTGATGGTGGAAGGCGACCGGGTGGTCGGGGCGGTGACGCAGATCGGATTGCGCTTTCGCGCCCGCGCCGTCGTGTTGACCGCCGGCACCTTTCTGGATGGCAAGATTCACGTCGGTTTGCAGCACTACAGCGCGGGCCGCGCGGGCGATCCGCCGGCGATCAGCCTGTCCGCGCGCCTCAAGGAGCTGCAACTGCCCCAGGGGCGGCTCAAGACGGGCACGCCGCCCCGGCTGGATGGCCGCACCATCGACTGGTCGCGCTGCACGGTGCAGCCCGGCGACGGCATGCCGGGTTCCGACACCGAGGACCAACCGGTGCCGGTGTTCAGCTTTCTGGGGCGACCCGAGATGCACCCCGCGCAGGTGCCGTGCTGGGTCACGCACACCAATGCCCGCACGCACGAGATCATTCGCAGCGGGTTTGATCGCAGCCCGATGTTCACCGGCAAGATCGAGGGCGTCGGGCCGCGCTATTGCCCCAGCGTGGAGGACAAGATCAACCGCTTTGCGGACAAGGACAGCCACCAGATCTTTCTGGAGCCGGAGGGGCTGGACACGCACGAGGTGTACCCCAACGGCATTTCCACCAGCCTGCCTTTCGATATTCAGTATGCGCTCGTGCGCTCCATCGCGGGGCTGGAGAACGCGCACATCCTGCGCCCCGGCTACGCGATCGAGTACGACTACTTCGACCCGCGGGCGCTGCGCTCGACCTTCGAGACCAAGGCCATCCGGGGGTTGTTTTTTGCCGGGCAGATCAACGGCACCACCGGTTACGAGGAGGCCGCCGCGCAGGGTCTGTTTGCTGGCGTGAACGCCGCGCTGCAAGTGCTGGAGCGCGAGCCGTGGGTGCCGGGGCGCGACGAGGCCTACCTGGGCGTGCTGGTGGACGACCTGATCACCAAGGGCGTGACCGAGCCGTACCGCATGTTCACCAGCCGGGCCGAGTTCCGGCTGCAACTGCGCGAAGACAACGCCGACCTGCGCCTGACGGAGACGGGGCGCCGCCTGGGGTTGGTGGACGATGCCCGCTGGGACGCTTTTTGCCGCAAGCGCGATGCGGTTTCACGTGAAACCGAGCGGCTGAAGTCCACCTGGATCAACCCGCGCATCGTCTCGGCGGCGGAGGCCGAGCGCGTGCTGGGCAAAGGCATCGACCACGAGTACAACTTGTTCGACCTGCTGCGCCGACCCGGCGTGAGCTACGCGGCGCTGATGTCGCTGGGAGGCGGGCGCTTTGCCGGCGGAGATGTTTCACGTGAAACGCTGGCCGATCTGTATCCCGCGGTGGTCGAGCAGGTGGAGATCGGCGCCAAGTACGCTGGCTACATCGAGCGCCAGCGCGACGAGGTGCAGCGCACCGCCGCCTACGAGCATCTGAAGCTGCCCGCTGACCTGGACTACATGCAGGTGACGGCGCTGAGCATCGAGGTGCGGCAAAAGCTGCAGAAGCATCGGCCGGAAACCCTGGGGCAGGCGGCGCGCATTTCAGGCATTACACCGGCAGCGATTTCGCTGCTCTTGATCCATTTGAAGCGCGGTCGCTTCAAGGGCTTTGAGGGGGCGTTCGCTGCCGGGCCGCAGGACGCGCCCGAGGTGGCGTCCGGCGAGGCGCGCGCCGCATGACGTCGGATGCGCTGGAATCCGCCCTGCGGGAGGGGTTGGCGGCTTTGGGCCTGGTCCTGCCGGATGCGGCTGTGCGCCAGTTGCTGGACTACATGGAGGCTTTGGCGCGGTGGAACCGGGTGTACAACCTGACTGCCGTGCGCGCGCCGGCCGAGATGCTGACCCACCACCTGCTGGACAGCTTGGCGGTGGTCGCGCCGTTGCGGCGCCGGCTGAGCCTGCCGCCGGTGCCTGATCAGGCACCGGCAGGGGCGCAGGCGGCGCCGGTTCGCGTCCTCGACGTCGGGTCCGGTGGCGGGTTGCCCGGTGTCGTGCTGGCCATTGCCTGCCCCGATCTGCAGGTGACCTGCGTGGACGCCGTGGCCAAAAAGGCGGCGTTCGTCAGCCAGGTGGCGGCCAGTCTGCGCCTGTCCCACTTGCGCGGGGTGCATGCCCGCGTGGAGTCGTTGACAGGGCCGTTCGACCTGATCTGCTCGCGCGCTTTCGCGTCGCTGGCCGATTTCGCGGCCTGGTCGCGCGCGGCGCTGGCCCCGCGAGGGGTCTGGATGGCGATGAAGGGGCGCGTCCCCCGCGACGAGATGGCTGCTCTGCCGGCCGATGTCGAGGTGTTTCACGTGGAACCGCTGATCGTGCCGGGGCTGGATGCCGAGCGCTGCCTGGTCTGGATGCGGCCCGTGCGCACAGAATCCCCGTAAACTCCGACCCTCCGGCGCGGTGCGTGTGGCATCGCCGCCTTGCCTGTTCAGCCTGCGGGATCAGCCATGTTCGGTATTGCCGATTACGGTGCCTTCGTCGTCGCCATTTTGGTGTTTCTGGCCATCCCGGGACCGGGCAATCTGGCGCTCGTCACCGCCACCGGCAAAGGGGGCGTTCGGGGTGGGCTGGCCGCCACGCTTGGTGTCATCGCCGGGGACCAGGTGCTGATGTGGCTGGCCGTGGCCGGTGTGGCGGCGCTGTTGCTGGCCTATCCGGCAGCTTTTGAGGCCGTGCAGTGGCTGGGGGCGGCCTATCTGGCCTGGTTGGGGGTGCGCATGCTGCGCGCGCGGCCGGGTGCGGCGCCGGTGCTGCACCTGCGCGCTGGGCAGTACTTTCGGCAAAGCCTGATGATCACCCTGCTCAACCCCAAGGCGATCGTGTTCTACATGGCTTTTTTTCCGCTGTTCGTCGATCCCGCGCGGCACCAGGGGCTGGTGACCTTTGGCGTCATGGCGGCCACGATCGCGGCGCTGACGTTCGCCTATGGGGTGGTCGTCGTGGGCTTGACGCACCGGCTGGCCGAGCGGTTGCGCGCCAGTCCGCGGCTGTCCTCGTGGCTCAATCGGGTGGCGGGCACGCTGCTCGTGGGTTTTGGTTTGAAGCTGGCGCTGTCCAAATGAGCGGTGACCGGAAGGGGGAGGAGGGCTGAGCATGGCGCGTGTGTTCTGCATTGCCAACCAGAAAGGCGGGGTCGGCAAGACGACGACCACGGTCAATCTGGCGGCCGGGCTGGCCCAGGTGGGCCAGCGGGTGCTGATGGTGGATCTGGATCCCCAGGGCAACGCCACCATGGGTTCGGGCGTGGACAAGCGCACCCTGGCGCCGACCGTGTACGAGGTGCTGCTGGGCACCGCCACCGTGCGCGATGCCGCACGCCGCAGCGAGGCGGCCGGCTACGACGTGCTGGGCGCCAACCGCGAACTGGCCGGCGCCGAGGTCGAGCTGGTGGCGCTGGAACAGCGCGAACACCGCCTGCGCGACGCCCTGGCCGCGGTGCAAGGCGACTACGACTTCGTGCTCATCGACTGTCCGCCGTCGCTGAGCCTGCTCACCCTCAACGGCCTGTGCGCGGCGCACGGCGTCATCGTGCCCATGCAGTGCGAATACTTCGCGCTGGAGGGCTTGTCCGATCTGGTCAACAGCATCAAGCAGGTGCATGCCAACCTGAACCGCGACCTCAAGCTGATCGGTCTGCTGCGGGTGATGTTCGATGCGCGCATCACGCTGCAGCAGCAGGTCAGCGAGCAGCTCAAGGGGCACTTTGGCGACAAGGTGTTCGACACCGTCATTCCGCGCAATGTGCGGCTGGCCGAGGCGCCGAGCTACGGCATGCCCGGCGTGGTGTTCGACCCGTCGGCCCGTGGCTCCAAGGCCTTCGTCGACTTTGCCCGCGAGATGGTGGCGCGGGTCGAACGGTTCTGACCCGGGGCGAACATGGCAGTGCAGGTGTTGACCCTGCCGGGATGGCTGAGCAGCGGCCCGCAACACTGGCAGACCCTCTGGGAGCAGCGGCACGGCTTTGTGCGCGTGCAGCAGCACGATTGGCGGACGCCCCGGCGCGGCGACTGGATGGCGCGGCTGGAAGATGTGGTGGGCGATGCGCCCGGGCCGGTGGTGCTGGTGGCGCATAGCCTGGGCTGCATTCTGACGGCGGCGTGGGCGGCGCACTCGCGCCATACCGGCCGCGTGCGCGGTGCGCTGCTGGTGGCGCCGGGGGACGTGGAGCAGCCCGATTTGGCCGCGCACCTGCCCGGCTGGGCGCCGATCGTGCGCCGGGCGTTGCCGTTTCCCAGCGTGTTGGTGGCCAGCCGCGACGATCCCTATTGCCGCTTCGCGCGCGCGCAGGCCCTGGCCGCGGATTGGGGCAGCCGTTTCATCGACGCCGGCGCGCGCGGCCACCTGAACGCCGAATCCGGCCTGGGCGACTGGTCCGAGGCCCTGGACTGGATCGCCCCGTGGCGCAATGCCGCGCCCGGGGCCTGACACCCTGTATGACACGGACACGAACCATGGTGAATAAAAAACCCAAAGGACTGGGTCGCGGCCTGGAGGCGCTGCTCGGCCCCACGGTCGAGGCCGAGGCTCCGCGCGCCGACACCCCGCGCCAGTTGCGCTTGAGCGATCTGGTGCCCGGCGCGTACCAACCCCGCACGCGCATGGACGAGGGCGCGCTGTACGAACTGGCCGAAAGCATCCGCGCCCAGGGGGTGATGCAGCCGGTGCTGGTGCGCCGACTCGCCGACGATGTGGGGGCGCAGCGGCTGGCGGCCTGGCATGCCAGCGTGGCCGGGCAGCCCTTCGCGGAGGACGGCACGCGCGGCGCGCGCCCGGTGTACGAAATCATCGCCGGCGAGCGGCGCTTTCGGGCCGCGCGACTGGCGGGGCTGGAGGAGGTGCCCGTCCTGGTGCGCGAGGTGCCCGACGAGGCGGCCGCGGCGATGGCGCTCATCGAAAACATCCAGCGCGAGGACCTCAACCCGCTGGAGGAGGCGCAGGGCCTGCAGCGCCTGATCAAGGAGTTTGGCCTGACCCACGAGCAGGCGGCGCAGGCCGTCGGCCGCTCGCGCAGCGCGGCGACCAACCTGCTGAGACTGCTGCAGTTGACCGAGCCGGTGCAGACCATGCTGATGGCCGGCGACCTGGACATGGGCCATGCGCGCGCCCTCCTGAGCCTGGACCGCGCGACGCAGATCACGGCAGCGCACCAAATCGCCGCCAAGGGCCTGTCGGTGCGCGAGGCCGAGTCGCTGGTCAAGCGCCTGGCGGCCGAGTTTGCGCTCACGCCTCCGCGCCCCAAGGCCGAAAAATCGCGCGACGTGCGCCGGGTGGAGGAGGAGCTGTCCGAACTGCTGGCCGCCGAGGTCGAGGTCCGGGTGAAAAAGCGCGTCAAGCGCGGCGGCCGCGTGCAGGAGCAGGGCGAGCTGGCGATCGCCTTCAGCTCGCTCGATGAGCTCAATGGCCTGATCGAGCGGCTGCGCGGGCTGCACGGGTGAAGCCGCGCCGCGCCACGCCCGCGTCCGACCGCTGGCCCCTGCCGGCGCTGGCGCTGTGGCTGGCCGCCTGGGCCGGATACGCCGCCCTGCGCATGGGCTTGCAGCGCCCGGTGGCCGAAGCCTTCGGCATCGCCGCCCTGCTGGCCATGCTGTGGGCGGTGCGCCACGGGGGCACGCCGATGCGGCGGATGGTCATGGCGCTGGGGTTTCCGCTGTCGTGGGTGCTGGCGGCCGGCGTGCTGCCGCTGCCGCCGGCCTGGGTGTGGGCGTTGCTGCTGCTGGCGGCACTGGCGCTCTACCCCTGGCGGGCGTGGCGCGATGCGCCCCTGTACCCGACCCCGTTGGGGGCCCTGGACGGGCTGCGCGAGGCCATCTGGCTGCCCCCGCGCGCCCATATCCTGGATGCCGGCTGCGGCCTGGGCGACGGCCTGCTGGCGCTGGAGCGCGCCTATCCGGACGCGCGCCTGACCGGCATCGAGCGCGCCTGGGTGCTGCGCCTGCTGGCCGGCATGCGCTGCCCTGCCGCGCAGGTGCGCCATGGCGATTTTTGGGCGGCGGACTGGTCGGCCTACGACATGGTGTACCTGTTCCAGCGCCCGGAGACCATGCCGCGCGCGGCGGCCAAGGCCTTGGCCGAGTTGAAGCCCGGCGCCTGGCTGGTGAGCCTGGAGTTCGACGTGCCGGGCTGGACGCCGGCGGTGTGTTGGCGCTGCCCGGACGGCCGTCCGGTGTGGGGCTACGCCATGCCTCCCGAGTCGGCCGCCGTTTCGTCCGCCTGAGCTGCACGCCAGCGCGCCAACACCGACTCGGCCGCCTCGGGCCGGCCGTGCAGATAGCCCTGCTGCAGGACATGCGGCCAGCGGCCAAAAAACGCCGCCTGCTCGGCCGTCTCCACCCCCTCGGCCACCACCCGCAGCCGCAGTCGCTCGGCCACGGCGACGATGGCTTCGACCAGCGCGGCGTCGTCCGGATCGTTCGGGGCGTCGTGCACGAAGCTGCGGTCGATTTTGATTTCCTGGATCGGCAGCCGCTTCAGGTAGGACAGTGACGAGTAGCCGGTGCCAAAGTCGTCGATCGAGAAGCGCACCCCCTCCCGCGTCAGGGCCAGCATGCGCTCGATGACGGCGTCGATGTCTTCCACGACCACGCCCTCGGTCACCTCCAGCACCAGATCGGTCGCCGCGGCGCCGTGGGTGCGCAGCGCGTCCAGCACCTCCTGCACGAAGTGCGGCCGGTGGAACTGGCGCGGGCTGACGTTGACCGCGATGGGCAGGCGGGTGCCCGCGCGGGCCAGTTGACCCAGGTGCGTGCAGGCGGCCTGCAGCACCCAATGGCCCAGGGGCTCGATCAGGTCGCAGCCTTCGGCCACGGGCACGAACTCGGCCGGCGGCACCAACCCGCGCACCGGATGCTGCCAACGCACCAGGGCCTCGGCCGCGCGCCAGTGGCCCTGGGCATCGGCCTGCGGCTGCAGGTACAGCCGCAGTTCGTCGGCGGCCAGGGCGCGGCGCAGCTCTTGCTCGATGGTGAAGCGCCGCGCCACCGCCGCCCCCATGGCATCGTCGAAAAACACGCTCTGGTGGCCGCCGCGTTCCTTGGCGCGGCGCAGGGCCGTGTCGGCGCGCCGCAGCACATCCAGCGGGGTGTCGTCGCCATCGGCGGGCAGTACGGCGATCCCGATGCTGAGCGTGATGTTGACCGGCGCGGTATCCCCTGCAGACCCGGCATCGGCCCAGGCCTGCGCGCAGTCCAGGGTGAAGGCGTCCTGCAGCGCGGTGTGGATGCGCTCGGAAACATCCTGCGCGGCGCGCGACGCGGCCAGGGGCCCGCCGTCCACGCCCGGGGTGAGCAGGGCGAACTCGTCCCCGCCCAGGCGGGCCAGCAGATCGGCGCGCGGAGCTGCCGCCCGCAGCCGCTGGGCCAGTTGCTGCAGCAGCACATCGCCGCTGGCGTGGCCCAGGGCTTCGTTGAACGTCTTGAAGCGGTCGATGTTGAGCAGCAGCAGGGCACGATGCCGCTGGTGCCGGCGATCCCCGGCCAACACCTGCTCCAGCCGGTCCAGCGTGCGGGCGCGGTTGGGCAGCCCCGTCAGCGGGTCGAACCACGCGAGCTGGTGGGCCTTGGCCTCGGCGTCGCGCTGGGCCGAGATGTCCAGTTGCCACGTCTCGGCCGGCATGCGGCCCGACGACAGCAGGCGCGGGTTGTGCCCGCGCACTTGGGCCAGCGTGTAGCCGCTGATGCGCTCGAACGCCGGATTGACGTACTCGATGCGCGCCTGCGCATCGGTGATCAGCACCGCGGCCGGGCTTTGCTCGACGGCCTGCGACAGCAGGCGGATGTAGGTTTCGGCCTCGCGCCGCGCGGTCAGGTCGCGCGTGACGCCCTGCAACTGGACCGCGCGGCCATCCGGTCCGGTGATCAGGGTCGACACCGTCTCGGTGTACACCGGGTGGCCGTCCAGGTGCAGCAGATCCAGCTCGGTGGTCTCGATCAGGGCCGAGGTCTGTCCGCGGGCCAGCTCGCCGAGCCGCTGGGGCAGGCGCTCGCGCACGTGGGCCAGCGATGCTGGCGTCAGCACGGTGTCGAACGAGCGGCCAACGATGTCCTGGGCACCGTGGCCGATCAGCCGCTGCACCGAGGGGCTGACGTACAGAAAACGATCCTGCTGCAGGTCATAGAGCCACACCACGTCGGCGCTGTGCTCGGCCAGCAGACGATAGCGCCGCTCGCTGTCGGCGAGTCGGTCGCTCACCTCGCGCAGCGCCGCGGCATGGGTCTGCACCTGAGCGAGCCGTGCGCGTTCGTCGAACAGGCGCACGCCCACCACCGTGCCAAAGATGGCCAGCAGCGCGGCCAGCAGCGTCGTCTCGGCCCCCCGCAGGGCTGCGGCGCGGATCTGCGCCACCGGCTGCCAGATCAGCAAGTGCCACGTGCCGTCCAGCACGGGTTGTCCGACGACTGCCACTTCGCCCGCGACGGGGTCCCGGGCCGACAGCGGCCGCTCGGGCGGGGCCGTGCGCAACACCATGCGCACGGCGGGGTGGTCGCCTGCCTCCAGCGGGATGACGGCGCTCGCCTTGGGCCGTGTCACGTCCAGCACCAGCACGCGGTCGCCATCGCGCCGCGCCAAGGCAGTGGCGATGTCGCCGGTGGGGGCATCCTGCCACGGCTGCAAGGCGGGCAGGGTGCTGACGTCGTCGAAGGCCAGCACCAGCGCGGCCGGATGGGTCATGCCCGCCAGGTTGATCACGAAAATCCACTGCCAGCGGCCGTCCGCATCGATCCAGGCGCGCGCCGTCGAACCGGTATCGAGCACGCGCGTGGCCGCCTGGGGGATGAGGCCCTGCGGATCGGGCGGGGCGGCACCGACCCAGAGGGCGTGGCCCTGTCCGTCGACGATCCCCGCGGCGCGGTAGCGGCCATGCTCCAGCACCTGCTCGAGCGCATGCCGCATCGCCAGGGGTGGGGGGGCATCAGGCGCTTCGCGCCAGCTGTCCCAGCCTTCCCGCAGCACCCGGCGCTGCGACAGCAGCCGGGCATCGTTGAGGCGCTCCTCGTGCCAATCGGTCAACTGCGTCTGCTTGGCCTGCAGCATCAGCCCCAGGTGGACGGCTGCCTGGTGCTGCGCCTGCTGGTAGCGCTACGCCAGCGTGATGCCGGTGACGCCGAGCACCGTGCCGATCAGCAGTCCCACGCCCCAGCGGGGGATGACGCGCGCCAGCGGTTCGCCGTTCGACCGGTCTTCCGTGCTGGCGGTGGACCAGCGGTACAACAGCGCATACAGGGCCACCGAAGTCAGCGCGACGAACGCCCACCCCTTGAGCAGATTGGCCCGCGCCAGGGTCTCGGGGTCGGGAAACCACCACGACAGCAGGGTGTCCGACAGCGTGATCCACAGGGCGGCGAGCGTGGCGTACAGCGCCACCACCCACAGCGCCAGCCGTTGCCGGCGCACGGTGCCGTCGGGCGAGGAAGGGGGCGGGGGCCGCATGGTAGGGGCGCGCCGTCAGCGCGCGACGATCTTGCCGGGGTTGAGGATGTCGTGCGGGTCCAGCGCCGCCTTGATCGCGCGCATCAGCGCCAGCGCGCCGTCACCGGCCTCGGCCCGCAGGAAGCCCATCTTGTGCAGACCCACGCCATGCTCGCCCGTGCAGGTACCGCCGCTGGCCAGCGCGCGCTCGACCAGCGCCTGGTTCAACCGCTCGGCGGCGGCGCGCTCGGCCATGTCATCCGGGTCGATCAGATAGCCCATGTGGAAGTTGCCGTCCCCCACATGTCCGACCATGAAATAGGGGATGCCGGCCGCGTCCGCTTCGGCCACGGCGGCCAGCACATTGTCGGCCAGCCGGCTGATCGGCACACAGGCGTCGGTGGTGATGGCGCGGCAGCCCGGGCGGCTTTGCACGCCGGCAAAGTAGGCGTTGTGGCGCGCCGTCCACAGGCGCGTGCGCTCCTCGGGCGTGGTGGCCCACTCGAAGGCCTGGCCGCCGTGCTCGTCGGCGATGGCCTGCACCATCTCGGCCTGCTCCTGCACGCCGCTGGGCGAGCCGTGGAACTCCATCAGCAGCATGGGCTCTTCGCGCAGGCCCACCTTGCTGTGGGCGTTGACGGCACGCACGGTGCGCGCATCCAACAGCTCGCAGCGCGCGATGGGGATGCCCATCTGGATGATGGCGATGGTGGTGCGCACCGCCGCCTCCACGCTGGGGAAGGAGCAAATGGCGGCCGAAATCGCCTCGGGCAGCGGGTACAGGCGCACGGTGATTTCGGTCATCACGCCCAGCGTCCCCTCGCTGCCCACGAACAGGCGCGTCAAGTCGTAGCCGGCGCTGCTCTTGCGCGCGTGCGTGCCCGTGCGCAGCACCTCGCCGCCGGCGGTCACCACCTCCAGGGCCAGCACGTTCTCGCGCATGGTGCCGTAGCGCACGGCGTTGGTGCCGCTGGCGCGCGTGGCGGCCATGCCGCCGATGGACGCATCCGCACCCGGATCGATGGGGAAGAACAGCCCCAGGTGTTTGATGGCCTCGTTGAGCTGCTTGCGCGTCACCCCAGGCTGTACGGTGGCGGTCAGGTCCTCCGGGCGCACGGCCAGCACCTGGTTCATGCGGCTGACGTCCAGGCTGATGCCGCCTTGTACGGCCAGCAGGTGCCCCTCCAGCGATGAGCCCACGCCAAACGGGATGACCGGCACGCGCCACTGCGCCGCGATGCGCAGCGCATCGGCCACGTCCGCGGTCGACTCGGCAAACACCACCGCCGCCGGAGGCGGGATGTGGGTGTAGGCCGACTCGTCGCGGCCGTGCTGCTCGCGCACGGCCAGCGCCGTCGAGCAGCGCGCCTGAAACCGGGCCTGCAACGCGGCCAGGGCGTCGGCCGGCAGCGGCCGCGGCTGCACGTCGGGCAGCAGGGGGGCGGACAAAGGGGCGTTCATGGGCTCTCCAGCGGCGGTGGGACGGTGCCAGGCGGGTTTCCGATAATGCCGGGATTATCGGCTTGGACCGTGCACGAAGGGGCAACAGTCATGGGCAATCGACTCACGCAAATCGCCACCCGCACCGGCGACGGGGGCACCACGGGGCTGGGCAACAACCAGCGCGTCAGCAAAAACAGCCTGCGGGTGCATGCCATGGGGGATGTGGACGAGCTCAACTCCCACATCGGCCTGCTGCTGTGCGAGGACATGCCGGCCGATGTGCGCGCGGTGCTGGTGGAGATCCAGCACCAGCTCTTCAACCTGGGCGGCGAGCTGAGCGTGCCGGGCTTCGAGCTGCTCAAACCCGAGGCGGTGCTGGCCCTGGACGAGGCGCTGGAGTGCTACAACGCCCAATTGCCGCGCTTGCGGGAGTTCATCCTGCCCGCGGGGACCCGCGCCGCCGCGCAGGCGCACGTGTGCCGCACCGTCGCCCGCCGCGCCGAGCGCAGCGTGGTCGCCCTGGGGCAGGAGGAGGCCATCCACGATGCGCCGCGGCAGTACCTCAACCGCCTGAGCGATCTGATGTTCGTGCTGGCGCGGGTGCTCAACCGCATGCATGGGGGCGACGACGTGTACTGGAAGAGCGAGCGCATGCAGCGCGGGGAACCGGGCTGACCGGTCGTGTTCACACCCGCATCATGGTCTGGTTGAACACGCGCAGCACCTGACCGAACACCGCGTCGAAACCATAGAACCAATCCCAGGGGTGTCAAGCGCCCATGTCCGTCAGCGGAAGGGCGCGTGTCGGAATTTTTCCGACAAGGGGCCTGACGGAGGCCGACACGGCGAACAGACACCTTCCGATTCAAGCAAAGGAGGCGGGTTTTCACAATCCTTTTCAACGAACCGACGCTTTTCGGGCTGTGTTAAACCCCCCCCGGCCCGGGGCGTGCCAACCGACGAAAAGGAGTGCTGCCATGACCGCCACCGCCGCCCTGAACGAGACCGACCGCGAGCAACTGCTGGCCGAGATCCGCGAGGCCAATCTGACCTACCTGATGCTCGCGCAGCGCCTGATCCGCGCCGACAAAGCCGAGGCCACCTTCCGCCTGGGCCTGAGCGAGGAGTCGGCCGATCTGCTCGCCGCCCTGTCGCCGGCGCAGATCGTCAAGCTGGCCAGCCACAACACGCTGCTGTGCCGCTTCCAGGCGGACGACGACATGGTCTGGAAGCTGCTGACCAGCAGCCACGCCCCCCAACGTTCGGTGGGCGAGGCCGCGCAGCGCCTGCACGCCAGCATCCTGATGGCCGGCCGCCTCGCCAACGTCTGACCGCCGCCCGCTCACCCCCTGCCCCCTCGTTCGCCCGGAGCCCCGCCATGACCACCGCCGCCGTCCGCAAGTCGCCCGCCCGCAGCATCGTCCACGAAAGCCGCGACATCGAGCGCGCCGTCGCCCTCATCGGTCTGGGCGCGCGCCTGCAGGTGCTGGAGAGCGAGACCAACCTGTCGTACGAGAAGCTGCTGCGGCTGTACAAAGAGGTCACCGGCCGCTCGCCGAGCAAAGGGCAACTGCCGTTTTCCACGGACTGGTTTTTGGCCTGGCAGCCCAACATCCACGCCTCGCTGTTCGAGAACATCCGCCAGTCGCTGCTCAAGACCGTGGCGCTGGACGACATCGACGCCATCATGAAGGCCTACCGCCTGTACGAGGAGCAGATGCAGGTCTGCGGCATCGAGCCGCTGCTGAGCTTCACCCGCGCTTGGCGGCTGAGCCGCTTCATGGACGCCGGCATGCTGGTGCGCACGCGCTGCACCTGCTGCGGCGGGCACTTCGTCGCCGACCCCTACGTCAACGCCCGCCACTACGTGTGCGGTTTGTGCAAGCCGCCGGCGCGTGCCGGCAAGGGCCGCGCCGAAGGGGCGCTGCGCGTCGACGCCTGACGCCCTGCGGGCCGGCGCTACCATCGCGGGCATGTCCCGCTCCCGTTCCGTGGCGGCGCCGGCCGCGCCCGCTTCGCCCGCCCCCGATGCGCTGCAGGCGCGCATCGAGTCCTTCACCCATCTGGACCGTGTTCACGCGGGCTCGCTGATCATCTCGGTGTTTGGCGACGCCGTGCTGCCGCGCGGCGCGCGCCTGTGGTTGGGCAGCCTGATCCAGTTGCTGGAGCCGCTGGGCATCAACGAGCGCCTGGTGCGCACGGCCGTCTACCGGCTGGTGCAGGACGGCTGGCTGGTCAACCAGGCCTGCGGCCGGCGCACCGACTACATGCTCACCGCCGCGGGGCGTGCCCGCTTCGAGGAAGCGTCGCGCCAGATTTATGCCGCGCGCGCCCCGCGCTGGGACTTGCACTGGCGGCTGCTGCTGGTCACCGGCGCGCTGTCGCCGCGCGACCGTGAGCGCTTGCGCCGGTCGCTGTTTTGGCAGGGCTATGGCGAGCTGCCCGGGGGTATCTTCGTGCACCCCAGCGCGGACGTGGGCGCGACCTTCGAGGCCTTGCAGGCCGACGGGCTGGGCGAGCGCCGCGCCGACCTGCTGCCCCTGCGTGCCGAGCGCCTGCCCCTGCGCGGCACCGCCCCCGACCGCGACCTGGTGCGCCAGGCGTGGAACCTGGAGGCGCTGGCAGGCGACTACGCGGCCTTCGTGGCGCGGTATGCCCCGCTCGTGGCGCAGTTGGAGGCGCACGGCCCCCCCGCACCCGCGCCGGCCTTTCTGGGGCGCACGCTGCTCATCCACGACTGGCGGCGTTTGTTGCTGCGCGACCCCCAGTTGCCCGAGGAATTGCTGCCGCGTGACTGGCCCGGCGAGCGTGCGCGCCACGTCTGCCGGCGCCTGTACCGGCTGCTGCTCGCCCCGGCCGAACAACACCTGGACGAGCGGCTGCACCTGGCCGACGGCCACGTGCCGGGCGCGGCCAACTGGCTGTGGCAGCGCTTCGAGCCCACGGAGGACGAATGCTCCCTGGGCGCGCCGCGTCTGGCGTGAGGGCGTGATCGCGCCGCTGGGACCGCCGCAGGGTTTCGGGTAAACCCTGATGCGCACAGGGTCGACTTTCATTGATACTGAATTGTAAATTCGCGCCACGATTTTTGTATCACGATGAGCGTCGACGCCGCCTCTCCCGCCACCGACCCGCAGGCCCTGGCCGAAGCGGTCGGGGCCGCCATGTGGTCCCGCGACCACGCCACCCAGGCGCTGGGCATGCGCCTCGACGCCATCGCACCGGGCCGGGCCGTGCTGTCCATGCCCGTGCGGCGCGACATGGTCAACGGCCACGCCATCTGCCACGGCGGTCTGATCTTCACGCTGGCCGACAGCGCCTTTGCCTATGCCTGCAACAGCTACAACCACAACACGGTGGCGTCGGCCTGCCACATCGACTTTCTGGCGCCGGCGCGTGAGGGCGACGTGCTGGAGGCCGAGGCCGTCGAGCGCTCGCTGGCGGGGCGCACGGGGGTGTACGACATCACCGTGCGCGTGCGGGGCGGGCGCACCGTGGCCCTGTTTCGCGGCAAAAGCTACCGGCTCAGCGGCGAGGTGATCGCCGGGCTGGCCCAGGCGGCCGACGGTGCCGCATCCTGCTCGCGCTGATGCGGCGCGGCCTTTTTCCGAGACTTCCCCCCTGGAGACCCCGATGCCCGTCCAAGCCCCGCGCCCCGGCGATCTGGAGCCGATCGAGACCGCCAGCCGCGACGAGATCGCGGCGCTGCAGCTCGAGCGCCTGAAGTGGAGCGTGCGCCACGCCTACGAGAACGTGCCGCACTACCGCGCCAAGTTCGACGCCGCCGGCGTCCATCCGGACGACCTCAAGACGCTGGCGGACCTGGCCAAGTTTCCGTTCACCACCAAGGCCGACCTGCGCGACAACTACCCGTTCGGGATGTTCGCCGTGCCGCGGGGGCAGGTGGTGCGCATCCACGCCTCGTCCGGCACCACCGGCAAGCCCACCGTCGTCGGCTACACCCAGCGCGACATCGACACCTGGGCCAACCTCGTGGCGCGCTCGATCCGCGCCGCCGGCGGTCGCGCCGGCGACATCGTGCACGTCGCCTACGGCTACGGCCTGTTCACCGGCGGGCTGGGGGCGCACTACGGCGCCGAGCGGCTGGGCTGCACCGTCATTCCGATGTCGGGCGGGCAGACCGAGCGCCAGGTGCAGCTGATCATGGACTTCAAGCCCGACATCATCATGGTCACGCCCTCCTACTCCCTGGTGATCGCCGAGGAGTTCGAGCGGCTGGGCATCGCGCCGGAGCAGATTCCGCTGAAGGTCGGCATCTTCGGCGCCGAGCCGTGGGGCGAGGGCATGCGCGCCGAGATCGAGCGCAAGCTCGGGCTGGACGCGGTGGACATCTACGGCCTGTCCGAGGTGATGGGCCCAGGTGTGGCCAACGAGTGCATCGAGACCAAGGACGGGCCGGTGATCTGGGAGGACCACTTCTACCCCGAGATCATCGACCCCGACACCGGCGAGGTCCTGCCCGACGGCGAGGAGGGCGAGCTGGTCTTCACCTCGCTGACCAAGGAGGCGATGCCCATCATCCGCTACCGCACGCGCGACCGCACGCGGCTGCTGCCGCCCACCGCGCGCAGCTTCCGCCGCATGGACCGCATCACCGGCCGCACCGACGACATGATCATCCTGCGCGGCGTCAACGTGTTTCCGACGCAGATCGAGGAGCAGATCCTGCGCGACGCGCAGTTGTCGGGCAACTACCTGCTGGTGCTGACGCGCGACGGCCATCTGGATCAATTGGAAGTGCGCTGCGAGCTGCAGCGCCATCTGAGCGGACGCCTCTCGGACGCCGAGCGCGTGGCGATCGGCCGCGAGCTGCAGCACCGCATCAAGACCTTCATCGGTGTCAGCACCCGCGTCACGGTGCTGGATGCCGACGCACTGCCGCGCACCCAGACCGGCAAGGCCAAGCGGGTGCAGGACGACCGCCCCCGCACCGCCTGACGCCGCCGCCCCTTCCGCCACCGGAGACCCACCATGTACACCCAAGCGCTGAGCATCCCCGACCCGGCCTCGGCCAAGGTCCAGCCGATCCAGCCCGACGAGCCGGCCGACAAGCTGGACGCCTTCCAGGCGCGCATCGACGCCGACGGCCGCATCGAGCCGCAGGACTGGATGCCCGAGGCCTACCGCAAGACCCTGGTGCGCCAGATCAGCCAGCACGCCCACAGCGAGGTGGTGGGCATGCTGCCGGAGGGCAACTGGATCACGCGCGCGCCCAGCCTCAAGCGCAAGGCCATCCTGCTGGCCAAGGTGCAGGACGAGGGTGGCCACGGCCTGTATCTCTACTCGGCGGCCGAGACGCTGGGCGTCAGCCGCGCCGAGCTGATCGAGCAACTGCTCACCGGCCGCGCCAAGTACAGCTCGATCTTCAACTACCCGACCCTCAACTGGGCCGACGTCGGCGTCATCGGCTGGCTGGTGGACGGTGCGGCGATCATGAACCAGATCCCGCTGTGCCGCTGCAGCTACGGGCCGTATGCGCGCGCGATGATCCGCATCTGCAAGGAGGAGAGCTTCCACCAGCGCCAGGGCTACGAGCTGCTGCTGACGATGATGCGTGGCACCGAGGCGCAGCGCCGCATGGTGCAGGACGCCGTCGACCGCTGGTGGTGGAAGTGCCTGGCGATGTTCGGCCCGCCCGACAGCGCCAGCGTGCACAGCGAGCAGAGCATGCGCTGGGGCATCAAGCGCATCAGCAACGACGAGCTGCGCCAGAAGTTCGTCGACGCCACCGTGCCGCAGGCCGAGGTGCTGGGCGTGACGCTGCCGGACCCGAAGCTGAAGTGGAACCCCGAGCGCGGCCACTACGACTTCGGCGAGATCGACTGGGACGAGTTCTGGCGCACCGTCAACGGCCACGGCCCCTGCAACAAGGAGCGCCTGGCCACCCGTGTCAAGGCGCACGAGGACGGTGCCTGGGTGCGCGAAGGCGCCTTGGCCCATGCCCGCAAGCGCCGCGAGCGCGATCTGAAGGCCGCCGCCTGAGCGCCGGCGCCCCGTCATCGACCCGAGCGACCCAAGGAGTCCCCCGATGAGCCAACCCGTCACCCCCGCGGGCGCGGATGCGTCTGCCAAAGCCACCCCGGCCCTCAAAGACTGGCCGCTGTGGGAAGTCTTCGTGCGCAGCAAGCAGGGCCTGGAGCACAAGCACTGCGGCAGCCTGCACGCCGCCGACGCCGAGCACGCGCTGCAAATGGCGCGCGACATCTACACCCGCCGCCAGGAAGGCGTCAGCATCTGGGTCGTGCCCTCGGCGGCGATCGTCGCCAGCCGACCCAACGACAAGGGTGAGTTCTTCGAGCCGGCGGCCGACAAGATCTACCGCCACCCGACCTTCTACGACATCCCCGAAGAAGTGGGGCACATGTGATGGACGCCGTGGCCACCGACACGACCGTGCTGGTCGACTACCTGCTGCACCTGGGCGACAACGCCCTGGTGCTGGGTCAACGCAACAGCCAGTGGTGTGGCGTCGGGCCCGTTCTGGAGGAAGATCTGGCGCTGGCCAACCAGACGCTGGACCTGATCGGCCAGGCGCGCCTGCTGTACCAGGAGGTCGCCCGTCTGCAGGGGGGCGATGTCACCGAGGACACGCTGGCCTATTTCCGCGACGCGCCGGCGTTTCGCAACTACGTGCTGTTGGAGCTGCCGGCCAGCCTGGCACGCGTCGGCTACGCGCAGGGCGACATGGACTGGGGCGTGACGCTGGCGCGCAACTTCCTGTACAGCGCGCTGATGGTGCCGCTGTGGGACGCGCTGCAGGCCAGCCGCCACGAGCCGCTGTCCGCCATCGCCGCCAAGTCGCTCAAGGAGGCGCGCTACCACCTGCGCCACGCCAGCGAATGGGTGGTGCGCCTGGGCGACGGCACGCAGGAGTCGCACGCGCGCATGCAGGCGGCCTTCGACCACCTGATGCCCTATACGCAGGAGTTCTGGACGGCGAGCGACTTCGAGCGCGCGGCGGTGGAGGCCGGCGTCGGCGTCGAGGTGGCCGGGCTGCGGGACGTCTGGCGTGCCACCGTCGCCGACACCCTGCAAGAGGCCACGCTGCGCATCCCGTCCGATCAGGGGTATGTGCCCCAGGGCAAGAACGGCCTGCACTCCGAGCACCTGAGCTACCTGCTGGGCGAGATGCAGTCGGTGGCGCGTGCCCATCCCGGTGCGGTTTGGTGAATCCCGCTCCGGCCATGTCGACCGCCGCCCTGCCCGTGAACGCCGAGTCGATCGAGCGCGTGCGCGCCGCCCTCGATGGTCTGACGGACCCCGAGATTCCCGTCGTCACGTTGGCGGAGATGGGCATTCTGCGCGATGTGCGTCCCGCCGCCGACGATCCGGCGCTGGTCGAAGTGGTCATCACGCCCACCTACAGCGGCTGCCCGGCCATGGGGCAGATCGAGGACGACGTGCGCGCCACCCTGCAGCGGCTGGGCGTGCCGGCCCGCGTGACCACGCAGCTCGCCCCCGCCTGGACGACGGACTGGATGACCGAGGCGGCGCGCGACAAGCTGCGCGCCTACGGCATCGCCCCGCCGGGCCGCTGCAGCGCCGAGGGGACCGGCCCGGGCGAGCGCATCGTGCGTTTCGTGCCGCGCGCGCCCGATCCGGTCGCCTGCCCGCGCTGCGGCTCCACCCACACCCGCGAGGTGTCGCACTTCGGCTCCACCGCCTGCAAAGCGCTGTGGCAGTGCCTGGACTGCCGCGAGCCGTTCGACCACTTCAAGCCCCATTGACCACCCACCGACCGTCGAGGGTTCCATGAGCGTTCCCCATTTCCACGAACTCACCGTCAAGCGCGTCAGCCCCGAGGCCGCCGGCTCCGTGGCCGTCACCTTCGACATCCCGGGCCCGCTGCGCGACACCTTCCGCTTCGAGCCCGGGCAGTACCTGACCCTGCGCACCCGCCTGGACGGGCAGGAGCTGCGCCGCAACTACTCCATCTGCAGCCCGCGCTCGCGCCTGGAACGCCAGGGCGAGCTGGAGGTCGGCATCCGGCCCGTCCAGGGTGGGCGCTTTTCCAACTGGGCGGCCACGGCGCTGCGGCCGGGACAGCGGCTGGAGGTGATGCCGCCGGAGGGGCGCTTCACGGTGCAGCGCCCGCGCGCGCTGCACCGCGTGGGCTTTGCCGCCGGCTCGGGCATCACGCCCATCCTGTCCATTGCCGCCAGCACGCTGGAGGAGCAACCCGAGTCCAAGTTCACCCTGGTCTACGGCAACCGGCGCACGGCGACCATCATGTTCAACGAGGCGCTGCAGGACCTCAAGGACCGCTATCCCGACCGCTTCACCATGATCCACGTGCTGTCGCGTCAGGCGCAGGAGGTGGACTTGCTGCAGGGCCGGCTGGACGAGGCCAAGGTGCGCGCCATCATGGACGCGCTGCTGCCACCGGCCAGCATGGACGAGGTCTTCATCTGCGGCCCGGAGGCGATGATCCAGGCCACCGAGCAGGCGCTGCTGGCCGCGGGCGTGCCCCCACAGCGCATCCGCACCGAGCGCTTCACCACCGGTGCGGCGCACGCCGCCAAGGTGCAGGCCGATGTCGATGCCGCGGGGGGGCGCCGGCCGGCGCAGGCCGCCGCCCAGGCCATCGTGGTGCTGGACGGCAAGCAGCACGAGGTGCCCATCGGTGCCGGCGAGGCGGTGCTGGATGCCGCGCTGGAGGCCGGGCTGGACCTGCCCTACTCCTGCAAAGGCGGGGTGTGCAGCACCTGCCGCGCCAAGGTGCTGGAAGGCCGCGTGACGATGGAGCGCAACTTCGGCCTGACCGACGACGAGGTGGCGCGCGGCTTCGTGCTCACCTGCCAATCGCACCCGGTGACCGAGCGCCTGGTGCTCAGTTTCGACGAGCGTTGACATGCACGATAGTGCATGTTACAAGCATTGCTGACCGGCCCGCACCGCCGGCCGATTTCCCCACCCACCCGAGGAGACTTTTCATGACCCTGCGCAAACGCTTGCTCGCTTTGGTCGCCGCCGCTGGCCTGACCGGCGCCGCCTGGGCCGACATCACGGTCGGCGTCACCGTCTCGGCCACCGGGCCCGCGGCCTCGCTCGGCATCCCGGAGAAGAACACCATCTCTCTCATGCCCAAAACCATCGGCGGCGAGAAGGTCAACTACATCGTGCTCGACGACGCCAGCGACACCACCGCGGCCGTCACCAACACGCGCAAGCTGATCAGCGAAAACAAGGTCGATGTCGTCATCGGTTCCACCATCACGCCCAATTCGCTGGCCATGATCGACGTCGTGGCCGAGGCGCAGGTGCCCATGATCTCCATGGCCGCCTCGGCGCGCATCGTCGAGCCGGTGGATGCCAAGAAGCGCTGGGTGTTCAAGACGCCGCAGAACGACATTCTGATGGCCATGGCGATTGCCACCCACATGGCCGACAACGGGGTGCGCAATGTGGCCTTCATCGGCTTTGCCGACGCCTACGGCGAAGGCTGGTATCAGGAGTTCGTCAAGGCCGCTGGCGTCAAGAAGCTGCAAATCGTGGCCAATGAGCGCTACAACCGCGCCGACACCTCGGTGACCGGACAGGTGCTCAAGATCGTCGCGGCGCGGCCCGATGCGGTGCTGATCGCGGGCTCCGGCACCCCCGCTGCCCTGCCGCAAAAGACCCTCAAGGAGCGCGGCTTCAACGGCAAGATCTACCAGACCCACGGCGTGGCCAACAACGACTTCCTGCGTGTCTGCGGGAAGGACTGCGAAGGCACGCTGCTGCCCGCGGGCCCGATGCTGGTGGCCAGTCAGTTGCCCAACGACCACCCGGTCAAGAAGTCGGCGCAGGCCTATGTGCAGGCCTATGAAGGCGCCTACGGCCAGGGTTCGGTGAGCACCTTCGGCGGCCACGCCTGGGATGCCGGCCTGCTGCTCGCCGCCGCGGCGCCCGAGGCGCTCAAGAAGGCCAAGCCGGGCACGCCGGCGTTCCGCGCCGCGCTGCGCGATGCGCTGGAAGGCCTGAAGAACGTGGCCGGTGCGCACGGCATCTTCACCATGTCGCCCACCGACCATGCCGGCCTGGACCAGCGCGCCCGCGTGATGGTCAAAGTCGAAAACGGCACCTGGAAGTACCAGCCCTGAGCCCTCGCCCCGGGCGCGCCGCCATCGCGGATGCCGTGCGCACGGGTGTTCCGTTGACCTTGCCGGCGGCGCCAGCCGCCGGTGCTGTGGTGTGACCCCATGGATCTGCAAATCGCCCTGTTCCTGGGCCAGGACGGGATCATCAACGGTGCCATTTATGCCCTGATGGCACTGGCGCTCGTGCTCGTGTTCTCCGTGACGCGGGTGATTTTCGTCCCGCAGGGCGAGCTGGTGGCCTATGGCGCGCTCACGATGGCGGTGTTGCAGGCCGGCGGCACCCCCGCGACCCTGTGGCTGCTGCTGGCCATGGCGGCTGCGACGCTGGCCGTGGAGGCGTGGCGCCAGCGGCGCGGCGGGCAGGTGGACTGGTGGTCCACCGGTCTGTGGTGCGGCGTGCTGCCGGCGCTGGCGGCGCTGGCCGTCTGGTGGCAGCCGACCACGCTGGTGGGCAAGGCGCTGACCGTGCTGCTGTTGGTGACGCCCTTGGGGCCGTTGACCTATCGGCTGGCGTTTCGGCCGCTGTCGCACGCCACGGTGCTGGTGCTGCTGATCGTCTCGGTCGCGCTGCATGGCGTGCTCATGGGACTGGGGCTGTGGTTCTTTGGCGCCGAGGGCTCGCGCACGCCGCCGTTTTCCGAGGCGCGGTTCGACCTCGGCAGCGTGCCCGTCAGCGGACAGTCGTTGGTGGTGCTGGGCGTGACCGGGCTGCTGGTGGTGGCGATGTTCGTGTTCTTCGAGCGCACGCTGCTCGGCAAAGCGCTGCGTGCCACGGCGATCAACCGCGTCGGCGCGCGCCTGATGGGCATTCCCACCGAGCTGTCCGGCGATCTGAGTTTTGCCCTGGCGGCGCTGATCGGGGCGGTGTCCGGGTTGCTCATCGCGCCCATCACGACCATTTACTACGACACGGGCTTCTTGATCGGCCTCAAGGGCTTCGTCGCCGCGATCATCGGTGGTTTGGCCAGCTACCCGGCTGCCCTGCTGGGCGCGGTGCTGGTGGGGCAGCTCGAGGCCTTCGCGTCGTTTTGGGCCAGCGCCTTCAAGGAGGTGCTGGTGTTCACACTGATCATCCCCGTGCTGCTGTGGCGCTCGCTGCGCAGCCACCATGTGGAGGACGAGGAATGAGCGCCGAAACCCGCGCCCCCCACGTCGCCGCCGCCGCGCCCGCGACCACCGGCGTTGGGGTATCGCCCCGCTGGGTGACGCTCGGCCTGGTGTTGGCGCTGGCCGCCGCTTGGGGTTTCCTGCCCGATTTCACCATCACCCTGCTCAACTACATCGGGCTGCACGCCCTGGTGGCGCTGGGGCTGGTCATGCTGACCGGTGTGGGGGGCATGACCTCGTTTGGTCAGGCCGCCTTCGTGGGCCTGGGGGCCTATGCGACGGCCTGGGTCTGCACATCGCCCGACGTGGCTGCCGCCCTGTCCGGCCTGCCCCCGCAGGCTTTGCCGTGGGTGGGGCTGGTCCTTGGGGTGGTGCTGACCTTCGGGGTGGCCTGGGGGCTGGGTGCGGTGACGCTGCGCCTGGGGGGGCACTACCTGCCGTTGGCCACCATCGCCTGGGGGCTGAGCCTGTATTTCCTGTTCGGCAATTTGGGCTTTCTGGGCGGGCACACCGGAGTCACTGGCATCGCCCCGCTGACGCTGTTGGGCGTGTCGCTGGCCGATCCGCGCGCGCTGGGCATCCTGATCTGGGCGATTCTGCTGCTGGCGGTGTGGGCGCTGCACAACCTGCTCGATTCGCGCGAGGGGCGCGCCATCCGCGCGCTCAAGACCGGCCGCGTCATGGCCGAGTCCATGGGCGTGGACACGGCGCGCCAGCGCATCAAGGTGTTCGTGTTGGCGGCGCTGCTGGCGGCGGTGTCGGGCTGGTTGTATGCGCACCTGCAGCGCTTCGTCAACCCCACGCCGTTCAATCTGAACATCGGGATCGAGTATTTGTTCATGGCGGTGGTGGGCGGCAGCGGGCACCTGTGGGGGGCGCTGCTCGGCGCAACGCTGATCGCCTTGCTCAAGGAGCAGTTGCAAGACTGGCTGCCCAAGCTGTTTGGCATGAGCGGCAATTTCGAGGTGATCGTCTTTGGCCTGCTGATGATGCTGGTGCTGCAGCGCTACGCGGACGGGCTGTGGCCCACGCTGGCCGGCTGGGCGCGCCGGGCGGGCGTGGTGGCTCCGCCGCGCAAGCTGCCGGCGCCGGCTGCCTTGCCGGGCCGTGCCTTGCCCGCCGTCGGTACGGTGCTGATCGAGGCACGCGACGTCACCAAGCGCTTTGGCGGCCTGGTGGCCAACAGCCAGGTGTCGCTGGACGTGCGTGCCGGCGAAGTGCACGCGCTGATCGGCCCCAACGGCGCCGGCAAGAGCACCTTCTTCAACATGATCTCCGGCGTGGACGACCCCACCGAGGGGGAGGTGCGGCTGCTGGGGCAGCCCATGGTCGGGCGACCCTCTCGGGACTTCGCCGCCCTGGGGCTGGGGAGGACCTTCCAGCACGTGCGGCTGCTGGGGCAGCGCAGCGTGCTGGACAACGTCGCGCTGGGCGCGCACCTGCGCGGGCGGCGCGGCTGGCTGGCCAGCATGCTGCGGCTCGACCGCCATGAGGAGGCGGCGCTGCTCGCGGAGGCGATGCGCCAGATCGAGCGCTGCGGGCTGGCCGAGCACGCGCACACGCCGGCGGGCTCGCTCGCTTTAGGGCAGCAGCGCGTCGTTGAGATCGCCCGGGCGCTGGCGGGCCAGCCGGCGCTGCTGCTGCTGGACGAGCCGGCCGCCGGCCTGCGCCATCTGGAAAAACAGGCGCTCGCCCGACTGCTGGATCAGCTGCGCCGCGAGGGGCTGGGCATCCTGATCGTGGAGCACGACATGGAATTCGTGATGAACCTGGCCGACCGCATCACGGTGCTGGACTTTGGCACCGTGATCGCGCGCGGCACACCGGCCGAGGTGCAGCGCGATCCGCGCGTGCTGGCGGCCTACCTGGGCGACGACGGGCTGGGGAGCGTGGCATGAGCGCCGCCGAACGTCCGCCACTGCTGCGCCTGCGTGGCTTTTCCGTCTCCTACGGGCCGGTGGAGGCGCTGCACCAGGTCGACCTCGACGTGCACGAGGGCGAAATCGTCACCGTCATCGGCCCCAACGGCGCGGGCAAGACCACGCTGCTCAACGCCGCGATGGGGTTGCTGCCGTCGCGCGGCGAGCTGGCCGTGGCCGGCGAGGTGGTGCCGCGTCCGAGCGTGGAGCGCATGGTGGCGCGGCAGGTGGCGCTGGTGCCGGAGAAGCGCGAGCTGTTCGGCGAGATGTCGGTGGAGGACAACCTGCTGCTGGGCGGCTTTGCGCGCTGGCGCCGCGGCGACCGCACGCAGCGCGAGCGGATGGAGGAGGTGTTCGCGATCTTTCCGCGCCTGCGCGAGCGCCGGGCCCAGATGGCGGCGACGCTGTCCGGCGGCGAGCGCCAGATGCTGGCGATCGGCCGCGCGCTGATGGCCAAGCCGCGCCTGCTGATGCTGGACGAGCCCTCGCTGGGCCTGGCCCCCCTGATCGTGCGCGAGGTGCTGCAGACCGTGGCGCGGCTGCGCGAGGTCGGCGTGTCGGTGCTGCTGATCGAGCAGAACGCCCGCGCCGCGCTGCAGATCGCCGACCGCGGCTACGTGCTGGAGATGGGCGCCATCGCCCTGCACGGCGCTGCCGAGGACCTGCTGCACGACCGCCGCATCGTCGAGACCTACCTGGGCCTGGGCGGCCACCGTGCCGCCGAGCCGGCCGCCCCGTCCACGCCTGCCGCCTGACACCCCACCCGCTGTGTCCGCGCCGGGCCCGGCGCGGCGCCCCGCATGTTTCTGTTTTCGAGTGAGAGCACGACCCCGATGAACGACACCCCCGTCCTGCAGAGCTACATCGCCGGCCGCTGGTTCGGCCACACCCCGGCGCAGAGGCTGGCCAGCGCCGTCAACGGCCGCCCGGTGGCGGCCACGCACGCCGAGCCGATCGACTTCGCCGAGGCGCTGGCGCACGCGCGCCGGGCGCAGGCGGCGCTGCTGCGGCTGGACTTCCAGCAGCGCGCCGCGCGCCTGAAGGCGCTGGCCAAGTTTCTGATCGAGCGCAAGGAAGCGCTGTACGCCGTCTCGGCCCACACCGGCGCGACGCGCCAGGACGGCTGGATCGACATCGAAGGCGGCATCGGCACGCTGTTCGCCTACGCCAGCCTGGGCAGCAACGAACTGCCGAGCGGCAACCTGCTGCACGAGGGGCCGCCGGTGCCGCTGGGCAAGCAGGGGCACTTCACCGGT
>NZ_JBKBQX010000015.1:0-46402 GCF_046292505.1 Tepidimonas sp. | reverse complement strand
CTTCGAGGTTGTCCGGCGCGGGCTTGTTGGTGAACACCCGGCCCGCCCTGTCGAAGGTGGAGCCGTGGCAGGGGCACAGGAAGCCGCCTTTCCAGTCGTCCGGCAGCGATGGCTGCGGACCGGGCTGCAGCTTGTCCACGGGCGAGCAGCCCAGGTGCGTGCAAATGCCCACCGCAACCAGGATTTCGGGCTTGATCGAGCGGTGGCGGTTCTTCGCATACGGCGGCGTCGGGTACGCCTTGCGGTCAGACTCGGGGTCGGCCAGTTGGGACTCGACCTGCTCCAGCGACGCCAGTTGCTCCGGTGTGCGGCGCATGACCCACACCGGCTTGCCCCGCCATTCCACGACGACCTTTTCGCCGGGCTGGAGCTTGGAGACGTCCACCTCCACCGACGCGCCGGCGGCCTTGGCGCGCTCGGACGGCGAGAACGAACGGACGAAGGGGACCGCAACGGCGGCCACGCCCGCGCCACCCACGGCACACGAGGTGATCAGCCAGGTCCGGCGGTCTTGGTCTAGGTTGGCTTCGCTCATGGGGGAGGTCTTTCTGAAAGGCTGGAGCAAGACGGAACGCGCGCACCGCCACCGGGCGGCCTGCGCACAAAAGCCACTGCGCATTGTAAGGGATCGCCGTTCGGACAAACCCTGATCCATGACGTCGGCAGGTCAAACCGCCGCCGTCGCCCGCCGCGCACGCATCGCCCAGGCCGACTCCAGCGCCGCCAGCAGGCTGGAGGGATCGGCCAGCCCCCGCCCCGCCAGGTCGAACGCCGTCCCATGGTCGGGGCTGGTGCGCACGAACGGCAGGCCCAGCGTGGTGTTGACGCCCCGCTCGAGCCCCAGGTACTTCACCGGGATGAGCCCCTGGTCGTGGTACATGGCGATGACCACGTCGAACTCCCCGGCCCGCGCGCGCATGAACACGGTGTCGGGGGGGTGCGGGCCGGTGACCGCCCACCCGGCGGCCTGCGCCCGGGCGATGGCCGGGGCGATGGCGTCGATCTCCTCCCGCCCGAACAGTCCGCCCTCGCCCGCGTGCGGATTGAGGCCGGCGACAGCGATGCGGCAGCGCGGCCAGCCCAGCAGACCGCAGAAATGGTCGTGGGTGATGCGCAGCGTCTCCCAGACCGCCGCCTCGGTGACGGCCTCGATCGCCTCGCGCAAGGCGACATGGATGCTGACGAGCACGGTGCGCAACGCGTCGTTGGACAGCATCATGCGCACCGGCAGTTCGGCCGGCGTCAAGCCGCGTGCCTGCGCGGCGATGCGTTGCAGCAGTTCGGTGTGGCCGGGCACATCGACGCCGGCAGCGGCCAGGGCGGCTTTGTGCAAGGGGGCCGTGACGATGGCGCCGACCTCGCCGCGCAGCGCGGCATGGGCGGCGGCGATGACGGCATCGGCGGCCGCCCGGCCCGCCACGGCACTGATCTCGCCAAAGCGCGGCAGCGCCGGGATCGACACCACGGGCCACACGGGCACGCACCGCGGCGGGACGTGCGCCGCCTGACCCGGCCCATCCAGCACGGCCACCGGCAGCAGACCCCCGCTCACCTGCGCCGCGCGCCGCATCACGGCCAAATCCCCCACCACCACGCAGCGGGACGACCACTCCGGCCAGCGGCGGAACACTTCGGCCACGATCTCCGGGCCGATGCCGGCCGCATCCCCCATGGTGATGGCGATGGGGGCGTCGCCCCCGTCGGCGGGCAAGCGGGGCGCGTCCATCAGGCGGGGTTGTCGATGTCGATGAAACGGTGCTCGATGCCGAGCTGGGCGGCCACATGCGCGCCGACGGCCGGCGCACCGAAGCGTTCCGTGGCGTGGTGCCCGCACGCCAGGAAGGCCACACCACACTCGCGCGCCAGGTGCGCCTGGGGTTCGGAGATTTCACCGGTCAAAAAGGCGTCGGCGCCCGCCGCGATGGCGGCCTCGAAATAGCCCTGCGCACCGCCGCTGCACCACGCCACCCGGCGGATCGGCCGACCGTCCCCCGGCACGCAGGTGATGCGCCGGCCCAGCACCGCTTCGACCCGGGCGGCCAATGCGGCCACGTCCCGCGCATCACCCCCCCCCAGAAAGCCGAGCTGCTGCTCCCCAAACCGCCCCCACCCCTCGCTCAGCGGCGCAAAGCCCAGGCGCTGCCCGAGTTGGGCGTTGTTGCCCAGTTCGGCATGCGCATCGAGCGGCAGGTGGTATGCATACAGATTGATGTCGTGCGTCAGCAGCCGCTGCAGGCGGGTTTTCATCCAGCCGGTGATGGTGCCGCGCTGTCCGCGCCAAAACAGGCCGTGGTGGACCAAAATGGCATCGGCACCGGCGTCGATGGCCGCCTCGATCAAGGCCAAACTGGCGGTGACGCCGCTGACCAAGCGGCGGATCGGCCGGCGCCCCTCGACCTGCAATCCGTTGGGGCCATAGTCCTGAAAACGCGCCGGCTCCAGCAGCGCGTCCAGCGCCGCCAACAGGGCGTCACGGGTGGTGCCGCCAGATGCGACGTCCGCGGCGGAGGGGGGCAGATCCTGCATGGGCGGATTGTCGCACCGCCCGGGCACGGACCGTCAGGGCTTGCCGGCGGCGCGCTCGGACTCGGCCATCTTGCGCGAGAAGAAGCGGTAGAACCACACCGCCATGACGACGATGAAGGCAATCACCCCGGCGCTCATGAGCCCGTAATCGGTCGAAAAAAGGTCCACAATCGCTTTCATACTGCGCTCCTGCATCGTTTGAATCGCTGGTCTATTGGAGCCGGGGACGGCGGGAGCCGTGTTGACCCATATCAACCCTGATGCACTCAGGGGTTTGGCCGGCGGGCCGCCGGCGGAAAGTGTCCATGAAGCGCCACTGGCTGATCTTCTCCCAGACCGTCACCGTGCTGCTGGCCATCTGGTTCGTGGTGGCGACGCTCAAGCCGCACTGGTTGACCCAACGGCCCTCGCTGTCGAGCGTGGTGCCGGTCTTCGAGGTCGAGCCCGACACCCGCAGCCCCACCATCGCCGGAGCCAGCCTGAGTGCCGCGGCGCGGGCCGCCGCTCCCGCGGTGGTGAGCATCAGCACCAGCAAAGCGGTGCGCCACCCGCATGCGCAGGAGCCGTGGTTCCGGTTTTTCTTTGGCGACCGGCCGGAGTTCCAACCCCAGGCCGGACTGGGGTCGGGCGTGATCGTCAGCCCGGCCGGCTACATCCTGACCAACAACCACGTGATCGAAGAGGCGGACGAGATCCTCGTACAGCTCAGCGACGGCCGGCAAGCACCGGCCCAGGTCATCGGCACCGACCCCGACACCGATCTGGCGGTGCTGCGCATTGCCCTGCCCGATTTGCCGGTGATCGTCCTGGGACGCTCCGAGTCGCTGGAGGTGGGCGACCGGGTGCTGGCGATCGGCAACCCGTTCGGCGTGGGGCAGACGGTGACCGCCGGCATCGTCAGTGCCCTGGGACGCAGCCAGCTCGGCATCAACACCTTCGAAAACTTCATCCAGACCGATGCGGCAATCAACCCGGGCAACTCCGGCGGCGCACTCGTGGACGCCGAGGGGCACCTGGTCGGCATCAACACGGCCATCTATTCCCGCTCGGGCGGCTCGATGGGCATCGGCTTTGCCATCCCGATGGCGACGGCGCGGGAGGTGATGGAGGCCATCGTGCGCGACGGCGCCGTCACGCGCGGCTGGATCGGCGTGGAGCCGCAAGAGCTGACACCCGAGCTGGCCGAACATTTTGGCGTGCCGCAGGCCAGCGGGGTGATCGTGACGGGCGTCCTCCAGGACGGGCCCGCGGCCAATGCCGGCATCCGCCCGGGGGACATCATCAGCCGCGTCGGGGGGACGCCCATTCGAGACGTGGCGGGCCTGCTCGCCGCGGTGGCGGAACTCCAACCCGGCACGCCTGCCGAGTTGGAGGTGCAGCGGCGAGACGGTGCACGCACGCTGACCGTCGTCCCCGCGCGCCGGCCGTCTGCCGCTGCGCGTTGACGCGCGTCACGACGAAGAGGAGCCGTCCGTCGCGGACGAGGAGGCTTCCGCTTCGGTGCTGGGTTTGCCGCGCGCGAACCAGCGCGCGCCGATGATGCCCAGTTCGTACAGCAGGCACATCGGAATGGCCAGTGCCAGCTGCGAAATCACATCGGGCGGGGTGACCACCGCCGCAATGATGAAGGCCACGACGATGAAGTAGCCGCGAAAGGACTTGAGCTTGTCGATGGACACCATCTCGAAGCGCACCATCAGCATCACCACCACCGGGACCTGGAAGGCCAGACCGAAGGCGAGGTAGAGCGACAGAATCGCCTCCACATAAGAGGCGATGTCCGGCGTGGCGTTGACGCTGGCCGGGGTGAAGCCCTGGATGAAAGCAAACATCTTGTCCAGCACGAAAAACTGGACGAACGCGATGCCCAGGTAGGCCAACAGGCTGCCGATGATGATGAGCGGCAGGGCAAAGCGCTTTTCGTGGCTGTACAGGCCCGGCGCGACGAACGCCCAAATCTGGTAAATGACCCAGGGCAGCGCCAGCAGCAGCCCCGCCATCATCAGGACCTTGAGTGGCACGAAAAACGGGGTGAACACCCCGACCGCGATGAGCTTGACATCCGGCGGCATGTGCGCCCGGATCGGCACGGCGATCAGGTCGATGAGGCCGCTCGGGCCGGGCCAGATGGCGAGCAGCACCATGCACACCCCCACGCCCCCCAGGGCGTACAGGATGCGGTCACGCAATTCCATCAGGTGCGCGACGAACGGCTGCTCGGTGCCGGCGAGCTCGTCGGCGGAGTCTCGGGGATCGGCCATGAATCAGCGCAGGGGAGTCTTGGGACGGTAGCGCGCCACGCGCGCTGCGCCGGACAGGGCCCGGGTGCGCACGCCGGTGCGGGCCTTGTACCACTGGGGCACGGCCTGGCGCTTGAGGCGAAAGTTCTTTTTCGGCCGCCGATACTCGGGATACACCGGCGCACCGATGGACGCCAAATCGTCGTACGACGTCGATGAGACCGATGACGACTGGCCTTCGAGTCCGGCCGTCACCTCGGACCATTCGCGCTCGAAATCGGCCGCGGTCGAGCTGACCTGGGTCTCGACGTCGCGGGCGGTCTTTTCGACCGCCTCTTTCATGCGCTTGAGCTCTTCGAGCTCGATGGTGCGGTTGACCTCGGCCTTGACCTCGGCCACGTAGCGCTGCGCCTTGCCCAGCAGCGCGCCCACGGTGCGGGCTACGCGCGGCAGCTTCTCGGGGCCGATGACGACGAGCGCCACGACCCCGATGAGGGCGAGCTTGGAAATACCGAGGTCGATCATGCGGGGGCGGCCGCGCTCACGACTTGGTCTTGGCGTCGACGTCGATGGTGGTCTTTTCGGCGGCCGCCTTGTCCTGTCCCACCTGCGCCGTGGCGGTGGACGACGACTCCGACGCGCTGCCGTCGCGCATGCCGTCCTTGAAGCCCTTGACCGCACTGCCCAGGTCGGACCCGATGTTCTTGAGCTTCTTGGTGCCAAAGACCAGCACCACGATCAGCAGGACGACCAGCCAGTGCCAAATGGAAAAACTGCCCATGTTCTACTCCAACGACGGGGCAGCCGGCCCCGATGCCATGTTCGATTCTACGCAGCGCCGGGGGTTCGCCCGGGCGCGGGAATGCCGCGATTGTGCCCGAAAGGGCGCGGGGATGGGGTCAGCCCTTGCGCCAGGGGCGCGGGCCGCCGATGACGTGCACATGCAGGTGGTGCACCTCCTGCCCGCCGTGCTCGCCGGTGTTGGCGACGATGCGGAACCCCCCTTCCGGGTACGGCAGGCAGCCCTGCTCCAGCGCCAGACGCGGGGCGAGCACCATCAAGCGGCCCATCAAGCGCTCGTGCTCGGCGGTCAACTGGGCCATGGACGGAATGTGCGCCTTGGGGACGATCAAAAAATGCACCGGCGCCCAGGGCTGAATGTCGTGGAAGGCGTACAGCTCGTCGTCTTCGTAGACCTTGCGGCTGGGGATCTGGCCGGCGACGATCTTGCAAAAGATGCAGTTGGGGTCGTGCGACATGGTCGGTCGGGTCGGGATCGGAAGGGGAGCGAATCAGACGGGCATGGGCCGGCGGTCGTTCCAGTACAAAAAACCTTTGACCAGCCGGTACAGGGACCAAACGGCCGCGGCGAGCAAAATCACCGCGCCCACCCCGACGACGAGCGTGAGAAAGCCGAGCGCAGCCCACAGCAGGCTCCACCAGAAGGTGCGGATCTGCCAGGTGAAATGGCTCTCGTAGAGCGTGCCGGCGACATCCTCGCGCTTGACGTAGTTGACGATGATGCCCACGAGCGCGGTCACGGCGACGAACCACGAGGCCGCGTAGAGGATATAGACCGCCAGCGTCAGCCGGCGCAGGCTGGCGAGTTGCTCGGGGGTCTTGGGTGTGACGTCGATCACGGGTGGGGCCGACATGTGCGCCTCCTGCGGGTCGCGCTCACGGTTGGGCGGGTGGGGACTGCGCCTCGGCCTCGCGCGCGCGGGCCTTGCGCAGGGCTTTTTCTTCCAGCCCAGACAGCCCCTCGCGGCGCGCCAGTTCGGCCACCACGTCGGCCGGCCCGAGGCCGAAATGCGCCAGCGCGATCAGGCTGTGGAACCAGAGGTCGGCCACCTCGCCAACGAAAGCCTGCGCGCTGCCGGCGCCGTGCTGCAGGTCCTTGGCGGCCATCACGGCTTCGCCTGCCTCCTCGGCGATCTTTTTCAGGAAGGCATCCGGCCCCTTGTGCAGCAGGCGCGCGACGTAACTGCGCTCGGGGTCGCCACCGGCGGCTGGTTTGCGGCTGTCGATGACGGCGGCCAGGCGCAACAAGGTGTCGAGCGGCGGAGTGTCGGTCATGGTCAGCGGTAGATGGATTGCGGTTCCTTGAGCACCGGATCGACCGCCTGCCACTCGCCGCGCTGCGTGTCCAGGCGCTGATAAAAGCAACTGTGGCGCCCGGTGTGGCAGGCGATGCCCGGCTCGTGGCCCAGTTGCGTCACCTGCAGCAGCACCACGTCGTCGTCGCAGTCGAGGCGGATTTCGTGCACCTGCTGCACATGGCCGGATTCCTCCCCCTTGTACCACAGGCGGCCGCGCGAGCGGCTGTAGTAGACGGCGCGGCCGAGTTCGGCGGTCTTTTGCAGAGCCTCGCGGTTCATCCAAGCGAACATCAGCACATCGCCAGTCCCGCGCTCCTGGGCGATCACGGGCACCAGGCCCTGTGCGTCCCACTTGATCCGATCGAGCCAGTCGGCCATGCCCCTCACCTCCGCACCGGGATGCCCGCCTCGGCCATGCGCTGCTTGGCCTGGGCGATGGTGTATTCGCCGTAGTGGAAGATGCTGGCCGCGAGCACCGCGTCGGCACCGCCGATGCGGATGCCGTCCACCAGGTGGTCCAGGTGACCCACCCCGCCCGAGGCGATCACGGGCACATCCACGGCATCGCTGACGGCACGGGTGAGTTCGAGGTCGAAGCCCGCCTTGGTGCCATCGCGGTCCATGCTGGTGAGCAGGATTTCGCCCGCGCCAAAGTCCGCCATCTGGCGCGCCCAGGCCACCGCATCCAGCCCGACGTTTTTGCGCCCCCCGTGGGAATAGACGTCCCATCCGGGCCCCAGGGGTCGGCCGTCCGGGCCGGGGCGTTGGCACTCGTCGGCCGTGCGCCGCTTGGCGTCGATGGCCACGACGATGCACTGCGAGCCGTACTTGCCCGACGCATCGCGGATGACCTGGGGATTGGCGATGGCAGCGGAATTGAAGCTGACCTTGTCCGCCCCAGCATTGAGCAGCCGGCGCACGTCCTCCACGGTGCGCACGCCGCCACCCACCGTGAGAGGAATGAACACCTGGCTCGCCACCGCCTCGATGATCGGCAGGATGAGGTCGCGCCCGTCGCTGGTGGCCGTGATGTCCAGAAACGTCAGCTCGTCGGCGCCCTGCTCGTTGTAGCGCGCGGCAATCTCCACCGGGTCGCCGGCGTCACGCAGCTCGACGAAGTTGACACCCTTGACGACGCGCCCGCCGGTGACGTCCAGGCACGGGATGATGCGCTTGACCAGCATCGTCAGGCACCCACGCCGTCGACGAGGCGGACCGCCGCGGCGTAGTCCAAATCGCCGCTGTAGATGGCACGACCGCAGATGACGCCCTCCACGCCCTCGGACTCGACCTCGCACAGCCGGCGGACATCGTCCAGGTTGGACAGCCCACCCGAGGCGATGACCGGGATGGACAGGGCCTGCGCCAGCCGCACCGTGGCCTCGATGTTGATGCCGGTGAGCATGCCGTCGCGGCCGATGTCGGTGTAGATGACGGACTCGACGCCGTAGTCCTCGAACTTGCGCGCCAAGTCCACCACCTCATGGCCGGTGAGCTTGCTCCAGCCGTCGGTGGCGACCTTGCCGTCCTTGGCGTCCAACCCAACGATGATGTGACCGCCAAACGCCGTGCAGGCGTCCTGCAGGAAGCCGGGATTCTTGACCGCCGCGGTGCCGATGATGACGTAGCGCAGTCCGGCGTCCAGGTAGCGCTCGATGGTGTCGAGGTCACGAATGCCGCCGCCGAGCTGCACATCGACTTCGTCGCCGACCTCGCGCAGGATGCTGCGGATGGCGGCCTCGTTGCGGGGTTTGCCGGCGAAGGCACCGTTGAGGTCCACCAGGTGCAGGCGACGCGCACCCTGCTCGACCCAATGGCGGGCCATGGCGGCGGGGTCGTCGCTGAACACGGTGGACTGGTCCATGTCGCCTTGCTTGAGGCGCACGCACTGACCGTCTTTCAGGTCGATGGCAGGGATCAGCAGCATGGCTCGTCGGGGGTGGGGCTTCAGGGGTTCCAGTGCAGGAAGTTGCGGTACAGCGCCAACCCCTGAGCCGAGCTTTTTTCGGGGTGGAACTGGGTGGCGAACAGGTTGTCGCGCGCGATGGCGCTGGCAAAGCGCACGCCGTACTCGGTCATGCCGGCGGCATGGGCCGGGTCGGCCGGATGGGCGTGGTAGCTGTGCACGAAATAATAGTAGCTGCCATCCGGAATGCCGGCCCACAGCGGATGGGGGGCAGGCCGCTCGGCGGCGCCGTGCTCGAAGCCGTACCACACCCGATTCCAGCCCATCTGCGGCACCTTGAAGCGGCTGCCGTCCGGCTGGCTTTGGCCCTCCAGGCGAAACCGCACCACCTGACCGGCGATCAGGCCCAGCCCGGCCGTGTCGCCTTCCTCGGAGTGGTCCAGCAGCATCTGCATGCCGACACACACCCCGAAGAGCGGCTTGGTGGCCGCGGCGTGCAGGACCGCCTCGCGCAGGCCGCTGCGCTCCAGCTCGGCCATGCAGTCGGGCATGGCGCCCTGCCCCGGCAGCACGACACGGTGCGCATCGCGCACCACCTGCGGACTCGCGGTCACGACCACATCGACATGGTCGGTGGCCAGCGCCGCATGGATGACCGCCTGCGCCACCGAGCGCAGATTGCCCATGCCGTAGTCGACGACCGCAACCGTCTCGCGCCTGACCGGAATGTTCATCGTGGCGGAGGGAGAATCGGTGTGCACCGGCCTCACAGGCTACCCTTGGTCGAGGGGACGACATCGCCCAGCCGGGGGTCGCGCTCCAGCGCGGCGCGCAGGGCGCGCGCGAACGCCTTGAAAATCGTCTCGCACTGGTGGTGGGCGTTGTGGCCCTTGAGGTTGTCGATGTGCAGCGTCACGCCGGCGTGGTTGACGAAGCCCTGAAAAAACTCGTAAACGAGCTGGGTGTCGAGCTGGCCGATCATCCCGGCCGTGAACCGCACGTCCATGTGCAGGCCCGGGCGTCCGGAAAAATCCACCACCACGCGCGACAGCGCCTCGTCCAGCGGCACATAGGCGTGACCGTAACGGCGAATGCCGCGCTTGTCACCGACCGCGCGCGCCACCGCCTGTCCGAGGGTGATGCCGACGTCCTCCACCGTGTGGTGTCCGTCGATGTGCAGGTCGCCGCGGCACTCGATTTCCAGGTCGATCAGCCCGTGACGGGCGATCTGATCCAGCATGTGGTCGAAAAAGCCGATGCCGGTGTCGAGCCGGGCGCGGCCGGTGCCGTCGAGGTCCACGCGCACGCGGATCTGGGTCTCGGCCGTCACGCGCTGGACGTCCGCGGTGCGGGCGGTGGCGCTGGGAGCAGGCAGGGTGGTCATAGCGATGGCGGCAGCGCCGCGAGCAGCGCCTCGTTCTCGGCGGGGGTGCCCACGGTCAGCCGCAAGCAGTTGGCAAGCATCGGGTGCATTGTAGAAACATTCTTCACGAGGACGCCACGCGCGCGCAGGCCGGCAAACGCCTTGGCGGCATCGGGCACCCGCACGAGAATCATGTTCGCCTCGCTGGGGTAGGGCTGCACGCCGGGCAACGCGGCCAGGGCGTGCATCAACCGCTGCCGCTCGGCGCGGATCGCCGCGGCCTGTTCGGCAAACACGTCCGCGTGCTCCAGCGCGAACAGCGCACACTCGGCATTGAGGGCACTGACGTTGTAGGGCGGACGCACCTTGTCGATCTGCGCCACGAGCGGCGCCGCCCCGATCAGGTAGCCCAAGCGCACGCCGGCCAGGCCGAACTTGGAGAGCGTGCGCATGACCAGCACATGGCCGTGGGCGACCGGGTCGGCCCGCCATTCGTCGAGCCAGGTGTGGCTGGCAAAGGGCTGGTAGGCCTCGTCCATGACGACCAGCCCCCCCACCGCGCCGACGGCGGCAATCAGGCGCCGGATCGCGGCCGGATCCCAGCAGTTGGCCGTCGGGTTGTTGGGATAGGCCAAGTAGGTGATGGCCGGCCGAACCCGGGCGATGGCCTCGAGCATCGCCGCCTCGTCGAGGGCAAAGTCGGGCGCCAGCGGCACGCCGTGGAAGGCCAGCCCCTGCAACTGGGCACTCATGGCGTACATGACGAAGCCCGGCACCGGCGCAAGGATGGCCGCGCCCGGCCGGTCGCAGGCCATCGCCAGCAGGCTGATCAGCTCGTCCGAGCCGTTGCCCAGCATGAGCGCGGCACCTGCGGGCAGCCCGACGTGCGCCGCCAGCGCGCGTTTGAGGTCCTCGATGCGCGGGCCCGGGTAGCGGTTGACGGCCACCGCACCCAACCGCTGGCCGAGCGCGTGTTGCAGCGCCTCGGGCAGCGGGTAGGGGTTTTCCATCGCGTCCAGCTTGATCAGGCCGGTCGCATCCTGAATGGCGTAGGCGTGCATGCCCTGCACGTCCTGGCGGATGCGCTGCAGCGCGGCCTCCAACAACGGGTTCATGCCGCGCCCTCCTCGCGCAGGCGCAGCTCGGCGGCGCGCGCGTGGGCGGTCAGGCCCTCGCCGTGCGCCAGCACCGACGCGATGCGCCCCAGCGTCTGCGCCCCCTCGGCGCTGACTTCGATCAGGCTGGAGCGCTTTTGAAAGTCGTACACCCCCAGCGGGCTGGAAAAGCGCGCCGTGCCACTGGTGGGCAACACATGGTTGGGGCCGGCGCAGTAGTCGCCCAGACTCTCGCTGGTGTAGGCACCCAGGAAGATGGCCCCCGCATGGCGCAGCAGCGGCTCCCAGCGGTGCGGCTCGCGGCTGGCGATCTCCAGGTGCTCGGGCGCGATGCGGTTGCTCAGCGCGCAGGCCTCCTCCATGCTGCGGGTGCGGATCAGCGCGCCCCGGCCCTCGAGGCTGCGCACGATGATGTCCGCGCGCGGCATCGTCGGCAGCAGCCGGTCGATGGCGGCCTGCACCGCATCCAGATAGGCCGCGTCCGGGCACAGCAGGATGGACTGCGCCAGCTCGTCGTGCTCGGCCTGGCTGAACAGATCCATCGCCACCCAGTCGGGCGGCGTGGTGCCGTCGGCCAACACCAGGATCTCGCTCGGCCCCGCGATCATGTCGATGCCGACGATGCCGAACACATGCTTCTTGGCGCTGGCGACGTAGGCATTGCCCGGGCCGGTGATCTTGTCCACCTGGGGAATGGTCGCCGTGCCGTAGGCCAGCGCCGCCACCGCCTGCGCCCCACCGATCGCAAACGCGCGGCTCACCCCCGCGACGTGCGCAGCGGCCAGCACCAGCGGGTTGCGCTCGCCGCGCGGCGTCGGCACGACCATCACGATCTCCGGCACGCCGGCGACGTGGGCGGGGATGGCGTTCATCAACACGCTGGACGGGTAGGCGGCCTTGCCGCCCGGCACGTAGATGCCGACGCGGTCCAGCGGCGTCACTTTTTGGCCGAGCAGCGTGCCATCGGCATCGCGAACCTGCCACGAGCGGCCACAGGCTTCGAGTTGCGCCTCGTGGTAGCGGCGCACGCGCGCGGCGGCCTGTTGCAGTGCCTCGCGCTGCTCGGCGGGGATAGCCTCGAAGGCGGCGCGCAACACATCGGCGCCCAGCTCCAGGTCGGCCACGCGCTCGGCCTCCACCGCGTCGAACCGGCGGGTGTACTCGAGCACCGCCGCATCGCCCCGGGCCCGCACGTCGGCCAGGATCGCCGCCACGCGCGATTCGATCGCCGCATCGGTGTCCGCCGACCAATGCAGGCGGGCCGCAAAACGCGCCTCGAAGTCGGCATCGGCGGTATCCAGCCGCAGGGGCCGGGCTCGGGGGGTATCGGCAGCAGTCATGGGCACGATTGTCGCAGCACAGCGGGGAAAGCGGGGCCGCCCGCGCAGCCTGCGGGCGGCAGCGGCGGGGTCGGCGACTCAGACGATGGGGGCCGCCACTGCCCGCGCGAAGGCGTCCAGAATGGGGCGAATGCGCGCACGCTTGAGTTTGAGCGAGGTCGGCCGCACCACGAGCTGGGAGGAAATGTCCATGATGCGCTCCACCTCCACGAGCCGGTTGGCCTTGAGCGTGTTGCCCGTGGACACCAGATCGACGATGGCGTCGGCCAGCCCGGTCAGGGGCGCCAGCTCCATGCTCCCGTAGAGCTTGATCAGATCCACATGCACACCCTTGCTGGCAAAAAACTCGCGCGCGATGGCGACGTACTTGGTCGCGACACGCAGGCGCGCGCCCTGGCGCACGGCGCGCACGTAGTCGAAGTCCGCCGGTACGGCCACGCTCATGCGGCAGCGGGCGATGCCCAGATCCAGCGGCCGATACAGCCCCACCTGGGCCGCATCGCCCCAGGCGGCCTCGTGCTCGATCAGCGTGTCCTTGCCACACACGCCCAGGTCAGCCCCGCCGTGCTCCACATAGGTCGGCACGTCGGTGGCACGCACCAGCACCACGCGCACCTCGGGCCGGTTGGTGGGCAGGATCAGCTTGCGCGAGGTGTCAGGGTCCTCCAGCACCTCGATGCCGGCGGCGCGCAGCAGGGGCAGCGTCTCCTCGAAAATGCGGCCCTTGGACAGGGCCAGGGTGACGGTTTCGGCGCTCATGCGATCCTTTCGATGTCGGCCCCCAGGGCCTGCAGCTTTCGCTCCATCCGGTCGTAGCCGCGGTCCAGGTGGTAGATGCGGTCGACGACCGTCTCGCCATCGGCCACCAGCCCGGCAATCACCAGGCTGGCCGACGCGCGCAGATCGGTCGCCATGACGGCAGCGCCGGTCAGGCGCTGGCCGCCCTCGACGACGGCGGTGCGCCCATCGATGTGGATGCGCGCCCCCAGCCGGGCCAGCTCCTGCACATGCATGAAGCGGTTCTCGAAAATCGTCTCGGTGACGGCGCTGGGCCCCTGAGCGACGCAGTTGAGCGCCATGAATTGCGCCTGCATGTCGGTCGGGAAGCCCGGGTATTCGGTCGTGCGAAAGCTCTGCGCGCGCAGGGCCGCGCCGCCCGGCGAGCGCACGCGGATACCGGTGGCATCGGCCTGCACGGTGGCGCCTGCCTCGCGCAGCTTGTCGATGACGGCATCGAGGTGATCCCCCCGCCCACCGCGCAACCAGGCCTCGCCGCCGGTGGCCGCCACCGCGCACAGGAAGGTGCCGGCCTCGATGCGGTCGGCCACCACGGTGTGTTCGGTGCCGCCCAAGGCCGGCACGCCTTCGATGCGGATGCGGCTGGTGCCGTGCCCCTCGATGCACGCGCCCATGCGGATCAGCATCTCGGCCAGATCGACCACCTCCGGCTCCTGAGCGGCGTTTTCCAGCACGGTCTCGCCCTCGGCGAGCGTGGCGGCCATCATCAGGTTTTCGGTGCCAGTCACGGTGACCATGTCGGTGGTGATGCGCGCGCCGCGCAGGCGCGAGCGGCCGGCGGGCAATCGGGCCTCGATGTAGCCGTGCTCGACCGCGATCTCGGCCCCCATGGCCTGCAGGCCCTTGATGTGCTGATCCACCGGCCGCGAGCCGATGGCACACCCACCCGGCAACGACACCCGCGCCTGACCGCAGCGGGCCACCAGGGGCCCCAGCACCAGCACCGAGGCGCGCATGGTCTTGACCAGTTCGTACGGCGCAACCGGATCCAGCGCCGCCGCGGCGTGCAGCGTCATGCCGCCGCGCTCACCATGCGTTTGCACCTGCACGCCCATGCGCTCCAGCAGCGTGCGCATGGTGGCCACGTCACGCAGCCGGGGGACGTTGCGCAGCACCACCGGCTGGTCGGTCAGCAGCGCCGCGCACAGCTCGGGCAGCGCCGCGTTCTTGGCGCCGGAGACGAGCACCTCGCCATGCAGGCGCTGGCCGCCACGGATCAGGAGCCGGTCCATCCTCACCCCCTCAGGCGCGGCCGGTGGCACGCCACTCGGCCGGGGTGTAGGTCTTCATGGACAGCGCATGCACCTCGTCGGTGTGGATGCGCTGGCCCAGCGTGGCGTAGACCATCTGGTGGCGCTGCACGGCACGCCGCCCCTCGAACGCGGGCGAGACGATCACCGCCGCCCAGTGGCGGCCGTCGCCGGACACCTCCAGATGGTCGCAGGGCAGGCCGGCAGCGATGAGGGAGCGGAGTTGGTCGGCAGTCATCATGGGAGGTGGAGGGCAAAGCGGCAGGTCGGCGCGGTGCGCTTTGCGCGCCGCGCGGAATCGATGGCCCAGGGTCAATGGCGGATCTTGTACCCGATGCGCAGCAGGTGCAAGGTCAGGGCGGCCACGGCCAGGAAAGCCCCCGCCACCACCGCCAGACTCAGCCACGGCGATACGTCACTGACCCCGAAAAAGCCGTAGCGCGCCCCATCGATCATGTAGAAAAACGGATTGAGGTGGCTGACGGTCTGCCAGAAGGGGGGCAGCGAATGGATGGAATAAAACACGCCGGAGAGGAACGTCATCGGCATGATGATGAAGTTCTGGAAGGCGGCCATCTGGTCGAATTTTTCGGCCCACAGCCCCGCGATGACCCCCAGCGAACCCAGCAGCCCGGCTCCCAGCACGGCAAACGCCACGATCCACAGCGGATGCGCGAAACGCAGGTCCGCCGCCCAGGCCGTCACCAGCAGCACCCCAGCGCCGACCACCAGCCCGCGCACCACGGACGACCCGACGTACGCCGCAAACCAGGCGCGGTGCGACAGCGGGGTGAGCAGGACGAAGACCAGATTGCCCATGATCTTGCTCTGGATCAGGCTGGACGAGCTGTTGGCAAATGCGTTTTGCAGCAGGCTCATCATCGCCAGCCCCGGCAGCAAAAAGGCCGTATAGCCCACGCCGTCGTAGACCTGCACATGCTCCTCCAGCACATGGCCGAAGATCAGCAGGTACAAAATCGCCGTGACGATCGGCGCCGCCACGGTCTGGAAGGCCACCTTCCAGAACCGCAGCACCTCTTTCAGAAACAGGGTCTGCCAGCCACTCACGCGCGCCCCTCCCCGTCCGCTTGCCCGGCCATCAGCTCCAGAAACACATCCTCCAGGTCCGCCTTGTGGACCTCGATGTCTTCCATGACGATGCCGGCCTGGCGCAGCGCCGCCAGCGTCTGCTCGACCTCGTAGGCGTCGTGCACCTTGATCTGCTTGATGCGGCCCGTCACACGGGCGCGCGCGGCCAGCGCGTCCGGCAGGACCTGATCGGTCTTGAAATGCAGCACGTTGGACGAGGCGCGGCGCAACAGCTCGGCGGTGCGCTCCAGCGCGATCACGCGGCCGGCCCGCAGCATCGCGATGCGGCCGCACAGGGCCTCGGCCTCCTCCAGATAGTGGGTGGTCAGCAGCACGGTGCAGCCGTCGCGGTTGAGGCGCGAGATGAAGGCCCACAACGTCTGCCGCAGCTCCACATCCACGCCGGCGGTCGGCTCGTCCAGCACGATGACCTGGGGCCGGTGCACCAGCGCCTGCGCCACCATGACGCGGCGCTTCATGCCGCCGGAGAGCTGGCGCATGTTGGTGTCGGCTTTGTCGGCCAGCCCCAGCCCGGTCAGCAGCTCGTCGATCCATGCGCCGTTGCCCTGGATGCCAAAGTAGCCGGACTGAAAGCGCAGGGCCTCGCGCACCGTGAAGAAGGGGTCGAACACCAGCTCTTGCGGCACGATGCCGAGTCGCCGCCGGGCCTCCATGGGCTGCGCGTGCACATCGGCGCCAAACACGGTGACGCGCCCGCGGGTCGGCCGGCTCAGGCCCGCCAGAATGCTGATGAGGGTGGTCTTGCCCGCGCCGTTGGGGCCGAGCAGACCGAAGAATTCGCCCGGCTGGATGTCGAACGTCACATCCTGGAGCGCCTGCAGCGGCCCGCGCGAGGTGTCGAAACGCTTGTTGATCTGCTGGAAAGAGACGGCGGCGGACATAAATCGGTCATTTTACGCCGGCAGCAGTTCGGCCACGCCGTACAAACCGGCCAGCACCCGCGCCCGCTCGTTCAGGCCATTCAGCCGCCACTGCGCCCCGAGCGCCAGCACCTCGCGCCGCACCGCGAGCAGCACTGCCAGCGCGGAGGAGTCGAACTCGTGCAGGGCCGAGGCATCCAGCTGCACCGTCGCGCCGCGGCCCGCGGCGGTCAGCGCCGCGCGGCACTGCGCCAGATAGGCCGCCGCCTGCGCATGCGTCAGGGTGGCGGGCAGCGCCGGCAGGGTCACGGCGAGCGGAGCGTCCATGGCGGCTCAGCCCCGCTGGGCGTTGGCCCGGTTGCGCTCGGCCAGCGCGTCGATCAGCCCATCGATGCCCTTGGCGCCGATTTCCTGCGCGAACTGGGTGCGGTAGGTCTCGACCAGCCACACGCCCAGCACATTCAGGTCGTACACCTTCCAGCCCGACGGGGTTTGCTCCAGCCGGTAGTCGAGCTGGATCGGGTCGCCCTTGCCGCGGATTTCGGAGCGCACGACCACCTCGGTCGCACCCGCCGCCGCGCGCAGCGGGCGAATCACCAGCGTTTGGTCGCGAATCTGCGTCAGCGCGCCGGCGTAGGTACGCACCAGCAGGGTCTTGAACTCCGCCTGCAGACGCTGGCGCTGCTCGGGCGTGGCCTGACGCCAGAAGCGGCCCACCGCGGACGATGTCATGCGCTCGAAATTGACATGCGGCATCAGCTTGGTGTCCACCAGCTCGACGATGCGGGCCATGTCGCCGTTGCGGATCGCCGGGTCGCGCTTGACGGTCTCGAACACGTCGTTGGCCACGCGCTGGATCAGCGCATCGGGGGCCTCCACGGCCTGAGCCCGCAGCGGCCAGGCCGGCAGCGCGGTCACGGCGACCACGGCCATCCGGGTCAGCCACTGGCGGCGGCCGGAGATCGCACCCACTGGGCGGGCAGAAAGGGGTAGGGTCGGCTTGCTCATGTCCATTGGGGTCAGGGGGGCGGTCGCAGGTTCCGGTCGGTTACCCATGGTTACGGCCGTCACACGTCAGTCATCGTCGCCGCGGGCCGCATCGACCTGGCTTTGGCGCCGCGCCAGATAGGCGTCGCGCGTGAACCCGTATTTGTCCAGCGCCGCCTGTTCCAGCAGATCGCCCGCGCGCAGCAGGGTGGCGCGCGTATCCACCAGCCGCAGCGTCTGGGCGGTGTTGCGGGTTGCCACATCGTCGATGCCTTGGGACACGGGGTCCGCCCGGCGGTCGATGGGCAGCGCTACCGTCTCGCGCACGCTGGACGGGCCCAACAGCGGCAGCACCAAATACGGCCCGGACGGCACGCCCCAGCGGCCCAGGGTGTGGCCAAAGTCCAGCGTCGTGCGCGGGATGCCCATCTCCGTCGCCAGGTCGATCACCCCCCCGAAGCCGAGGACCGTGTTGACGCCAAAGCGCATGGCGTTTTCCACCGCGGGCTGCGGACGGGCTTGCAAAGCCGCATTCACCGCGGACCACAGGTCACGCAGGTTGCCAAAAAAGTTGCCCACTCCCGTGCGCACCGGCCCAGGCACGGCCGCCACATAGCCTTCGGCGACAGGCTTGAGCACCGCGCGGTCCACCGCCTCGTTGAACTGGTAGACGCCACGGTTGAACGGCTCCAGGGGGTCGCGCGGATGCGCGTCGGGCCCGGTGGCACAACCGGCCAGGGCCCCCAGGGCCATCCCAAGACCGACCCCGCGCGCGACCCGGCTGCGCAGGCACCAAAGATTCATTTGCCGTCTCCCGCCTCGGCGGCTTTGTTGAACAGGAACTGGCCGATCAGATTTTCCAGGACCACGGCCGACTGCGTGCGGGTCACCACGTCGCCCTGGGCCAGGTTCTCGTCGGCCCCGCCCGGCTCCACACCGATGTACTGCTCGCCCAACAGCCCGCTGGTCAGGATCTTGAACGAGCTGTCCTTCGGGAAGGCGTAGCGCGACTCCAGCGCCAGCACCACGCGCGCCTGGAAGGTCTGGTCGTCGAAGGCGATCGACTCCACGCGCCCCACCACCACGCCGGCGCTGCGCACCGCCGCCTTGGGCTTGAGCGAGCCGACGTTGTCGAACGTAGCCGTCACGCGGTACGTCGGCGCCAGGCTCAGGTTGAGCAGGTTGGCCGCCTGCAGCGCCAGAAACAGGATGGCCGCCGCGCCGATCAGCACGAACAGGCCCACCCACACATCGATCTTGGAACGTTGCATCCGTCGAATCCTTCCCCGGATCAGATCGTGAACATCAGCGCGGTCAGGATGAAGTCCAGCCCCAGCACGGTCAGCGACGCCATCACCACGGTGCGCGTGGTCGCGCGCGAGACCCCCTCCGGCGTCGGGTTCGAATCGAAGCCCTGCAGCAGCGCGATGAACGTCACCGCGATGCCGAACACCACGCTCTTGACGATGCCGTTGCCGACGTCGGACCAGACATCCACGCCACCCTGGATCTGGCTCCAGAACGCGCCGCCGTCCACGCCGATCATCAGCACACCCACCACCCAGCCGCCGATGATGCCCATCGCGCTGAACACCGCCGCCAGCAGCGGCATCACGATCACCCCGCCCCAGAAGCGCGGCGCCAGCACCCGGTCGATCGGGTCCACCGCCATCATCTCCATGGCGCTCAACTGCTCGCCGGCCTTCATCAGGCCGATCTCGGCGGTCAGCGAGGTGCCGGCGCGGCCGGCGAACAGCAGCGCCGTCACCACCGGCCCCAGCTCGCGCACCAGGCTCAGCGTCACCAGCAGGCCCAGCGCCTCCGACGAGCCGTAGCGCTGCAGCGTGTAGTAGCCCTGCAGCCCGAACACGAAGCCGACGAACAGCCCCGAGACGGCGATGATGGACAGCGAATAGTTGCCAAGGAAGTGGATCTGGTCGCGGATCAGCCCGAAACGCCGGAAACTGGCCCAGGTGCCGAGCAGCAGCCGCGCGAACAGCCGCGCGCCCAGCCCGAGGTCGGCCAGCTTGGCGCGCACCGCCAGCCCCACGTCGGCCGGATGCCAGTAGCGCATCACCGCCCTCCCCCGGCCGCCACGGCCGGCCCGTAGTCCTCCTCCACCAGCCGCGCGGGGTAGTGGAAGCGCACCGGCCCGTCCGGCGAGGCCATGACGTACTGCCGGATGAGCGGATCGTCGCTGTAGCGCACCTCGTCGGGCGTGCCCTCCATCGCCACGCGGCCGTTGGCCAGCACGACGATGTGGTCGGCCACCGCGAAGGTGGACTCCAGCTCGTGCGACACCATGATGCTGGTCAGGCCCAGCGTGTCGTTGAGCTGGCGGATCAGCCGCGCGGCGGTGCCGAGCGAGATCGGATCCAGCCCCGAGAACGGCTCGTCGTACATGATCAGCTCCGGGTCGAGCGCGATCGCGCGCGCCAGCGCCACGCGCCGCGCCATGCCGCCGGAGAGCTCGGCCGGCATCAGGTCGCGCGCGCCGCGCAGGCCCACCGCGTGCAGCTTCATCAGCACGATGTCGCGGATCAGCGCCTCGGGCAGGCGCGTGTGCTCGCGCAGCGGAAAGGCCACGTTGTCGAACACCGACAGGTCGGTGAACAGCGCGCCGAACTGGAACAGCAGCCCCATGCGCTGCCGGACCCGGTACAGCCCGTCGCGGTCCAGCGCGCCGACGTCCTCGCCATCGAAGAGCACCTGCCCGCTGCGCGCGCGCAGCTGCCCGCCGATCAGGCGCAGCAGCGTGGTCTTGCCACCGCCGGAGGTGCCGATCAGCACCGTCACCTTGCCGCGCGGCACGTGCAGGCTGACCCGGTCGAGCACGGGCCGCTCGTCGTAGCCGAAGACGACGTCGCGCAGTTCGACGAGGGCGGGGGCATTCATAGAGGCAAAAAATGACAGCAGCCGGTCGAGCCGGCTGCCGAATCATACGGGATTACCCGGAAGTGCGCCGGGCACCGCGGGTCAACGGGGCAGGACGGAGTGCCCCATCAGGAACTCGTCCACCGCGCGCGCGGCCTGACGGCCTTCACGGATCGCCCACACCACCAGCGACTGGCCGCGGCGCATATCGCCGGCGGCAAACACCTTCGGCACGTTGGTGGCATAGCCGCCGACCAGCTCGGTGGTGGCTTTGGCGTTGCCGCGCGCGTCTTTCTCGACGCCAAAGGCGTCCAGCACCGATGCGATCGGCGACACGAAGCCCATCGCCAGCAGCACCAGGTCGGCCTTGTACTCCTTCTCGGTGCCGGGAATCTCGACCAGCTTGCCGTCCTTCATCTCGACATGGACGGTGCGCACGGCCGTGACCTTGCCGTTCTTGCCGACGAACGCCTTGGTGGCGATGGCGAACTCGCGCTGGCAGCCTTCCTCGTGGCTGGAGCTGGTGCGCAGCTTCAGCGGCCAGTACGGCCACGTCAGCGGCTTGTTCTCCTGCGCCGGCGGCTGCGGCATCACTTCGAACTGCGTCACGCTGGCCGCGCCGTGGCGGTTGCTGGTGCCGACGCAGTCGCTGCCGGTGTCACCACCGCCGATGACGACCACGTGCTTGCCAGCCGCAGAGATCTGCTTTTTGAGCTTGTCGCCGGCGTTGACCTTGTTCTGCTGCGGCAGAAACTCCATCGCGAAATGGATGCCGTCCAGTTCGCGCCCCGGCACCGGCAGGTCGCGCGGCTGCTCGGCGCCACCGCACAGCAGCACGGCGTCGAACTCGGCGCGCAGCTGCTCGGGGCTGACCGCATCGCGCGCGTCGTTGGTGACCTTGCTGCCGTCGGGCAGGGCGCCGACCAGCACCCGGGTACGGAAGGTCACGCCCTCGGCCTGCATCTGCTCGATGCGGCGGTCGATCAGCCACTTCTCCATCTTGAAGTCGGGGATGCCGTAGCGCAGCAGGCCGCCGATGCGGTCGTTCTTCTCGAACACCGTCACGTCGTGGCCGGCGCGCGCCAGTTGCTGCGCCGCCGCCAGCCCGGCCGGGCCGGAACCCACGACAGCCACCTTCTTGCCCGTCTTGGCCTTGGGCGGCTGGGGCACGACCCAGCCTTCGGCCCAGGCGCGGTCGATGATGGCGTGTTCGATGGACTTGATGCCCACCGGATCGTCGTTGATGTTGAGCGTGCACGCCGCCTCGCACGGCGCCGGGCAGATGCGCCCGGTGAACTCGGGGAAGTTGTTGGTGCTGTGCAGCACGGCGATGGCGTTCTTCCAGTCACCGCGATAGACCAGATCGTTGAAGTCCGGAATGATGTTGTTGATGGGGCAGCCGTTGTTGCAAAACGGTGTGCCGCAGTCCATGCAGCGTGCCCCCTGCACCTTGGCCTGCGCGTCATCCAGCCCGATGACGAATTCGCGGTAGTGCTTGAGTCGCTCGGCGGGGGGCTGATAGCCCTCCTCGATGCGCTCGAATTCCATGAAGCCGGTGATCTTTCCCATGATCGGTTGCCTCGTGATGCAATGGTCGGTGGCGCTCAGGCTGCGGCGGTCTTGCGGGCCTTGGCCGGCTTGGTGGCAGCGGGCTCGGCCGGAGCGGCAGTGCGTTTGGTGGCGTTTTCGGCCAGCGCGCGCTTGTACTCGTGCGGGAAGACCTTGACGAAGCGCGTGCGCGCGGTCGCCCAGTCGTCCAGCAGCGCGCGCGCCTTGGTCGAGCCGGTCCAGCGGTGGTGGTCCTCCAGCAGCTGGCGCAACTGCGCCTCGTCGGTCTGGCCGCGGTGCCAGACGGCGGGGTCCACGGTCGCCTCCTGCTCGGCGCTGGTGACCACGCGGTCGAGCGCCACCATCGCCGTGTTGCAGCGTTTGGCAAACATCCCGTCCTCATCGTAGACGTAGGCGATGCCGCCGCTCATGCCGGCGGCAAAGTTGCGCCCGGTCTTGCCGAGCACCACCACGGTGCCGCCGGTCATGTATTCGCACCCGTGGTCGCCGGTGCCCTCCACCACGGCGGTGGCACCCGACAGGCGCACCGCGAAGCGCTCGCCCGCCACGCCGCGGAAGAACGCCTCCCCGCGCGTGGCGCCGTACAGCACCGTGTTGCCGACGATGATGTTCTGCCCGGCATCGCCGCGGAAGTCGATGCTCGGCCGCACGACGATGCGACCGCCCGACAGGCCCTTGCCGGTGTAGTCGTTGGCGTCGCCGATCAGGTACAGCGTGATGCCCTTGCACAGGAAGGCGCCGAACGACTGGCCGCCGGTGCCTTCCATCTGGATGCGGATGGTGTCGTCCGGCAGCCCCTCGGGGTGGTGGCGCGTCACCTCGCCCGACAGCATGGCGCCGACGGTGCGGTTGACATTGCGCACGCTTTCGATGAAGTGCACCTTTTCGCCACGCTCGATGGCCGGGCGCGACTTCTCGATGAGCTTGACGTCCAGCGCGCGGCTCAGCCCGTGGTCCTGCGTCTCGACATGGCGGTGGGCCACCTCGGCCGAAGCGGGCGGCTGATACAGCAGGCGGCTGTAGTCCAGCCCCTTGGCCTTCCAGTGGTCGATGCCTTTCTTCATGTCGAGCAGATCGGTGCGCCCGATCAGGTCGTCGAAGCGGCGGATGCCCAGCTGCGCCATGATGGCGCGCACCTCCTCGGCGACGAAGAAAAAGTAGTTGACGACGTGCTCGGGCTTGCCGGCGAACTTCTTGCGCAGCACCGGGTCCTGCGTCGCCACCCCCACCGGGCAGGTGTTGAGGTGGCACTTGCGCATCATGATGCAGCCTTCCACCACCAGCGGCGCGGTGGCAAAGCCGAACTCGTCCGCGCCCAGCAGCGCGCCGATCACCACATCGCGGCCGGTCTTGATCTGGCCGTCCACCTGCACGCGGATGCGGCCGCGCAGGCGGTTGAGCACCAGCGTCTGCTGCGTCTCGGCCAGACCGATCTCCCACGGGCTGCCGGCGTGCTTGATCGACGACCACGGCGAGGCGCCCGTGCCGCCGTCATGACCAGCGATGACGACATGGTCGGCCTTGGCCTTGGCCACACCGGCGGCGATCGTGCCCACGCCCACTTCCGAGACCAGCTTGACCGAGATGTCGGCGCGCGGGTTGACGTTCTTCAGGTCGTGGATGAGCTGCGCCAGATCCTCGATTGAGTAGATGTCGTGGTGCGGCGGCGGGCTGATCAGGCCCACGCCCGGCACCGAGTAGCGCAAAAAGCCGATGTACTCCGACACCTTGGTGCCGGGCAGTTGGCCGCCCTCGCCGGGCTTGGCGCCCTGCGCCATCTTGATCTGGATCTGGTCGGCGCTGACCAGGTACTCGGCCGTGACACCGAAGCGCCCGGAGGCCACCTGCTTGATGCGCGAGCGCAGGCTGTCGCCGTCCTGCAGCGCGTAGTCGACCTCGACCTTGTCCGGACCGATGATCGAGCCGACCGTCTGGCCCTTGCGGATCGGAATGCCTTTCAGCTCATTGCGGTAGCGCGCCGGATCCTCGCCCCCCTCGCCGGTGTTGCTCTTGCCGCCGATGCGGTTCATCGCGATGGCCAGCGTCGTGTGCGCCTCGGTGCTGATGGAGCCCAGCGACATCGCGCCGGTGGCAAAGCGCTTGACGATCTCGCTGGCGGGCTCGACCTCCTCGATCGGGATCGCCTTGGCCGGATCGACCTTGAACTCGAACAACCCGCGCAGCGTCATGTGGCGGCGCGACTGGTCGTTGATGATCTGCGCGTACTCCTTGTAGGTGGCGTAGTTGCCGGCGCGCGTGGCGTGCTGCAGCTTGGCAATCGCGTCGGGCGTCCACATGTGCTCTTCGCCGCGCGCGCGCCAGGCGTACTCACCGCCCACGTCCAGCATGTCGGTCAGCAGCGGGTCGTCACCGAAGGCGCGCCGGTGCAGGCGGATGGCCTCCTCGGCGATCTCGAACACACCGATGCCCTCGACACGGCTGGCGGTGCCGGTGAAGTACTTCTCGATCGTCGCGCTGTTGATGCCCACCGCCTCGAACAGCTGCGCGCCGCAGTAGCTCATGTACGTGGACACGCCCATCTTGGACATGATCTTGGACAGACCCTTGCCGACCGCCTTGATGTAGTTGGCGATGGCCTTGTCGGCCGACAGATCGCCGGGCAGGTCCTGGTGGATGGCCTTGAGCGTGTCCAGCGCCAGATAGGGGTGGACCGCCTCGGCGCCGTAGCCGGCCAGCACCGCGAAATGGTGCACCTCGCGCGCGCTGCCGGTCTCCACCACCAGACCGGTCGCCGTGCGCAGGCCCTCGCGCACCAGATGCTGGTGGATGGCGGACAGCGCCAGCAGCGCCGGCACGGCCACGCGCTCGCGGTTGACGCCGCGGTCGCTCACGATCAGGATGTTGCTGCCGCTGCGAATGGCATCCACGGCCTCGGCGCACAGCGAGGCCAGCTTGGCCTCGACCCCTTCCTTGCCCCACCCCACGGGATAGGTGATGTCCAGCGTGCTGCTCTTGAACTTACCGCCGGTGCGCCGCTCGATGTCGCGCAGCTTGGCCATGTCGGCATGGTTGAGCACGGGCTGGCTGACCTCCAGCCGCATCGGCGGGTTGACCTGGTTGATGTCCAGCAGGTTGGGGCGCGGGCCGACGAACGACACCAGCGACATCACGATCGCTTCGCGGATGGGGTCGATCGGCGGGTTCGTGACCTGCGCGAACAGCTGCTTGAAGTAGTTGTAGAGCGGCTTGGGCCGGTCCGACAGCACGGGCAGCGGACTGTCGTTGCCCATCGAGCCGACGCCCTCCTCGCCGTTTTGCGCCATCGGCGCCATCAGGAACTTGATGTCCTCCTGCGTGTAACCAAAGGCTTGCTGCAGGTCGAGCAATTGGGCGTCCACGTGCTCCATCGCCGCGTGGGACGATTCGTCGGCCACGGTGCGCACGCTGGCCTCGTCGTCGCCGGCGACCGGACGCTGCACATCGTCCAGGTGGATGCGCAGGTTTTCGATCCACTGCTTGTACGGCTTGGCGTTGGCCAGCGTCGCCTTGACCTCCTCGTCGTCGATCAGGCGGCCCTGCTCCAGGTCGATCAGGAACATCTTGCCCGGCTGCAGGCGCCACTTGCGCACGATCTTGCTCTCGGGCACGGGCAGCACGCCGGACTCGGACGCCATGATGACGAAGTCGTCGTCCGTGACGCAATAGCGCGACGGCCGCAGACCGTTGCGGTCCAGCGTCGCGCCGATCTGCCGGCCGTCGGTGAAGACGATGGATGCCGGGCCGTCCCACGGCTCCAGCATCGCCGCGTGGTATTCGTAGAACGCACGGCGGCGTTCATCCATCAGCGTGTGCTGCTCCCACGGCTCGGGGATCATCATCATGACCGCCTGCGCCAGCGGATAGCCGGCCATGGTCAGCAGCTCCAGACAGTTGTCGAAAGTGGCCGTGTCGGACTGGCCAGCGAAACTGATCGGATAGAGCTTCTTGAGGTCCGCGCCCAGCACCGGCGAGGCCATCACGCCCTCGCGGGCGCGCATCCAGTTGTAGTTGCCCTTGACGGTGTTGATTTCGCCGTTGTGGGCCACATACCGGTACGGGTGCGCCAGCGGCCACTCGGGGAAGGTGTTGGTCGAGAAACGCTGGTGCACCAACCCCAGCGCGGACACACAACGCGGATCCTGCAGATCCAGGTAGTACTCACCCACCTGGTTGGCCAGCAGCAGCCCCTTGTAGACCACGGTGCGGCTGCTCATGCTGGGCACGTAGTATTCCTTGCTGTGCGTCAGCTGCAGGCGCTGGATGGCGGCGCTGGCCGTCTTGCGGATCACGTACAGCTTGCGCTCCAGCGCGTCTTGCACGATGACGTCGCTGCCGCGGCCGATAAAGACCTGGCGGATGATGGGCTCGGTTTTGCGCACCGTGGGGGACATGGGCATGTCCTTGTTCACGGGCACATCGCGCCAGCCCAGCAGCACCTGGCCTTCGGCCTTGATGGCGCGCTCCATCTCCTGCTCGCAGGCCAGACGGCTGGCGTGCTCCTTGGGCAAGAAGATCATGCCCACGCCGTACTCGCCCGGGGGCGGCAGGGTCACGCCCTGCTTGGCCATCTCCTCGCGGTAGAGCTGATCCGGAATCTGCAGCAGGATGCCGGCGCCGTCGCCCATCAGCGGGTCGGCCCCGACCGCGCCGCGGTGATCGAGGTTTTCCAGAATCTTGAGCGCCTGCGTCACGATGGCGTGACTCTTTTGCCCCTTGATGTGGGCGACGAAGCCGACGCCACAGGCGTCGTGTTCCAGGGCAGCGTCGTACAGACCGTGCTGCGCAGCGAGGGTGTGGGGGGTAGCGGTCACGCCTGACTCCTTGGCCGGGTTGACAAAAACGGACCGCAGCATAGTGCATTGCAGCAAACCGGGCAAGCACTTTATTTGGGGTCAGAGTACTGTTTACAAGCTCACGGTATTTTGTTGGATTTATTAGGGACAGATCAAACCCGCTTACGGGGTCGCCCGGGTCGTGCCGGCTGTGTGCGCCGACCGGTCTGGGCTTGCAGCGCGGCCAAAAAGGCGGCGTCGCCCACCGGCCAGCCCTTGGTCGCGGCCTCGCGCAAGCCTTGCGCCTGCGCGGGCGGCAAACCGTCGTGCACGCGCTGGCGGTAGGCCGCCTCGCGGGCAAAGGGCGTGTCCCCCAACCCCCACCAAGGCGCTGGCGGCTGCACCCCACGCAGCGGCGCGATGCCCGCATAGTGCCCATGGGTGGACCAGGGCCACTCCTGAGGCGACAGGGCCAAACCCGCACGCACCGGTTCGTGGTCCAACAGCACCAGCGCGGGCAGCACCTGGTCCGGCGCCAGCACGGCCGCACGGTAGCGCCCCTCCCACAGCGTGCCGGTGCGGCCATGCCGCGCGTTGAAGCGACGCACATAGCTGCGCCCCAGCCCCTGCATCAGGCGCGACAGCGCCCCCTCACGGCGCGGCGTGACCAGCAACCACAGGGCCGCGTCGAGCAACGCATACCCGTGGACCTCGACGCCCTCGCGGGCCGCACCATCACTCAGCAGCGCGACAAAGGCCTGACGATCGTCATCATCCGAAAACACGGCTTGCCGGTTGTGTCCCCGCCACAGAACCAGGTGGGGCAAATCCGTCACCGACAGGCGGGGCAGGCGTGCCATTCAGCGCTCCTCCATGTGCTGGACACCCGAAGCAGACATGCGGACCAGCCGAACCTGCAAGGCGAGCGCCAACGCCATCCCCACGGCACAGCAGGCGACGTTGACCAGCCACGTCCAATGCCACCCCCCCACCCGGGCCGCCAGCCAGGCGACCAACGGCGGCCCGACAAACTGCCCCAACGACGACAACTGCTGGACCCAGCCCACCGTCGTCGAAACCGTCTGCGGCCCCGGGGCCAGCCGCACCGCCAGGGTGAACAGAGTGCCCGGGATGAGGCCGCCGACCGCAGAGAACACGAGCACCGACGCATACGCCCACCCCACCCCCGCCGTGAAAGTACCCACCGCCCCCAGGGCCATGGCGGCATAGCCCGTCCACAGCAGGGTGCGCGGCGCCACCCCACGCGCGAGCAGTCGACCCGCGGCGATGTTGCCGGTGAGGTTGATGCCCGCGGCCAGCGCACTGGCCCAGCCCACCCGGGCGGGCGACCAGCCCGCCTCGGTGTAGAGGGTGGGCAAGAACCCCACCACCGCCAGCCATTGCCCTGAGTACATGAGGAACGCCGCCGCGACCAACCACGGGCCTGGCGCAGCCAGCGTCGTGCGCAGGCCGTGCCATGCCGCGCCCCACGCCCCTGCGGTGGCAGCGACCGCCCCATCCGGGGCCACGCGCGCGCGCACGGCCACCGCGCACCCCACCGCCAACCCGGCCAGCAAGCCCCACGCCGCACGCCAACCGACGGCCGCATGCAAGGCTGGGGCCAGCAGCAGCCCCGTCGCCGCTCCGATCGGCATATACGCCCCCCACCAGCCCAAGGCGCGGTTGAGCACGGCCGGCTCGGTCACCGACCGGCGCAACAGGCCCGGCGCGGGCAAGACGGCCATCAAGAACCCGAAGCCCTCGATGCCGCGCGTCCACAGCAACAGGTGCGCCGCCGGCACCAGCGCCCCCAGCGCGCTGCCCGCGGCCAGCAATAGCAAACCCGCCATCATGACGCGCCGCGGCCCCAGCCGGTCGGCCAGTTGCCCGAACAGCGCCCCCATGCTCATGCCGGCCAACTGGATCATGGAAAGCAAAAAGCCCCCCTGCACCAGGGTCAGCCCCAGTTCCTGCGCCAGCACGGGCAGCGCCGGGGGCAGTTTGCCCACATGCAGCGCGCTGGCAATGCCCACAGCGACGATCAGCCGCGCCTGCGCCGGCACGGGCTGGCGGTCGCGGGGGCCGGGTTGCGCGCTGGGCATAGGCGGTCAGACGAACAGCCGCTGGCCGGTCAGCCGCTCGTGCTCGCGGATCGCGTAGCGGTCGGTCATGCCGGCAATGTGGTCGGCCACCTGCCGCCGCAGCGACAGCCCGGCGCGGCGCCGCTGCGCGGGCAACCGCGCGGGGTCGGCGCAGTAGGCGCGGTACAGGTCGGCCACCACCTGGCGCGCGCGCGCCGTGGTCTCCATCACCTGCGGGTGGCGGTACAGGTTGACGAGCAGGAAGCGCTTCAAGCGCGCCGACGCATCGCGCATCGCCGGCGAGAAGCCCAGCAGCGGCGGTTGCGCGCGCACGTCTTCCACGGATTGCACGCCGGCGGCGGTGAGCGCCGCGCGCGTGGCGGCGATCACGTCGTACACCTGCGCGCTGAGCATGCGGCGGATCGTCTCGTACAGCAGCCGGCGGCCCTGCAGGTGCGGATGCTGCGCCAGCGCCTCGCGGCGGAACGTGTCGAACAGCTCGACCTGCTCCAGCTGCTCCAGCGTCAGCAGGCCGCTGCGCACGCCGTCGTCGAGGTCGTGCGCGTTGTAGGCGATCTCGTCGGCGACGTTGGCCAGCTGCGCCTCCAGCGACGGCGACTCGCCGCGCAGGAAGCGCGCCCCCACGCCGCCGGGCTCGCGCGCCTCCAGCCACTCGGCATTGGCGCGCGCGCAGTGCTTCAGGATCCCCTCGCGCGTCTCGAAGCTGAGGTTGAGGCCGTCGAACTCGGGGTAGCGCTCCTCCAGTTCGTCGACCACGCGCAGGCTCTGCAGGTTGTGCTCGAAGCCGCCGTGCGGCTCATCCTCCCCGCGCGGCTCGGCGGCCCACGGGCCGTCGTCGGCGTGCAGGCAGGCGTTGAGCGCGTCCTGCCCGGCGTGGCCGAACGGCGTGTGCCCGAGGTCGTGCGCCAGCGCGATCGCCTCCACCAGATCCTCGTGCAGGCCGAGCGCCCGCGCAATGCTGCGGCCGAGCTGCGCCACCTCCAGCGAGTGCGTCAGCCGCGTGCGGAACAGGTCGCCCTCGTGGTTGAGGAACACCTGCGTCTTGTAGACCAGACGCCGAAAGGCGGTGGAGTGAATGACGCGGTCGCGGTCGCGCTGGAACGGGTTGCGCGTCGGCGCTGGCGGCTCGGGGTGACGCCGGCCGCGGCTGCGCGCCGGGTCACACGCCCATGGCGCGAGCGCCCCGCCCGGCCACGCGGGCGGCGTCGCCGCGGCGGCGGCCTCCTCGGCCAACGACGGCAGCGCAGGGGTCAAGGCCGCCTCCCCTCCTCCCCAGCCCGGCTCAGGCGGCGCAGCGCGCCGCGATCACCTCGGTCACCAGCGCATCCGGCGCTGGGCGCACGAACGCGTGGCCGCCCTCGTCGACGACGACGAAGCGGATCTCGCCACCCTCGGCCTTCTTGTCCACCCGCATCAGCTCCAGGTAGTGCGAGGCGTTGTCGGGCCCCAGCACCGGCGCACGCACCGGCAGGCCGGCGGCGGCCACCAGCCGCTCCAGCCGCGCCACCCACGCCGCCGACACCAACCCGAGCCGGCGCGACAGCTCCGCCGCCATCACCATGCCGCAGCCCACCGCCTCGCCGTGCAGCCAGGCGCCGTAGCCGAGTCCCGCCTCGATCGCATGGCCGAAGGTGTGGCCGAAGTTGAGGATGGCGCGCAGGCCGGATTCGCGCTCGTCCTGTCCGACGACGGCGGCCTTGATCTCGCAGCTGCGCCGCACCGCGTGCGCCAGCGCGGCGGGGTCGCGCGCCACCAGCCGCCTGACGTTGCCCTCGACCCAGTCGAGGAAGGCCGCGTCGGCGATCGGCCCGTACTTGATCACCTCCGCCAGCCCGGCGGCGAACTCGCGCGGCGGCAGGGTGTCGAGCGTCGCCAGATCGCACACCACCCGCACCGGCTGGTAGAACGCCCCGATCATGTTCTTGCCCAGCGGATGGTTGATCGCCGTCTTGCCGCCCACCGACGAGTCCACCTGCGCCAGCAGGGTGGTGGGCACCTGCACGAACGGCACACCGCGCATGTAGCAGGCGGCGGCAAAGCCGGCCATGTCGCCGACCACGCCCCCACCCAGCGCGAACAGCACCGTCTTGCGGTCGGCCCCGGCCGCCAGCAGCGCGTCGAAGATGCGGTTCAGCGTCGCCCAGTCCTTGTGCGCCTCGCCATCGGGCAGCACCACCTCCAGCACGCGCGCATAGTGCGGCTGCAGCGCCGCACGCAGCCGCGCCAGATACAGCGGCGCCACCACCGTGTTGGTGACGATGGCGGCGGCGGCCGCGCGCGGAAGGCCGGCCCAGGTGGCCGGATCGTCCAGCAGCCTGGCGCCGATGACGATCGGGTAGCTGCGCTCCCCGAGGTCGATCGTCACCGTGTGCAGCACGGTGGCGGCGGACGTGGACGCAGGGGCTTCGGCGAGGGCGGCAGCGGCGGGCGTGGACATGCCACGAGTTTAGCCGGCCATCGCGCCGCGGGCCGCGTCCGCCCCCAGCTCCAACTGCATCAGGATCATGTTGACGAGCGTGGCCACCGACGGGCGGCCGGTCTCGATCACGTAATGCGCCGTCTCGCGGTACAGCGGGTCGCGCAGCGCGTGCAGCTCGCGCAGGCGCTGCAGCGGGTCGTCCACCTGCAGCAGCGGGCGCGTGCGGTCGTGGCGCAGCCGGCGCATCAGCTCCTCGGGCGTGGAGCGCAGGTAGAACACCCGCCCGCGCGCGCGCAGCCGCTGCCGGTTGGTCGGCCGCAGCACGGCCCCGCCCCCCGTGGACAACACGCACGGCTCACCACGCGTCAGCTCGTCCAGCACCGCTTCCTCGAGATCGCGGAACGGCTCCTCGCCCTCCCGCTCGAAGAATTCGCGGATGCTACAGCCGAGCCGCTCCTCGATCACCGCGTCGGAATCGACGAACGGCACCTGCAGCCGCCGCGCCAGCTGCCGGCCGACCGTGGTCTTGCCGGCGCCGGGCAGGCCGATCAGGATGACGCCGACAGCCATCAGGGGCACGTGGCCGGATTGGTGTTCACCACCGTCACCACCGCTGTCCCAATCGACCCATTGCTGTCAATGACTGTCAGCGTGACAGGGGTATCCGCCGACACGCACGTGGTACCCGACACGGTGCCAACGAACGAACCGGGCGTCTTGATCGAACCATCGGCATTGAACTCCGGCGCCGTCACCGTCGATATGGAGACCAGCCCTGGGAAACTGCTGAGAACCGTCGGCACGCCTTTCGCCGCAGTCAAGACACTGAATGTCACCGCGGAACCAGATTGCTCGCCAAGGCTGACTGCAGAGGGCGAGACGCGGATTTGCGTCGTCAAGGTGTTGATCGTCACTTTGGTCTTGACCATTTTGCCAGCCGCGTCGGAAAACACCACATCGACGTCCCCCGTGGCCAGCAGGCCGAGGATCTCGAACTCGCTGTCGGATCCCGGCAACAGCCGGACCTGGATGGCGGCGGGAATGCCGCCCGCGATCGAATAGGGTTTTTGTCCCCCGGACAGCACCACGGTCGCCGGAATGCCAATCGGCAGGGTCAGGTTGTCCGATGAAATGCGCAGCTCCGGCGAGCCTACCGTTACCGCCATGGCCAGTTCCGTCCCAGCGGCGTCACGAATACGGACGGTCATATCCCCGATGGCCATACCCTGGATGCTCCACTGCTCCGCATCCAGCTGGGTGACCGTCGCGACCAAAGGTGCGCTGCCGGTGATGGTGTAGGGCTTGACGCCGCCGCTGACGCGGAAGGTGCGCGCCTGCGATGGCCCCACCCCGATGGTCAGCGCCGCCGGGGCGGTCGTATACAGGGGCACACTCGTCCCCACCGTCACGGACACCGTTTGACTCGTACCGGCATAGTCCGTCACGATCACATTGGCGGATGCCCCGGGGGCGATGCCCCCGATCACCAGCGAATTGCCATCCATGGCCGCCACGGCCACAGCGGCTTCGGTCGTCACGGCGCGATAGGGCGGCACGCCACCGGTCACCGGAAGCAGCTTGGATTCACCCGGCAAAACGGTAACCGCAGACACCCCGCCAACCGAAAGCGCGCCGGTGTTCGGGTTGGCACCTGGCGAGCCGCCACCGCCGCCACAGGCCACGAGCATCACGGCCACTGCCGCCGCGATCCATCCAATCCATCGTTTGATCACGTCAATCTCCCAAAAACCGTTCCAGGATGCCGACCATCACTGAGCCGCTGCGGCTTCGTCAAGCACCACGGGGGTCACAAAAATCAGCAATTCCCGCTTGGTGCTCGTGTTGTTGCGGGTCTTGAACAGGTTGCCCAATACCGGTACGTCACCCAATACGGGGACCTTGTCCACGTTGTTGGTCTCTTCCTGCTCGAAAATACCGCCAATCATCACGGTGCCACCGTTGTCCACCATCACCTCGGTCTCGACCTCCTTCACGGCAAGCTGTGGACCGGCCGAGGTGATGCCCGTCAGTTGGTTCTTGGTCGCTTTCAGCGCCAACAACACCTTGCCCGACGGCGTGATCTGAGGCGTGACCTCCAACAGCAGGTTGGCATCGATCGTCACGATCAAATCTTCGGTCTGACCCGCGGCATTGGTGCGACGCTGCAGGAATCGCAGCTGGTCGCCCTGTTTGATGGCTGCCTTGTTGAGATCGCTGGTCACGATCTTGGGGCTGGAGATGACGCGACCGTTGTTGTCCGATTCCAGCGCGGAAAGCTCGAGGTTCAGAAACCGGTTGGCCGAGGGGCTGAACAGCGACAGCGCGATCCGAGGAATGTCGGTGTTGTTGATGCTGGTGCGCGCCGGCAGGTTGACGAAGTTCGTGTTTTGGTTGGTCAGGGGCAGCGCGGACTCTCCGGTGGTCGCGGTGATGGCATCGTACGAGCCTCCAAGCGCCACCCGGGCACCGCCACCAATGCCGTAGCCCGCGTCCCCGCCACGAATGGTGCGCAAATCCGCGCCCCCCAGCCGCACACCGAGCGCACGGCCAAACCCCTCGCGGGCTTCCACCAAACGGGCTTGGATCATGACCTGGCGCTTCGGGCTGTCCACGCGGCGGATGTAATCCCGCACCGAATCCAGCCGTCCAGGCACATCGGTCACGAAGACCTGGTTGGTCCGCACGTCGGCGATCGCGGACCCGCGCGTCGACAGCAAACGGTTGGTCGTCTGATTGTCACCCCCGCCGCTGGAAGTCGCGTCCTTGAGCGTTTTGACGACCTCTTCCGCCTTCGCGAAATTCAACCGGAACACCTCCGTCCGCAAGGGCTCCAGGTCCTCCAGCTTTTTGGTGACTTCGCGTTGCGCCACGGCTTCGGCATCCAGCTCCTTCTTGGGGGCCACGCGAATGACATTCCCCGTCTTGGTCATGCCCAGCTGCTTGGCCTCCAGGATGATGTCCAGCGCCTGGTCCCACGGCACGTCCTTCAGGCGCAGGGTCAGGTTGCCCTGCACGGTGTCCGTGGTGATGATGTTGAAGTTGGTGAAGTCGGCGATGACCTGCAGCAGCGAGCGCACATCGATGTTTTGGAAGTTGAGGGACAACTTCTCGCCGCTGTACTTGGGCCCCTGCACGAGCCGGTTGGGATCGGGCTTGACCGGGCGCACCTCCAGCACGAACTGGTTGTCGCTCTGGTAGGCGCTGTGCTCCCACTCACCGGTGTTTTCCACCAGCAGGCGCACGCGGTCACCGGTCTGGGTGGCCGTGACGGTACGCACCGGCGTGCCAAAGTCGGTCACGTCCAAACGCCGGCGCAGGCCCTCCGGCAACGACGTGCGCAGAAATTCCACCACCAGACTGCGCCCTTGCGGCCGAATGTCCACGCCCGTCTGGGGGTTGCCCAGTTCCACGATCAGGCGGCCGGCACTGTCCTCGCCACGGCGAAAGTCGATGTCGTTCAGGGCCGTCATGCCGCCGACCGTAGGGCCGCTGTCGAACGTAGCGGCACCGACCGCAGCCGGGGCGGCGGGCGCAGCAGCGGGGGCGTTTTGCAGGGTGACGAACAGCACGTTGCCCTGGACCTGGGTGTCGTAGGGCACGGCACGGTTGAGGTTGAGGACGAGTCGCGTGCGGCCACTGGCCTCGATGACGTTGACCGAGCGCAGATTGCCCTGGTTGATCTCGATCAGCCCCTGCCCGGTGGCGTTGGTGGTCGCGGGGAAATCCAGCGCGATGCGCGCGGGCGTCTGGATGGTGAACGCGGCGGGCAGGGCCTTCAGGGGTTCGGTGGTTTCGATGCGAATGACCTCGTTGCCGCTGCTGAAGCCCGCCGAGACGGAGCGAATGGCCCCTTGGGCCTGCGCCCAGCCGCTGGCCAGGACAGCCGCAGCCGCCAGGGCGAACGACATCCACCGCCCGCCCCGGGGCCGGCGCTGCGGTGCATCACCGGGTGATCGATGTGCGAAGGTCATTTGCCGGTTCCTTCCTGTAGCTGCAAGGTGGCGGTGCGCTCGATCCACTCGCCGGCAGCGTCCTGCACGATCTCGCGCAGCGTGATCTGATTGTCGGAGATGGCGGTCACCCGCCCGTAGTTCTGGCCCAGATAATTGCCCACCGTCACCGGATGGAGCAGACCATTGACGCGGACCAGCGCCACGCGGCGCCCGCCCTTGTCCAGCAGGCCCACCATGGCGATCGCGTCGAGGGGGAAATCCTCCAGCGGCTCGCGGCGCCGACGCATCTCGGACTCGATCAAGCGCGACACCGCCCCGCCGGCCGCGTCGCTGCGCAGCACGCGGACCAGTTTTTCCTCGCTGAAGGGCGCCAGGGTATCGCCCCCCTCATAAGGCTGCGGCTGGTAGGCGGTGGGCGGCTGAATGGGCGTCACCTTGGGTTGGGCCGATGCGCGCTGGCGCGCCATCCACTGCGCCAAATCCTCGTCGTTGCCGCCGGCGCAGCCCAGCAACCCCGCCGATACGGCCAGGACACCCAAGCCACCCCAAACGGAAAGCAGGGGGCGCGCGCGGGGGCTCATTTCTTGCCTCCCTGGGCCGCTTTGGCCGCCGACTTCTGAGCCAGCACTTCGTCGGGGTCCAGATAGCGGAAGGTCTTGGCGGTGGCCTCCATGATCAGCAGGTCGTTGCGGTTGGCCACCGGGTTGATCGACAAATTGTTCAGCGTCACGATACGCGACAGGTAGGCGATGTCGGACACGAACATGCCAATGTCGTGGTAGGAGCCGCTCACACGGACGGTGATGGGCAGCTCGGCATAGTAGTCGCGCACCGCCTCCTGCCCGGGGCGGAAGAGCTCGAACTGCAACCCGCGGCCGATGCCGGCCTGGTTGATGTCGGACAGCAGGGCGTCCATCTCGGCCCGGTTGGGCAGTTGCTTTTCCAGTTGCGCAACGTACTGCCGCACCTGCTCCAGTTGCGCCTTGAGCGCGTCGAGAGCGACGGCCTTGCCGACTTTTTGCGTGTACTCGGTGCGCAACTCGCCCTCGCGCCGCTGGGCAGCCTCGAGCGCATCGCGGCGATCGGACAACCAGACGTACCACAGCGCCACGACGATGAAGACCGCCACCGCCGCCAGCAGCAAGGCCCGTGGCAGCGTCGGCCAGCGGGACGGATCGTTGGGGTCCAGCCCGCTGAACTGGCGCCGCAGGGTCTGCTGCAGATCGGCCCAGTCGATGGAGGGGGATTTGCGTTTGGAGGCCATGGTGTCGTCCGGTTGCGGGGTCAGACCGCCCCGCCCTTGCCAGTCGGGGCCGGCGCACCGCCGCCCGCCTTGTCCACACCCTCGCCCTTGCCCTGCACGACGCGCAGCGCAAAGTTGAAGACCCGGCGCTGCCCGCCCGGGTTGAAGTTCTGGGTGCCGGCCGTGATCTCGATGAGCTGCGGCTGTCGCAGCCAGGGGCTCTGGGTGGACAGGTTACGCAGCAGCTCGGAGACGCGCTCCTGCGACTGGGCCACCCCGGTGATCGCGATGCCGCCGCCCTCCTGCTTGATCGAGCGCAGGTAGACCCCGTCGGGCAGCCGCCGCACCAGCTCGTTGAGCAGATGGACCGGCAGGTTGCGGTCGGCCTGCAGGCTCTCGACGGCGTCCTGGCGCGCCTTGAGGGCATCCAGCTCGGTTTGCAGCGTGGCGATTTCTTTGATCTGCTGGTCGAGCTTGGCGATTTCGGTCTGCAACTGCTGGTTGCGCCCTTGCTGGACGGCAATGCGCGCCTCGAAGACCGTGTACACCGCGCCCGCCAGCGCGATGCCGGCAAGGGCCGCCAGCGCCAGATGGACGAAGAATGCCTCGCGCCGCTTCTTGCGCGCCCACTCACGGTGGGGCAGCAGGTTGATGGCGATCATGGCATGAACCTCCGCAAGGCCAGCCCCGTGGCCACCAGATAGGACGTCGCCTCCATGGCCAGGCGCGCGGCAGGCAGGGTGGGTGGCAGGGCCATGCCCTCGAAGGGGTTGAGCACACTCGTGACAAAGCCCGTCTGCGTCATCACCGCCTCGGCCACGCCGGGCAGGCTGGCCGCACCGCCGGACAGCAGGATGTGGTCCACCTTGTTGTGCGGCGTGCTGGTGAAAAAGAACTGCAGCGCGCGGCCCAGCTCCTGCCCCAGAGTGTCCAGAAACGGCTGCAGCACCGTTTGCGGATAGTCGGCGGGCAGGCCATTGCCGGTTTTCTTTTTCTGCTCCGCCTCTTCGAAGGAAATGCCGTACTGGCGCGCAATCACCTGGGTGAGCGCCGCGCCGCCGACCGGTTGGTCGCGCTCGTAGATCATCTCGTCGTTGCGAATGACCTGCAGACCGGTGGACTGCGAACCGATCTCGAACAACGCGACGAGCAGATTGTTGCCCTGGTTGGGCAGCCGCTCGATGGCCCGGCGCGCGGCCAGCCGCGACGCATAGGACTCGACGTCCATGATCACCGGGTTGAGGCCTGCCGCCTCGGCCAGCCCCTGCCGGTCGGACACCTTCTCCTTGCGGGAGGCAGCCACCAGCACCTCGTTGTACCCGGGGGCGGTGGCCGACGGGCCGATGACGCAAAAGTCCAGCGCGACTTCGGACAGGGGGAAGGGAATCAACTGCGCCGCCTCCGCCTCGACCTGGACTTCCAGCTCGTCCTCCGTCAAGCCAGCCGGCAAGCTGACCTTGCGCGTGATCACGGCAGAGCCGGGCAACGCCAGCGCGACGTTCTTGGTCTTGGTGCCGGCCTTGCGCACGAGCCGGCGCAACGCCTCGGCCACCTCGTCGAACTTCTCGACATTGCCCTCCGCAATCCAGCCCTTGTCCAGCGGCTCGATGGCGCAATGCAGCAAGGCATAGCCGCCATTGCGCCCACGCCCCAGCTCCACCAGCTTCAGGGTGGTGGAGCTGATGTCGATGCCGAGCAGCGGGGCTGGCTCGCGGCTGAACAGTGATCCGAATGCAGTCAAATCCCACCCCCATGGGCCGGACCGGACCGGCCTGCACGATGCCTATTGGATTCAATCCTAGCAGTAACGCCCCGCATCGCTCAGCGAAATCTCGCGCAGACCCCCGGGGCGCGGCCTCGGCGCGTTGCCTGAAACCGACGCCGACCGCTTCCTATAATGCTGCCGCTGTGTTTCCGGCGCCCACCGGCCCGCCCCATGTCACGTCCCCCACCCCCAACGCCCGCCCCGCCCAAGCCCGCGCCCCGATCGGGTTGGCGCCGGGTGCTGTGGGGGGCGCTGACGGTCGTCTTGGGCACGGGGCTGGCTGCGGCGATGCTGGTCGCCCTCGGCCTGGCAATGGCCTACCCCAACCTGCCGGACGTCAGCGAGCTGGCCGACTACCGCCCCAAGCTGCCGCTGCGCGTGTATGCGCGCGACGGCTCGCTGCTGGCCGAGTTTGGCGAGGAGCGACGCAACCTCGTGCCTTTCGAGGACATCCCGCCGGTGATGATCAACGCCGTGCTGGCCATCGAGGATGCGCGCTTCTTCGAGCACAGCGGCATCGACTACCGGGGCCTGCTGCGCGCGGCGCTGGCCAACCTGGGCGAGGCCAAGAGCCAGGGCGCTTCCACCATCACCATGCAGGTGGCGCGCAACGTCTACCTGTCCAGCGAAAAGAGCTACCTGCGCAAGATCTACGAGGTGCTGTTGACCTTCAAACTCGAGCACCTGCTCACCAAGGAGCAGATCCTCGAGATCTACATGAACCAGATCTTTCTGGGCCACCGCTCGTACGGCTTCGCGGCGGCGGCGCGCACCTACTTCGGCAAATCGCTCAAGGACCTGACCATCGCCGAGGCGGCGATGCTGGCCGGCCTGCCCAAGGCGCCATCGGCGTACAACCCGATCAGCAACCCCAAGCGGGCCCGGGCACGCCAGCTCTACATCATCGACCGGATGCTGGAAAACGGCTTCATCACCGAGGCACAGGCCCAGACCGCGCGCGAGGAGCCGCTGCGCCTGCGCCGCTACGACGCCGAGCAGGCCATCCACGCCGAGTACATCGCCGAGATGGTGCGCCAGACCATCGTCGAGCGCTATGGGGAAGACGCCTACACCGCCGGACTGAAGGTCCACACCACCATCGACCCGGACCTGCAGCGCGCGGCCTGGCGCGCCGTGCGGCAGGGTATCGTGGACTTCGAGCGGCGCCAGTTTTACCGCGGGCCGGAGCGCTTCATCGACCTGCCGGCCAACCCCGCCGCCCGCGAGGCGGCCATCGACGATGCGCTGACCGCCGTGCCGGACAACGAGCCGCTGCTGACCGCCGTCGTGCTCTCGGCCGACGCGCGCCAAGTGGTCGTGGTGCGCGGCGACGACACGCCGATCGAGATCACCGGCGAGGGGCTGGAGTCGGTGCGCTCGGGCCTGAGCGACAACGCGCCGCCCCATCTGAAGCTGCGCCCAGGGGCCGTGGTGCGCATCGTCAAGGGCGCGCGGGGTTGGTACCTGACCCAGACCCCCGAGGTGGAGGCGGCCTTCGTCGCGGTCGATCCGCGCGACGGCGGCATCCGCGCGCTGGTCGGCGGCTTCGACTTCGAGCGCAACAAGTTCAACCGCGTGACCCAGTCGCAGCGCCAGCCCGGCTCCAGCTTCAAGCCGTTCATTTATTCCGCCGCGCTGGAAAAGGGCATCATGCCGCAGACGGTTGCCAACGACGCGCCGCTGTTCTTCCCGGCCAGCGTCACGGGCGGCAAACCGTGGGAGCCCAAGAACTACGACGGGCAGTACGAGGGGCCGATGCCCATCCGCACGGCGCTGGCCAAGTCCAAGAACATGGTGTCGATCCATGTGCTGCGGGCCGTCGGCACCCAGTCGGCGCAGCAGTGGATCACCCGCTTTGGGCTGGATCCCGCCAAGCATCCGCCTTACCTGACCATGGCGCTGGGCGCCGGGGCCGTGACGCCGCTGGAAATGGCGGCCGGCTACAGCGTGTTCGCCAACGGGGGGCACTACCTGCCGCCGGTGCTGATCACCCGCATCACCGACCCCAAGGGCCGGGTACTGCTGGAGGTGCCGCCCCAGGCCCCGGACGAGGCCAACCGCACGCTGCCCGAGCGCAACGCCTTCCTGATGGGGCAACTCCTCAACGAAATCACCCGCTCCGGCACCGCCGCGCGGGCGCAGGCGACGCTCAAGCGCCCGGATCTGTACGGCAAGACCGGCACGACCAACGACGCGCAGGATGCGTGGTTCGTGGGCTTTCACCCCACGCTGGCCGCGGCGGCCTGGCTGGGCTACGACACCCCGCGCAACCTGGGGCGACGGGCCACGGGCGGAGCGCTGGCACTGCCGATCTGGATCGACTTCATGGGCCAGGCCCTGCGCAACACACCCGTGCACGAGCCCACCCCGCCCTCGGGCGTCGCATTCGTGAACGGGGATTGGGTGTACGAGGAATATGCCGACGGCAGCTACGTCAAGCGCCTGGGGTTCGGCGACGCGGCCAGCCTGCCCGCGGGCGAGGCACCGCCCGATGGCGAAGCCGACCCGCGCGAAAAGCGCAGCATCCTGGACTTGTTCCGGCAGTAAGCCACCGGCCCCGGGTCACGCAACGGGGCGGCACATCACGGCGCAAACGTCAGCGGCACGCCCGCCTGCGCCGACGCCTCGCGCGAGAGGTGAGCAAAAAACTCCCCCGCGCCCTTGGTGTCCATCCAGTGCTGGCCGTCGAAGCGGTAGTGGTAGCCGCCGGAGCGCGACGCCATCCAGATTTCGTGCAGGGGCTTTTGCAGATTGATCACGATCTGGCTGCCGTTGCGAAAGGTCAGCGTGATCATGCCGCCCACGCGCTGGTTGTCGATGTCCGCATCGGTGGTTTCGTTCAGGCGGTCGCAGTTGAGCTCCACCGCCTTCAGGGCCGCCTCGGCCCGGTCCAGGTATTCGAGATCGGTCATCACTACAATCGCCCGCATGCAAAGAAGTCGGCGCATTGTAGGACCGCGTCTGGCCGCGTGGGCGGCCGTGCTGGCCATGACCCTGTCGGGATGTGGCCAGAAAGGCCCCTTGACGCTGCCCCCCTCCCCCCAGCCCCCCGCCGCCACGACCGATGTCCCGCGCTGAACCGCCCCTTCCTTACCTGCCCGGCGCTCCCCATTTTGCCTACCGCGACGGCGAGCTGTGGGCCGAAGGGCTGCGCGTCGCCGATCTGGCGCGCGAGCACGGCACACCGCTGTTCGTGTACTCGGTCGCGGCCATGCGCGCGGCGGTGGCCGCCTACCAGCGCGGGCTGCAGGGGCGCGACGCGCTCATCTGCTACGCGATGAAGGCCAACTCCACGCTCGCGATCCTGGAGGTGTTCGCGCGGGCGGGCTGCGGCTTCGACATCGTCTCCGGCGGCGAGCTGGAGCGCGCCCTGCGCGCCGGGGCGGCACCCGAGCGCATCGTCTTTTCGGGCGTGGGCAAGACCCGGGCCGAAATGCGCCGCGCGTTGCAGGTCGGCATCGGCTGCTTCAACGTCGAAAGCCGCGCCGAGCTGGACGTGCTCGACACCGTGGCGCGCGAACTGGGCGTGCGCGCGCCGGTCAGCCTGCGTGTCAACCCCGACGTGGACGCGCAGACCCACCCCTACATCTCCACCGGGCTCAAGGGCAACAAATTCGGCATCGCGCACGACGAGGCGCTGGACGCCTACCGCCACGCCGCCCGCCTGAGCGGCCTGTCGGTGGTGGGCATCGACTGTCACATCGGCTCGCAAATCACCAGCATCGGCCCCTACCTGGATGCGCTGGACCGCGTGCTCGACCTGGTCGAGGCGATCGAGGCCGAGGGCATCCCCCTGCACCACCTGGACCTGGGCGGCGGCCTGGGCATCGAATACCACGGCGAGCAGCCCCCGGCGGCGGATGCGCTGTGGCAGGCGCTGCTGGCGCGGCTGGACGCGCGCGGCCACGGCCGCCGTCGCCTGCTGCTGGAGCCGGGCCGCTCGCTGGTCGGCAACGCCGGCATCTGCGTGACCCAGGTGCTCTACACCAAGCCCGGCGCGGCCAAAAACTTTTTGATCGTGGACGCGGCGATGAACGACCTCCCGCGCCCGGCCATGTACGAGGCCTACCACGCCATCGCCCCCGTGCAGCCGCGCTCCGACGCCCCGGCGCTGACGTGGGACGTGGTCGGCCCGGTGTGCGAAAGCGGCGACTGGCTTGGGCGCGACCGCGAGCTGGCCGCGCAGCCCGGGGACCTGCTCGCGGTGGGCTCGGCCGGCGCCTACTGCATGAGCATGGCCAGCCACTACAACACGCGCGGCAAGGCGGCCGAGGTGCTGGTCAGCGGCGCGCGCGCGCAGCTCATCCGCGCGCGCGAGACGGTGGCCGACCTGTGGCGGCAGGAGCGCGCGCTCGCGCTCGACTGACCGCCGCGCGCAGCCGCCAGCCCAGCAACAGGGCCAGCCAGGCGGCATACACCGCCACCTCGCCCCACAGGCGCTTGCCGCTGCGCATCCAAAACCAGTGCAGCAGCGCCAGCAGCGCCACCGCGTACACCAGCCGGTGCAGCGCACGCCAGCGCCGCGCGCCCAGGCGCCGGATCGCGCCGTCGAACGAGGTCGCGGCCAGCGGCACCAGCAACAGCAGCGCCAACATCCCCACGAGAATGAACGGCCGCTGCGCCACGTCGCGCGCCACCGCGCCCAGGTCGCCCCCCTGATCTAGCCACGCATACGCCAGCAGGTGCAGCAGCGCGTAGCCGAATGCCCACAGTCCGAGCCCGCGCCGCCAGCCCGCAAGCGCCTGCCAGCCGGTCAGTTGCCGCAGCGGCGTGACCAGCAGCGTCAGCCACAGCAGCCGCAACGCCCACAGCCCCAGACCGCGGATCAACGCCTCCGCCGGGTTGGCGCCCAGGCGGTCGGCCAGCGCCAGCCCCCACAGCCACACCGCCGGGGCCGCCAGCAACAGCAGCGCCCAGGGCTTGGCCGCGCGCAGCCAGCGGTCCACGTCAGTAGAAGCGCCGCAGGTCCATGCCGGCGTACAGCCCCGCCACCTGCTCGGCGTACCCATTGAACGGCTGCGTCTTCAGGCGCGGCGCTAACAGCCCGCCCTGCCCCAGCCGCCGCTCGGTGGCCTGGCTCCAGCGCGGGTGCGGCACGTCCGGGTTGACGTTGGCGTAAAAGCCGTATTCGTGCGGCGCGGCCACATTCCAGGCCGTGGCCGGCTGGCGCTCGACGAAGCGGATGCGCACGATCGACTTGGCGCTCTTGAAGCCGTACTTCCACGGCACCACCACGCGCAGCGGCGCGCCGTTCTGCGGCGGCAGCCGTTCGCCGTACAGGCCGAACGCCAGCAGCGTCAGCGGATGGCGCGCCTCGTCCATCCGCAACCCCTCGACGTACGGCCACAGCAGCACGCTGGAGCGCAGGCCGGGCATCGTCTCGCGGTCGGCCAGGCTGTGGAACTCGACGAACTTGGCGCTGCCCAACGGCCGCGCGTGCTCGATCAGCGCCGACAGCGGGTAGCCGATCCACGGGATCACCATCGACCAGCCCTCGACGCAGCGCAGGCGGTAGATGCGCTCCTCCATCGGCGCCCGCTTCAGCAGATCGTCCAGATCCAGCGTCAGCGGCCGCGCCACCAGGCCGTCCACCTGCACCGTCCACGGCTGCAGCCGCATGCGGGGCGCCAGGCGCGCGGGGTCTTCCTTGTCGGTGCCGAATTCGTAGAAGTTGTTGTAGCCAGTGACGAGTTCGTATGGGGTGCGCGCTTCGGGCGTGTGGGCACCGGCGACGGTGCTGGGCCGGGCGGCCAAAGGCGGGTGCTGACCGGGCCGGCTGGCCGGGGAAGACGCCGTGGCCCACGCGGCCGGTGCGAACGCCGCCCCCGCCGTGACCCAGCCCGCGCGCCGCAGCCATACGCGGCGGTTTTCCACCACCGCCCGTGGCGTGATCTCGCTGGGCCGCGGCTGCATGGGGGCCCCTGTCGGATCACAGCGCGCCGTAGCTGTGCAGGCCGCTCAGGAACATGTTGACGCCCAGGAACGCAAACGTCGTGATGCCCAGGCCCACCAGCGCCCACCACGCCGCCACCGTGCCGCGCAGGCCCTTCATCAGGCGCATGTGCAGCCAGGCGGCGTAATTCAGCCAGACGATCAGCGCCCAGGTCTCCTTCGGGTCCCAGCTCCAGTACCCACCCCAGGCCTCCGCCGCCCACAGCGCGCCCAGGACGGTGGCGATGGTGAAGAAGGCAAAACCCACCGCGATGGCCTTGTACATCACGTCGTCGAGCACCTGCAGGCTCGGCAGCCGATCGGCGATGCGCCGCCGCGCCGCCAGAATGCCACCGACGATCAGCGCCGACACGCCGAAATAGACGAACCAGTAGCTGCCGCCTTTCGCCACGGCATCCTGCCGGAACACCAGCGGCTCGAAGCACAGCACGATGCCCAACAGCCACAGCGGGGCGAGCTTGACCCAGCTCGTCTCGCCGGCGCTTTGCTTGATCAAGTAGGCAAAGGCCAGCATCGCCGCGATCGCAAACGTGCCATAGCCGATGAAGTTGGCCGGCACGTGCAGCTTCATCCACCAGCTCTGCAGCGCCGGCACCAGCGGCTGGATCTGGTGCGCCTCGCGCACCACCGTGTACCACAGCAGAAAGCCCACCGCGGCACTCACGATCAGCATCGCAAACGCCCCCATGCGCCGCGTCTGGTAGCGGTCCTCGTAATACAGGTAATACGTTGCCGTCAACCAGGCGAACAGCACGAACACCTCGTACAGGTTGCTGACCGGGATGTGCCCGATGCCGGGGCCAATCTGGTGGCTCTCGTACCAGCGCACCATCGTGCCGGCGAGCGCCAGTGCCACCGCCACCCAGGCGATGCGCGAACCCAGCCGCTCGGCCGTCTCGCCCCCGCGCGGCGCCAGCAGGCCGATCCAGTAGAACACCGTGCTCATGAAAAACAGCACGCTCATCCACAGGATCGCCGACTGGCTGGAGAGAAAGTATTTCAGCAGGAACACCTGCTCGGCGCGCGCCAGATCCGCCCGCCCCTCCACCTGGTACAGACCAATGGCCAGCAGCGCCAGCGCCGCCACCACCACGGTCAACGGCTGTACCGGGCGCCAGAACCACGCCAACGCCACCAGGCTGGGCACCGCGCCGATCAGGATGGCCTTTTCGTAGCCATCCATCGCGTGGCCCCACTGCCACAGCGCCACCGCGGCGCCTGCGACGGCCAGCAGGGCATAGAGCCAATCCCACAGCGTGCGGCGGGCCATCCAACCGCGCGCGCCACGGTCCGCCGCGCTGCGCTTGTCGAGTTTGAGGTCGATGGTTTGGGAAGCAGACGTCATGTCGAACCCTCGGACGCGGGGGGATGCAACAGGCCTCGCAGGCCGTCGAACTCGCGGTCGTTGTCGAGCAGCTTGCGGTTGCTCGACAGCGCCATGGTCGCGCGGGCGCCGTCGCCGGCCGGGGCCAGCCACACCCACAGGCGCCGTTCGCGCACATAGAGCATGGCAAAAACCCCGATGATCAGCAACAGACACCCCAAATACACAATGGTCTTGCCCGGCGCGCGCGCGACCTGGAACACGCTGGCCTGCACATGCTCGAAGTCCTGGAGCTGGAAGGTCAGCGGCGCCGGGTAGAAGAAGGCGTCGGACAGACTCAACACCGCCTGCGTCATGAAGGCCGCGGTGGCGTCGCCGCGCTGCGCCGGGGGCAGGCCGGCCTGCTGGCGGCTGAGCTGATACAGCTCGAACAGCGTGCCGTTCAGGATGCGCAGCAGCACCTCGCCGGCGCGCTCGCGCTCGGCCTCGGGGATGTTGACCTCCATGAAGGCCGACAGCGCCTGCAGCCCCCCCAGACGGGGCACGCCGTTGTGGGGCAGGCGCTCGATTTCGGGGTCCTCGCCGGCGAACAGGTCGATCGCCCGCTGGGCCGACCCGGCGAGCGCCTGCACCACGGCAGGCGGCTGGTCAGGCGCGGCCGCTGCCACGTAACGCCGCACCGCCATCTGCCGCATCGCCGGATCGGCCAGCGCCGCGCGCAGCCGCGCAAAACCGTCCAGGCCGTCGTTGTCGTCCACCGGCACGCGCAGATAGCGGAACGGCTCCTGCGGCGTGTCGCGCACGCCCAGCAGGTACACGCGCTGGCCATGAAGCC
>NZ_JBKBQX010000014.1:0-49488 GCF_046292505.1 Tepidimonas sp. | reverse complement strand
GGCGGTTGGCCGTCTCGTACTCGACGTGCGCGGTGTTGATGGTGATGCCGCGCGCCTTCTCTTCGGGCGCCGCGTCGATCTGGTCGTACGCCTTGGCTTCACCGCCAAACTTCTGCGACAGCACCGTCGTGATCGCCGCCGTCAGCGTCGTCTTGCCATGGTCCACGTGACCAATCGTGCCCACGTTGACGTGCGGCTTGGTCCGCTCGAATTTTTCCTTTGCCATCGTTACCGCTCCGAATGGATGTTTGCCGAACTCACTCACACGCCCCGACGTGGGGCCAGGACAACAACGTTGGTGCCCATGGGCAGGATCGAACTGCCGACCTCTCCCTTACCAAGGGAGTGCTCTACCACTGAGCCACATGGGCCTGCGACCGCCTTGCGGCGACCACAAACAAATCGTTCACCAACTCCAGCACCGGCGCTGCGTTGGAGCGGGAGACGGGAATCGAACCCGCGTCATCAGCTTGGAAGGCTGAGGTTCTACCATTGAACTACTCCCGCGTCGAACCCCGCCTGATTCGGACGCGGGCCGTCACTGCCTTCTCTCTTGCCAACACAACCGGCATCGCTGGTGGAGGGGGTTGGATTCGAACCAACGTAGGCGTAAGCCAACAGATTTACAGTCTGCCCCCTTTAGCCACTCGGGCACCCCTCCAGCGAGAGCCCCAGATTATGCCACGATTTGCGGCGCGTTTTCGACCCCCGGGGAAAATTGTTGCAGCACCGCGGCGCACCAGTGCGCGATGCGGCCGGCGGTGTCGGCGCCGGCGCGGATGCTGTTGATGGACCGCTGGCTCAGGTGGCGCTCGCAGGCGATGTCGGCCGTCAGCAGCCCTGCGTCGCGCAGCGCGCGCACGGCGGCATGGGCCTGGGCCCCGCAGGCCACCACCCAGCGCAGGCCGGCCAGTTCGGCGGCCAGCCGCTCCAGATTGGCCGGCTGCAGCACTTCGGCCACCGTGGGCACCGAGCGGCCGGTGAGTGCCGGGTATTCGACCTGCGGCCACGCATTGGTGACGACATAGTCGGCCCGGTGCGGGGACGCAAACCGCGCCGCATCTCGGCGATGCAGCTCGACCAGCACGCGCGCCAGGTTCGCCCCCGTGCCGGCGGCGCACGGGTAGCCGCGCTGCGCCTCGTAGCGGCCCGGGCAGATGAAGACGAAGCCGGTGGTGGCGCCGGGGCTGGGCTGGTGGTGGGCCGTGAGGCCCGGCACCGTCATCAGCGCCGCCACTGGCACCTGCCCGCTCATGCGCCGAACAGCGCGGCCAGCGCCGCGCCAGGGTCGTCGGCGCGCATGAACGCCTCGCCGACCAGGAAGGCCGGCACGCCCGCGTCGCGCAGGCGGCGCACGTCGTCGCGCGTGGCAATCCCACTTTCGGCCACCAGCAACCGCTCCGGCTCCAGCCGCGGCAGCAGGTCCAGCGTCGTCTGCAGCGAGACCAGGAAGGTGCGCAGGTCGCGGTTGTTGACGCCGATGAGCGGCGTGCGCAGGCGCTGCGCGCGCTCCAGCTCCGCCGCGTCGTGCACCTCCACCAGCACCGCCATGCCGAGCGCGTGCGCAATCGCCTCGAAGTCTGCCATCTGCGCGTCGTCCAGACAGGCCGCAATCAGCAGGATGGCGTCGGCGCCGAGCGCGCGCGCCTCCCAGACCTGGTACGGGTCGACGAGGAAGTCCTTGCGCAGCGCCGGCAGCGCCGCGGCCGCGCGCGCCTGACGCAGGTAATCCGGGTGGCCCTGGAAGTACGGCACGTCGGTCAGCACCGACAGGCAGGCCGCGCCGTGGCGCGCGTAGCTGGCGGCGATCGCCGCCGGGTCGAAGTCGGCGCGCAGCACGCCTTTGGAGGGGCTGGCGCGCTTGGCCTCGGCAATGACGGCGGCGCGCCCGGCGGCCTGCGCGGCGCGCAGCGCACCGGCGAAGTCGCGCGGCGGATCGTCGCGCAGGCTGGCTTCGGCCTGCGCGCGCACGGCCGCCAGCGGCGCACGCGCGGACGCGGCGGCCACCTCCTCGCGCTTGGTGGCACAGATGCGCTGCAGGATGTCGCTCACGCCGCAGCCTCCATGCCCAGCCGGTGTGCGGCCGTGACGAATTGCTCCAGCTTGGCCTTGGCCGCGCCACTGGCGAGCGCCTCGCGGGCGCGGGCGATGCCGGCCTCGATGGAATCGGTCACATTGGCGGCATACAGCGCCACGCCGGCGTTGAGGACGACGATGTCGGCCGCCGGGCCGTCTTGACCGTCGAGCACGGCCAGCAGCAGGGCGCGCGATTCCTCGGGCGTACTCACCTGGAAGGCCCGGTGGCTGGCCATGGCCAGCCCAAAGTCCTCGGGGTGGATGTCGTATTCGATGATCTCGCCGTCTTTGAGCTCGCCGACCATGGTCGCGGCGCCCAGGCTGACCTCATCCATGCCGTCCTTCCCATAGACGACCAGCGCGTGCTGGGTGCCCAGGCGCTGCAGCGCCCGCACTTGGATGCCAACCAGATCGGCGTGGAAGACCCCCATCAGGATGTTGGGGGCGCCGGCCGGGTTGGTCAGCGGACCCAGGATGTTGAAGAGCGTTTTGACACCCATCTCGCGCCGCACGGGGGCGACGTTCTTCATCGCCGGGTGGTGGTTGGGCGCGAACATGAAGCCGATGCCGACCTCGCGGATGCACTGCGCGATGGCCGCCGGTGGCAGGTTGATGTTGACGCCCAGGCTTTCCAGCACATCCGCGCTGCCGGACTTGCTGCTGACGCTGCGCCCGCCATGCTTGCTGACCTTGGCGCCCGCCGCGGCCGCGACGAACATGGCGCAGGTGGAGATGTTGAAGGTGTGCGCCCCATCGCCGCCGGTGCCGACGATGTCGACCAGGTGGGTGGTGTCCTCCACATGGACCTTGGTGGAAAACTCCCGCATCACCTGGGCTGCGGCGGTGATCTCGCCGATGGTCTCTTTCTTGACGCGCAGGCCAGTGATGATGGCGGCGGTCATCAGCGGGGAGATTTCACCACTCATGATCAGACGCATCAGGTGCAGCATCTCGTCGTGGAAGATCTCGCGGTGCTCGATGGTGCGCTGCAGCGCCTCTTGCGGTGTGATGACGTGGCGGTGGGGCATGAGGGGTCTCCTGGAGTCGGACGACGAAGGGGATCAGGGGGATTGCAGAAAATGGTTCAACAGCGCGTGGCCGTGCTCGGTCAGGATGCTTTCGGGGTGGAACTGCACGCCCTGCACCGGCAGCTCGCGGTGGCGCACGCCCATGATCTCGCCGTCGTCGCACCAGGCGGTGATGGCCAGCTCCGGCGGCAGCGTGGCGCGTTCGATGGCCAGGGAGTGGTAGCGGTTGACGGTGAACTGGCGCGGCAGGCCGGCGAACACGCCCTCCTGCGTGGTGGTGATGAGGCTGGTCTTGCCGTGCATCAGCTCGCGCGCACGCACGATGCGCGCCCCGAACGCGGCGCCGATGCTCTGGTGCCCCAGACAGACCCCCAGGATCGGCACGCGGCCGGCGAAGTGGCGGATCGCCGCCACCGAGATGCCCGCCTCGGCCGGGGAGCATGGCCCGGGCGAGATGACCAGCCGGTCCGGCGCGCGCTCGGCGATGCCCTCCAGCGTGATCTCGTCGTTGCGGAACACCTCCACCTCGGCGCCCAGCTCGCCGAAGTACTGCACCAGGTTGTAGGTGAACGAGTCGTAGTTGTCCACCATCAGCAGCTTGATGCGGCTCATTCCAGCCCCTCCTCGACCAGTTCGCTGGCGCGCAACAGGGCGCGGGCCTTGTGCTCGGTTTCCTTCCACTCCAGCTCCGGCACCGAGTCGGCCACCACACCGGCGGCGGCCTGCACGTAGAGGGTGCCGTCGTGCACGACGCCGGTGCGAATGGCGATCGCCAAGTCCATGTCGCCCGCCCAGCTCAGGTAGCCGACCGCGCCGCCATAGATGCCGCGCTTGGTGGGTTCCAGCCGATCGATCAGCTCCATCGCATGCACCTTGGGCGCGCCGGTCAGCGTGCCGGCCGGGAAGGTGGCACGCAGCACGTCCATGCTGGTCAGGCCCGGGCGCAGCAGCCCCTCGACATTGCTGACGATGTGCATGACGTGGCTGTAGCGCTCCACCGCAAACGCCTCGGTGACCTTGACGGTGCCGATCTGCGCGATGCGGCCAATGTCGTTGCGCGCCAGGTCGATCAGCATCACATGCTCGGCGCGTTCCTTGGGATCGGCCAGCAGATCTTGCTCAGCGACCTTGTCTTTTTCGGGCGTGGCGCCGCGCGGCCGGGTGCCGGCCAGGGGCCGGATGGTCACCTTCACCCCTTCGTCGGTGCGCTCCTGGCGCACCAGGATTTCGGGCGAGGCGCCCACCACGTGCAGGTCGCTGCCACGCGCATCGGCCCCGGCCAGGTTGTAGTAGTACATGTAGGGGCTGGGGTTGAGCGAGCGCAGCGCGCGGTACAGGCTCAGCGGGCTGTGCCGGTAGGGCTTGTGGATGCGCTGGCCGATCACGATCTGCATGAAGTCGCCCTGCTGGATGAGGGCCTTGGCCTCATCGACGGCCGCCAAGAAATCGGCCTTGCCGCGTTCGCGCTGCTCGGGGTAAGCGTCGCCGGCCTTGACGGACGGAGCGCTGACCGAGTAGCGCAGGCGGTCCTTGAGCTCGCGCAGACGGCGCTTGGCGCTGGCGTAGGCCTCGGGCTGGGCAGGATCGGCATAGACGATCAGGTACAGCTTGCCCGAGAGGTTGTCGATGACGGCCAGCTCCTCGGTCTGCAACAACAAAATGTCGGGCAGATCGAGCGGATCCGGTGGGCAGGTGCCGGCAAGTTTGCGCTCGATGTGGCGCACGGTGTCGTAGCCGAAATAGCCCGCCAGCCCGCCGCAAAACCGCGGCAACCCGGGGCTGAGCGCCACGCGAAAGCGTTGCTGGTAGGCGGCGATGGCATCCAGCGGATTGCCGCCCAGCGTCTCGACGACGGTGCCGTCGCGCACGACCTCGGTTCGCGCCGCCTCGCCAAAGCCATAGGCGCGCAGCCAGGTGCGCGCCGGCAGGCCGATGAAGCTGTAGCGGCCGAAACGCTCGCCGCCGACGACGGACTCCAGCAAAAAGCTGTTGCGGCCGCCGTGGGTGGCGTGGGCCAGCTTGAGGTAGAGGGACAGGGGGGTTTCCAGATCGGCGAAGGCTTCGGCGATCAGCGGGATGCGGTTGTAGCCTTCGGCGGCAAGGCTGCGGAATTCCAGTTCGGTGATCACGGCAACGGGGCTCCTGGCGGGGCGGGCCGGCGGGCGGTCTCGGACGGGATGGCCGGCACGGCCTGGTGGGTCCAACGGGGCCGGCGCGAGCGGCAACCGGCACAGAGAGCGGCACAGCGGACCGACTGCGCGGCGGCAGCGGTGCGTGCGCGCGGAGGGGGATCAGGCGCGCGTCGTTGGCTTGCGCCAGGGCCAGGCCTCCCGGCGGCCGGTCTTGAGGGCGGCAGCCAGGCGGGCGTCGAAGGTGCTGCGGACAGCGAACATGGCGGTGAGTGTATCAAAGGCACCGGGTGGTGCCCGCGTTCTATGATGCGCGGTTGCCCTCACCCTTGGCTCCCTCGGTCCGCCTCACCCATGTCTGCCCTGCCGTCCCCGCCCCCGGCCGACCGCGCGATCCGCATCCGCGGCGCGCGCACGCACAACCTGCGCAACCTGGACTTGGATATCCCCAAGCACGCGCTGGTGGTGATCACCGGGCTGTCCGGCTCCGGCAAATCCAGCCTGGCCTTCGACACCTTGTACGCCGAGGGCCAGCGCCGTTACGTCGAGAGCCTGTCGGCCTATGCGCGGCAGTTTCTGGAGCGCATGGACAAACCGGACGTGGACCTGATCGAGGGCCTGAGCCCGGCGATCGCGATCGAACAAAAGGCCACCAGCCACAACCCGCGCTCCACCGTCGGCACCGTCACCGAGATCCACGACTATCTGCGCCTGCTGTTCGCCCGCGCGGGCGTGCCCCACTGCCCGGCACACGACCTGCCGCTGCGCGCGCAGACCGTGAGCCAGATGGTGGATGCTTTGCTGGCCCTGCCGGCCGAAACGCGGCTGATGCTGCTGGCGCCGGTGCCCGCCGTGCAGGCAGACGATCCGGTCGCCGCGTTGCGGGGCCGGCAGGCCCAGGGCTATGTGCGCTTCCGCGTCGATGGCACGGTGGCCGAGGGCGACGAGGCGGCGGCCCTGCTGCGCCCGGGCGCGACGCTGGAGGTGGTGATCGACCGCCTGAAGGTGCGGGCCGACGCACGTCAGCGGCTGGCCGAGAGTCTGGAAGCGGCGCTGCGCGTGGGCGATGGCAAGGCGCGCGCGCTGGACCTGGACACGCAGGCGCTGCACGCCTTCTCGGCGCGCTACGCCTGCCCAGTGTGCGACCACACGCAGGCCACGCCCGAGCCAAGGCTGTTCTCCTTCAACGCGCCGCAAGGGGCCTGTCCGCGCTGCGACGGGCTGGGGCATGTGGAACTGTTCGACCCCGCGCGCGTGGTGGCGTTTCCGGAGCTGAGCCTGGCCGGCGGTGCCATCAAGGGCTGGGACCGGCGCAACCCCCATTACTTTGCGCTGATCGAGAGCCTGGCGGCGCACTATGGCTTCGACCCCGACACCCCGTGGCAGGAGCTGCCCGAGACCGTGCGCCATGTGCTGCTGCACGGCAGCGGCAACGAGGCCCTCGCCTTCCAATACGGCGCCGACGGCGGACGGCGGGTGACCAAGCGCCACCCCTTCGAGGGCATCCTGCCCAATTTCGAGCGGCGCTGGCGCGACACCGACTCGCCCACCGTGCGCGAGGAGCTGGGCCGCTACCGCAGCACCCACGCCTGCCCGGGCTGCGGCGGCACCCGGCTGCGGCGCGAGGCGCTGCAGGTCTATCTGGGCGAGGGGACGCAGCGTCGCCACATCCACGCCATCGGCCAGATGACGCTGGCCGAGGCGCTGGCGTACTTCGAGGGTTTGCAGTGGCAGGGTGCGCGTGCCGAGATCGCCGACAAGGTGGTGCGCGAGATCCGGTCCCGGCTGCGTTTTTTGAACGACGTGGGGCTGCCCTACCTGACGCTGGCGCGCAGCGCGGACACCCTCTCCGGTGGCGAGGCGCAGCGCATCCGCCTGGCCAGCCAGATCGGCTCGGGCCTGAGCGGCGTGATGTACGTGCTGGACGAACCCAGCATCGGCCTGCACCAGCGCGACAACGACCGCCTGATCGGCACCCTGCAGCGGCTGCGCGATCTGGGCAACACGGTCATCGTGGTGGAGCACGACGAGGACATGATGCGGGCCGCCGACCACCTGATCGACCTGGGGCCGGGCGCCGGCGTGCACGGCGGGCAGGTCTTGGCCCAGGGCCACTGGGAGGCGGTGGCGGCGGAGCCCGCCTCGCTGACGGGGCAGTATCTGTCGGGGCGGCGGCGCATTCCGGTGCCCGCGCGGCGCACACCGTGGCAGCCCGCGACCGGGGACGGCTCGGAGCCCGCGCCCCGGCGCAGCGGCGGCTGGCCCGGCCGGATGGAGCGCGCCGGCGGCCGGCAGCGCGATCCGGCGGTGCCCTCCATGGCGGCCCTGCGCCTGATCGGCGCGCGCGGGCACAACCTGCGCGATGTGACGGTGGAGTTTCCGGTCGGGCTGTTCACCTGCGTCACGGGTGTCAGCGGTTCGGGCAAATCCACCCTGGTCAACGACACGCTGCTGCGGGCGGTGGCGCGCCACCTCTACCGCAGCCATGACGAGCCGGAGCCGTTCGACGCCATCGAGGGGCTGGAGCACTTCGACAAGGTGATCGCCGTGGACCAAAGCCCCATCGGCCGCACGCCCCGCTCCAACCCGGCGACCTACACCGGCCTGTTCACCACCATCCGCGAGCTGATGGCCGAAACGCCCGCCGCGCGCGAGCGCGGTTATGGCCCGGGGCGCTTCAGCTTCAACGTCGCGGGCGGGCGCTGCGAGGCCTGCCAGGGCGACGGCGTGGTCAAGGTGGAGATGCACTTTCTGCCCGATGTGTATGTGCCGTGCGACGTCTGCGGCGGCGCGCGCTACAACCGCGAGACGCTGGAGGTGCGCTACAAGGGGCGCAACATCGCCGAGATCCTGGACCTGACCGTGGAGCGGGCCCACGGTTTCTTTGGCGCCGTGCCGGCCCTGCAGCGCAAGTTGCAGACCCTGCTGGACGTGGGGCTGGGCTACCTGCGGCTGGGCCAGAGCGCCACCACCCTCTCCGGTGGCGAGGCGCAGCGCGTCAAACTGGCGCAGGAGCTGTCCAAGCGCGACACCGGGCGCACGCTCTACATCCTGGACGAACCGACCACGGGGCTGCACTTCGCGGACATCGAACTGCTGCTGCGCGTGCTGCACCAGTTGCGCGACGCGGGCAACACCATCGTCGTCATCGAGCACAACCTCGACGTCATCAAGACGGCGGACTGGGTCATCGACATGGGGCCCGAGGGCGGTTCGGGCGGCGGCACAGTGGTGACCTGCGGCACGCCCGAGGCCGTTGCCGCCCATCCCGACAGCCACACCGGGCGCTATCTGGCCCGGGTGCTGGGGCACGGGTGACCGCGTCAGTGCCGGTAAGCCAGGCCGACCTGGGCGCTCCAGACCTGGCGAGCACCGACGAGCGGGCTGCGCGCCGCCGCCCCCACCAACCGCGACACGCCGACGCCCCCGTACACCACCCAGTCGCGGTCCAGCGCGGACACCAGCCGCCAGTCGAGCTGCACCGCCTCGGCACCGGCACTCGGCTGGTAGGGCTGCCGACCGACACGGGCGGCGGCCGCAGGCGACAGGCCATAGACCGTACGCAGATACGTGGCATTGCCGGCGCGGATGCTTCCGCCGAGGTCCCAATGGGTCCGTGCCGACACGGGATGCCGATAGCTCAGCCCGGCCGAGACCTGCGCGCCACCGGCTCGGCCCAACAGATCCTGGCTGACCCCCAGGGACAAACTCCAGCGTGACGCCGGCGCATAGCCCAGCGACAGCCGGCCGCGCAGGGTGCCGCGCACGGGTGACGCCCCTCGCAACAGGGGATCGTCCTCGTCGGCTTCGCGCCCCTCGTCCCACCGCAGGGATGCGCTCAGCGACACATTCGATCGGCTAACGAGGGTGGTGCTCAGCCCGGCGTCGACCACCGCCTCCCGTCCAACCCCCCACAGCGTGGCCGCTCCCCCGCTGGACAGGCGAAAACGCCCCACCCACAGCCCCCAGACCGGCTGCAGGATCGATGTTCGCGTGGACCGCCCGACCGGGTCGCGCCCGTCCACCAGCGCCGCACCGATCACATAGCCCTGCGCAGCGCGTGGTTGCGGCTGGGGCGGGGCCGCATCGGGGTCGGCTTGAGCGGCCACCGCCGTCGGCAGCGCAACGGCGGCCAGCGCGCACAGGCGCCCCCTCATGCCACACAGGGGTCGGGGCAGCGTCGGCATCGGGCAAGCTCCTGGGCAGGTCTCTTTGCTGGCATCATAGGGCGGACCCCGTTGGGGCACCAACCCCGCCGGGGCCCCAACGACAAGGATGGCAACGCAACGACAGACGGAAGGCGCACATGGGTGGTTTCGACTTCGATCTCTTCGTCATCGGCGGCGGCAGCGGTGGCGTGCGCGCCGCGCGCATGGCGGCACAGCGTGGCGTGCGCGTGGCGCTGGCCGAGGCCCAGGGACTGGACGGACTGGGTGGCACCTGCGTCAATGTGGGCTGTATCCCCAAAAAACTCTACAGCTACGCGGCCCACTATGCCGAAGCCTTCGAGGAGGCGCGCGGCTACGGCTGGCGCATCGGTGACGCGACGCTGGACTGGGCCGAGCTCAAGCGCCGGCGCGCCGCCGAGATCGCCCGCCTGAACGGGGTGTACGACCGGCTGCTGCGCGGCAGCGGGGTCACCGTGCTGAGCGGCTGGGCCCGGCTGCGCGACGCCCACACCATCGAGCTGGCCACGCTGAATGCCGACGGGACGCCGGGGCACCAGACGTGGCGTGCCGAGCGTATCCTGATCGCGACCGGCGGCACCCCGCATGTGCCGCATTTCCACGGGCGCGAGCATGTCATCACATCCAACGAGGTGTTCGACCTCGACCCGTTCCCGCAGCGGCTGGTGGTGGTCGGCGGCGGCTACATCGCGTGCGAGTTCGCCGCCATCTTCAACGGCCTGGGGGCGCAGGTGACGCAGCTGTACCGCGGCGAGCAGATCCTGCGTGGCTTCGACGACGAGGTCCGGCACTTTCTGGCCGGCGAAATGCGCAAAAAAGGGGTGGATCTGCGCCTGCAAACCGGCGTGGTGGCGGTGCACCGCGAAGCGGACGGCCTGCACGCGGTGCTGGAAGATGGCAACCGGCTGGTGGCCGATGCCATCCTGTACGCGACCGGGCGGGTGCCGAATGTCCAGGGACTGGGACTGGAGGCGCTGGGCGTCGCCCAGGGGGCGCAGGGGGCCATCCTGGTGGACGAGCACTACCGCACCAACGTCCCCAGCGTGTACGCGCTGGGCGACGTGACCGCGCGGGTGCAGCTCACCCCGGTGGCGCTGGCCGAGGCCATGGCGCTGGTCGATCACCTGTACGGGCCGGCCCCCGGGGCCGCCCCGCGCAGCGCGCCCTACGACCTGATCCCGACCGCCGTCTTCACGGCACCCAACGTCGGCACGGTGGGATTGACCGAGGCCCAAGCCCGCGAGCGGTACGGGCGCTTGCGCATCTACCGCAGCGAGTTCCGCGCCCTGCGCCACACCCTCAGCGGCAGCGAGGAGCGCACCCTGGTCAAGCTGGTGGTGGACGACGCCTCTGACCGGGTGGTGGGTCTGCACCTGGTGGGGCCGGACGCGGGCGAAATCGTGCAGGGCTTTGCCGTGGCGTTGCGCTGCGGGGCCACCAAAGCCCAGTTCGACGCCACGCTGGGCATCCACCCGACGATCGCCGAGGAATTGGTCACCCTGCGCGAACCGGTGTCCAGAGGATGAGCGCCACGGCCGGCAGCGTGTGCAGCCACAGCATGGGCACCAGCCAACGCGCGTAGTCGCGCCCCCCGGACGCCCAGGCCACCACGCTCTTGCTGGCGGCGTGGACCAGCAAGGCCAGCGCCAACGTCCAGACCAGCCGGTCGGGCGCGCCGGAGGCTGGCGGCGTGCCCTGCACGAAAATGGCCGCCAGCGCCGCATGCAGGTCGAACAGCGACGCGAGCAGCGTGCCGGCGGACTCGGCCACGGGACCCAGCCAGCGGCCCAGCCCATGCACCCCCACCTGCACCAGGGTCAGCACGCCGGCCACCACGGCGGCGTTGCGTAGGCTGAACATGCGCTGCGCCTGTGCGCCATCGACCAGGGCAGGCGCCCCCGCGTTGGCCCCCGCCAGGGCCCCCTGCACCAGCCACAGCCCCAACCCCAAGGCCAACGTGGCGCCAACCAGGGTGGGCAACCACAGCCAGGCCAGCCAGGCGGGCTGCAGCGCCGCGGCGATCACCGCCATCTGCAACAGCGTTGCCACGCACGACAGCAAACCGGCCCCGGCCATCAACCGCGCGCCCGCCCGTCCCTCGCGCACGGTCAGCCCGGAGCTGGCGATGGTGGCGGTGCTGGAGACAAAACCGGCCGCCAGCGACGACAAGGCAATGGCCTCCCGCGCGGCCAACAGCCGTTGGCTCAGGTGCGCCAGCGACTGGATGGCCAGCAGCAGCGCCAGCAAGCGGGTGAGCTGGTAGGGGTTGAGCCCCTCGCCGGCGACGGTGCGATCGGGCATCAACGGCAGCGCAATCAGGACGATCGCCGCCAGAATGATCCCGTCGCGCACCTCGTAGGGCCGCAGCCACTGGCGGGCAAAACGGTGCAGACGCTCGCGCGCGGCCAGCACGCCGGTCAGTCCCACCGCCACGGCCGCTGCCAGGGGCAGGCTCCAGGCGCACAGCACCCCGATCAGATAGGTCAGAAACAACGCGATTTCGGTGGTCGCGCCCGGATCGGGGGAGCGGTCGCGCCAGTGCGACACGACAGCCAAGCCCGCCACCAGCAGCGCCCCGACCGGCACCAGCCCGGCGCCGCCCATCAGCGCGGCCGCGGCGCCCAGCACGCACACCAGCGCGAAGGTGCGGATGCCCGCAAACACCCGCGTCGCGCCACGGCCCTTGCGGCGCTCGCGCTCCAGCCCGACCAGCAGGCCACATCCCAGCGCCGCCGCCAGGGCTCGGGCCGCACCGGACACCTCGGTCACCACCACGGAATCGACCATTGCGCGCGCGCTCTCCTTCTCAACCGGCTTTGGCCCGCGACAATCGCGCCATGGACCGAAATCCCGAAACCCCCGCCTTCGTGGCCCCACAAGCCTTCACCGACCCCGACGCCGCCGTGACGCAGGTGCGCCGGCTCTACGACGCCGCGGTGGGCTTTCTGCGGGACGCTTTGGCCGATTATGTGCACACCCCCCTGGCGCCCGATACCGCATTGACCCGGGTGCGGGCCACCTACCCCTTCGTTCGCCTGCGCACGCAACGGGCGATGGCCCCCGTGCGCCCCGGGACTGGCGGGCAGCTGAGCTTTGGCTTCGTCGCCGGCCCGGGCCGCTACGAAACCACGCTGACCCGCCCCGACCTGTTCGCGGACTACTGGCGCGAGCAGTTTCGTCTGTTGCTGGAGAACCACGACACACCGTTGGAAATCGGCCTGAGCAGCGAACCCATCCCCGTGCACTTTGCGCTTGGTGAGGACGCCCACTTCGAGGGCGAGCTGGACGCTCTGCACCGCGCCCGCCTGGGCGAGGTGTTCGATCTGCCCGACCTGACCGCGATGGACGACGGTATCGCCAACGGCACACACACCCCGCCGCCAGGCGCCCCCCAGCCGCTGGCGCTGTTCACCGGGGCGCGCATCGACTATTCGCTGCAACGGCTGCGCCACTACAGCGGCACCTCGCCGGTGTGGTTTCAAAACTTCATCCTGTTCACCAACTACGGCTTTTACGTCGATGAGTTCGTGCGCCTGGGGCTGGCAGAGATGCTGCGCCCGGACAGCGATTGCGTCGCATTCGTGGAGCCCGGCAACGTCGTCACCTGGCGGGTGGGCCTGTCGGCGGCGGAACGCGCGGCGCTCGCGGGGCCCGAAGGCGGCCCGCCCCCGCGCCTGCCCCAAATGCCAGCCTACCACCTGGTGCGCGCCGACCGCAGCGGTATCACGCTGGTCAACATCGGCGTGGGGCCGAGCAACGCCAAGACGGCCACCGACCACATCGCCGTGCTGCGTCCGCACGCTTGGCTGATGCTGGGCCACTGCGCCGGGCTGCGCACCAGCCAGCAACTGGGCGACTACGTGCTGGCCCACGCCTATGTGCGCGAGGACCATGTGCTGGACGAGGAACTGCCGCTGTGGGTGCCCATCCCCGCGCTGGCCGAAATCCAGCAGGCGCTCGAAGCCGCGGTAGCCGACGTCACCGGGTTGGACGGGGCGGCACTCAAGGGGGTGCTGCGCACCGGCACCGTGGCCAGCACCGACAACCGCAATTGGGAACTGCTGCCGGACAACCTGCCGCAGCGGCGCTTTTCGCAATCGCGAGCCGTGGCGCTGGACATGGAGTCGGCCACCATCGCCGCCAACGGTTTTCGCTTCCGGGTGCCGTATGGCACGCTGCTGTGCGTCAGCGACAAACCGTTGCACGGCGCCATCAAACTGCCCGGCATGGCGGACCGCTTCTACCGCGAGCGCGTCGATCAACACCTGCGCATCGGCCTGCGCGCCATCGAGCGGCTGCGCGCCGCCGGTGTGGATCAATTGCACAGCCGCAAACTGCGCAGCTTTGCCGAAGTGGCGTTCCAGTGACGGGTGTGGGACAGTCCGGCGGCCGGCTCGGGGGCGCCGTCAGGGCCGCCACGTCCCCATCGCCTCGCCCATGAGCACCGGACGACCTGGGGCCCAATCTGCCGCCAAGGCCGCCAACCCGGGCGGGAACAGCGCCACCACGGTCGAGCCGAGCAGAAAGCGTCCCATCTCCGCGCCCTGCGCCAGGGTGATCTCGCGCTCGTCGTAGTCCCAGCGCCGCGCGATGCCCGGGCGCGGCGGGTTGACCACGCCGTGCCAGACGGTGGCCATGCTGCCGACGATGGTGGCCCCGACCAGCACCAGCACGAACGGGAAGCACTGGCCATCGGGGCGCCGCCCCTCGAACAGGCACACCACCCGCTCGTTGCGCGCGAACAGCCCCGGCACCCCGCGCGCCGTCACCGGGTTGACCGAATACAGCGACCCCGGCACATGCACCATGCGCTGCAGCCGCCCCGCGCAAGGCATATGAATGCGGTGGTAGTCGCGCGGGCTGAGATACAGCGTGGCGAACGTCCCGTCGGCAAACGCCGCCGCCAGCGCCGCATCGCCGCCCAGCAGCGCCGCCACCGTGTAGCCGTGCCCCTTGGCCTGTAGGATGCGGTCGCGCTCGATCGCACCGCACTGGCTGATCGCGCCGTCCACCGGGCAGACCAGGTCGGCCGCCGCCAGCGGCCGCGCCCCCGGGCGCAGCGCGCGCGTGAAGAAGTCGTTGAACGTCGCGTACGCAGCCGGATCGGGCTGCGCCGCCTCGGTCATGTCCACGCCGTAGCGCGCGATGAAACGGCGGATCGCCGCCTGCGTCACTGGTCCGAGCGGCCGGCGCGCCAGCGCCCCGGCGAGCATCGTCAGCGCGCGCTTGGGCAGGGCGTGTTGCAGCCAGACGGCTGCGCGATCCTGAAACGTCATCGGGTGATTATCGGCGGGCTTGACGGCGGGTGCCGACCGGCGCGGCTTGAACGTGGCCGCTGGCCGACGACGCCCGACGGCCAGCCGGTCATCAAGAGGCGCCATCCCCTGTTGGAACTGGCAGCGAGGCCAAGACCGCCGCCGGCTCCAGCCCGACGCAACGACACCAGTCGACGAACGTCATCACATCGATGAACGCTTCACCCCGTTCCATCTTGGAAATCTGGGGCTGCCCCACCCCCAGCAAGCGTCCTACCGCCGCCTGCGTCATCCCTTTGGCCTTTCGGGCCCGGATGAGCTGGTCACGCAGCCAGCGATATTGGCTGCTGTAAAGCGAAGAGGGCACGCGCGGGATGCTCTATGCTCAAAACGAATATTCCAAAATGGACTTTTTCCGGTAAGATCCGACAGCCCACTCAAGGGCAGTCGCCCGCTTGTCAAGGAGGAAACCATGAGGAAGAACAAGATCATCCGTACTCTCTTCGCCTGTGTCGCAACCAGCCTGCTCACCGCCTGCGGCGGTGGGGGAGACGGCGATGCTGGGCCGCAGGTGTTCCCAGCACAGGGCTTGTGGAGCAATCAGTACGGAGGTGTACTCGTGACCTCGAGCGGCGAGTTCTGGGGACTGGAATACGCCGGGTCCAGCGCATGCGAATGGATCCTGTACCAAGGCCAGGCTTCCGCAAGCGGCTCGTCGGTGTCCGGCAGCGGCTCCGCCTACTGTGGCACCGCGAAGGTCAACGGCACGATCAGTGGCTCGTTCACCAGCACCTCGATGACCGTCACGCTGAGCGCCAGCGGCCTGGGTTCACAAACCGTGTCGCTGGCCCGGCAATCGATTTATGACCAGACCCCCAGCTTGACGCAGTTCGCCGGCTCCTACCGCAGTGACGGCGGTGCAGTCTTCGTGGTCACGAGCTCCGGAGGTATCAGCGGCTACAACGGCAGCTGTAGTTTCACGGGCACAGCCCGCCCGAGCGACGACGGCAAGAACTACTTCCGCTTCGGCATCACGTACGGAGCCGGTTGCGGCGTTCTGGCAGGTCGTTCCAGCAGCGGCATTGCAGTCCCCGCAGACAGCCGCACCGTTTTCTATGGTGAAAAATTGACCGACGGCTCGCTTGGTCAGGCCGGCGTGCTGACCCGGTTCTGAACGCCCCGCATCCCTCTGCCTCCCGCAAGGGATCGACCATCGGCTGCCGGCCACCCAACCGCTGGCCGTGCTGCACGCCCTCGGTCTGCAGCGTATGCGTGGGGAGGTCGAACCCTCGGTAGGGGTTCACTGGCCACGGCACAATGCCGCCATGGCCGAGGCTTTGCTGCAGATCGACGGGCTGACCAAGCGCTACGGCGGGCGCGCCGTGGTGGACGATCTGTCGTTTTCGATCGCGGCGGGCGAATGCGTCGGGCTGCTCGGGCCCAACGGGGCGGGCAAGACGACCACGCTGCGCATGGCGCTGGGGCTGGTGGCGCCGGACGCCGGGTCGGTGCGCGTCTTCGGCCTGCCGATGCCTCAGCAGGCCCGCGCGATCAAGGCGCGGCTGGGCGTGGTGGCGCAGTTCGACACGCTGGATCCGGACTTCACCTGCGCTGAGAACCTCCTGGTTTACGGGCGCTACTTCGGGCTGCCGCAGGCGCAGCTGCGCGCGCGCATCGCGCCGCTGCTGGATTTTGCGGCGCTTTCGCACAAGGCCGATGCGCGCCCAGGGGAGCTTTCCGGCGGCATGCGGCGGCGCCTGAGCCTGGCGCGCGCGCTGGTCAACGATCCGGCACTGCTGCTGCTGGACGAACCGACCACCGGGCTGGACCCGCAGGCGCGCCACCTGATGTGGGAGCGGCTGCAGCGCCTGCTGCAGCAGGGCAAGAGCATCCTGCTGACCACGCACTTCATGGACGAGGCCGAACGGCTGTGCCACCGGCTGGTGATCGTCGATCACGGCCGGCGCATCGCCGAAGGCGCCCCGCGCGCGCTGATCGCGCAGCACCTGGAGCCGGAGGTGATCGAGCTGTACGGCGAGCAGGGCCAGCCGGACGTGGCCGCGCTGCTGGACGACGAGGCGCGCGCGCTGGCCGGCCGCGTCGAGACGCACGGCGAGACGACCTTCCTCTACACCCGCGACGCGCGCCCGCTGCTGGCGCGACTGGCGGGGCGGCCACAGCTGCGGCTGCTGCACCGCCCGGCCAACCTGGAGGATCTGTTCCTGCGCCTGACCGGCCGGCAGATCCGCGCCGAAGGATGAACCGCATGCGTGACGTGCTCAACCCCGCCTGCTGGGCGCCGCCGCGGCCGAGCGGGCGCTTCGTGGCCGTGTGGCGGCGCAACCTGCTGGTCTGGCGCAAGCTGGCGATCCCGAGCCTGGTCGGCAACATCGCCGAGCCGCTGATCTGGCTGGTGGCGTTCGGCTATGGCATGGGCGCGCTGGTCGGCAGCGTCACGCTGCCCCTGCCCGGGGGCGGCACGCAGCCGGTGCCATATCTGGTGTTCCTGGCCAGCGGCAGCGTCTGCATGAGCACGATGAACGCCGCCACCTTCGAGGCGCTGTATTCGGCGTTCTCGCGCATGCACGTGCAGCGCACCTGGGACGGCATCCTCAACGCCCCCGTGACGCTGGACGACATCGTGCTGGCCGAAATGCTGTGGGCGGCGTTCAAGGCGCTGTTTGCCGCCAGCGCGATCCTGCTGGTGATGCTGCTGCTCGGCATCGGCCACAGCCCTAAGCTCGTGCTGGCGTGGGCGGTGCTGGCGCTGACCGGCGTGACGTTTGCGAGCCTGGCGCTGATCTTCAACGCGCTGGCCAAGGGCTACGATTTCTTCACCTATTACTTCACGCTGTTCCTGACGCCGATGATGTTCGTCTCGGGCGTGTTCTTCCCGCGCGAGCAGCTGCCCGGCTGGGTGCAGGCGGTCGGCGAGGCGCTGCCGCTGACGCACGCGGTGCAGCTGGTGCGCCCGCTCTTTCTGGACCACTGGCCGGCCGACGCGGCGCGGCACGTGGCGGTGCTGGCCGGCTATGCGCTCGCGGCGTTCTGGGTGGCGCTGGCGCTGACGCGGCGGCGCTTTGCGCGCTGAGGCTTCAAGCCACCGCAGAGGCACGCTCGTGCAGGCCGAGCGCGTCTAGCGCCTGCCGCAGGTGGCCGACGGTGCGCTCGACGTGCAGCAGCTTCTCCAGCCCGAACAGGCCGACGCGGAAGGTGCGGAAGTCCGCCGGCTCGTCGCACATCAGCGGCACGCCCGCCGCGGTCTGCAGCCCGACGGCGGCGAACTTGCGGCCGCTGGCGATGTCCGCATCGTCGGTGTAGCTGACCACCACGCCCGGGGCCTGAAAGCCCGGCGCGGCCACGCTGCGCAGCCCGCGCGCCTCGAACAGCGCGCGCACGCGCCGGCCGAGTTCCGCCTGCGCCGCCTTCATCGCGGCAAAGCCCTGCTCGCGCGTCTCCTGCATCACGTCGCGCAGGCGTGCCAGCGCGTCGGTCGGCATGGTGGTGTGGTAGACGTGCCCGCCCTGCTCGTAGGTCTCCATCACCTGCAGCCACTTCTTCAGGTCGCAGGCAAAGCTGGTGCTGGTGGTGCCCTCGATGGCCTGGCGCGCGCGCGGCGACAGCATCACCATCGCGCAGCACGGCGAGCCGCTCCAGCCCTTCTGCGGCGCCGAGATCAGCACGTCCACCCCGGTGGCGCGCATGTCCACCCACATGGCGCCGGAGGCGATGCAGTCCAGCACGAACAGCCCGCCCACCGCGTGCACCGCCTCGGCCACCGCGCGCAGGTAGTCGTCCGGCAGCATCATGCCGGCGGCGGTTTCCACGTGCGGCGCAAACACCACCGCCGGGCGCAGCGCGTGGATGGTGCGCACCACCTCGTCCAGCGGCGCCGGCACCCACGGCGCCTGCGGCGCCTCCGCCACCCGGCGGGCTTTGAGCACGTGCGCCTCGGCCGGGATGCGGCCCATGTCGAAGATCTGCGTCCAGCGGTAGCTGAACCAGCCGTTGCGGATCACCAGCACGCGCCGGTCGGTGGCGAACTGGCGCGCCACCGCCTCCATGCCGAAGGTGCCGCTGCCCGGCACCAGCGCCACCGCCTGCGCGCCGTACACCTCCTTGAGGATGCCGCCGATGTCGGTCATGACGCGCTGGAAGCGCTGGGACATGTGGTTGAGCGCGCGGTCGGTGTAGACGACCGAGAATTCGAGCAGACCGTCCGGGTCGATGTGGGGCAGCAGGCCAGGCATCGGTGTCGTCTCCTGGGTGGTGGGTGCGTGGTGGTGGGTGCGTGGAATCGGACGCCCACCCGGGCCCGGCAGGCACAGGGGGCACCGGCGCGGGCGGGAGCGCCTGCGGATCAGCTTAGCATGCCGTCGCGCAGCGCGTCGACCGCGGCGCGCACCACCGCCTCGATGCTGCCGGTGCGCGCGTGGACCGCGCGCAACTGGCGGGCGTGGTTGCCGGCGGAGCCGGCCACCGCCTCCAGCTCCACCAGCGCCGCGGTGCTGCCCAGCGCCTGCGCGTGCGGCTCCAGCCGGCGCAGCGTGGCCAAGATGTCCTCGCGGATCGACAGCGGCTCGCGCGTGCGCGGGTGCACCATCGTGCCCTCCAGCCCGAAGCGGCACGCCTGAAAGCGGTTGTAGGTGTAGACGAGGTAGTCGTCCTCCTGCGGCGGCGGCTCGCCGCCCTGCAGCAGATGGCGGCACAGCGCCTGCAGGTAGCAGGCCAGCGCCGCGGCACGCTCCACCGTCAGCGGCGTATCGCAGACGCGCAGCTCGATCGTGCCGTACTCCGGCTTGGGGCGGATGTCCCAGTAGAAGTCCTTCATCGACTGGACGACCCCGGTGGACTCCATCTTGCGGAAGTAGCCCTGTTCGAAATCGTCCCAACGCAGCACGAACGGCGCGCGGCCGCTGAGCGGAAACGCGAACACCGAGTTCAGCCGCGCCGAGTCGAACAGCGTGTCCACCCCCTGGAAGAACGGCGAGGAAGCCGACAGCGCGATGAAGTGCGGCACGTAGCGGTTGAGCGCATGCAGCAGGAACAGCGCCTCGTCGGCCGAGCGGCAGCCGATGTGCACGTGCTGGCCGAACACCGTGAACTGCTTGGCCAGATACCCGTACAGGCCCGAGAGCTGCTGAAAGCGCGGCTTGTCGAAGATGCGCTGCTCGAACCAGCGCTGAAACGGGTGCGTGCCGCCGCCGGCCAGCTCGACGTTGAGCCGTTCGGCCGCCGCCAGCAGCGTGTCGCGGATCGCGCGCAGCTGCGCCAGCAGCGCGTCGTGGCGCGTGTGCACGCCGGTGGCGATCTCGACCATGCTCTGCGTCATCTCCGGCGTGACGCTGCCCGGAAACGGCGCGCGCTTGAGCAGCGCGAGCAGGTCGTCCGCGCTGCTCGACAGGTCCTGATCGTAGGTGTTGACGATCTGCAGCTCCAGCTCGACCCCCATCGAGAGCGCATCGGACTGTTTGAACGGCTCCAGCGGCATCGACCACTCCTAATGCGGTGCGGGGGCGGACGCACCCGCACGGTCCGGGCCGCTGCGGGCCAGCACGGCTTCGCGCGCGGCAACCAGCGCCCACTGGCTCACCCAGGGGCCGAGCAGCTCCAGCCACAGCAGCGCGGCCGTTAGGTGCCACAAGGCTTCGGTCGCCGGCGGCAGCCCCAGTGCGATGCTGCGCTCCAGCAACAACAGGGTCATGGCAGACATGGGCAGCAGCGCGACGCCGGTGAGCACGCCCTTGCGCACGGTCGTGCCGCTGGGCACGGCCAGCGCGACGTTGAACGCCACCGGGATCAGCACCCGCGCAGCCAGCACGACCGCCGCAGCGGCCCACACCGCCCCCTGCGTCAACGCGCCCCACGACATGCGCGAGCCGACGTAGACAAACAAAAACACGCCGAGCAACAGCCCCAGAGAGCCGAAATCGCGCTGGGCGTTGGCAACGAACACCCGACGCTCGCGCAGCAGCACGCCAAAACTCAAGGCCGCCAGCAGCGGCGACAGGCGCAGCGTCGTCCGAGACGACGGTCAGCCACACCAGCGCAAGCGCGTAGCCCACCGTGGGTGCGGTGGACGTGCCAAACGGCCCACGCACCAGCGCCGTCACCATCACCGCCAGCGCCACCCCCAACGCCACCGACAGGCCAACGGCATACACGCTGCTCAGGGCAGCCTGCATCCAGTCGCCTTGGGCGCTCAGGTGCCAGTGACCGGACACCCCTTTGACGAACACCACGGCCATGACGGCCTGGATGGCCGCCAAGTGCAGCACGCGCTCGGTCACCTGGCCAGCGGCACGCAAATCGTTGGTCACGCGCAGCAGGCTGGCCGGCGACGCCGCGACCGCCACCGCGGCCACCAGCGGCCGCCACTCGGCCGCCACGCCAGCCACCCCCAGGGCCCAGGCCACCGCCACGAAAATCGCCACCGACTGCGCCACCCCGATCAGCAATACCCACGGGTTGTGGCGAAACCAGCCCAGGTGGATGCGGCAGCCCAGCTCGAACAGCACCAGCGACAGCGCAAACTGCGCGAGCAGCGCCGCGCCCCCACCCTCCGTGACCGACCCTGGCGCCAAGCCGATGGCGCTGCCCGCCAAGCCCACCGCGACATAGACACTCACCCGGGGCACGCCACGCGGTTGCGCACGTTCGGCCAGCCACCAGGCCAGCCACAGCAGCGCGGGCCAAACGACCAGCGCCGCCAGCTTCGGATCGAAACCAACCATGGTCATGCGACCGCGAAACGCGCGCGCAGTTCCTCCAGGCCCAGTTCATCGAGCATGCGGGCCAGGCGCTCGGCCGCGCTGCGCTTGCGCCGACCAGTGCGGCGCGCGACGATCAGCTCGTTTTTCATCGAGTGCTCCCAGCCCACCAGCTCGGTCACCGTCACGTCATAGCCACTCGCCTCGAGCCGCAGACAGCGCAGCACATTGGTGACCTGGCTGCCAAACTCACGCGTGTGCAGGGGATGGCGCCACAACTCGGCCAGCGGCGTGCGCGCCAGCTGCAGCGCCTTGTGGCGGCGCAGCGCAGCGGCCACCTCGGCTTGGCAGCACGGCACCACGACGATGGCGCCGGCCTGCCGTTGCAGCGCGAAGTCCAGCGCGTCGTCGGTGGCGGTGTCGCAGGCGTGCAGCGCGGTCACCACGTCCACCTGGGCGGGCAGCGCCGCCATCGCCTCGCGCACCGTGGCGGCGACGAAGTGCATGCGCGCAAAGCCCAGCCGCTGCGCCAGCGCGGCGGAACGCTCGACCAGCTCGGGCCGCGCCTCCACGCCCCAGACGGCGCCCACCGGACGCACTGCCAAAAACCGGTCATAAAGCAAAAAGCCGAGATACGACTTGCCAGCCCCGTGGTCCACCAGCGTGACATCGCCGCGCTCGGCCACGGCCGCCTGCAGCAGAGGCTCGATGAACTGCAACAGATGATTGACCTGTTTGAGCTTGCGCCGCGAATCCTGATTGAGCCGCCCGTCGCGCGTCAGGATGTGCAGCTCCTGCAGCAGCGCGATCGACTGGCCGGGATGCAACTCCGCCAGCACCTCGGGCGGCGGCCCCGCGGGCGGGGTCCGGGGGGAGGGGGATCGGGTCATGCGTGGATCATACGGCCGGGGCCTCGCCGCGACACACACGCCCCGGCGGCGGTGCTAGGATTGAAACCGACCGGAGCTGCAGCCCGGCTGAGGAGACTGTCATGGGCACCATCGTCGGCTATGTGACGCCAAACCTGCCAGAAAACAAACTGCGACGCTACCCGACCAAAGTCATCAACATCGTCGGCGGCCCGGGCTGTGACAAATCCTTGTATTCCTCGGCCATCGTGCTCAAGCTGCATCTGATGCACAAGACCGTGGAGCTGGTGCCCGAAGTGGCCAAGTCCCTGGTCTGGCAGGGGGACCTCGAAGCGCTGCGCAACCAGTACGGCATCGCGCTGCACCAGTTCCGCCTGCTGGAGGTGCTCGATGGCCAGGTGCAGTACCTGGTGACCGAAGGCGGGCTGCCACAACTGCTCTACTACAACGCGCGCCATCCAGACAACGTCTGCGACGTGGACAAGACGCGCCGCCAGATCCTGGAGTGGTACCGGCAGTTCGACAACGTCAACATCTTTGCCCAGCGCGACCCGGACAAGCCCTACATCCGCGCAGGTCGCTTGCAGGACGAAAACCGCGCGCGCGAGATGGACAAAGAAATGCGGACCCTCCTGGCGGCAGAAGGCGTCAAGTACACGCTTCTGCCCCCGGATCACCGCAAGATCATCGAGTTTGCCGGCACGCTGGGGTAGGTGCCGCCCTGGCTGGAGCGGTATTCAGGCCACCAGCAGCGTATTGACACGGCGCACGTACGCCGCCGGATCCTCCGGCAAGCCGCCTTCGGCCAGCAAGGCCTGGTCGAACAGAATGTGGGCCAGGTCTTCGAACCGCGGGTGCGACTCGAGCTTTTGCACCAGCGCATGGCTGGGGTTGACCTCCAGGATGGGCTTGACCTCCGGCGCCTTTTGGCCCGCTTGCTTGAGCAGGCGCGCCAATTGCATGGAGTATTCGCCGTCCTCCACCACCAGGCAGGCGGGCGAATCGACCAGCCGCGCCGTCACCCGCACATCCTTGGCCTTGTCCTTGAGGGCGTCCTTGAGCTTGTCCAGCACGGGCTTGAAGGTCTCGGCCGCCTGTTCAGCCGCCTTCTTTTCTTCCTCGTCCTGCAGCTTGCCCAGGTCCACCGCGCCCTTGGCCACGCTTTGCAGCGGCGTGCCATCGAATTCGTGCAGGAACGACAGCGCCCACTCATCGACGCGGTCGGTCATCAGCAGCACCTCGATGCCCTTCTTGCGGAAGACTTCGAGCTGCGGGCTGTTCTTGGCCGCGGCCAGGGTGTCGGCGGTGATGTAGTAGATCGCTTCCTGACCTTCCTTCATGCGCGCCTTGTAATCCGCCAAGCTGACGCTGACCGCGTCGCTGTGGGTCGAGGCAAAGCGCAGCAGCTTGGCGATGCGCTCGCGGTTGGCAAAGTCCTCGCCCAGCCCTTCCTTGAGCACGGCGCCGAATTCGGCATAGAAGCGGCTGTACTTGCCGGCCTGCCGTTCGGCCTCGGCCTTCTCGTCGGCGCTGAGCCGCTCCCACGCCTCGCCGGTGGGCAGCACGTCCTTCTTGGCCAAATCCTCCAGCATCGACAGCACGCGGCGCGTGTTGCCGTCGCGGATGGCTTTGACGTCACGGCTTTCCTGCAGCAGCTCGCGGCTGACGTTCAGCGGCAGGTCGGCCGAGTCGATCACCCCTTTGACCCAGCGCAGGTACGCGGGCATCAGCGATTCGGCGTCGTCCATGATGAAGACGCGCTTGACGTACAGCTTCACCCCGCCACGCTTGTCGCGGTTCCACAGATCGAATGGCGCTTTGGCCGGAATGTAGAGCAGTTGGGTGTACTCGGTGCTGCCCTCGACGCGGTTGTGGCTCCAGGCCAGGGGCGCTTCGCTGTCGTAGCTCAGGTTCTTGTAGAACTCGATGTACTGCTCGTCGCTGATGTCCTTCTTGGGCCGCGTCCACAGGGCGCTGGCGCTGTTGACGGCCTCCCACTCGTCTTGGAGCACATACTCGCCCTTGTCCTTGTCCCACTCCTCCTTCTGCATGAGGATGGGCAGGCTGATGTGGTCGGAGTACTTGCCGATGATGGACTTGAGCTTCCAGCGGTTGAGGTACTCGCTGGCGTCGTCGCGCAGGTGCAGGATGACGCTGGTGCCCCGCGCCGCACGGGTGATCGTCTCGGTGTCGAAGGCACCGCTGCCGTCGCTGCTCCAGCGCACGCCCTGCTCGGGCGGCAAGCCGGCGCGGCGGCTCTCCACCGTGATGCGGTCGGCCACGATAAAGCCCGAGTAGAAGCCGACCCCAAACTGGCCGATCAGTTGCGCGTCCTGCTTCTGATCGCCCGAGAGCCGCTGCAAAAAGTCGCGCGTGCCGCTCTTGGCGATGGTGCCCAGGTGCTCGATCGCCTCGGCCTCGCTCATGCCGATGCCGTTGTCGGTGATGGTGATGGTTTTGGCCGCCTTGTCGAAAGCGACGCGGATCTCCAGCGTGGGCTGATCCTCGTACAGCGCGGCATCGGCCAGCGCCTCGAAGCGCAGCTTGTCGCAAGCGTCGGAGGCGTTGGAAATCAGCTCACGCAAAAAGATGTCGGGGTTGGAATACAGCGAATGCGTGACCAGGTGCAACAGCCGGGCCACTTCGGCCTGAAAGGCGTGGGTGTGCTTGCTCATGGGGCTCGATGGTTAGGCGGAGAGTCCAAGCGATGACGGCGGGGCGCGTCATGCGGTGCGCGGACGCGTCCCGTGCCGCCTGACAGGTGAGGGCAGACGCCGCCGTTTCAAGGCCCGCTCAAAAGCGCTCATGCGCTCCCAGATAGCGCCATTGGCCGGGCGGCAGCGCCCCGAGCGCCACGCGGCCGATGCGCACACGCTTGAGGCCCACCACATGCAGCCCCACCAGCTCGCACATGCGGCGGATCTGGCGCTTGCGGCCCTCGGTGAGGACGAAACGCAACTGCTCGGGATTGATCCACTCCACCTGCGCAGGACGCAGCGGCACCCCGTCCAGCGCCAGCCCGTGGCGCAGCCGTGCCAGCGCCTCAGCTGGACAGACGGCCTGCACGTTCTGCGCCACCACCCCAGGGCCCTTGGGGCCGTGCGGGGCCCACTGCACGCGCACCAGGTACTCCTTGTCCACCGCCGAGCGCTCGCCCACGATGGCCTTGGCCACCCGGCCGTCCTGCGTCAGCACGAGCAGCCCGGTGGAGTCGATGTCGAGCCGGCCCGCCGGCGCCAGCCCGCGGGTGTGCGCTGGCTCGAAACGCCGGGGGGAGCGGTCCTCGCGCCAGCGGGTCTGGGCCCGAACCAGGGTCGCGGCGCTGGGGTGGCCATCCTCCGGCTGGCCGCTGACATAGCCCACCGGCTTGTGCAACAGGATGGTGACCTGCTGGCGCTGCTGCGCGCGCGCCGACGGCGCCACCTCCACACGATCGGCTGCGCCGACGAGCTGCCCCAGCACGGCCGGCCGGCCGTTGACGTGCACCCACCCGCGCGCAATCCAGTCATCGGCCTCGCGGCGGGAGCACAGGCCCAGCTCCGCCAGCCGCTTGTTCAAACGCATGCTCATGGCGGGACTGTAACCCGCCCTCGGGTCCGACTGCGGCCCCCATCAATCCATCCCGCGCCCGGCGCTGCGCAGGGTATCCAGATCCAGCACTCGCAGCCCCCCATACTCCACCCGAATCGCCCCCGCCTGCTGCCAGCGCGCCAGCGCCTGATTGACGCGCTGGCGCGATAGCCCGACCAGGTAAGCCAACTCCTGCTGGGTGATGCGCAGCACCTGCCCCACGCCCGGAAACAACCCCGGATGGAACAGGTTGGCCAGGCTGCGCGCGACGCGCACATCCGGATCGGTGATGCGATCGATTTCGCGCGCGGCGATGAACTGGCCCAGGCGCTCATTGAGCTGGTTCATCACGAAACGGTTGAAACCGATCGAGTGGTCGAGCAACCAATGGAAAGTCTCCACCGGCAGCCCCGCCACCAAACTGCGCCGCAGCGCCTGAATGTTGTAGCGGTACGCCTCGCGCTTGAGCGCCGTGCCCTCGCCAAACCAGCCCCCCGGGGCCACGCCGGTGAACGTCATGATCGGCCCCTGGCTGTCGTCGTTGCTCATCTTGAGCAAACCGTCGATCAGGCCAAACCAGTACGTGACCGGCCGCCCGACACGGCAGATGAAATCCCCCGGATCCACCTCGCTGACCACGAGCGCGGCCTGCGCTCGCTCCCGCGCGGGCGCTTCCAGCGGCCCGATCCAGGGGATGCTCTCCAGTTCGGCGGCGCTCAGTGCGCGCGCGCGCTGCCGCAGTCGATTGGCTTGGCTCACGGTGGTCCCTCGAACTCCCGCTGTGGTGTCGCCATTCTTCGCCCCCGCTTTCGCGCGCCCGAAAGCACCTAGGGAAAGTCCTAGTCAGGGCAACCCTTAGATTGTCAACGGACAGACAGAAGAACGTCAAACACGGCCATACAGTTGTGGCAACACAGCGGCATCGCCTCGTGTTCACACGACCGCCGCGGCAGAGGAGCCCGTATGCAAACGACATTTCCCCGCCTGCTGATCCAGCACGCGAGCGCGCGACCGGACGCGCCCGCCATGCGCGAAAAGGAATACGGCATTTGGCAAACGACCACCTGGCGCCAGATGCTCGAGCGCGTGCGGCACATCGCCGCCGGCCTGCACCAGCTCGGTCTGCAACGGGGGGAACACCTGGTGGTGATCGGGGCCAACCGCCCCAGCCTGTACGCCACCATGCTCGCGGCGCAGTCACTCGGCGCCATTCCGGTGCCGCTGTACCAGGACGCCGTGGCGGCCGAATGCGTCTTTCCGATCAACAACGCCGAGGTGCGCTTCGTCGTCGTGGAAGACCAAGAACAGGTGGACAAGATGCTGGAGATCCGGCCGCAGTGCCCACAGATGGCGCACATCCTGTTCGACGACCCGCGCGGACTGCGCAACTACGACGAGCCCGGCCTGGCGGGGCTGAAAGAGGTCGAGGCCGCGGGCGCCGTGTTCTGCCAGGAGCACCCCGACTTCTTCCAAGAGGAAGTGGAAAAGGCCCGGCCGGACGACGTCGCGGCGATGTTTTTCACCTCCGGCACCACCGGCAACCCCAAGGGTGTGGTGCACACCCACTTCACGCTGCTCAACCGCGCGGAAGTGGGCGCCAAGTTCGACAAGCTGACCGAGAAAGAGGAGGTGCTGGCGTACCTGCCACCGGCCTGGATCGGGCAGAACATCTTCAGCTACGCGCAGTGGCTGGCGTGCGGCTATGTGGTCAACTGCCCCGAGTCCGCCAGCACCGTGATGATCGACCTCAAGGAAATCGGGCCGACCTATTACTTTGCGCCACCGCGCGTGTTCGAGGGGCTGCTGACCAGCGTCATGATCCGCATGGAGGACGCCGGCGCCTTCAAACGCAAGCTGTTTCACACCTTCATGGACGTGGCCCGCCGGGTTGGCCCGCAACTGATGGACGGCAAGCCCGTCGGCCTGGGCGACCGGCTGCTGTACGCGCTGGGCGACATCCTGATCTACGGCCCGCTGCGCAACACGCTGGGCTTTTCGCGCGTGCGGGTGGCCTACACCGCCGGCGAAGCCATCGGCCCGGATCTGTTTACCTTTTACCGCTCGATCGGCATCAACCTCAAGCAGCTCTACGGCTCCACCGAGACGGCCGTGTTCGTCTGCCTGCAGCCCGACCACGAGGTCAAGGCCGACACCGTCGGCGTGCCGTGCGAAGGGGTGGAGATCAAGCTGTCCGAGCAGGGCGAGATCCTGGTGCGTTCGCCCGGGCTGCTGAAGGAGTACTACAAAAACCCCAAGGCCACCGCCGAAGTGCTGGACGCCGACGGCTGGTACCACACCAGCGACGCCGGCTTCCTGGACAACTCCGGGCACCTGAAGATCATCGACCGCGTCAAGGACGTGGGGCGCCTGAAGGGCGGGCCCAACGACGGGGCCATGTTTGCGCCCAAGTACGTGGAAAACAAGCTCAAGTTCTTCTCGTACATCAAGGAGGCGGTGGCTTTCGGCGACGGGCGCGAGAAGGTCTGCGCGATGATCAACATCGATTTCGAGGCGGTGGGCAACTGGGCCGAACGGCGCGGCCTGCCCTACGCGGGCTACACCGACCTGGCCGGCAAGCCCGAGGTGTACGCCCTGATCCAAGAGTGCGTGGAAAAAGTCAACGCCGACCTCAGCCGCGACCAGATGCTGTCAGGCAGCCAGATCCACCGCTTCCTGATCCTGCACAAGGAGCTCGACGCCGACGACGGCGAGCTGACACGCACCAACAAGGTCCGTCGCGGCTTCATCGGCGAGAAATACGGCGTGCTGGTGGACGCGCTGTACGGCGGCAAGACCGAGCAGTACATCGAGACCCAGGTCAAGTTCGAGGACGGCCGCACCGGCCAGATCAGCGCGACCCTGCGGATCGTGGACGCCAAGACCTTCGCCCCCCTGAAGGCCGCGGCCTAAAGCACGCGCCCGACGGCACTTCGACCTTTCAGGATGCCCCATGGCCCACAAGCAAATCGGTGACGTCATCCTCGACGTCCAGAACATCAGCCTGCGATTCGGCGGCGTCAAGGCGCTGACCGACATCTCGTTCAACGTCCGGGAGCACGAGATCCGCGCCATCATCGGCCCCAACGGTGCGGGCAAGAGCTCCATGCTCAACTGCATCAACGGCGTCTACACGCCGCAGGAGGGCTCGATCACCTTCCGCGGCCAGACGTTCAAGCACATGAACAGCCGCCAGGTGGCCGAGATGGGCATCGCGCGCACCTTCCAGAACCTGGCCCTCTTCAAGGGCATGAGCGTGCTGGACAACATCATGACCGGGCGCAACCTGCGCATGAAGAGCAACCTCTTCCTGCAGGCGCTGCGCATCGGCCCGGCCGAGCGCGAGGAAGTCGCGCACCGCGAGGTCGTGGAGCGCATCATCGATTTCCTGGAAATCCAGGCCTACCGCAAGACGCCCGTGGGCCAGCTGCCCTACGGCCTGCAAAAGCGCGTGGACCTGGGCCGCGCACTGGCGATGGAGCCGCAGGTGCTGCTGCTGGACGAGCCGATGGCCGGCATGAACGTCGAGGAAAAGCAGGACATGTGCCGCTTCATCCTCGACGTCAACGACGAGTTCGGCACCACTATTGTGCTCATCGAGCATGACATGGGTGTGGTGATGGACATCTCCGACCGCGTCGTGGTGCTGGACTACGGCAAGAAGATCGGCGACGGCACCCCCGACGAGGTGCGCAACAACGAAGACGTCATCCGCGCCTACCTGGGCACGAGCCACTGAGGAGCCACGGACATGGGATTTTTTCTGGAAACCCTCTTCGGCGGCCTGATGGCCGGCATGCTGTATTCGCTGGTGGCGCTCGGCTTCGTGCTGATCTTCAAGGCCTCTGGTGTGTTCAACTTCGCGCAGGGCGCGATGGTGCTGTTTGCCGCGCTGGCGATGGCGCGCTTTTCGGAGTGGCTGCCCCAATGGCTGGGCTTCGAGAGCCTGCTGCTGGCCAACTTGCTGGCGTTTGCCGTGGCGGCGCTGCTGATGTTTGCCGTGGCGTGGCTGGTCGAAGCGCTGGTGCTGCGCCACCTGGTCAACCAGGAGGGCGCGACGCTGCTGATGGCGACGCTGGGCATCACCTACTTCCTCGACGGCGCCGGGCAGACCATCTTCGGCAGTGACATCTACCAGATCAACATCGGCATGCCCAAGGACCCGATCTTCATCCTGGAGGGTATGTTCGAAGGCGGCATCCTGCTCAACCAGGAGGACCTGATCGCCGCCGGCATCGCGGCTCTGCTGGTGGCGGCGCTGTCGCTGTTTTTCCAGAAAACCGCCACCGGCCGCGCCCTGCGCGCGGTGGCCGACGACCACCAGGCCGCGCAGTCCATCGGCATCCCACTCAACCGCATCTGGGTGATCGTGTGGTGCGTGGCCGGGGTGGTGGCGCTCGTCGCCGGGATGATCTGGGGCTCCAAGCTCGGGGTGCAGTTCTCCCTGACCACCATCGCCCTGCGGGCGCTGCCAGTCATCATCCTCGGGGGCCTCACCTCGGTCCCCGGCGCCATCGTCGGCGGTCTGATCATCGGCGTGGGCGAAAAGCTCTCCGAGGTCTACCTGGGGCCGCTGGTCGGTGGCGGCATCGAAATCTGGTTTGCCTACGTCCTGGCGCTGGTGTTCCTGCTGTTCCGTCCCCAGGGCCTGTTTGGCGAAAAGATCATCGACCGCGTGTGAGGTGAGGAATCATGTTCTACAGAGAAAACGGTCAGTTCAAAACCAGCTACCACGCGGATCAGCAGATTTTTCCGATCGCGCAGGACCGCTGGGTCATCCTCGCCCTCGTCGCCTTCGCCTTCATCGGCGTGCCGCTGCTGGCGGATGAGTACCTGTTTCGCGCCATCCTGATTCCGTTTTTGATCCTGTCGCTGGCGGCCATCGGGGTCAACATCCTGGTCGGCTACTGCGGTCAGATCTCGCTCGGCTCGGGCGCCTTCATGGCCGTGGGCGCCTACATGGCCTACAACGCCTTCGTGCGATTCGAGGGCATGCCACTGATCGCCGCGCTGCTCATCGGCGGTCTCTGCGCCACGGTCGTGGGCATGTTCTTCGGCATCCCCAGTCTGCGCGTCAAGGGGCTGTACCTGGCAGTGGCCACGCTCGCCGCGCAGTTTTTCACCGATTGGGCCTTCCTGCGCATCGGCTGGTTCACCAACAACAACCCGTCGGGCTCGGTGTCGGTGTCCAACCTCAGTATGCTCGGCTGGCGCATCGATACCCCGGTCGAGAAGTACCTGCTCTGCCTGGGCTTCGTCGTGGTCTTCGGCGTGCTGGCCAAAAACCTCGTGCGCTCCACCATCGGGCGCGAGTGGATGGCCATCCGCGACATGGACGTGGCTGCCGCGGTGATCGGTATCCGTCCGGTGTACGCCAAGCTGTCGGCGTTCGCGGTCAGCTCCTTCATCGTCGGTGTGGCCGGCGCTCTGTGGGGCTTCATCCACCTGGGTTCGTGGGAGCCGGCGGCCTTCTCGATCGACCGCTCGTTCCAACTGCTGTTCATGGTCATCATCGGCGGCCTCGGCTCGATCATGGGCAGCTTTTTCGGCGCGGCCTTCATCGTCGTGCTGCCCATCTTCTTGAACCAGTTCCTGCCCTGGCTGGGCGGGTTGTTCGGGATTGACGTTTCGACCGCGGCGGTGTCCCATGCCGAATACATGATCTTCGGGGCGCTGATCGTGTGGTTCCTGATCGTCGAACCCCACGGTCTGGCCAAGCTGTGGAGCGTCGGCAAGCAGAAGCTGCGCATCTGGCCGTTCCCGCACTGATCATCGATTTTCCCACCCGTGCTTCAACCACCCTAGGAGACAGACCATGAAGCTACGTCCCGTGATCCTCGCTGCCGCAGCAGCGACCGCCGCCCTGTCCAGCGCGCTGGTGGGCACCGCCGCCCACGCGCAGGCCAAGGAGCAGTTTTTCCCCGTCCTGGTGTACCGCACCGGCGCCTATGCCCCCAACGGCGTGCCTTGGGCCAACGGCTTCGTGGACTATCTCAAGCTGACCAATGCCCGCGGTGGCATCAACGGGGTCAAGGTCTCGTTCGAAGAATGCGAAACCGGCTACGCGACCGACCGCGGGGTCGAGTGTTACGAGCGCCTCAAGGGCAAGAACGGCGGGGCGTCCATGTTCCAGCCGCTGTCCACCGGTATCACCTTCGCGCTGACCGAAAAAGCCCCCGTGGACAAGATTCCGCTCATTACTGCCGGCTACGGCCGCAGCGAATCGCAGGACGGCGGCGTCTTCAAATGGAACTTCCCGCTTGCCGGCACCTATTGGGTGGCCGGTGACGTGATCATCCAGCACATCGCCAAGAAGGAAGGCGGCTTCGACAAGCTCAAGGGCAAGAAGATCGCCCTGGTCTACCACGACAGCCCGTTTGGCAAAGAAGCCATCCCCATCCTGCAGGAGAGGGCCGCGATGCACGGCTACCAGCTCACGCTGCTGCCGGTGCCCCACCCCGGCGTGGAACAGAAGTCCACCTGGCTGCAGATCCGTCAGCAGCGCCCCGACTACGTGATCAACTGGGGCTGGGGCGTGATGAACTCTACCTTGATCAAGGAAGCGCAGGCGGTCGGTTATCCGCGGGAAAAAATCTATGGCGTCTGGTGGGCAGGTGCCGAACCCGACGTCAAGGACATCGGAGCCGGCGCCAAGGGCTACAACGCCATCACGATGCAGCACGGCGCCGAGCCCAACGCCCCCTTCATCAAGGAAATCCTGGAGAAGGTGCATGGCAAGGGCCAGGGCACGGGCCCCAAGGACGAGGTCGGCTCGGTGCTGTATGTACGCGGTGCAATGAGCGCTATGCTCGCCGTCGAGGCCGTGCGCACCGCGCAGGAGCGCTTCGGCAAGGGTAAGGTCATGACCGGCGAGCAGGTGCGCTGGGGTCTGGAAAACCTCAACCTCACGCAGGCCAAACTCGACGCGCTCGGCTTCAAAGGCGTCATGCGGCCCATCTCCACCACCTGTCAGGACCACATGGGTGCGGCCTGGGCGCGCATCCACACCTGGAACGGCAGCAAGTGGGAGTTCACGAGCGACTGGTACCGGGCCGACGAGCAAATCATCAAGCCGATGGTTCGCGCCGCAGCCGACAAGTACGCCGCTGAGAAGAAGCTGCAGCGCCGCACGCCGCAGGACTGCCAGTCCTGATGGCCCGCTTGGGGGAGTCGGTCGGTCCATGCCGGCCGCCCCGACAGCGGGGGTTGCTACCCCCGCCACCACCCGCCAGCGTCGGTCCGCGGCGCTGACGGGTGATGCCTGCGCACCCAGCCATGTTACCGAGGTCACCCCATGACGACACCCGCCCCCGTCCTCACCGTCAACGGCATCGAGGTCATCTACAACCACGTCATCCTCGTGCTCAAGGGCGTCTCGCTGCAGCTCGCCGAAGGCCAGATCGCCGCCATCCTGGGCGGAAACGGAGCCGGCAAGACCACGACCCTGCGCGCCATCTCCAACCTGCTCAAGGGCGAGCGCGGCGAGGTCACCAAAGGCTCGATCGAGCTGCGCGGCGAGCGCATCGAAAACCTCACGCCCGCCGATCTCGTCAAGCGCGGCGTGGTGCAGGTGATGGAGGGGCGGCACTGCTTCGCCCACCTGACGATCGAAGAAAACCTGCTGACCGGCGCCTACACGCGCAAGGACAAGAGCGAGATCGCCGCCAACCTGGAGAAGGTCTACACCTACTTCCCGCGCCTGAAGACGCGCCGCACCAGCCAGGCCGCCTACACCTCCGGCGGCGAGCAGCAGATGTGCGCGATCGGCCGCGCGCTGATGGCCAACCCCAGCGTCGTGCTGCTGGACGAGCCCTCCATGGGCCTGGCACCGCAGATCGTCGAGGAGGTGTTCGAGATCGTCAAGGACCTGAACCACAAAGAAAGGGTTAGCTTCCTGATCGCCGAGCAGAACACCAACATGGCGCTGCGCTACGCCAACTACGGCTACATCATGGAGTCGGGCCGCATCGTGATGGACGGCGCCGCCGAGGACCTGCGCAACAACGAAGACGTCAAGGAGTTCTACCTCGGCATGGGCGGCGGCGAGCGCAAGAGCTTCCGCGACGTCAAGAGCTACAAGCGCCGCAAGCGCTGGCTGGCCTGACCCCACCCCTGTCGAGTTCGTCCGCCGCTGCGCCGTTTTCCTGCCATGCCCGCCTACCACGATTCCCTCGAAACCCGAGCCCCCGCCGAACGCGAGGCTGCCCTTTTCGCCGCTCTGCCCCATGTGATCGCCCATGCGCGCGCGCACGGCGCCGCCTGGGCCGAACGCTTGGCCGACGTCGATCCGGCGCGCGTCACCTCCCGCGCCGAACTGGCACGCCTGCCCGTGCTGCGCAAACACGACCTGATGGAGCGCCAGCACGCCAGCCGCGCAACAGGCGGCGACCCTTTCGCAGGACTGTCGACGATCGGCTGGCGCGGGCTGCTGCAGGCACGCGGGGCGCGGCGCGTCTTCCAGTCGCCCGGTCCCATTTACGAGCCCGAGGGCCAGGGCGTCGACTACTGGCGCAGCGCACGGGCGCTCACCGCGGCCGGCTTCGAGGCCGGCGACCTGATCCACAACGCCTTCAGCTACCACCTGACGCCCGGCGCGTGGATCATGGAAGCCGGCGCACAGGCGATCGGCTGCGCGGTCTTTCCCGGCGGCGTGGGCAACACCGAGCAGCAACTCGCCGCGATCATGGATCTGAAACCGGTAGGCTACTGTGGCACGCCGAGCTTTTTGCGCATCCTCGTGGAAAAAGCCGAGGCTGCGGGCGTGCGGCTGCCCATCCGCAAGGCCCTGGTGTCCGGCGAGGCCTTCCCGCCCAGCCTGCGCGACTGGCTGGCCGAGCGCGGCATCGCGGCTTATCAGGCCTACGCGACGGCCGACGTCGGCCTGATCGCCTACGAAACCCCGGCCCGCGAGGGGTTGGTTCTGGACGAAGGGGTGATCCTGGAGATCGTTCGCCCCGGGACCGACGATCCCGTCCCCGACGGTGAGGTGGGCGAGGTGGTGGTCACGGCGCTCAACCCCGACTACCCACTGATCCGCTTTGGCACCGGCGACCTGTCGGCGGTGCTGCCTGGACCGTGCCCAACGGGCCGCACCAACACCCGCATTCGTGGTTGGCTCGGGCGCGCGGACCAGACCACCAAGATCAAGGGCATGTTCGTCCATCCCTCGCAAGTGGCCGAGGTGCTGCGCCGCCACCCCGAGGTGCGGCGCGCACGGCTGGTGGTCAGCGGCCGCATGGCCGACGACTGCATGACCCTGCGCGTGGAAACCGACACCCCGTCGGAGGCGCTGCAACGTGCGGTGCAGGAGTCGCTGCGCGACGTCACCAAGCTGCGCGGCGACGTCGAGCTGCTGACCATCGGCGCGCTGCCCAACGACGGCAAGGTCATCGAGGACGCCCGCACCTACGACTGACCCACCGCTGACCGACCGCCGGGCGGTCAGCGTTGCTGCAATGCAACATCCGGCCGCGCCCTTGGCGGGACAGGCGCACAATGTCGGCCTCGCAACCACCCCGGCGATCCTTGGCCCATCCCTCCCCATCCTCGATCGATGGCTCCAAGCTGGCGGCGCTGACGCTCGGCGCGCTCGGCGTCGTGTACGGCGACATCGGCACCAGTCCGCTGTACGCGCTCAAGGAAGTCTTCACCCACGGCAATCTCGCGGTCACGCGCGCCAACATCTTCGGCATCCTGTCGCTGGTGTTTTGGACGCTGACGATCATCGTCTCGCTCAAGTATGTGACGCTGATCCTGCGGGCCGACAACAACGGCGAGGGGGGACTGGTGGCCATGCTCGCGCTGGCCTCGATGGCGGTCGAGGACCGCCCCCGCCTGCGCCGCCGGCTGCTCGCCATCGGCATCTTCGGCACCGCCATTTTTTTTGGCGACGGCATCATTACACCCGCCATTTCGGTGCTCTCGGCCGTGGAGGGTCTGGAGGTCGCCGCCCCGGGCCTGGAGCCCTTCGTGGTACCGGTCACCCTGGTGGTGCTGACCGCGCTGTTTGCGATGCAAAAGCGCGGCACCGCCAGCGTTGGCAAGCTGTTCGGCCCCATCACAGCGGTGTGGTTCCTGGTGCTGGCGCTGCTGGGCAGCGTGCACATCTGGCGCAATCCGACGGTGCTGGAAGCCGTCCTGCCACACCATGCGCTGCGGTTCATCGTCGATAACCCGGGGCTGGCCTTCGTCTCGCTGGGGGCGATCGTGCTGTGCGTCACCGGGGCCGAGGCGCTCTATGCCGATCTGGGCCATTTCGGCAAACGCCCCATCCGCCTGGCCTGGTTCGGACTGGTGATGCCGTCGCTGCTGCTCAACTATTTCGGGCAGGGCGCGATGCTGCTGCAGCACCCGGAAAACGTCAGCAACCCGTTCTACGAGATGGCGCCCACCTGGGCCCTGGTCCCGTTGATCGGCTTGGCCACCTGCGCCACGGTCATCGCCTCACAAGCGCTGATTTCGGCGGCCTATTCGGTCACCAAGCAGGTCGTGCAGCTGGGCTATCTGCCACGCCAGCGCATCCTGCACACCTCCGTGCGCGACACGGGCCAGATCTACGTCCCCTCGGTCAACTGGGCGCTGTATGGCGGCATCGTGAGCGCGGTGCTGCTGTTCGGCTCCAGCGGTGCGCTGGCGTCGGCCTACGGCATCGCGGTCACGATCGACATGCTGATCACCACGGTGATGACCTTCTTCGTCATCCGCTACGCGTGGCGCTATCCGTGGCTGCTGTGCGTGGCGGCCACCGGGGTCTTTCTGGTCGTGGACGCGCTGTTCTTCTCCGCCAACGCGGTCAAGGTGATCAACGGTGGCTGGTTCCCGCTGGCCATCGGCATCGCCATGTTCACGCTGATGACCACGTGGCAACACGGGCGCCAGTTGCTCGCGGAGCGGTTGCGAGACGAGGCGATCGATCTCAAGCCGTTCTTGGATTCGGTCTTTCTCAGCCCACCGGTACGCGTACCTGGCACGGCGGTCTTCCTCAATGCAGAGACCGGTGTGACACCCAACGCACTGCTGCACAACCTCAAGCACAACAAGGTGCTGCACGAGACGAACCTCTTTGTCTCCGTGCGCCACCACGAGGTACCCTGGATCGGCTTCGACAAGCGGGTGGAGGTGGAGCCGCTGGGCCACGACTGCTGGCGCGTGGTGCTGCACTTTGGCTTCAAGAACGACCCGGACGTGCCCGAGGCCCTCAAATTGCTGCGCAGCCACGGGGTGCAGTTGGACGAGATGGAGACGTCGTACTTCCTCTCACGCGAGATCGTGCTGCCCCGCCGCGGAGCGGGCATGATGACTTGGCGCGAAAAGCTGTTTGCCGGTATGCACCGCAACGCGGCATCGGTGGCGGATTTTCTGAACCTGCCGGCCAACCGTGTGGTCGAACTGGGCGCCAAGATCGAAATCTGACCCTTGGGGGTGTGGTTTCCCGAATGGCGCAACCCGCGCCACCCGGGGTAGTATCCGGCCCGTTCATTCCACTGACCGGAGACCTCCCCGATGAAAGCGCTACTCGCCCTGACGCTGTCGACCGTTGCCTTCGCGGCGGCCGCCCAAGACTTCCCCTCCAAACCCATCACCTTCGTGGTGCCCTTTGCCGCCGGCGGACCGACCGATACCGTCGCACGCCAGTTGGCCGAGACGATGCGCAAGCACCTCAACAATGCGACGATCGTCGTCGAGAACGCCGCCGGGGCGGGCGGCACGATCGGGGCCAACAAGGTCGCCCGCGCCGCGCCCGACGGGCACACGCTGCTGGTCTGGCACATCGGCATGGCCGCGACGCCCGCGCTGTACCGCAAGATGCCGTACAAGCCGCTGGAGGACTTCGAGTACCTGGGCATCATCAACGACGTGCCAATGACCCTGGTGGGCAAGCCGCAACTGCCGGCCAACACCTACCGCGACTTCGAGAACTACATCCGCGCCAACCAGGGCAAGCTCAACCTCGGCCATGCCGGGCTGGGGTCGGCCTCGCATCTGTGTGGGTTGATGTGGCAGTACGCCGTCAAACTCGACAAGTCGATGGCCACCATTGCCTACCGCGGCACGGCCCCGGCCATGAACGACCTGATCGGCGGCACCATCGACGTGATGTGCGACCAGACCACTAACACCACGCAGCAGATCGAGGGGGGACGCATCAAGGCCTTTGCGGTGACCACGGCCAAACCGCTGTCCGATCACCCGACGCTCAAGCACTACCCCACATTGCAAGAAATGGGGTTGAAAGACTTCAACCTGACCATCTGGCACGGCATGTACGCGCCCAAGGGCACCCCGGCCCCGGTGCTCAAAAAACTGAATGACGCCCTGCGTGCCGCCCTGCGCGATCCCGACTTCATCCAGAAGCAAAAAGCGCTGGGCGCCATCGTCGCCGCGGCGAACGACAAGCGCGTCACGCCGGAGGGCCACAAGGCCTTCGTCGCCAGCGAGATGGCCAAGATCAAGGCCGTGGTCGACGCCGCGGGCCAATACGCCGACTGACCGCGCGGGGCTCAAACGCCCCAGACCACTTCGCAGCCCTCGCGCTGGCAGTGCTGCAGCATCTCGATGAAGGGCGCGACCCGGGCGCGCAGCGGCACACGCTCGTCGGGAGGGAGGGCGGGCTCCTCGCCCTGCGCCTCGGCCTCCTGACGCTTGCGCTCGGCCTCCGCCTCTTCGGCCGCGACCGCCGCGCGCAGGGCCTCGATGGCCGCGGGAATCTGCTGCGGCAGGATGATGCCCGGCCCCTCAGGATCCTTGCCCAGGATCTCCAGCACGCGACGCCCGTTGGGTTGGAGCATCACCACATCGCCAGTGGCTTTGGACTTGAATCGGTACAGCATCGCACTCTCCTGACGGGGTTGTGGGCGCGCACACCGCGCGCCCTGATTGTGGCCCTTTCGGTGCGGCACGCCAACGCCGGCCCCATTCGCCATCGCCCCCCTCTCGACCCGGCCCAGCGGATCGCGGCCTAGGGTTTCCCCGCTGCGCGCCGCACCCTGCCCACCCCACAATGGGGGCATATCGTTCAAACCTCAATCATTTGGGGGCGGGACATGAACATTCTGTGCATCGGCGGCGGCCCGGCGGGCCTGTACTTCGGGCTGCTGATGAAGCGGCAGCGCCCCGATGCGCGTGTCGTCATCGTCGAGCGCAACCGCCCCTACGACACCTTTGGCTGGGGGGTGGTGTTCTCCGACGCCACGCTGGACCACCTGCGCGCTGCGGACGCCCCCACGGCGGCCCAAATCGGCACCGCCTTCAACCACTGGGACGACATCGAGGTGTTCTTCAAGGGCCGCTCGGTGCGCTCCAGCGGCCACGGTTTTTGCGGTATCGGGCGCAAGCATTTGCTCAACATCCTGCAAGCGCGCTGCCAGGCGCTGGGGGTGGAACTGGTATTCGAGACCGACGTCACCGACGACCAGGCGCTCGCGGTGCAGATCGGCGCCGACCTCGTGATCGCCAGCGACGGCATCCACAGCCGCATCCGCCAGCGTTACGCCGACACCTACCAACCCGACATCGACACCCGGCATTGCCGCTTCGTGTGGCTGGGCACGCGCAAGACCTTCGACGCCTTCACCTTCGCGTTCGAGCAGACCGAGCACGGCTGGTTTCAGGCGCACGCCTACCAATTCGATGCCCAGACCTCGACTTTCATCGTGGAGACGCCCGAGCCCGTCTGGAAAGCGCATGGCCTGGACGCGATGAGCCAGGAGGAGGGCATTGCCTTTTGCGAACGGCTGTTCGCCCGCCACTTGGATGGGCATGCGCTGATGAGCAACGCGGCGCATTTGCGGGGCTCGGCGATCTGGATCCGCTTTCCGCGCGTCATCTGCGGGCGCTGGGTGCACTGGCAGTCTCTGCCCGATGGCCGCCGCGTACCGATCGTGCTCATGGGCGACGCCGCACATACCGCGCACTTTTCGATCGGCAGCGGCACCAAGCTTGCACTGGAGGATGCCATCGACCTGACCCAATCCTTCGCGGCCGGCGGATCGCTGCAGACCGTGCTGCAGCGCTACGAGGACCACCGCCGCGTGGAGGTGCTCAAAATCCAGAACGCCGCGCGCAACTCCACCGAGTGGTTCGAGCACGTCGAGCGCTACACCGCGATGGAAATCGAGCAGTTTGCCTACTCGCTGCTCACGCGCAGCCAACGCATCAGCCACGAGAACCTGCGCCTGCGCGACCGCACCTGGCTGGAGGGCTACGAACGCTGGCTGGCCACGCGGGCGGGGCTGGCGGTGCCGGCCGACCGACCGCCCCCGCCCCCAATGCTGCTGCCGTACCGGGTGCGCGGCCTCACGCTCAAAAACCGCATCGTCGTCTCGCCCATGGCCCAGTACAGCGCCGAGGACGGAGTGGTCGGCGACTACCACCTGGTCCACCTGGGGGCACGGGCGCTGGGCGGCGCCGGACTGGTCATGGTGGAGATGACCAGCCCGACGCCCGACGGGCGCATCACCCCCGGCTGCCCGGGTCTGTGGAACGACGCGCAGACGGCCGCGTTTGCCCGCGCGGTGGACTTCGCGCACCGCCATGGGCACTGCGCCATCGGCCTGCAGCTCGGGCACAGCGGCCCCAAGGGCTCCACCCAGCGCGGCTGGGAGGCGATCGACGAGCCCCTGCCCAGTGTCGACGGCCGCCCCGACTCCCCCCCCCAACTGGCCGCTGCTGGCCGCCAGCGCCATTCCCTACGGGCCGCAAAACCAGGTGCCGCGCGCCATGACCCGCGTGGACATGGACCGCATCCGCAACGCCTTCGTCGAGGCCACGCGACGCGCGGCCGAAGCCGGCTTCGACTGGCTGGAGCTGCACTGCGCCCACGGCTATTTGCTGTCCAGCTTTCTGTGCCCGCTGACCAACCGGCGCGACGATACCTACGGTGGCTCGCTGGAAAACCGCTGCCGCTATCCGCTCGAGGTGTTTGCCGCCATGCGCGCGGTCTGGCCCGCCGATCGCCCCATGAGCGTGCGCCTGTCCGCCCACGACTGGGCCCCGGGTGGCAACACCCCGGACGATGCGGTCGCCATGGCGCGCCTGTTCCAGGCGGCCGGGTGCGACCTCATCGACGTGTCCTCCGGCCAGACCACGCGGGATGCCCGCCCGGTCTATGGCCGCATGTACCAGACACCGTTCGCCGACCGCATCCGCAACGAGGTGGGCATCGCCACCATGGCCGTGGGCGCCATTACCGAGGCCGACCACGCCAACAGCATCGTCGCTGCCGGGCGGGCCGATCTGGTGGCCATCGCCCGCCCACACCTGGCCGATCCGGCCTGGACGCTGCACGAGGCGGCCCGGCTGGGCAGTCCCTGGACCGACTGGCCGCTGCCGTATTTGAGCGGTCGCGACCAACTCTATCGTGAGCTGGCCCGCCAGCGCAGCACCTGACCCCTATGGACCGATACCCCGCCCCCGCCGACCTGGAGGCCCGGCTGCACAGCGAGCACCCGCAGGCGCTGCGCCTGTGGCTGCGGATGCTCACCTGCACCCAGCTCGTCGAGCAGCGGGTGCGGCGGCGACTGCGCACCGAGTTCCAGACCACTTTGCCGCGCTTCGACCTCATGGCCCAGCTGGAACGGCACCCCGAAGGGCTGCAGATGAAGGAGCTCTCGCGCCGGTTGATGGTCACGGGCGGCAACGTCACCGGCGTCACCGACCAGCTCGTGCGCGAGGGACTCGTCGAGCGCCTGAGCGTCCCCGACGACCGGCGCGCCTACCGGGTGCGGCTGACACCCGCCGGGCGCGAGGCGTTCGCGCGCATGGCGCACGCGCACGAGCAATGGATCGTCGAGGCCTTCGCCCGCCTCGGCCCCCGCGACGCCGAGCAGCTTTACCGGCTGCTGGCCAAGGTCAAGCACGGACAGACCCCAACATGAAGCCCCCCATCCCCGACCACAACCCGATGCGGCCACAATTCCGGGCGGCCGCCGACACCCGCCCCCGCCACTTCGCCTGCACGGTCGAGGAGGGCATCGCCACCGTGACGCTCAATCGGCCGGAGCGCAAAAACCCCCTCACCTTCGACTCCTACGGCGAGTTGCGCGACTGGTTTCGCGCTCTACCCTTCGCAACGGATGTGCGCGCCGTCGTACTGCGCGGCGCCGGCGACGACTTCTGCTCGGGCGGGGACGTGCACGAGATCATCGGACCGCTGACCCGCATGACCATGCCGGAGCTGTTGGCCTTCACCCGCATGACCGGCGACGTCGTCAAGGCCATGCGTGCCTGCCCGCAGCCCATCGTCGCCGCCATCGACGGCGTGTGCGCGGGCGCGGGCGCCATGCTCGCACTGGCCAGCGACCTGCGGCTCGGCACCGAACGTGCGCGCACCGCCTTTCTGTTCACCCGCGTCGGCCTGGCCGGCGCGGACATGGGGGCCTGCGCGCTGCTGCCCCGGGTGATCGGGCAGGGCCGCGCCGCCGAGCTGCTCTTCACCGGCCGCACCATGACCGCCGCCGAGGGACTGGCCTGGGGTTTTTTCAATGCCTTGCACGCGCCGGACGCGCTGGCCGACGAGGCGCATGCGCTGGCCGTCTCGCTCGCCCGAGGCCCGTCGTTTGCCCATGGCATGACCAAGACCATGCTGAATCAGGAGTGGGCCATGACCGTCGAGCAGGCCATTGAGGCCGAGGCCCAGGCGCAAGCCATCTGCATGCAAACGCAGGACTTCCGCCGCGCCTACGAGGCTTTCGTCGCCAAGCAGCGGCCCGTCTTTCAGGGCGACTGACATGGTGGCCTTCGACACCCCCCATCCGCATGCCGGCCTGCCGGCGGCGCCGCCCCAGGGCCACTTGGCGCTGCCCTTCTTCGACGAGGCGCACCGCGCCCTCGGGCCGGCCCTGGCGGCCTGGGCCGTGGAACAGGTGGTGGACGAACGGGACGACCGCACCGCCTGCCGCGACTGGGTGCGGCGTCTGGGCGCGGGCGGCTGGTTGCGCTACTGCGTGGCGGCCGCCGACGGCGGCGCACTGCCGCGGCTGGACTCACGCGCCCTGGTGATCGCGCGCGAAACCTTGGCCTACCGCTCCCCGCTGGCCGACTTCGCCTTTGCCATGCAGGGGCTGGGTTCCGGCGCCATCACCCTGGCGGGGACCGCCGCGCAGCGCACGGCCTATCTGCCGGCGGTCGCCCGCGGCGAGCAAATCGCCGCCTTTGCCCTGAGCGAGCCCGAGGCTGGCTCCGACGTCGCGGCCCTGCAGACCCGGGCCACCCCCATGGCTGGCGGCTGGCGACTCGACGGGACCAAGACCTGGATCAGCAACGGGGACCTGGCGGACTTCTACGTCACTTTTGCCAAGACCGACCCGGACGCCGGCGCCCGCGGCATCAGCGCCTTCATCGTGCCCGCGCCCCGGGCGGGCCTGGACACACGGGAGCACATTCCCCTCCTGGCCCCCCACCCGCTGGCCACCCTGCGCTTCGACGGCTGCGCGCTGCCAGCGGATGCGCTGCTGGGGGAGGTCAACGGTGGTTTCAAACTGGCCATGCGCACGCTGGACATTTTCCGTCCCTCGGTGGCCGCGGCCGCCCTGGGCATGGCGCGGCGCGCCCTCGCCGAGGCGGTGGCCCATGCGAAGCGCCGGCGCATGTTCGGGCAGACGCTGGCCGACTTCCAACTCACCCAGGCCCGCCTGGGGGAAATGCAGGCCCTGATCGATGGCGGTGCGCTGCTGACCTACCGCGCCGCCTGGTTGCGCGATCAGGCGCCGTCGGATGGGCCCCTGCCCCGCGAGGCCAGCGCCGCCGCGGCCATGGCCAAGATGGTCGCCACCGAAAACGCCCAGCGCGTCATCGATATGGCGGTGCAGATGCACGGTGGACTCGGGGTGCGCAGCGGCCAGACCGTCGAGCACCTCTACCGCGACATCCGTGCGCTGCGCATCTACGAAGGCGCGACCGAGGTGCAGCTGCTCATTCTCGGCAAGGCGGTCCTCGCCGCCGCCGGTTGATCCCCAGGAGGTCCGCCATGACCCTCGCCCCCGGCAAGAGCGCCCAGATCGACCGCTATGTGCACGACCGGCTGCCGCCGCCCGAGCGCTGGCCGCAGCTCATCTACGACCTGCCCGAGCTGCAGTTTCCGCCCCAGGTCAACCTGGTGGCGCGGCTGCTGGACGACGCCGTGCATCAGCGCGACTGGGGTGCGCGGGTGTTGTTCCGGGACGACCGGCGCACCCTGACCTACGCGCAGGCCCTGGACGAGGTGAACCGGCTGGCCCATGTGCTGGTCCACCGACAAGGTCTGGTGCCCGGCAACCGAGTCCTGCTGCGCGGGCGCAACGGGATCACCCTGGCGCTGGCCTGGCTGGCCGTGGTCAAGGCCGGCCTGATCGCCGTCGCCACCATGCCCCTGCTGCGCGCCAAGGAACTCGGCGACATCCTGGCCAAAGCTCGTCCCAGCCTGGCCCTGTGCGAGCACGCCTTGCGGGACGAGCTCGACACGGCGGCCCGCGCGGCGGGCGGACTGCCCATCGTCCCCTTTGCCGTGCCGGACGGCGATCCAGCCCAGGATGCCGCCCTGGAAACCTGGGCCGCGCGCGAGTCGAGCGACTTTCCCGCCTGCCCCACGGCAGCCACCGACATCGCGCTGCTCGCCTTCACCTCGGGCACCACGGGCAAACCCAAGGCGGCCGTGCACACCCATCTGGACGTGCTGGCAGCCTGCGAGTGCTGGCCGCGCCACGTGTTGCAACAACGCCCCGACGACCTCGTGGCCGGCACCCCACCACTGGCCTTCACCTTTGGCCTGGGCGGGCTGTTGATCTTCCCGATGTGGGCCGGGGCCTCGGTGTACTACCCCGCCGGCCCGCTGTCGCCCGAAGGCATGGTGCAGACCCTGGCCCGGCAAGGCGTGACGATCTGCTACACCTCCCCCACGTTCTACCGGCAGATGGCCCCGTTCGCCCAAGCCCAAGGAGGCATCCCCGGGCTGCGTTTGACCGTCAGCGCCGGCGAAGGCCTGCCCGATGCCACCCGACAGCTCTGGAAAAGCGCCACCGGGCTGGAGATGATCGACGGCATCGGCTCGACCGAGATGTTCCACATCTTCATCTCCGCCGCGGGGGACCAGGTGCGCCGCGGCGCCGTCGGCCGTGTGGTGCCCGGCTACCGTGCCCGGGTGGTCGACGACGATGGGCACGAAGTCCCGCGCGGCAGCGTCGGCAAGCTCGCCGTGGTCGGCCCCACCGGATGTCGCTATCTGGACGACGAACGGCAGACCGCCTATGTGCGCGCGGGCTGGAACTACCCCGGCGACGCCTTCGTGCAGGACGCGGACGGCTATTTCATCTACCAAGCCCGCGCGGACGACATGATCATTTCGTCCGGCTACAACATCGCCGGCCCCGAGGTGGAAGACACCCTGCTGCAGCACCCGGCCGTGGCCGAATGCGGCGTCGTCGGACAGCCCGACGAGGAGCGGGGCATGATCGTCAAGGCGTTTTGCGTCCTCAAACCCGGTCACACCCCCTCCCCGGAACTGGTGTGCGCCTTGCAGGAGCATGTGAAGCGGACGCTGGCCCCCTACAAATACCCACGCGAGATCGCCTTCGTCGAGCGACTGCCACGCACCGAAACCGGAAAACTGCAGCGCTATGTGCTGCGGCAACAGGCATCGACCCCACCCTAGTCTCCCGAGCGCGCCACGCCCATCCTAACCCTGTTACAGCCTCCCGACTGGGCCCCTCCCAAGGGGTATGCCAATGGCATCGCCGTGAGCGCCGAAGGGGGTGCGCGCTGGCTGTTCGTCGGTGGCCAGATCGGCTGGAATGCCCAGCAAATCTTCGACAGCGACGACTTCATCGACCAGTGCCGGCAGGCCCTGCGCAACGTCCGTGCGGTGCTGGCCTGCGCCAATGCCGGTCCCGAGCACATCGTGCGCATGACCTGGTATCTCACCGACCGCGAGGAATATCTGCGGCGCTTGCCCGAACTGGGCGCGGTGTACCGCGAGGTGATCGGCCGCCACTACCCGGCGATGAGCGCGATTCAGGTCAGCGCCTTGATCGAGCCGCGCGCCCGGGTCGAGATCGAAGTCACGGCCATCGCACCGCCCGCCGCGGCCACCCCAAGCTGATCGGTCTTCTGCGCCGACCGCGCGCGAACGCTGCCACGCTTGACACCCCCGAGTGTCAACACGCGGACGTCACGCATGCTCATGCGCGCGCAGCACCGTATCCACCAGCCGGCCGGCAATTTGCCCCACAGCCAAGCTGGCTGGGCAGCCCGGCGTATGCAACAGCAGCAGTTGGCGGCGCATGACCGCCTCCTTGACGGCTTTGTCCACGGGAATATCCCCCATGTGGACCAACCGGATCGCTTTCGGCTTGGCATCCCCAGCCGCCGCCCCCCCGCCGACGAACCGGTTCAGCACGGCTTGCAGTTGCGCCGTGATGGCCCGGCCATCGCCCGGGCGCACGGCCTGGTTGACGATCAGCCGGACCAACTGGCGCTGCTGCTGGGTGGCCAGCACCTTGATGGTCGCATAGGCATCGGTCAGCGAGGTCGGCTCGGGCGTGGCGACCAGCAAAATCTCGCTTGCCAACGACAAGGCAAACAGGACCACATCCGAAATCCCTGCGCCCGTGTCGAGCAGCACCACGTCGAATCGGGGCACGACCTGCCCCATCAAACGCAGAAAGTCCTCCCGCACCTCCGGCGTCAGGCGCGAGTACTCCACCATCCCCGAGCCCGCCAGCAGCACGGAAAACCCGCCCGGAGCCTTGACGATCGCGTCCTCCAGCTCGCACTTGCCGGTGAACACATCGTGCAGCGTCAACTTGGGGTACAGGTTGAGCACCACATCCAGATTCGCCAGCCCCAAATCGGCATCGAGCACCAGCACGCGCAACCCGCGCCGGGTCAACGCCGCGGCCAGATTGGCCGAGATGAAGGTCTTGCCCACCCCGCCTTTGCCGCTGGTGATCGCGATAACCCGCCCCTTGCTCGGCCGCAGCAGCACGCCCCCGCTGTCCGCAGCGGGTGCAGGGGGTGGGGCAGTGATCTGGGGTGTGTTCATGTCACGGTTGGTCATCCGACGCTCAGAGCGCGTCGGCGGGATCGATGATAAGCCCGTCCGCATCGGGCCACGCAAACAGCAGCTCCTTTTCCTCGGCGCTGACCTCGCTGTGCGCCACCGGCTCGATCAGGACTCGGTTGCGGCCCTGCCGCTTGGCCTCGTAGAGTTGGCGATCAGCCCGCTCCATCCAATGCTCGATGGACGAGCGGCCCCAGGCCGGCGCATACGCCCCTCCGCCGCTGACCGTCACCCGCAACACCGTCACGCCATCCGGCAAGGGGACGCCAGTGCCTTCGACGGCTGCGCGCAAGCGCTCGGCCAACTGGGCGCCGGACCCGGGGCCGCAATTCGGAAAGACCACCCCAAACTCTTCACCGCCCAGCCGGCCCACGGTATCCATGGGGCGAATGTGCGATCTCAACGTATCGGCCACGGCGCGGATCACCGCGTCCCCGGCAAGATGCCCGTAGCGATCGTTGACCGCCTTGAAGTGATCGATGTCCAACATCAACAGCAATGCCACCTCGCCGGAACGGCTGGAGCGGTCCAACTCCTGCGCCAGCCGGGCCGTGAACACCCGCCGGTTGGGCAGCCCCGTCAGCGGATCGCGCTCGCTCAGCTCGCACAAGGCATCGATGATCGCTTGGAGCTCCGCCGCCTCCTCGCGCTCACCGGGCTCCGGCAGCACGCCCCCGGCCTGCCGAAGCAGGGCTCGGGCATGGTTCAGGCGCAAGGTAGGCAAGCTCATGGGTTGGAACGGCCCGCGTTGACGCGAGCACCTCCCTCCCCGCTCACGACAACGGCCGTCTGAACAAGTATACGCGCGCCGCCCGGCCGGTGCCCGCACCGGTGGTCATTCTTCGCGATACCACCGCACCGCACGCGGTGCGCACGCGGCGACCGTCGCGCCAATCGCAGCGATGTGGTCCGGCGTCGTGCCGCAACAGCCCCCGACGATGTTGACCAAACCTTCGGCCGCAAACCCGTGCAACAGCCGCGACGTGTCCTGCGGCGTCTCGTCGAAGCCCGTCTCGCTCATCGGGTTGGGCAGACCGGCGTTCGGATAGCAGCTGATGTACGTGCCTTCTGCCACCCGCGCGAGTTCCTGGATGTACGGTTTCATCAAAGCCGCGCCAAGCGCGCAATTCAACCCGACAGCCAGCGGCCGGGCGTGGCGCACACTCGCCCAAAACGCCGCAACCGTCTGACCACTGAGCAAGCGGCCCGACGCATCGGTGACCGTACCGCTGATCAACACCGGCAAGCGCTCCCCGCTGTCGTCAAATGCGCGCTCAATCGCAAACAGCGCCGCCTTGGCGTTGAGGGTGTCGAAAATGGTTTCCACCAGCAGCACGTCCGCGCCGCCCTCGATCAGCGCAAGTGCCTGCTCGTGGTAGGCCCGTTCCAGTTCGTCGAAGGTCACATTGCGAGCACCGGGATCGTTGACATCGGGACTGATGCTCGCCGTGCGGGGCGTCGGCCCCAAGGCTCCAGCCACAAAGCGCGGACGGTCCGGTGTCGCATAGCGATCGCAAGCCTCGCGCGCCAGACGGGCAGAGGCCAGATTCATCTCCCGCGCCCACGCCTGCAGCCCGTAATCGGCTTGGGCGATCGAGGTGGCGCCGAACGTATTGGTCTCGATGATGTCGGCACCGGCCGCCAAATAGCCTTCATGGATCTGCCGAATCACATCCGGGCGGGTCAGACTCAGCAGATCGTTATTGCCTTTGAGATCCCCGGGGTGACCGGCAAACCGCGGATCCACAGACCGCCCGCTCAGCCCCGCCCCGCGGTACTGTGCCTCGTCGAGCCGAAACCGCTGAATCATCGTGCCCATCGCACCATCGATCAGCACGATGCGCCGAGCCAATAGATCCGCCAACGCCTGTCCACGCGTGTAGATGTTCACCGTCATGTTCCGAATTGTGCCGCCTGAACGGGGCGGCCCGCCCGGCAAAACGCAAAACCCCGAAAGCTCGTTTAGAGCTTTCGGGGTTGCGGGAAATAACCGCCTGACGATGACCTACTTTCACACGCGAGCTGCGCACTATCATCGGCGCGAAGGCGTTTCACTGTCCTGTTCGGGATGGGAAGGAGTGGGACCACCTTGCTATGGTCGTCAGGCATAACCGGCAGGGGCGGCTCAGCCGTCTTCCATGCGCGCTTGGCGCGCGGATCGGCTTGAGCCGCCTTCACAGAGTTCGAATCATTGCGATGGTGTCCCATCATTGCGTCGGATTTGCGCCCGAGCACACGTCGGGCTCGCAGGGAGCTGAAGACAGGGCGAAGCCGCGCAGCGCGCGTGCTCACGTCTCTTGTCTCAACGAGCGTCTCAACTTTCGTCTTGACAGCCGTCTTCTTTGGCCGCTTTGCTCTTCACATGCAAAGCTATAGGGTCAAGCCTCACGGGCAATTAGTACTGGTTAGCTCAAACGCTTGCACGTCTTCCACACCCAGCCTATCAACGTCGTGGTCTACGACGACCCTTCAGGGGGCTCAAGGCCCCAGGCAGATCTCATCTTGGGACGAGTTTCCCGCTTAGATGCTTTCAGCGGTAGCCACCGGCATAGACGAACACGGCCGCCACCAACGCAAAAAAGGGAAAGGTGACCAACAGGATGGAGCCCATGGGGCCCGATGGTAGCGACCGCGCC
>NZ_JBKBQX010000013.1:11474-51086 GCF_046292505.1 Tepidimonas sp. | reverse complement strand
AAACGGTCGCGCTCCGGTTTGGATGGCCGGTCGGTTTGTGGGTATGATGCAGGGTTTTTGCCTGCATCATTGCATATGCAACAACTAACCGACACCGAAACCGACGTCGACAAAAATCGCGTTTTCGAGCTGGCGGCGGAGCTGTTTGGCATTCTCTCGACGCCAACCCGGCTGCGCATCCTCAACGCTCTGTGCGACAAGGAAAAGTCCGTCTCCGAGCTGCTGGCCGAAATCGAGACCACCCAGCCCAATCTGTCGCAGCACCTCAATTTGCTGTACCGGGCCGGCGTGCTGGCCAAGCGCAAGGAAGGCACGCAGGTCTACTACCGGGTGCAGAGCGAGCAGGCTGTCGCGCTGTGCCGCACGGTGTGCACGCAGATCGCTATCGAGCTGGACGAGTCCAGGGGCGTTCCCTACAGCGATCGCCTCTCGCCCCGGCGTCCCTGAGCGAACGGGGACGCGCAAATTCCCCCCACGGCCACCGCCTTTGGTGGCACAATTCAGGCCGCACAGGCCCTTCCAGTGTCACTGTCGCGTCCGCCAATCGGTTCAGCCGTGTCGCGGAAGGTTGTTCCAACCAGCAAGTCTCCTGCAGGGAGACGGAGGTCAGCGATTCCATGAGCGAGACGACGAGCGTCTACCAAGCCTTCAACGGCAACTCGTACCTCTTCGGCGGCAACGCGCCGTATGTGGAGGAGATGTACGAGAAATACCTCACCGACCCCACCAGCGTGCCCGACTCCTGGCGCGACTACTTCGACGCGCTGCAGCACGTTCCTGCGGTCGATGGCAGTGACGCTCGCGACATCCCGCACATGCCGGTGATTTCGGCCTTCGCCGAGATGGCCAAACAAGGGACCACCCAGGTGGTGGCGGCGTATGGGGCCGACTCCGACCTGGGGCGCAAGCGCGTCGCCACGCAGCAGCTCATCGCCGCTTACCGCAACATCGGGGTGCGCTGGGCCAACCTGGATCCGCTCAAGCGCGCCGAGCGCGAGGCCATCCCTGAGCTGGATCCGGCCTTTTACGGATTCACCGACGCCGATCTGGAGACGGTGTTCAACACCAGCAACACCTATTTCGGCAAAGAGACCATGTCGCTGCGCGAGCTGCTCAACGCGCTGCGCGAGACGTATTGCGGCACGATCGGCGCCGAGTACATGTACATCAGCGACCAGAAGCAAAAGCGCTGGTGGCAAGAAAAGCTGGAGAGCATCCGCAGCAAGCCCAATTTCACCGCCCAGCAGAAAAAGCACATTCTGGAAAACCTGACGGCGGCCGAAGGGCTGGAGCGCTACTTGCACACCAAGTACGTGGGGCAAAAACGCTTCTCGCTCGAAGGGGGCGAGAGCTTCATCGCCGCCATGGACGAGCTGATCCAGCGCGCGGGCGCCCAGGGCGTGCAGGAAATCGTCATCGGCATGGCCCACCGCGGGCGCCTGAACGTGCTGGTCAACGTGATGGGCAAAATGCCCAAGGATCTGTTCGCCGAATTCGAGCATACGGCGCCGGAGGATCTGCCCGCGGGTGACGTAAAGTACCACCAGGGGTTCAGCTCCGACGTCTCCACGCCCGGCGGCCCGGTGCACCTGAGCCTGGCGTTCAACCCGTCGCACCTGGAAATCGTCAACCCCGTGGTGGAAGGCTCGGTGCGCGCGCGCATGGACCGCCGCGGCGACCGCGCCGGCGACCAGGTGCTGCCGGTGCTGGTGCACGGCGATGCGGCCTTTGCCGGCCAGGGCGTGGTCATGGAGACGCTGGCGCTGGCGCAGACGCGCGGTTACTACACCGGCGGCACGGTGCACATCGTCATCAACAACCAGATCGGCTTCACCACGTCGGACCCGCGCGACAGCCGCTCGACGCTGTACTGCACCGACGTCGTCAAAATGATCGAGGCGCCGGTGCTGCACGTCAATGGCGACGATCCCGAGGCGGTCGTGCTGGCCACCCAACTGGCGGTGGAGTACCGCCAGACCTTCCGCAAGGATGTCGTGATCGACATCGTCTGCTTCCGCAAGCTGGGCCACAACGAGCAGGACACGCCGTCGCTCACCCAGCCGCTGATGTACAAAAAGATCGGGCAGCACCCCGGCACGCGCAAGCTCTACGGCGACAAGCTGGTGGCGCAGGGAATTCTGCCGCCCGACGGGCCGGACGAGGCGGTCAAGACCTACCGCGCCATGCTGGACGAGGGGCGCCGCACCGTCGATCCGGTGCTCACCAACTACAAGAGCAAATACGCGGTCGACTGGGCACCGTTCCTGGGCAAGAAGTGGACCGACGTGGCCGACACGGCCATTCCGCTGGCCGAGTGGAGGCGGCTGGCCGAGCGCATCACGACGGTGCCGGACAACATTACCCCGCACCAGCTGGTCAAGAAGGTGCTGGCCGACCGCGCGGCGATGGGCCGTGGCGAGATCAACGTGGACTGGGGCATGGGCGAGCACATGGCGTTTGCCTCGCTCGTGGCCAGCGGCTACGGCGTGCGCCTGTCCGGCGAGGACTGCGGCCGTGGCACCTTCACCCACCGCCATGCCGTCATCCATGACCAAAACCGCGAGAAGTGGGACGTCGGCACCTACATCCCGCTGCAAAACGTCGCGGACAACCAAGCGCCGTTCACCGTCATCGACTCCATCCTGTCGGAGGAGGCGGTGCTCGGCTTCGAGTACGGCTATGCGTCGAGCGATCCCAACACCCTGGTCATCTGGGAGGCGCAGTTCGGCGACTTTGCCAACGGCGCGCAGGTGGTGATCGATCAGTTCATCGCCTCTGGCGAGGTCAAGTGGGGCCGCGTCAATGGCATCACGCTGTTCCTGCCGCATGGCTACGAGGGGCAGGGGCCGGAGCACAGCTCGGCGCGCATCGAGCGCTTCATGCAGCTCGCGGCCGACACCAACATGCAGGTGGTCCAGCCCACGACGGCCAGCCAGATCTTCCATGTGCTGCGCCGCCAGATGGTGCGCAACCTGCGCAAGCCGCTCATTGTCTTCACGCCGAAGTCGCTGCTGCGCAACAAGGACGCCACCTCGCCGCTGTCCGAGTTCACCAAGGGCGGCTTCCAGACGGTGATTCCGGAGCACAACGCCGACGTCGTCAAGAACGCGCAGCGCGTCAAGCGGGTCATCGTCTGCTCGGGCAAGGTGTATTACGACCTCACGAAAAAGCGCGAGGAAAAGGGGGCCGACGATGTCGCCATCGTACGCATCGAGCAGCTCTATCCGTTCCCGCACAAGGCCTTTGCGGCCGAGATGAAGCGCTACCCCAACGCCACCGACATCGTGTGGTGCCAGGACGAGCCGCAGAACCAGGGGCCCTGGTTCTTCGTGCAGCACAACATCCACGAAAACATGCTGGACGGGCAGCGCCTGGGCTATGCCGGTCGCGCGGCATCCGCCTCGCCGGCGGTGGGCTATGCGCACCTGCACCAAGAGCAGCAGAAGGCGCTGGTCGAAGCCGCCTTCGGCCGGCTCAAGGGCTTCATCCTGACCAAGTAAGACGAGAGCGGCCCGCGCGGACACGGATGTCGCGCGCGGGCTTTGTCGCCCCTTTTGTACGCATTCGTTGAGGAAGAACACACCATGGCCATCGTTGAAGTGAAAGTGCCGCAGCTGTCCGAGTCGGTCGCGGAAGCCACGCTGCTGCAATGGAAGAAAAAAGTCGGCGAGCTGGTCGCCGCGGACGAAATCCTGATCGAGATCGAAACCGACAAGGTCGTGCTCGAGGTGCCGGCCCCGGCGGCGGGCGTGCTGGCCGAAATCGTCGTCGGCGACGGCGGCACGGTGGTGTCCGACCAGGTCATTGCCAAGGTGGACACGGAAGGCAAGGCAGGGGCGGTTGCCGCAGCGGCCCCGGCCCCCGTTGCGGCTGCCCCCGCGGCCGCTGCGGCGGCACCGGCAGCGCCTGCGGCGAGTGCCGCGCCGGCCGCCGCAGGCGCCATGGCCGGTGTCGCGATGCCCGCTGCCGCCAAGCTGATGGCGGACCATGGCCTGGCCCCCGGCTCCGTCGCCGGCACGGGCAAGGATGGCCGCGTCACCAAGGGTGACGTGCTGGCGGCCGTGGCTGCGCCCAAGCCCGCGCCGGCCGCCGCGGCGCCGGCGGCGATCCCGACCGGGGCGCCCGCCAAGGTGCTGCCGCAGGTCAGCGCGCCGGTCGGTCTGCCGGCCGATCTGGCCAACCGGCCGGAGCAGCGCGTGCCGATGACGCGCCTGCGCGCACGCATCGCCGAGCGGCTGCTGCAGTCGCAGGCCACCAACGCCATCCTGACCACGTTCAACGAGGTCAACATGGCCCCGGTGATGGAACTGCGCAAGAAGTACCAGGAACGTTTCGAGAAGGAGCACGGGGTCAAGCTCGGCTTCATGAGCTTCTTCGTCAAAGCCGCGGTGCATGCGCTCAAGAAGTACCCCATCCTCAACGCCAGCGTGGACGGCAACGACATCGTCTACCACGGCTACTTCGACATCGGGATTGCGGTCGGGTCGCCGCGCGGGCTGGTGGTTCCCATCCTGCGCAACGCCGACCAGATGAGCTTTGCCGACATCGAGAAGAAGATTGCCGACTTTGGCAAGCGCGCGGCGGAAGGCAAGCTCGGCATCGACGAGATGACCGGCGGCACGTTCTCCATCTCCAACGGCGGCGTGTTCGGCTCCATGCTGTCCACCCCCATCATCAACCCGCCGCAGTCGGCCATTCTGGGCGTGCACGCGACCAAGGAGCGCGCCGTCGTGGAAAACGGCCAGATCGTGATTCGTCCGATCAACTACCTGGCCATGTCGTACGACCACCGCATCATCGACGGGCGCGAGGCCGTGCTGGGGCTGGTCGCGATGAAGGAAGCGCTGGAAGACCCCGCGCGGCTGCTGTTCAACATCTGACGCGACGGAGTGACCCCCATGGCACAAGCATTTGACGTCGTCGTCATCGGCGCCGGCCCCGGCGGCTACATCGCGGCTATCCGGGCCGCGCAGCTCGGCTTCAAGGTCGCCTGCATCGACGAGTGGAAAAACGCCGCGGGCGGCCCCGCCCCGGGTGGCACCTGCACCAACGTCGGCTGCATTCCGTCCAAGGCGCTGCTGCAGTCGTCCGAGCACTTCGAGCACGCCCAGCACCACTTCGCGGACCACGGCATCAGCACCGGCACCGTGAAGATGGACGTCGCCAAGATGATCGCGCGCAAGGACGCCATCGTGAAGCAAAACAACGATGGCATCCTGTATCTGTTCAAGAAGAACAAGGTCACGTTCTTCCACGGCCGCGGCTCGTTCGTCAAGGCCGTGGACGGCGGTTACGAGATCGCCGTCGCCGGCGACAAGCCCGAGACGCTGGTGGGCAAGCAGGTGGTGGTGGCCACTGGGTCGAACGCCCGGGCGCTGCCCGGCGTGCCGTTCGACGAGGACAAGGTGCTGTCCAACGACGGCGCGCTGCGCATGGGCGCAGTCCCCAAGAAGCTGGCCATCATCGGCTCCGGCGTGATCGGGCTGGAGATGGGCTCCGTCTGGCGCCGGTTGGGGGCCGAGGTCACCATTCTCGAAGGCATGCCCACCTTCCTGGCCGCGGTGGACGAGCAGATCGCCAAGGAGGCCAAAAAAGCCTTCGACAAGCAGGGTCTGAAAATCGAGCTGGGCGTCAAGGTCGGCGAAGTCAAGACGGGCAAGAAGGGCGTGAGCATCGCCTACACCAATGCCAAGGGCGAGGCCGCGACGCTGGACGCCGACCGGCTGATCGTCTCCATCGGCCGGGTGCCCAACACCGACGGGCTGAACGCCCAAGCGGTGGGCCTGCAGCTCGACGAGCGCGGCGCCATCGTGGTGGACGACGAGTGCCGAACCAACCTGCCGGGCGTCTGGGCGGTCGGCGACGTCGTGCGCGGCCCGATGCTGGCCCACAAGGCCGAGGAGGAGGGCGTGGCGGTGGCCGAGCGCATCGCCGGCCAGCACGGGCATGTCAACTTCAACACCATCCCGTGGGTGATCTACACCAGCCCCGAGATCGCCTGGGTCGGGCAGACCGAGCAGCAGCTCAAGGCCGCCGGGCGCGCCTACAAGGCCGGGACCTTCCCGTTCCTGGCCAACGGCCGCGCGCGGGCGCTGGGAGACACCACCGGTATGGTCAAGTTTCTGGCCGACGCCACGACGGACGAGATTCTGGGCGTGCACATCGTGGGGCCGATGGCCTCCGAGCTGATCGCCGAAGCGGTGGTGGCGATGGAGTTCCGCGCCAGTGCCGAGGACATCGCCCGCATCTGCCACGCACACCCGTCGCTGTCCGAGGCAACCAAGGAGGCGGCGCTGGCGGTGGACAAGCGCACCCTCAACTTCTGACGGGCGATGCTGGCGCGCGCAAGCGCGCCTGCGCCGGACCCTACCTGGGGGCCGGTGCGGCGCGCCTACGAAGCAGAACTGGCTGCGCGGGGGTTCCACAGTGACCCCGCGCAACTGCGCGCGGTCGAGGCGCTGGAGCGTTGCGCGGCCGAGTGGGCGCACTTCAAACAGCGGCGCTCCAACGCGCTCAAAAAGCTCATCCACCGGCTGCCCATCCCGCGCGGCGTCTATATGTACGGCGGGGTCGGGCGCGGCAAGAGCTTTTTGATGGACTGTTTCTACAACGCCGTGCCGCTGCGGCGCAAAATCCGGCTGCACTTTCACGAATTCATGCGCGAGGTGCACCGCGAACTGGCCGATCTGCAGGGCACGGTCAACCCGCTGGACGCACTGGCCAAACGCATGGCCGTGCGATTTCGGCTGATCTGCTTCGACGAATTTCACGTCGCCGACGTCACCGACGCCATGATCCTGCACCGCCTGCTGGAGGCGATGCAGAAGTACGGCATCGGTATGGTGGCGACCAGCAATTTCCACCCCGACGGGCTCTACCCGGACGGGCTGCACCGCGACCGCATTCTGCCGGCCATCGAACTGCTCAAGCACACCATGGAGGTGGTCAACGTGGACCACGGCGTCGATTACCGGCGCCGCACGCTCGAGCATGTGCGCCTGTACCTGATGCCCCTGGGCGAGGCGTCGGAGCAGGAGATGGAGACCACCTTCGAGCAACTGGCCGAAGCGCAGGACGAAAACCCCGTGCTGCGCATCGAGGGGCGCGAGATCCGCGCCATCCGGCGCGCGGGCGGGGTGGTGTGGTTCGACTTCCGTACCCTGTGTGGCGGGCCACGTTCGCAAAACGACTATCTGGAGCTGGCCAGCCAGTTCCATACCGTGCTGCTGAGCAACGTCCCGCCGATGCCACCCAACATGGCTTCAGCCGCGCGACGCTTCACGTGGCTGGTGGACGTGCTGTATGACCGCCGGGTCAAGCTCATCGTCTCGGCCGCCGTGCCACCGGAGCAGCTCTACACCGAGGGGCCGCTCGCGCACGAGTTTCCGCGCACCGTCTCCCGGCTGCACGAAATGCAGTCGCGTGAGTATCTGGCGTTGCAACGGCGCGACGTCGATACGGCGCTGACGTAAAGGTGCGGGGGCGAGCCCGGACCCCAACGGGGTGTCACACAACCGCAAGCCCGGGCTAGGATAGCGGTATGCCGTGGCGTACCTCCCTGTCTCAGGACGTGCAGGACAGTGCCTGCCGTCCCGCCGAGCCCAGCTGCCCTGTCGCGGCGTGGGTGGTTGCCATGACCGGCTTCGAGCAGCCGGCCTACGTGCTGGCACTGGATGGGCGCTTCGTCTGGGTCAACGAGGCTTGCGAGGGCCTGTTCGGCCGACCCGCCGCCGACCTGCTGCGGCTGCGCTTCCAGGATCTGACTCATCCGGACGACCACGCCGGCGACCGCCAGCGCATCGGCCGGCTGATCGCCGGTGAGGTGCGCTGGATCCAGGCCGACAAACGCTTCCTGCGGCCGGATGACACGACCGTATGGGTTCGGCTCAACGTCCACCGCCCCTGGCGCGATCCGGCTGCCGCCACCCCGGAGCTGGCCGACCGGCTGCTGGTGCTGGCGCGCGAGATCGGCCTGGACGACGCCGGCCGCGAGGCGCTGCGGCGCAGCGAGCGCCAGTTGACGCTGGCGCTGGAAGGCAGCCGCGCCGGGTCGTGGGACTGGAACCTGCAGACCGACATCGTCGAATACTCGGCCAGCTTTGCGCAGCTGCTGGGTTACACGGGGGACGACTTTCACCGCGACTTCCGCTTCCGGGAGCGGCTGCATCCCGCCGACCGCGAGCGCGCGCTGGCCGCGGTGCAGCGTGCGCTGGCGACGTCCGAGGCGTTCGACGAGGCCTAGCGGCTGCGCCGCTTCGATGGGCGCTGGCGCTGGTTCCGTGGCCGCGGCATGGCCATCCGCGACGCACAGGGCGTGCCGCGCCACTTCAGCGGCATCCTGTTCGACTGGCACGACCAGCGCCGCCAGCAGATCCAGCAGCGCCGCAGCGAGCGGCGCATGGCGCACCTGGCACGCCACGACCCGCTGACCGCTCTGCCCAACCGCCTGCTGTGGAACGAGCGGCTGGCCGCCGCGCTGGCGCAGGCGCAGCGCCACGGCGAGCGGCTGGCGCTGCTGATGCTGGACCTGGACCGCTTCAAGGACGTCAACGACACGCTGGGCCACGCCACGGGGGACGCGCTGCTGGCCACGGTCGGCGCGCGGCTGCGCCAGCGGCTGCGCGAGGGCGACACCCTGGCGCGGCTGGGGGGCGACGAGTTCGTCGTGCTGATGCGCCGGCTGCGCGACCCGTCTGACGCGGCCGCGCTGGCGCGCGACATCCTGGAGGCGCTGGCCAGCCCCTGGGTCAGTCCGCGCGGAGACGAGATCCAGATGGGCGTCAGCATCGGCATCGCGTTGGCGCCGGAACACGGCACCGAGGCCGAGACGCTGATGGGCGCGGCCGACGCCGCGCTGTACCGCGCCAAGGAGCTGGGGCGCGGCACCTTTGCCTACTTCACGCAGGAGCTGACGCAGGCCGCCGCGCGGCGCATGGCGCTGGAGGCGCGCCTGCGCCGCGCCGTGCGCGAGCAGCGGCTGGCGCTGCAGGTGCAGCCGCAGTTCGCCTTCGGCTCGCGCGTGCCGTGCGGCGGCGAGGCGCTGGTGCGCTGGCACGACGACGAGCTGGGCCCCGTCTCCCCGGCGGAGTTCATCCCCGTCGCCGAGGCGTGCGGCCTGATCGACGCCATCGGCCGCTGGGTGCTGGAACAGGCGCTCGGCATCGTCGCCACATGGCGCCGCGCAGGCTGGCGGCGGGCGCGCATCGCCGTCAACGTCTCGGCGCGCCAGTTCAGCCGAGGCGACCTGGTAGCCACCGTGCTCGGCGCGCTGGAGGCGCACGGCCTGCCTGGCGACGCGCTGGAGCTGGAGGTGACCGAATCCGTGCTGATCGACCCCGGCGCGGGGGCCGCCACCGCACTGGCGCGGCTGCGTGCCGCCGGGGTGACGATCGCCATCGACGACTTCGGCATCGGCTACTCGTCGCTCGGCTACCTGCACAACCTGCCGGTGGACACGGTCAAGATCGACCGCAGCTTCGTACAAGGCCTGGGCCAGCCGGGCAGCGCCGGCCGGCTGTGCGCCGCCATCGTCGCGCTGGCGCACCACCTGCACCTGGGCGTGGTGGCCGAGGGGGTGGAGACCGCCGCCCAGCACGACGCGCTGCAGGCCATGGGCTGCGACCGTTACCAGGGCTACTGGCGGGGCGGCCGGCCGACCGAGGCGATGGAGGTGCTGGCGTGCTGGCGGGCGTCACGCCCAACTTAGTGCAACGCAGCCAATCCCGCTTCAGGGGCTTTGTCCAACACTTTGAGCAAGGCTTTGGCAGCCCCCGTAGGGGCGCGTTTGCCTTGCTCCCAGAGGCGGATGGTTTCCAGCGGCACGTCAATTCGCTCCGAGAACTCCAATTGGCTCAACCCCAGGCGCTTGCGAACACGGCGCGCAAATTTGGCGGCGTCCTGCATCGCATCGACGTCGTCCGCGGCGGCTTGTCTGGCGATATCTGCCTCTGACGTCGCATCGACACGAACGGGATCGATACGTCCGTAGGTCAGTGTCGCAGGGGCGGTCGGGTCAATCGTCACGCGTACGGTTTTCATAATGCTTGACCTCGCGCTGGTTGGCTTTGCGTGCCGAGATGATGCGAATGACACCGCGTCGGGGTGTGTAGACCACCACGAACAGACGCTGCTCGATCTTGCCCATCAACCGGTAGCGTTCTTCGCCATAGCTGTGTCGGGTGTCGGCCTGGATCAGGCGATGCGGATCGAAAAAAGCTCTGGCCGCGTAGGCGAAATCGAACCCTCGATCAGCGAAGCACGCGTCGCTTTTCGCTGCATCCCATTCGAACTCCATAGCCCAAGTGTAGTTCAGTGAACCACTTTTAGGGGCGACCGAAAGGAGGGGCAGCGAACCATCGGTTCCGCAGACCGCCTCGAACGCCCTGCGAGGAGGGCCGTGGCGGCAATCACTGGCGTGGCGGAGAGAGGGGGATTCGAACCCCCGAGGGGCTGTTAACCCCTACACGCTTTCCAGGCGTGCGACTTAAACCACTCATCCATCTCTCCGCGTGAGCCTCTCATTGTAGCACCGACGCTCAGGCGCTCTTGACCGTGCCGACCATCTTCATCGCCGAGCCGATCAGCGCCGAGACTTCGGTCATCGTGCTCGGGACGATGAGCGTCGTGTCGGCATCGTGCGCGACCCGGGCGTAGGCCTCCACCGCCTTTTCGGCGACCTTCAGTTGCACCGCCTGCTCGCCGCCCGGCTGGCGGATGGCGGTGGCGATGCGCTCGATGGCCTGCGCGGTCGCCTCGGCCACTTCGCGGATCGCGGCAGCCTCGCCCTGGGCCTGGTTGATCGCGGCCTGCTTTTCGCCTTCGCTCTTGGCGATGAAGGCGGCGCGCTCACCCTCGGCCAGGTTGATCTGCTCCTGTCGCTTGCCCTCGGAGGCGGCGATCAGCGCGCGCTTTTCGCGCTCGGCGGTGATCTGCGCCTGCATCGCGCGCAGGATTTCCGCCGGCGGCGTCAGATCCTTGATCTCGTAGCGAAGCACCTTCACGCCCCAGTTCAGCGCCGCCTCGTCGATGGCGTTGACGACCTGGGCGTTGATCATCTCGCGCTCCTCGAAGGTCTTGTCCAGCTCCAGCCGTCCGATGACGCTGCGCAGCGTCGTCTGCGCGAGCTGTGTGATCGCCAGCACGTAGTTGGACGAGCCGTAGCTGGCGCGCATCGGGTCGGTGACCTGAAAGTAGAGGATGCCGTCGACCTTGAGCTGGGTGTTGTCCTTGGTGATGCAGATCTGCTCCGGCACGTCCAGCGGGATTTCCTTGAGGCTGTGCTTGTAGGCCACCTTCTCGATGAACGGCACGACGAAGTTGAGGCCGGGAGCCAGCGTGCGGTCGTAGCGGCCCAGCCGCTCGACCACCCAGGCGGTCTGCTGTGGCACGACCTTGATCGATTTGACGACGAAGACGAGCGCGACGATGACGACGATGACGGCGATTTCCATGGGCGGGGCTTTCAGTCGAAGGTGGAGGAGGGCAGGGCAAGCCCGGTTCAGGGATGATCCACGGGCTCGATGACGAGCCGGTTGCCCTGCACCGCGCAGATGCGGTGGGGGCCGGGGCGGGGATCGCCGTGCGGGCTTGAGGCCACCGCGAGCCACTGCGCGCCCCGGTAGTGCACCTGCGCGGTGCCGTCGGGCTGCCAGCCCTGCACCTGCACGGTCTGGCCGACATCGAGCACCACGCCCGCATCGGTTTCGGGACTGGCGCGGCGGCGCAGCCGCACCCACGCCCAGCCGCCCACCGTCAGCAGCGCGCACAGGCCTGCGGCCACCATTTGGCCGCTGAAGGCCAGCCCCGCGTACACGGCCAGCGCCCCTGCGGCTGCACCCAGCGCCAGCATCAGCAGAAAGAAGGTGCCGCTGGCGAGCTCGGCCGCCACCAGGAGCCCGGCCAGCACCCACCACAGCGTCGCGTCATCCATCGTTCACCCCTTTGTCCTACACTCGCGGACCATGAAATTCCGCTTCCCGATCGTCATCATCGACGAAGATTACCGCTCCGACAACACGTCGGGCCTGGGCATCCGCGCGCTGGCGCAGGCGATCGAGGCCGAAGGCTTCGAGGTCGTGGGCGTCACCAGCTATGGCGACCTGAGCCAGTTCGCCCAACAGCAAAGCCGCGCCAGCGCCTTCATCCTGTCGATCGACGACGAGGAGGTGACCGGCAACCCGGAGCAGGATCCGGCGGTGCTCAACCTGCGCGCCTTCATCCAGGAGGTGCGACGCAAGAATGCCGAGGTACCCATCTACGTCTATGGCGAGACGCGCACCAGCCGCCACCTGCCCAACGACATCCTGCGCGAACTGCACGGCTTCATCCACATGTTCGAGGACACGCCGGAGTTCGTCGCGCGCCACATCATCCGCGAGGCCAAAGCCTACCTGGAATACATCCAGCCGCCGTTCTTCAAGGCGCTGCTGGACTACGCCGAGGATGGCTCGTACTCGTGGCACTGCCCGGGCCACTCGGGCGGGGTGGCGTTCCTCAAGACCCCGGTGGGGCAGATGTTCCACCAGTTCTTCGGCGAGAACATGCTGCGCGCCGACGTCTGCAACGCGGTGGAGGAGCTGGGCCAGCTGCTCGACCACAACGGCGCCATCGGCGAGAGCGAGCGCAACGCCGCGCGCATCTTCAACGCCGACCACTGCTTCTTCGTCACCAACGGCACCAGCACCAGCAACAAGATGGTCTGGCACCACACGGTGGCCCCGGGCGACGTGGTGGTGGTGGACCGCAACTGTCACAAGTCCATTCTGCACTCCATCATCATGACGGGCGCCATCCCCGTCTTCCTCAAGCCCACCCGCAACCACTACGGCATCATCGGGCCGATCCAGCAAAGCGAATTCACCCGAGAGGCCATCGAGGCCAAGATCGCCGCCAACCCCTTGCTCCAAGGGGTAGACCCCAAGGCGGTAAAGCCGCGCATCCTCACGCTCACTCAGTCCACTTACGACGGCGTGCTCTACAACACCGAAACCATCAAGCAGATGCTGGATGGTTATGTGGACAACCTGCACTTCGACGAGGCCTGGCTGCCGCATGCGGCCTTCCACCCTTTCTACGGCACCTTCCACGCCATGGGCCGCAAGCGCGGCCGCCCCCAACATTCGGTGGTCTATTCCACCCAGTCGATCCACAAACTGCTCGCGGGCATCAGTCAGGCCAGCCATGTGCTGGTGCAGGACTCTCAAACGCAAAAGTTGGACCGCCACCTGTTCAACGAAGCGTACCTGATGCACACCTCCACCAGCCCGCAGTACAGCATCATCGCCAGCTGCGACGTGGCGGCGGCGATGATGGAGCCGCCTGGCGGCACCGCGTTGGTGGAGGAAAGCATCGTCGAGTCGTTGGACTTTCGCCGCGCCATGCGCAAGGTGGACGCGGAGTTCGGCGACAACGATTGGTGGTTCCAGGTCTGGGGTCCGGAGGAGTTGGCCGAAGAGGGGATCGGCCGCGCCAGCGACTGGGTGCTCAAGCGCACCGACGCCGACGGCGTGCAGACGTCCGACGGTGAAGATGCCTGGCACGGCTTTGGCGACATGGCGCCGGGCTTCAACATGCTGGACCCGATCAAGGCCACCATCATCACGCCGGGCCTCAACCTCAAGGGTGACTTCGCACCGACCGGCATCCCGGCCAGCATCGTCACCAAGTTCCTGGCCGAGCACGGCGTGGTGGTCGAGAAGACCGGGCTGTACTCGTTCTTCATCATGTTCACCATCGGCATCACCAAGGGCCGCTGGAACACGCTGCTGACCGCGCTGCAGCAGTTCAAGGACGACTACGACCGCAACCAGCCGATGTGGCGCGTCATGCCGGAGTTCTGCCGCAAGCAGCCGCGCTACGAGCGCATGGGCCTGCGCGATCTGTGCCAGTTCGTGCACGAGATGTACGCCAAGTACGACGTCGCGCGCCTGACGACCGAGATCTATCTCAGCGACCTCACCCCGGCGATGAAGCCGAGCGACGCCTTCGCCCAGATCGCCCACCGCAACACCGAGCGCGTGCCCATCGACGAGTTGGAAGGACGCATCACCACAGCCCTGATCACGCCGTATCCGCCCGGCATTCCGCTGCTGATCCCGGGCGAGGTGTTCAACCGCCGCATCGTCGAGTACCTCAAGTTCTCGCGCGAGTTCAACGAGCGCTGTCCCGGCTTCGAGACCGACATCCACGGGCTGGTGGTGGAGGAGGGCTTCGACGGGCGCAAGCGCTACTTCGCCGACTGCGTGCGGGCCTGAAGGGCCGGCTCGTCCGCCGCCGGGCCCGCGCCGAGTCCGTGCCTCCTTGGGTGGAGGGCCGGGTAAATCCGGGGTCGTGGGGACGCATCCGTATGTGACGATATCGTTGCGCTCGAATGCAGCGCGACGACAACCCCAACGATGGAGGAGACCCCCCATGACGATCGATCGACGCCGCCTGCTGGCCGCCGCCGGCCTGTCCGCAACGCTGCCCTGGTGGGCACTGCCTGGTTGCGCGACGCTGGGCACAGGCCGCGCGGCTGTGCACCGGATGGTGTTTGCACTGCGCGGCGATGGCGCGGTGGTGGCCATCGACTCGGAGACCGATGCCGTGGCCGCCCGCATCCCCACCGGCGGCGCCGGGGGTACGCTGGGCAGCCTGACGCCCGACGGACGCTGGCTCTACGTCGCCAACAACGCCGCGGGACAGCGCACGCTGGTCAAGATCGACACCCAGAGCCTGCGCGTCGCCGCCACCTTGGAGACCGGCAACCGGCCCAAGCATCCGGTGGTCTCGCCCGACGGCCGACGCGTGGCGCTGAACCACTCGGGCGTGGACGGTGGCAAGATCCGCATCGCCTTCGTCGACGTGGCCACCGACCGCGTCCGCTCCGCCGAGATCGCGGTGCGCAACGCCCAGCACGCTGGCGACTTCAGCATGCACGGTGCCTGGCTGGCCGATGGACGCCACTACGCCATCGGCAACTACGCCGACAACGAGGTGGTGGTGATCGACGCGGAGACGCTGCAGCAGCACGTCGTCGCGGTGGAGGGCAATCCGCACTACTTCGACGTGCTGGGGCGGCAGCTGTGGGTGACACTGGAGGCAGGTGAGCCCAAGAGCGCCCAGTCGCGCCCGGTGGTGGCGATCTTCGACGCCGCCAACCCGATGGGCCTGAAGCGCACCGGAGAGGTCGCGATGACGCTGTCCGCGCACGAGACGGCCAACCCCGCGCGCATCGAGGGCCACCACGGCAACTTCACGCCCGACCGGCAGCGTTTCCTGGTGTGCAACCGCGGGGCAGGCAGCGCGCTGGAGGGCGGCTCGCTCGACGTCTTCGATGTCAACACCCGGCAGCGGCTGGCCCATCTGGAGCTCGGCATCAAGGGAGCCGGGCACGCCTACCTGACGCCGGACGGACGCCATGCGCTGGTGACGCAGTACAACGACACCCGCGTGCCGGTGCTGGACCTGCAGTCGCTGCGCGTCGTGGCGACGATCGACGCCGGCGGGGGAGGGCACCTTGGTCACGCAGCCTTCACGGCCGACGGCCGCAAGGTCTACCTCAACAACCGCAAGGGCGATGAGGTGCTGGTGGTCGACACCTCCCGCTGGGCCATCGTCAAACGCGTCGCCACCGCCACCAGCGGCCAGGCGCAGGCCATGGTGCTCAACACCTACTACGGCGTCTTCGAACGGGTGGGACCGCAGGCACTGCTGGCATGAGGGTTGCCGACAGCCTCGACGCCGTCGTCGTCACGGGCTTTCTCGGCGCCGGCAAGACCACCTTCATCCTGCATGCGCTGTTGCCTTGGCTGATGACCGAGGCTGAGCCCGTGCTGCTCGTGAACGACGCCGGCGAGGTCAATTTCGACGCCGAGCGGCTGGCCGTGGCCGGTGTGCCGCTGGTGTCGGTGGCCGGCGGCTGCGGTTGCTGCGAGCTGGCTGGCGCGATGGCCGACGCCATCGCGCAGCTGGCCGCACGATCCCGGCGGCCGCTGGTGATCGAGGGTTCGGGGCTGGCCGCGCCGCAACCGTTGCTGCAGGCCCTGCGCGCGTACGGCCTGCACCGCATCGCCGTGCTCGGCCTCGTGCACGGGCCGACGGCGCAGCGGCGGCTGGCCGAGCCGCTGGCGCAGGCGCAGCTGGCCGCCGCCGACTGGCTGTTCATCTCGGCTGCCGACACGCTGTCGGGCAGACAAGCGAGCGAGCTGGCGCAGACGCTTGGCCAGCTGCGCCCGCGGCCGGTCTCGTTCTGGAGCCTGGCAGGCGGCGTAGTCGATGCGCGCTGGCCCGCGGCGCTGCCGGCACTGCTCGGAGAGGGTGGCCATGAGGCTGCATCGACCGACCCCGCGATCGTCCCCGAGGTTGCCCGCCGCACGCTGCGCCCGCGCGGCTGGGCGACGCGCGCGCAATGGGAGGCCTGGCTGCAGGATCTGCCAGCCGACCTGTGGCGGGTCAAGGGCTGCGTCGCCGTGACCGGGGCGGTCTGGCCGCAGGCGCTGGACCACAACGGCGGCGACGCGCCGAGCTGGCATGCCCCTGCCGAGCCGGTCGATCCCTACCTGGTGGTGATCGGCGCGCCGCGCAGCCTGCTGCAGCTTCCGCCGCTGCCCGAAGGGACGGCCGTCGACCTCGAGGACGATGTCGCATGGTGGCCGGGGGCGGCGGCCGACGGGCGGGGTGAGGCCGGCTGGTCAAGCGGAACGCCGCTGTCGCCGTGCGAGGCGGGGATGCGCTGGCTGGACGCGGTGGCGCACGCCTCGCCGGCGGATCTGATCTGGTTGGCACCGGGCTGGGGCATGGAACTGGGAGCGGAGGCGGTGCCGCCGCCGCAGGCGCGAGCAGACTGGGACCGCCTTGGCGAGCGGTTGCAGCGGTGGCAGCGCGCGCACCCGACGGGGCGTTGGCTCGTCGGGGGCTGGCCGCTGGCGCACGTGCAGCAGCTGGCCGCGCGCGCCGGTGTGCCGGCGCAGCGCATCTGGCACGCCGGCAGCCACTGGGTCTGGCCCGATGCCGGCCTGTCGTGCCGGCTGCCGCAGCCAATGCCGGCGGCGGGGCGGTCGTCCGATTTGCGGCAGGTCAAGCCGGCAGCCGCCGTCCCGATCGACGCGGCAGACTGATCCGTTACACTTGGAGCCTTCTTCCTGCACCGAAAAGGCGACCGCACCATGTTTCCCGAGTACCGCGACCTGATCACCAAGCTCAAAACCAGCGATCACCACTTCACCCGACTGTTCGACAAGCACAATGAGCTGGATGAGCGCATCCAGCGCATGGAGCAGGGCATCGAGCCCGGCACGCACGAGCAGATTGAGACACTGAAGAAGGAAAAATTGCTGCTCAAGGACCAGCTGTACGACATCCTGCGCAAGGCAGCCGCCTGAGCCGCCCAAAGGGCTGTCGATGCACCGGCAGCCTCAACCGCTGTCGTCGCCAACGACGCGACGCGCACCGCTGAAGCGGTCGCGCCAGTAGCGGTCGTCCAGGCGTTCCATGCGCACATGGGCGCCAGAGCGGGGCGAGTGAATGAACCGCCCCTGCCCAATGTAGATGCCCACATGGCTGAACGGCTCGCCCAGGGTGTTGAAAAACACCAAATCCCCGGGAGCCAAGGCCTCCGCATCGATGGGCAACGTCGCCTGAGCCTGTTCCGCGGCGCGCCGCGGCAACAGGATACCGGCGCTCTCGCGGTAGGTGATCTGCACGAAGCCGCTGCAGTCCACCCCCTGATCGAACCCGGTCCCCCCGCGCTGGTAAGGCACCCCGACATAAGCCATGGCGTACACCAAGGCGGCCGATCGGCGCCCTTGCGCGTCGTCGGTCAGCGCAGACCACGCGGGCGCGGCCCCGTCCCCCAACACCCCCCGCGCGGCAAGAAGATCCATGATAGGATCGCCCGCCTTCGCGGACAGCGGAAGCGCGAGCGTCAGCGCAATCCCCCACGCCCGGCGGTGCAGGGTCCGGCGGATGAGCGGCTGGGCCGGGGCAGGTCGCGGCGTCATAGCGCACACAATAGGACAGGATGACGGCTGGCGTCAACGGGGCGGCCGAGTCCCACAGGTGTTTTGGGAATCAAAGAACGCATGTTGTTGGATGCAAACGACTGCCAGCTCGTGCTGGTGGATTACCAAGCCCGGTTGATGCCGGCCATCGCGCGGGGCGACGAGGTGTTGCAGCGCGCCGAACTGCTGGCCGGGTTGGCGCACCTGCTGGACGTGCCCGTCTGGGGGACGGAGCAAGCCCCCGAGCGGCTGGGGCCCCTGGCGCCGTCGCTGCGTGACCGGTGTCGGCAGGTGTTTGCCAAAACCGCGTTCGATGCCTGCGACAGCGGCCTGCTGACCGCCCTGCGGGCGCCGGCTCGCCCGGCGGGCAATGCCCGCAGCCTGCCCAAGCACCTGCAAAAGCCCCTCCCACCGGCACGGCAGACGATCGTGCTGGCTGGGTGCGAGACCCACGTCTGCCTGCTGCAGACGGCGCTGGGTCTGGCGGAACAGGAGTTGGACGTCTGGGTGGTGACGGACGCCTGCGGCTCGCGCCGCGACCGGGATCGCGATGCCGCGCTGGACCGGCTGGCTGCCAACGGTGTGGAATTGGTCACTGCCGAAATGGTGGGCTTCGAGTGGCTGCGTGACGCAAAGCACCCGCGGTTCCGCGAGGCGCTGGCCTTGCTGAAGTGACCGGCCCGAGCGCTTGGGCGTCACCGCACTCATAGACTCAAAATATCAGCGCGGAAGAATATTTGACTTTTTAGGGTAATTGCCGATGCGTCGCTGGCGCACAGGTGCCACGATTCATCGACAGTGTGCGGTGTCCGCCATGACGCGGCCCGGTGACGGCGAAACCTCGTGCAGGATTACACAAGATGATGGCTATCGAATCCAACCGACGTGCCGTGCTGAAGGCCGGCGGGGCGCTGGCGACGCTGGTGTCGCTGGGCGTGGTGACGGCCGAGCAGGCGCAGGCGGCGGGCCGCGACGGCTTTGCGGCCAAGACGCTGGCGGACGCGCTCAAGGCGGTGGGCGGCCAGCCCGCGACGAGCGACCAGGTGCAGATCGTCTCGCCGGACATCGCGGAAAACGGCGCGGTGGTGCCGGTGGGGGCGGTGAGCAAGCTGCCCAACACGACCGAGATCTACCTGCTGGTGGAGAAGAACCCGACGCCGCTGTCGGCGATGTTCATGATTCCGGCGGGCACCGAGGCGGACGTGCAGACGCGCCTGAAGATGGGGCAGAGCACCAACGTGCTGGCGGTGGTCAAGGCCGACGGCAAGCTGTACTCGGCGGTCAAGGAAACGAAGGTGACGCTGGGCGGCTGCGGCGGCTGAAGCGACACAGGGTAACGAACGCGAAGGAGAGACGAAGATGGCAGATCCGATGCGCATCCGAGCCAACGAGGCCGGTGGGGTGACGACGGTGCGGGTGCTCATGAGCCACCCCATGGAGCCTGGTACGCGCAAAGACGCGTCGGGCAACCTGGTGCCGGCGCACCACATCACGGACGTGGTGGCCACGCACAACGGCAAGGAAGTGCTCAAGGCGCTGTGGAGCGGGGCGGTGTCGCAAAACCCGTTTCTGAGCTTCAAGTTCAAGGGCGCCAACAAGGGCGACAAGATCGTGGTCAAGTGGACCGACAACAAGGGCGAGTCTCGCACCGACGAGGCCGTGATCGCCTGACGGTGGCGGTGGGGGGAGCGCATCGGCGTGCGCTTCCCCGTTCACAACGAGGAACCAAAATGAAAAAAACGTTCATTACAGCGGTGGTGCTGTCGTCGTTGAGCAGCGCCGTGGTGGCCCAGGATGCCACCATGAAGGGCATCGAGGAATACCGGGCGATGCTGCAGGACGGTAACCCGGCCGAGCTGTTCGAAGTCAAGGGCGAAGACCTGTGGAAGCAAAAACGCGGCCCCAAGAACGCCTCGCTGGAGCAGTGCGATTTGGGCAAAGGCCCCGGCGTGGTCAAAGGCGCGTTCGTGGAGCTGCCGCGCTTTTTCAAGGACACCGGCCGCGTCCAGGATCTGGAAAGTCGGTTGCTTACCTGCATGGAGACGTTGCAGGGCATCGACGTGAAGAAGGAGGTGTCGCAGCGCAATTTCGGGCGAGGTGAGACGGCCAACGTCGTCGCCCTGGCCACCTGGATTTCCAGCCAGTCGCGGGACATGCCGTTCAATCTGCCGTTCAACACCCAGGCCGAGCGCGACATGTACGAAGTCGGCAAGCGCCTGTTTTTTCTGCGCGGCGGGCCGCACGACTTCTCGTGCGCGAGCTGCCACGGCGAGGATGGCAAGCGCATCCGCCTGCAGGACCTGCCCAATCTGACCAAAAACCCTGGTGATGGTATTGGTTTCGCCGCCTGGCCGGCGTACCGCGTGTCCAACGGTCAGATGTGGAGCATGCAACACCGCTTGAACGACTGCTACCGGCAGCAGCGCTTTCCGGAACCCACGTTTGCCAGCGACGTGACGATCGCGCTGGGGGTTTATATGGGTGTCAACGCGAAGGGCGCCAAGTCCATCGCACCGGCCATCAAGCGCTGAACCGGAGGATCCGCACATGAAAAAGTCCCTGATTGCTTGGGCCGCGCCGGCGGTCATCGTGTTGGCGGGTTGCAGCGCGTCGCCGACGCCCGCCGAGTACGACAAGATGACGATGGAGATCGTCAAAAAATCGTTCGTCGAGCGCGGCATTGCCAAGCTCGATCGCCTGGAGCAGGACGAAGCGCGCATCGCCTGCTGGCAGTCCGAGGTGTCGGGCAAGCCGCTGGATGAAAAGACGGCAAAAGCCATCGAACAAGCCGCTTACAAGAGCGTCAAGTGGCCGAGCGACGGCAAGTTTCTGGGGGATTGGAAGCAAGGCGAGGCGATCGCTCAGAGCGGTCGCGGTTTGACATGGTCGGACAACGCCAAAACCGTCAACGGTGGCAACTGCTACAACTGTCACCAGATCACGAAGGAGGAAATCTCCTTCGGCACGCTGGGCCCGAGCCTGTACAACTACGGCAAGCTGCGCGGGGTGACCAACCCCAACAGCCCGGAAGCCAAGGCCATCGTGGAGTACACCTGGGCCAAGATCTGGAACTCGCGTGCCTTCAACGCCTGCACCAAGATGCCGAGCGCGGGGCACAAGGGCATTCTGAGTGAACAGCAGATCAAGCATGTGATGGCGCTGCTGCTGGATCCGCAATCGCCCGTCAACAAGTGAGTCGCGGCGGGGCCGATCGCCCCGCTCCGTTCATGCCCATCGGCAGGGGAGGTCACCGGGGGCCTCCCCATTTCGCCTCAGACGCCCAGGTAACGCTCCAGCACATCGGGACGGGCGGTCAACTCGTCGGACGTGCCCTCGAACGCCACCCGGCCCTTGACCAGGATCACGTTGCGGTCGGTGATCTGGGTGACGTGCTTCCAGTTTTTGTCGACGATGATGCTGCTGATGCCACTGTCGCGGATGACGCGGCAGATGCGCCAGATCTCGCGTGCGATCAGCGGGGCCAGCCCCTCGGTCGCTTCGTCCAGTATCAGCACGTCCGGGTTGGTCATGAGGGCGCGGCCGATGGTCAGCATTTGCTGCTCGCCGCCGCTGAGCTGCTGCCCCCCGTGATCGAGACGCTCCGCCAGGCGAGGGAAGGTCTCCAGCACCCGCTCGTAGGTCCAATCGCGGCGGCCATCGACCCCGGGCCGCGCGGCCATGATCAGGTTTTCGCGCACGCTCAGGTTGCCAAAGATGCCGCGCCCTTCCGGCACATAAGCCACGCCCAGCCGTGCCACCTCGAACGTCGGCAAACGCTGTGTGGGCCGGCCCTTGACGCGCACCTCGCCCGCGCTGGGGCGCACCAGGCCGACGATGCTCTTGAGCAACGTGGATTTGCCCATGCCGTTGCGCCCCATCAAGCCGATGGTTTCGCCCCGGCGCACGGAAAAATCGACGCCATGCAGGATGTGGCTGGCCCCATAGTGGGTGTGCAGGCCGTGTGTCTCGATGAGCGTGTCGGTGCTCACGCGTCCTCCCCCAGGTAAGCGGCCTGCACGCCCGCGTCGGCACGAATGGCGGCGGGTGGCCCCGATGCGATCACCTGCCCATTGACCATGACCGTCAGCTCGTCGGCCAGCGCGAAGACGGCATCCATGTCGTGCTCGACCAGCATCAGGGCGTGGTCGCGCTTGATGGCCAGCAGCAGCTCGACCATGCGCTCGGCCTCGGCTGTCCCCATGCCGGCCAGGGGTTCGTCCAGCAGCAGCACCTGCGGCTCGGTGGCCAAGGTCATGGCGATTTCGAGCTGGCGCTGCTCACCGTGGCTGATGGCGCCGGCGATGCGGTCGGCGCGGGCGCTCAGGCCTGCCATCTCCAGCGCACGCTCGGCACGCTGGTTGATGGCGGCGATACCGTCGGCGCGGGTGAGCCAGCGCGCCGCATGCGGCGTGCGCGACTGGGCGGCGAGCCGGACGTTCTCCCACACCGTGAAGGGCATGAAGATGTTGGTCTTTTGGTAGCTGCGCCCCAGGCCCATGCGCGCAATGGCCTCGGCCGAGGCGCCGGTGACATCCTGGCCCGCGAGTATCAAGCGTCCGGAGGTGGGAGGCAGATCCCCCGACAACAGGTTGGTCAACGTGGATTTGCCCGCCCCGTTGGGGCCGATGACCGCATGCAGGTGGTCGCGCTTGAGCGTCAGCGACACGCGGTCCACCGCCGCCAGGCCGCCGAAGCGCTTGGTCAGGTCGCGGGCTTCGAGCAGGACGTCAGCCATGCTGCTCTCCCGGCACCGACTCGGCCACGGGGGCCGGTGCGCCGCGCCGTCGCCGCTCCAGCAGCCGCTGGCCCAGCCCGACCAGGCCCCGCGGCGCCACGAAGACCACCAGCACGATGAACGCGCCCATCAACAACTGCCAGTGCTTGGTCAGGTCCTTGAAGACGTGCAGCAGGTATTCGAAGGCAAAGGCACCCACGATGGCCCCGGCGAAATTGCCCGTGCCGCCCAGGATGACCATCATGATGGCGTGCGCGCTTTGGTGGAAGCCCATCAGCTCCGGGTTGACGAAGCCGGTCTGCGCCGCCCACAGATAGCCCGCCAGCCCGGCCAGCGCGCCGGCCAGCGTGAACGCCGCGAGCTTGTAGCCAAAGGTGCCATAGCCCACGGCGCGCAAGCGGTGTTCGTTGACGCGGATGCCCGCCAGCACCCGCCCGAAGGGCGAGAACAGCAAGCGGCGCAAAAAGGCATACACCCCCACCAGGCACGCCAGCGTCAGGTAGTAGAACGTGACGGGGTTTTCCAGGTCCAGCGGCTGCCCCTCCCCGCCCACTCCGGTGGACGGCTTGAACAGCACATAGATGCCGTCAGAGCCCCCCAGCGCCTTGTTGTCGAAGAACAGGTAGTACAGCATCTGCGCAAACGCCATCGTCACCATGATGAAATAGATGCCTTTGGTGCGCACGACGAAAAACCCGATCACCAACGCCGCGAGCGCCGAGGCCGCCACGGCCAGTGGCAGGGTCCACCACAGGCTGGGGGCGGCCGACGACGGGGTCACGAAGGCCAGCACATACCCCGCCAGCCCGAAAAACGCCGCATGCCCCAGGGACACCAGCCCCGTGACCCCCTGCAGCAGATCCAAGCTCATGGCAAAGATGGCCAGGATCATCATTTGCGTGAGCATCTGCACGTAGTAGCGCTCGTTTTCCAGCCCCAACCAGGGAAAAGCGGCCAGCGCCACGGCGCCAAGGCCGAGCGCGAGCTGCAGGCCGCGCGGCAGCCGTTCGATGTGGGCAGCGATCGACATGGGTGGGTTATTGCTTGAACAGGCCCTCGGGCCGATAGAGCAGCACGGCGGCCATCAGCATGTAGATCAGCATGCTGGCGATCTGGGGCACGAGGACTTTGCCGAAAGTATCGACCAGCCCCACCATGAGCGCCGCGACAAAGGCGCCACGCACCGAGCCGATGCCGCCGATCACCACCACGACGAAGCACATGATCAGCACCGGAGCACCCATGTTGGGATAGACGCTGGAGATGGGCGCGGCAATCATGCCGGCCACCACGGCCAGGGCGACACCGACCGCGAACACCACGCCGTGCACGAGCCGGATGTTGACGCCCAGCGCCTCGGCCATGTCGCGGTTGAAGGCCCCGGCGCGGATCTTCATGCCCAGCCGCGTGCGCGCGATCAGCGCGTACAGGCCCAGCGCCAACAACACGCACAGCCCCATCATGAACAGGCGGTACACGGGGTAGGCCAGGGTGTCGGTCAGCGCAATCGAGCCGTCCAGCAGCGGTGGCACCGGCACGGCGTGCACATCGTCGCCCCAGAGCAGCGAGCGCGACTCTTCGAACAGATAGATCAGCCCGAATGTCAACAGGACCTGGTCGAGGTGATCGCGGTGGTAGAAGTGGCGAAACAGCGCCCACTCCAGCAGCCAGCCCAGCGCAAACGCCAGCACGGCCCCCAGCACGATTGCCAGCAGCAGGCTGTCGATGGCGCCCACCAGCCACCACGCGAGGTAAGCCCCCAACATGTAAAAACTGCCGTGGGCCAGATTGACCACGCCCATGATGCCGAAGATCAGGGTCAGACCCGCCGCCAGCATGAACAGCAGCAGGCCGTATTGCACCCCGTTGAGCAACTGAATCAGAAAATTGGCCAGATCCATGGGCGCGTCGATCCCCGTTCAGCCCATGCGGCAGCCGGTGCCCGGATCCTCGACCGCCTTGGCAGCGACACCGATGACGCGGTTTTCTTTGCCTTTGACTTGGCGCAGGTAGATGTCCTGGATGGGGTTGTGCGCCTTGCTCATGCGCCATTGACCGCGCGGGCTGTCGATGACGGCGCCTTCCATCGCCGCGTAGAGGGCTTTTTTGTTGGACAGGTCACCGCCGACCGCCTTGGCGCCCTGCAGCAACAGCAGGGCCGTGTCATAGCCCTGCACGGCATAGACGTCGGGCTGCAACTTGAAGGTTTTGGCGTAATTCAGGCGGAACTGCTTGTTGCGCGGCGTGTCCAGCGAATCGCTGTAGTGCATGGTGGTGATGACGCCCTCGGCGGCGTCCCCGGCCGCCTCCAGCACACCCTCGGTCAAAAAGCCCGAGCCGTAGAGCTGGATGCTGCGGTTGAGACCGGCCGCCGCGTAGTCGCGCAGAAACTTGGCCGCGCCCCCGCCAGCGAAGAAGCAGGCCACCGCGTCGGGCTTGAGCGCCGCGATCTCGGTCAGCAACGCCTGGAACTCGACGTTGGGGAAGGGCAGGCCGAGTTTCTTGACAATCGTGCCGCCGGCGGCGGTGTAGCTCTGTTCGAAACCCTCGAAGGCCTCGTCACCGGCCGCGTAATTCCAGGTGATCCAGACCGCGCGCTTGTGGCCGCGCTCCACCATGGGCTTGCCCAGGGCGAGTGTGGGCTGCGCGTTGGAGAAGCTGGTGCGGAACACGTTGGGCGCGCACTGCTGGCGGGTGGCGACATGCACGCCCGCGTTGGGGATGAGGTTGAGCACGCCAGTCTCGCGCGCCACTTTGTGGATGCCCATCTGCACCCCAGAGTGCACGGTGCCGATCAGCACATCGACCTTGTCGCGCTGCACCAGTCGGGTGGCGTTCTCCACCCCCTTGGCGGGGTTGGATTCGTCATCGACCTTGAAGAAGTCGATCTCGCGTCCCCCCAGCTTGCCGCCGGCTTCGTCCAAGGCCATGCGCACACCGTTTTCGATGGCGACACCCAATTGCGCGAAGGTGCCGGTGTAGGGCAGCATGAAGCCCACGCGGACCCGGGCCGCCTGGGCCCGGACGATTTGGGGCAACAGCAGCCCGGTGGAAGCGGCGCCGATCATGGCGGCGCTGCGGGTCAGGACAACGCGGCGGGTGGTCATGGTGGGGGACTCCTCTGGCTTGAAGCGAAATGCCGACGACAGACATGCACGATACTTCATGCGGCAGGCGCAGCAAGGCGGACAAACCCTAATTGCCCCACGGGCCCACCGAAGGCCGCCGAGTAAAATTCAAGGCTTTCCCTACACCCCAGCGCCATCGCCGTGAACGCATCCGCCTCCCCGCTCCATCTGTCGACGTTTGCCGGGGGGGATGCCCTCGGCCACTTTCGGGCCCGGCAGTTGCTGCCCCGCCTGCAGGCCGTCGATGCTCGCATCGCCGGCATTGCCGCACGCCACGTGCACCTGGTGGCCACCGATGCCCCGCTGGACGAATCCACCCGCGCCCGCTGGTCGGCCTTGCTGACCTATGGGGAGCCGTATCGCGGGCCTACCCAGGGCGTACGCATCGTTGTCACGCCGCGCCTGGGCACGGTATCGCCCTGGGCGTCCAAGGCGACCGACATCGCGCACAACTGTGGGCTGGCGGCGCGGCGGGTCGAACGCGTCGTGGAGTATTGGCTGACGCTGGAGAGCGGTACCCTCGCTGGCTGGCTCGGCCGCCCGGCCTCGTTGGACGATGCGGCATGGCAGGCCTGCGCGGCGCTGTTGCACGACCGCATGACCGAGAGCGCCCTGCGCGATACGGCCGAGGCGGCGGGGCTGTTCACGGCATTGGCCTCCCAGCCCATGGAGCGCGTGGATGTGCTGGGGCAGGGGCGCGCGGCACTGGAAGCGGCCAACACCGCCTGGGGCCTGGCCCTGGCGGATGACGAAATCGACTACCTGGTGGCGGCTTTCCAGCGACTCGGGCGCAACCCGAGCGACGTCGAGCTGATGATGTTCGCCCAGGCCAACAGCGAGCATTGCCGGCACAAGATCTTCAACGCCCAGTTCGTCATCGACGGGGTGGAGCAGCCGCACAGCCTGTTCGGCATGATCCGCCACACCCACCAGACCGCCCCTCAGCACACCATCGTCGCCTACGCGGACAACGCTGCGGTGATGGAAGGGCATGCGGTCGAGCGTTTCGTGGCGGTGCCCGATGGCGCGGGCAGCCCCAGCTATCGCCGCAGCGAAGCGCGGCATCACATTTTGATGAAGGTGGAGACCCACAACCACCCGACCGCGATCTCGCCGTTCCCCGGTGCGGCCACGGGGGCCGGAGGCGAGATTCGCGACGAGGGCGCGACGGGCCGCGGGGCGCGTCCCAAGGCGGGGTTGACGGGGTTTTCGGTCTCGCGTCTGTGGGGCGGCTGGTCCGATCAGCCGGACGGCAAGCCGGCGCACATCGCCAGCCCGTTGCAGATCATGATCGAGGGCCCCTTGGGCGGGGCCGCCTTCAACAACGAATTCGGCCGGCCCAACCTGCTCGGCTACTTCCGCGCCTACGAGCAGCGCGTGGTCTCCGATGTCGATGCGGTGGAGCGCGGCTACCACAAGCCGATCATGATCGCCGGCGGGGTGGGGCAGATCGACGCCGGCCTGACCCACAAGATCACCTTCCCGGCCGGCACCCTCCTGGTGCAGCTGGGCGGGCCGGGCATGCGCATCGGCATGGGCGGCGGTGCCGCCAGTTCGATGGCCAGCGGCGCCAACGCGGCTGAGCTGGACTTCGACTCGGTGCAGCGCGGCAATCCGGAAATCCAGCGCCGCGCGCAGGAGGTGATCAACCACTGCTGGGCGCTGGGTGCGGACAACCCCATCCTTGCCATCCACGACGTGGGGGCTGGCGGGCTGTCGAATGCCTTTCCGGAACTGGTGAACGACGCCGGGCGCGGCGCCCGCTTCGACCTGCGCGCCATCCCGCTGGAGGAAAGCGGCCTCGCGCCCAAGGAGATCTGGTGCAACGAAAGCCAGGAGCGCTACGTGCTGGCGCTGGCCCCCGATGCCCTGCCGCGCTTTGCCGCGCTGTGCGAGCGCGAGCGCTGTCCGTTTGCCGTGGTGGGGGTGGCGACCGAGGAGCGCCAGCTCGTGCTCGCCGATGCGCAGGCCAGCGCTGCGGCAGACGCCCGCCCCGTGGACATGCCCATGGAGGTGCTGCTGGGCAAGCCCCCGCGCATGCGGCGAGAGGTCACACGCATCCCACGCCGTTTTGCCCCGTTCGACGGCACGGGCGTGGGGCTGCAACAAGCGGTCATCGAGGTGCTGTCCCACCCCACCGTCGCGTCCAAGCGTTTTTTGGTCACCATCGGCGACCGAACCGTGGGTGGCCTGACCCACCGCGACCAGATGGTGGGCCCTTGGCAGGTGCCGGTCGCCGATTGCGCGGTGACGCTGGCCGACTTCCGGGGTTTGGCCGGCGAGGCCATGGCCATGGGCGAGCGCACGCCGATCGCCGCACTGGACGCCCCCGCCGCGGGCCGCATGGCGGTGGCCGAAGCCATCACCAACCTGCTGGCGGCGCCCATCGAGCTGCCGCGCGTGAAGCTGTCGGCCAACTGGATGGCCGCCTGCGGCGAGCCGGGCGAGGACGCCGCGCTGTACGACACGGTCAAGGCCGTGGGGTTGGAGCTGTGCCCTCAACTCGGCATCGGCATCCCCGTGGGCAAAGACAGCCTGTCCATGCGCACCCAGTGGCGCACCGATGACGGACGGGCGCGCAAGGTGACGGCCCCAGTCAGCCTGATCGTCAGCGCCTTCGCCACCCTGGCGGATGTGCGTGGCACCCTCACGCCGCAGCTCGACGCGCGGGAGGACACCACGCTGATCCTGATCGACCTGGGGCGCGGGCGCCATCGCATGGGCGGCTCCATCCTGGCGCAGGTGTTGGACCAGCCCGGCGGCGATGTGCCCGACCTAGACGACCCGCAGGACCTGGTGCGGTTGGTCGATGCCGTCAACGCGCTGCGGGCTGGCGGGCAACTGCTCGCCTACCACGACCGCAGCGACGGGGGGCTGCTGGCCTGTGTGGCCGAAATGGCGTTTGCCGGCCATGTGGGCGTGACCTTGAACGTCGACTTGCTGGTGACCGAAGGCGACGGCATCCGCGACAGCCGCGCCGACTTTGGCGACGCCAAGAACTGGGCCGCGCAGGTCGGCGCGCGCCGCGACGAACTCACCCTGAAGGCCCTGTTCAGCGAGGAGCTGGGCGTGGTGCTGCAGGTGCGCAGCACCGAGCGCGACGCGGTGCTGCAGACCTTGCGTGCCCACGGGCTGTCGGCCTGCAGCCATGTGATCGGCAAAACCCGACCCGCCACCAGCCCCATCGACGCCGGCAAGGGTGAGCTGCAAATCTGGCGTGATGCCCGATGCCTGTTCAGCGCCTCACTGGAGGATTTGCAACAGGTGTGGGACAGCGTGAGCTGGAAGATCTGCCAGTTGCGTGACAACCCCGCCTGCGCCGATGCGGAGCACGCCGCGGCCGGCCGAGCCGACGATCCGGGATTGCACGTGGCGCTGACCTTCGACCCCTGCGAAGACGTCGCCGCCCCGTACCTGAATCTGACGCGACCGCGCGTGGCCATCCTGCGCGAGCAGGGTGTCAACTCACATGTGGAAATGGCCTATGCGTTCGATGCCGCCGGCTTCGAGGCAGTGGACGTGCACATGACGGATCTGTTGTCCGGCCGCACCGTGTTGCAGGGTTTTCGCGGACTGGTGGCCTGCGGCGGATTCAGTTACGGGGACACACTGGGCGCTGGCATCGGCTGGGCGCGCTCCATCACCTTCCACCCGGAGCTGTCGGAGCAGTTCGCCGCCTTTTTCGCACGGCCGGACACGTTCGGGCTGGGCGTGTGCAACGGCTGCCAGATGTTTGCCGAGCTGGCCGCCATCATCCCTGGCGCTGAGCATTGGCCGCGCTTCACGACGAATGTCAGCGAGCGTTTCGAAGCCCGGCTGTCGCTGGTGGAGGTGACCGAGTCCCCGAGCCTGTTCCTGCACGGCATGGCCGGCAGCCGGCTGCCGATTGCGGTGGCGCACGGCGAAGGCTACGCCAACTTTGGCCAGCGCGGCGACCGCGACGCCGTCCGTGTCGCCATGCGCTTCGTGGACCACCACGGCCACCCGACCGAGGCCTATCCGTTCAACCCCAACGGCAGTCCGGGTGGCATCACCGCAGTCACCACCCCGGATGGGCGCTTCACCGCCATGATGCCGCACCCTGAGCGGGTATTCCGCAATGCGCAGATGAGCTGGACGGATTTCGGCGCCACCGGCGGCCTCGACGCCTTCAGCCCCTGGATGCGCATGTTCCGCAACGCCCGCCGCTGGATCGGCTGAACGCGACCCGGCGTCCTCCCAGCCTGTCCACCGAACCTTGATGCGCGTCAAGGTTCGCGGTAGCGCAGCGGCTAGACTGGCCACATCGTGATGTCGCAAAACGGTGTCGCCATGTCCGGATTCGCTGCGCCCAACGCCGTCGATCAGCCGATCGCCGATTTTTCGCAATGCCATGCCGGCATCCTGCGCAAGCTCGACGGACTGGCCGAATTGCCCGCTCTCCTACTGCCGGCGGCCCGAGCGCGCGCGCTTGCTGAACAGTCGGTCGAGTTCTTCCGCGAGGCCATCTTCGAGCACCATCTGGACGAAGAGCGCGAGCTGTTCCCCGCCGTGATCGCCAGCAGCGAAGCCGGGGCGGAGCGCGATCGCGCCCAGGCCCTGGTGCGGCGGCTGACCGATGAGCACCGCGCGCTGGAGACGCTGTGGAAGCGGCTGGAGGGCGGGCTCAAAAAAGTGGCCAAAGGCCAATCGTTCGAACTGGACACCGCCGACCTGGAAGCGCTGGTCGCCCAGTACCGCGCCCACGCCAGCTTCGAAGAGGCCGAGTTTTTGCCCATGGCCCAGGCGATCCTGGGTCGCAACGGCAACCACATGGCGGCCCTGGGGCTGGCACTGCACATGCGCCACGCGCCCATGCCGGTGGCGGGTTACGTCTGATCGCGATGGCTGTCGTCCGTCAGGGTGCCGTCGGCGCCGGCCGAGTGCGGTAAAAGCGCAGCGGCACCTCGCGCGACTGGCGTTCGGCGTCGCGCACCACATGGCGCTTCAGGCGCCCGACGACGTGCATCTCGCACGGCTTGCAGTCGAAGCGCAGCGTCAATCGCTCCTGCCCATGGACCAGCACCAGCGGCTCGGCGCGGATCGTGCCCTGCACGCCGGTCACCCCCTTGGCCTGTTTGGGGCACAGGCTGAGGCTGTAGCGCACGCAGTGCTTGGTGATCATCAAGCTGACGTCGCCGGGTTCCTCGTGGCTCTCGTAGGCAGCCTCGATCACGCGCACCCCGTGCCGGGCGTAGAAGTCGCGCGCCTTGTGGTTGTAGACGTTGCCCAGGTAGGTCAGCACATCGTCGGGGTAAGGCACGGGCGGCTGCACGGCCGGCGCCCGCAGCGGCCGCACACGGGCGGCCTCGCGCGCCGCCATCAGGGCCGCCACGGCGTCGCGCCGCAGGGCGTTCAGCCGCGACGCCGGCACGAACCACGGGGCCGGCAGCGCCACATCCAGCGCCACGGCTTCGAACACCGTATCGCCCAGACGGCCCAGCCCTTCGGCCAACCGCGACTCGTGCGCCGCGGCATCGCGGGCCAGATCGAAGGGGCCGGACAGGGTGGCCGAGCCCGTGCAGCCATCGGCATCGGTCAGCGTCAGGCAGAGGGCGTCCCCCTGCGCGCGCAGTTGCACCCACAGCGGAATGCGCCGCTCGGCCGACGGCCGCTCCAACGCCCGCACCCAGGCCATGCTCCGGTTGCGGTTGACGACCGTACCCGGCCGCAGGTCCTTCAGGCTGGCCATCGCATCCTTGGGGTGGATGCGCCAGCGCGCGCCTCCCTCCGTGCCGGAGCCCAGCCGCTCGACCCGGTTGGTCTGCAAACCCATCAGGTTGTGCTGCAGATCCAGGTAACACAGGCCGTCGCCGTTGGCCAGCTCGATGGCGGGGTCGTCGGTTTCGATCTCGACGTGATCCGCGGCCGTGCGCACCACCCAGCCGATCGGGCGCCCGGGGTTCTTGGGGCTGTCGAAGGCGCCGATGTCGATCCGACGGCCGTTCACGAAGTAATCGGTGAACTCTCGGTTGAAGTTCTGGTCCGGATCCGGCGTGAAGGTGTAGGTGCAGCGGCCGCTGGACGAGGGCGCCAGATCGGGGCGCTCCTCCAGAATCTGGTCGAGCAGCCGGCGGTAGTGGGCGGTGATGTTCTTCACATACCCCATGTCCTTGTAGCGGCCCTCGATCTTGAAGCTGCGCACGCCGGCGTCGATGAGCGCGCGCAGGTTGGCGCTCTGGTTGTTGTCTTTCATGGACAACACATGTTTGTCGTGCGCCAGGATGCGCCCTTGCGCGTCGCGCACCTCGTAGGGCAGGCGGCAGGCCTGAGAGCAATCGCCCCGGTTGGCGCTGCGCCCGGTATGGGCGTGGCTGATGTAGCACTGTCCGCTGTAGGCCACGCACAAGGCGCCATGAATGAAAAACTCCAGCACCGCACGCCCGGGCGCGTCGCGCGGCCCCAGCGCCGCATCGACCGCGGCGATCTGCTCCAGCGTCAGCTCCCGCGCCAGCACCACCTGGGAAAAACCCACGTCTTGCAAAAATCTTGCCTTCTGAGGCGTGCGGATGTCGCACTGGGTGCTGGCATGCAACTGGATGGGGGGCAGGTCCAGCTCCAGCAGCCCCATATCCTGCACGATCAGCGCGTCCACGCCGATGTCGTACAGCTCATGGATGAGGCGCCGCGCCGGCTCCAGCTCGTCGTCACGCAAAATGGTGTTGAGCGTGACGAAGACCCGCGCGTGGTAGCGGTGCGCGTGGCGAACCAGGCGCTCGATGGCGCCAAGCGGGTTGGCGGCGTGGGCGCGTGCCCCGAAGCCCGGCCCGCCGATGTAGACCGCATCCGCCCCATGGTTGACCGCTTCGATGCCGATGTCGGCATCGCGCGCGGGTGACAGGAGTTCGAGCTGGTGGGGCAACATAATCGGGCTTGCATCGTCCAAAGCCCGCGATTGTCCCAAATCCCGCCATGAAACGCCACGAATTCCGATGTTTCCACCGCCTGCGCGTGCGCTGGGCCGAGGTGGATATGCAGGGCATCGTCTTCAACGCCCACTACCTGATGTATTTCGACGTCGGCATCACCGAGTACTGGCGCGCGCTGGGCCTGCCCTACGCCGATGCGATGCAGCAACTGGGCGGCGAGCTTTACGTCAAGAAGGCGAGCCTCGAATTTGCCGCCAGCGCTCGCATGGACGACCAGGTGGACGTGGCGCTGCGCTGCGAGCGCATCGGCAATTCGTCGATGACGATGACCGGTGCGCTGTTCCTGGGCGAGCGCGCGCTGGTGGGCGCGGAAATCGTCTATGTGTTTGCCGATCCGACCACACAGACCTCGCGCCCGGTGCCGGCGGCGCTGCGCGAATTGGTGCAGCGCTACGAGGCCGGACAGGACGTGCTGCGGGTGGTGACCGGCAACTGGCAGACCCTGGAGCGCGATGCGGCCCCGCTGCGCCGCGCGGTGTTCGTGGACGAGCAGGGCATCCCGGAATCGGAGGAGTGGGACGCGGCCGATGCCACGGCACTTCACGCGGTGGCCTACAACCACCTGGGGCAGGCGGTGGGTACCGGGCGGCTGCTGACGGCCGAGCCGGGGGTGGGCAAGGTGGGGCGCATGGCGGTGCACCGCGTGCTGCGCGGCACCGGCGTCGGCACACGGGTGTTGCAGGCCCTGTCGGATGCCGCCCGCGCGCGCGGCGACCACACCCTGCGCCTGAGTGCGCAGCGCACCGCCATCGGCTTTTACGAGCGGCTGGGCTGGCGGCGCGTGGGCGAGCCCTATGACGAGGTCGGCATTCCCCACCAGTCGATGGAAATGCGCCTTGGATCGGCGCGATCGGCCGCCGCCGGCCCCTGCGGACTGGCATAGGTCCACTCGGTCAGCGTCAGGGTGCCGGTGCGGTCCCAACGGGCGATCAGGCTGCTGCGTGTGCCGTAGCGGCGCTCGGGCAGATGGACATAGGGACTGGCTTCCAAGTGCTGCCCGACGTCCGCGCAGGGCACGTGCGTGCGCAGGGCCTCCAACAAAGCGCTGTACGCCGCCTCCACGGGCGGCGTGACCAAGGCCCGGTCGAGGGCCGATTTGAGTCGGCACAGCTTGGGCCACGGGGTGTCCAGCGCCGCATTCGACAGGGCATAGACGCCGGGCGGCAATTCCCGCGCCCACCAGCCCCCGACACGCTCGGTCGCGGAGTCGTCGGCAAGCGCAGGGCCCGGGTCGCGGTTGGTCAGCCACGCCCAGCGCCCCCGCAGCACATCGCCCAGCACCACGTTGCAGCCGTTGTACGCCGTGGGGTCGTGTCGGCGGGCGAAGTCGGCCCAGGTCGGCAAGTCCGCGGACACCAGCCAGCCGATGACCAGACTACCCCGGCTGCGGTCCTGCGCCGGCTCGGGCGGCCAGGCGCGCACATTGGTCAACATGGCCACCCGACCCGCCGAGCCGAATGCCAGCCACGATCCGCCGGCCTGGGCATCCCGGCCGCTCCAGATCGTCCCGCCCTGGGGCGACGTCCAGGCGTGCAGGGGCAGGGTGGGGCGGTCCCATTGCTCGTCGCGGTTGGCCGCCACCCACAGCGGCGCCGCGGGGTCCTGCCCGAGTGCCCAGGCCATCAGGCACATGGTGTCAGATGTCCTGCAGCAACTCGTACGGCAGGGGTTGCAGACGCACGGGCACGCCATCGGGACCGCCGGCCGTCAGCGGCTGCCCGTCCGCCGCGCTGGTCTGCAGGGACACGATGGCGTCCCACCCTGCAAGGGGATGAGGGGCCGCTTGCGCGACTGTCCCTGCGGGCTGCTCCGGATCAGCGGCATGGAACACCTCCTGCCCCGCCGCCAGGGGCCCGTCGGCATGAACCAGGTAGCCGCGCCGCTTGAGCGTGCCGCGGAATTGGCTGCGCGCCACCACCTCCTGCCCGGGGTAGCACCCCTTCTTGAAATGGACGCCCCCGACCGATTCGTAGTTGATCATCTGCGGCACGAAGGCCTCCACCACGGCATCGGTGATGTGGGCCACGCCGCTCATCACCGCCAACCACTGCCAATGGGCTGGGGCGAGCGCAGGCCCCTCGGGCGCGGGGGCAGAGGCCGGCTGGATCAGCAGCGCCCGGGGCACACCCGCCCCTGGCGGCAACCGCACCCAGGTACGGTCGCCCTCGCGCCACACGGACCAGACGGCCGGCGGCAGCGCGACGGGCACCGCGTCACCCGCCGCCCCCCACAACGCCCATTGCTGGGACGCATCGCTGAGCCGCACCTTGGCCCGCAGCACGAACATCGACAAGCGCTTGACGGTCGGCGCGATGCGCTCACGCGGCGCACACAGCAGCACCTCGCCATCGCGCCGAACGCCGATGGCGCTGAACAGCATGCGCCCCTTGGGTGTGCAGTAGGCGGCGAGCCGCGCTTCGGCATCGCGCTGCAGGATGAAGTCCTGCGTCAACTGTCCATGGAGAAAGGCGGCCGCCTCTTCACCCTGGGCGCTGATCACACCCCAGTCGTCCAGGCGGACGACCCCGTGCATGGGGGGAAGAGCGACAGTATCGGCAGCGAGGTTCGGGGTGGGCATCATGAGCGAACAACGGTTGCGGCTATCATCGACGGCCGTATTCTCCCGCAGCCCTGACGCCGCTGACGACGGCCTGCCCATTACCCGTGTCCCGCTCGTTGCGATCCCTGGCATTCCGTTGGACCCTGCTCGCGGCGGTGGCCGTGCTGGCCGGTGCCACGGCCATCGCCGCGTGGCTGCACCGCCCCTTGTCCCTGCGGCTGCAGGGGCAGCCGGCCGTGGATGTGGTGATCGAGCCGGGCATGTCCGCCGCCGAGGTGGCCGACGCACTGGTCGCCTCGGGGGTGGACACCTCGGCCTGGGGGCTGTTCCTGTGGTTTCGGCTCTCGGGGCAATCGCGCGCGCTCAAGGCCGGCAGCTACGAGATCGCGCCGGGCACCACCCCCACCACGCTGCTGGACAAGCTGGTGCGCGGCGAACAGGCGGTGCGGCGCCTAACGCTGGTGGAAGGGTGGAATGTGCGCCAGATGCTGCAGGCGGTGCGTGCCGCCGAACACCTGATCGACGATTTGCCAGCAGGCGACGACCCGGTCGCCCTGGCGCGGCACCTGGGCCTGCGCGTCGCCCATGCCGAGGGGCGGTTCTTCCCCGACACGTATGTGTACCCCAAGCGCACGCCGGCATCGCGCGTCCTGCGGCAGGCCGCCGCGGCCATGGACACCCGCCTGGCCGATGCCTGGGCCCGGCGCCAGCCCGGACTGCCGCTGCAGACGCCGGACGAGGCGCTGATCCTCGCCAGCATCGTCGAGAAGGAAACCGGGCTGGAAGCCGACCGCGCCCACGTCGCTGCCGTGTTCATCAACCGCCTGCGCATCGGCATGCGCCTGCAGACCGACCCGGCCGTGATCTATGGCCTGGGCGAGCGCTTCGACGGCGATCTGCGCCGCCGGGATCTGGTCACCGACACGCCCTACAACACCTACACCCGGGCAGGGCTGCCGCCCACGCCCATCGCCATGCCCGGCTGGAACTCGCTGCTGGCCGCCGTCCAGCCCGCGTCCAGCCGTGCCCTGTACTTCGTCGCCCGCGGCGACGGCACCAGCGCCTTCAGCCGCACGTTGGACGAACACAACCGCGCGGTGCGGCGCTACCAGTTGCAACGATGAGCCCCTATCAACTTCCACCTGCGTGGATCGCGCTTGTGCTGCTGTGCGCCGCGTGGGCCTTGGCCCGAGCTTGGTCAACGCCCGCACTGGCGTTCGATGAGGCCGAGCAGGTGCTTCACCAACAGTGGCTGCTGGCCGGCTACGGGCCCCAGCCGCCGCTGTTCGAATGGTTGCTGTGGAGCGTGCGTCAAGCCACGGGCATGTCGGTGCTGGCGGCCCTGTGGCTGTTAAAAGCCGTCGCGTTGTCGGGCGTGGGCATCGCGGTGGGGTGGTTCGTGGCGCAACTGGGTATGCGTGCCGCCGCCGGGGCGGTGGCGGCATGGGCGATGACGCTGCCGCTGCTGCTGTGGGATGCCCCACGCACGCTGACGCACAGCTTGCTGGCCACCACGTGCATGGCCGTCGTGGTGGGTTTGAGTGCGCCGTTGCTGGAGCGGCCCGAGCGGCCGCTGTCGCGCAGGCGTTGGTTCGGGCTGGGGTTGGCCATCGCCGCCGCGCTGCTGTCCAAGTACAACACGGCGCTGGCCTTGGTTGGTTGGCTGGCGGTGCTGCTGGCGGCGCTGGCGCATCGGGTGCCGGCTTGGTCGGGCCGCTGGCGCATCGTCCGGCAGCATGCGCGAGGGCTACCGTGGTTCCTGGTCGGCCTGACCCCCATCGGGCTGCACGCAGCGTGGCTGCTCGATGCGTGGCCCGAGGTCCAGGCCACGCTGGGCGCCAAAATGCAGGGCGACGGTGGCCACCGGACACAGGGTGTTGTGGCGCTGGCGGTGGCCTGGCTGGCCAACCTTACCCTGCCGGCGGCGTTGTTGGGGATGGCTGTTTGGTCAGGGGCGGGTGATCGCGCCGAGCCCGTCGACCCGCGTGGAGGTGACCACCACGTGCGCCGATGGGGACGATGGGCGCTGCTGTACGTCGCAGTCGTTGCGGGCAGCATGTCGGTGCTGGTGTTGGCTGGCGCGTTGCATCAGATCAAGGAACGCTGGGTGCTGCCACTCACCCCACCGCTGTTGGCGTTGGTGGCCATGGCTGCCACGCACGGCCATGTGGATTGGGCACGTCTGCAGCGCTGGAGCCTGGCACTGATCGCCACCGCGTTGGCCTTGCTGCTGGCACGCCCTTGGGTGTTGGCCTGGCTGGACCGTCCCGCCACCATCCGCTGGCCGGCGCGCGAGGCGGCGGCCCGCCTGGGCGCTGTGCTGCCGCCGCACGCCACGGTCGCGGCCGATCCGATCCAACTGGCGGGCGCGATGGCGGCCTACGGCCCGCGGGGGTGGACGGTCGTCTACCAGCACAGTGCCCCGGCGGTGCTGCGCCACATCCAGGCGTGCACGGTGTGGAGCGTGGCCGCGCATCACCCGCCTGCTGCACCGCCGCTGCCATATGCCTGGACTCCCATGACCCCCGCGACGACCGTCACCGTACCGATGCTGCCCGCGGGTCGCACGCGGACCACGGTAACCCTGCATGTGCAGCCTTGGCAGCGCACTGACGCGGTCTGCCACGCCCTGGACACCGTGTACGATCGCACCCCATGACGCACCCACGTCCAGGCGGCTGGTTCATCACCTTCGAAGGCATCGACGGCGCCGGCAAGTCCACCCACTTGCCGGCCCTGGCGCAGGCGTTGCAGGCGCAGGGCAGGGTGGTGCTGCAAACGCGTGAGCCGGGCGGCACGCCGCTGGCCGAGCGCTTGCGCGAGCTGCTGCTGCACGAACCGATGGACCCGTTGTGCGAGGCGCTGCTGATGTTCGCCGCGCGCCGCGACCACTGGCAACGTGCCATCGAGCCGGCGCTGGCCGCGGGCCAGGTGGTGCTGTGCGACCGCTTCACCGACGCCACCTTCGCCTACCAAGGGCATGGGCGTGGGTTCGACCTGGGCGTGTTGGACACGTTGGAGCGCTGGGTACAAACGGACGCCCAAGGGCGGCTGCGCCAACCGGACCTGACGCTGTGGTTCGATGTGCCGCCAGCGGTTGCTGCGCAGCGGCTGGCGGCGGTGCGCACGCCGGATCGGTTCGAGGCCGAGCCGCTGGCGTTTTTCGAGCGCGTTCGCGCCGGCTACGCGGCGCGTGCCAGCGCCGCGCCCGAGCGTATCGTGCGCATCGACGCCACACGGCCACTGCCACAGGTGTGGGTGGAGGTCGAGTCGGTCTGCCGCGCCCGGGGGGTGTTGGCATGACCGCGCTGGCCCCTTGGCTGCAGCGGCAACTGGCCGCGGTGTTGACCCTGCGCGGGCACGCCGTGCTGCTCGATGGTCCGGCGGGCCTGGGCCAGTACGAACTGGCGTTGGCGCTGGCCCGACGCTGGCTGTGCGAGCAACCGCGCGGCCCCCAGGCTTGCGGCAGCTGCGCAGGCTGCCACGCGGTCGACGCACGCACGCACGCCGACCTGTTCGTGCTGTTGCCCGACGCGTTGGCGCTGGAGCTTGGCTGGCCACTGGACCCCGGCACCGCCGAGCGTATCGAGCGCAAAGAAATCAAGCCCAGCCGCCAGATCCGGGTGGAAGCCACCCGCGCGGCGGTTGCGTTCACCCAGGTGACGCACGCACGGGGACAGGGCAAGGTCGTGCTGATCCACCCCGCCGAGCGGCTGAATGTGGAATCGGCCAATACGCTGCTCAAGACGTTGGAGGAGCCCCCGGGGCGCGTGCGGTTCATCCTAGCGACCGAGGCCGCGCACCTGCTGCTGCCCACGATCCGCAGCCGCTGCCAAACCCACGCGATGGCCTGGCCCACCGAGGCCGAGGGCCAGGCCTGGCTGATGCAGACGGCGGGGGAGGGGTCCACGTCGACCCGGGCGCTGACCGAGGCGGACTGGGCGGCATGCTGGCAGGCGGCCGGCGGCCGGCCGCAGGAAGCGCTGGCCTGGGCCCGACTGGGGGTGACCGCACGGCTGTGGGCCGATCTCCCCCGCCAGCTGGCGCAAGGGGACTGGTCCGCCATCGTCGACTGGCCCATCCCGCGGCAGCTGCAGGTGCTGATGCTGCTGTGCCACGACGCCATGGCCCTGGCGACGGGGGCGCCCCCGCGCTACTTTGCCGCCGAGGCGTTGCCGCCCAACCCCGTCCCGCACCGGTTGTCCGGCTACTGGCGGGCTCTGCAGCAAGCGTGGCGCACGGCCGAACACCCGCTGCAGGCCGG
>NZ_JBKBQX010000013.1:0-11377 GCF_046292505.1 Tepidimonas sp. | reverse complement strand
GCACGGTGGCCGACATGGCATGGCAGCGCGAGCGCTTTCGGATCCACATCCGGGCCGCTCGCCAGACCGATCTGCCGCTGATCATCCACACCCGCAGCGCCTCGGACGACACGCTGGCCATTCTGCGGGAAGAGGGCGGTTTTGCGGCCGACGCCCCTCTGGAGCGCCCGCAGGCCCGAGGGGTGTTCCACTGCTTCACCGAAACCCGCGAGGTCGCGCGCGCGGCGCTGGACCTGGGGTTCTACATTTCGTTTTCGGGGATTCTCACGTTCAAGAACGCCGCCGACCTGCGGGAGGTGGCCCGCTTCGTGCCGCTCGATCGGTGCCTGATCGAGACCGACAGCCCCTACCTGGCCCCCGTGCCGCACCGCGGCAAAACCAACACCCCGGCGTATGTGCCGCATGTGGCCGCGCAACTGGCCGAGCTCAAGGGCCTGAGCGTCGATGCCGTGGCCGAGGCCACCAGCGCCAACTTTGATCGGTTGTTCACCCGTGCCGCCCGGGCGGTCCCGCCCACCCGCGCAGAAATCGCATGAAAAAGATTCTCTATCTTCTTTTTTCGATTGCGGTTTTTTTATCCTCTGGCGGGGTGCAGGCGCAACGCGCCTACGACCAGTTCATCACCGCGGTCATCCGCGACGACCTGTCCACGGTCCGGGATTTGCACGCGCGCGGCCTCGACCTGAATACCCCAGATCCCGACCTCAACCCAGCCCTGGTGCTGGCCCTGCAACGCGACGCCGTGGCGGTGGCGCGCTACCTGATCGCACAGCCCGCGGTCGACGTGGATGCGGTCAACGCGGCCGGCGAGAACGCACTGATGATGGCCGCGCTGCGCGACCATCTGGATTTGGTGCAGCAGTTGCTGGCCCGGGGCGCGCAGGTCAACCGGCCGGGCTGGACACCGCTGCACTACGCAGCCACCAACAAGGGCGGGCATGCGCCGGCGATCACGCGGTTGCTGCTGGAGCACCATGCCTACATCGATGCCGAATCCCCCAACCGCACGACCCCGCTGATGATGGCCGCCCGCTACGGGCGCGAAGAGGTGGTGCGCCTGCTGCTGGAGGAGGGCGCGGATCCCACGCTGCGCAACCAGCAGGGGCTGGACGCCATCGACTTTGCCCGCCAGGTGAGCCGACAGAGCGTCATCGATCTGATCGCGGCGGCCATCCGGGCGCGCCAACCCCGGGGCACCTGGTAGCCGGCCTGCCCGCGTCCAAGCCCAGGGCAGACCCGGAGGCGGCACGGTGTCGAATTGGGGACAATCCGCAGCGTCATCGTTGGAGGAGAAACCGTGCTGGCCATCCGCAACCAGAAAGATTTCGTCGCCGGACTGCTGTTCACCGTCACCGGCGGCGCTTTTGCCATCGGCGCGTTGGAGTACGAGGTGGGCAGCTCGGCCCGTATGGGGCCGGGCTACTTTCCCCTGGCGCTCGGCGTCATCCTGGCGATTCTGGGCGCACTCATCACGCTCAAATCGCTCGGCGACACCCGCGACCCCGCGGGGGACTTGGGGCGCATCGCGTTCAAGCCGCTGCTGTACATCATCGGCGCCAATGTGCTCTTTGGCATCCTGTTGGGGGGACTGCCCGCCATCGGCTTGCCGCCCATGGGGCTGATCGCGTCCGTGGTCGCGCTCGTCGTCGTCGCCTCGATCGCGGGGGACCGCTTCCAGCCGCGCGAAGTCGCGATTCTGGCCATCGTCCTGGCCACCGCCAGCGACGTGCTGTTCATCCGCCTGCTGGGGCTGCCGTTCCAGGCCTGGCCGGCCTTCATTTCGGGTTGAGGGGAATGTCGTGACCGATCTGCTGAACAATCTGGCGCTCGGATTCTCGGTCGCCTTCACCACCCAGAACCTGATCTATGCCTTCATCGGCTGTGTGCTGGGGACGCTCATTGGCGTGTTGCCGGGGCTGGGGCCCGTGGCGACGATCGCCATGCTGCTGCCGGCCACCTATGCCTTGCCCCCCGTTGCCGCGCTGATCATGCTGGCCGGGATCTACTACGGGGCGCAATACGGCGGCTCGACGACGGCCATTCTGGTCAATCTGCCGGGCGAGGCATCCTCCGTCGTGACCACGTTGGACGGTTACCAGATGGCGCGCCAGGGCAGGGCGGGGCCGGCGCTGGCTGCGGCAGGGATCGGCTCCTTTTTTGCCGGGACGGTGGGCACGCTGGTGCTCGCCGCGTTTGCCATTCCGCTGACGGAATTGGCCTTCGAGTTCGGTCCGGCCGAGTACTTTTCGCTGATGGTGCTGGGGTTGATCGGCGCCGTGGTGCTGGCCTCCGGGGCGCTGCTCAAAGCCATCGCGATGATCATCCTGGGCCTGCTGATCGGCATGGTCGGCACCGACATCAACTCCGGCGTCGCCCGCTACACCTTCGATATCCCTGAGCTGATCGATGGCATCGGCTTCATCGTCATCGCGATGGGCGTTTTCGGCTACGGGGAAATCATCCACAACCTCTCGCAGCCCGCCGAGCAGCGGCAAGTCTTCACGGCCAAACTCAAGGGGCTGTTTCCTTCACTGCGCGATTTCCGGCTGATGACGCCAGCCGTCCTGCGCGGCACGACGCTCGGGGCCATCCTGGGCGTCCTGCCGGGCGGCGGCGCCTTGCTGTCGTCCTTTGCCGCGTACACGATCGAGAAGAAAACCCGCCTGGCCCCGGACGAAAAGCCGTTTGGGCAGGGCAATATTCGTGGCGTGGCGGCCCCCGAGGCGGCCAACAATGCCGGATCGCAAACGTCGTTCATCCCGCTGCTGACGCTGGGCATTCCACCCAATGCCGTGATGGCGCTGATGGTGGGCGCCATGACGATCCACAACATCCAGCCCGGACCGTTGGTCATGTCCAACAACCCGGACCTGTTCTGGGGGCTGATCGCCTCCATGTGGATCGGCAACGCGATTCTGGTCATCCTCAACCTGCCGCTGATCGGCATCTGGATCAAACTGCTGACGGTGCCGTACCGCTGGCTCTTTCCGGCCATCGTGCTGTTTTGCGCGATCGGCGTGTATTCCACCAACAACAACACCTGGGACGTGTGGATGGTGGGGTTGTTCGGCGTTCTGGGCTATGTCTTCATCAAGCTGGGCTGCGAGCCGGCGCCGCTGCTGCTGGGCCTGATCCTCGGCCCCATGATGGAAGAAAACCTGCGTCGCGCTTTGCTGTTGTCGCGCGGGGACTGGAGCGTCTTCGTGACCCGGCCGCTGTCAGCGGGTCTGCTGATCGCCGCCGTGTTGCTGCTGATCGTCGTGGCGCTGCCGTCGATCAAAAAACGCCGCGAAGAAGCGTTTGCGGAGGACTGACGTCCGCCATGGCCCGGGAGTCTGGTGGCGTCGCGTCGGCCGCGCCATCTGTATGAGTATGGCGGCGGGCTTGGGCTTCCCGACAAATGTTCCACAATGCGTATTATGTTAAGTCAAGGAATCCAAGCAACGGCAGTGCTGTCACAGCCCCGTCACAGGGAAAACCACACCTCGGCACGGTGCGCTTGCCTGTCTACAATGGCGCACATGTTCAACTTCGGGTGATACCCTCATGAAGCGCCGCCATATCCTGCAAGCCATCGGTCTCGCCGCCGTCGTCACCTCCGGTGCCGTTCAGGCCCAGGGCAACGAACTGAAGGTCGCCATCGATGCGACCTACGAGCCGTTCACCTACAAGACCCCCGATGGCAAGCCGACCGGTTTCGACGTCGACATTGCCGAGGCCATTTGCGCCAAGCTCAACCGCAAGTGTGTGTACGTCGAACAGGTGTGGGACAGCATGATCCCCGGACTGCAGGCGCGCAAGTACGACGTCATCATCAGCTCGATGTCGATCACCGATGATCGCCAAAAGGTCATCGACTTCAGCGACAAGTACTACAAGACCCCGAGCGGCATCGTCGTCAAGGAGGGCACGCCCTACAGCGGCCCGGCCTCGCTCAAGGGCAAGAAGATCGGTGTGCTCAAGGGCAGCACGCAAGAGAAGTACGCCATGGGTGAGCTCAAGCCCGCCGGTGTGCAGGTGATCCCCTACGAGGCGCAGGACCAGGTGTATCTGGACATCAAATCGGGCCGGCTCGACGGCACCGTGGCCGACAAGGTCGAGGTGCGTGGCGGCTTCCTGCGCAAGCCGGAGGGCAAGGGCTACGGCTTCGTCGGCCCGGACCTGTACGACGTCAAGTACTTCGGCTACGGCGTCGGGGTGGGCATGCGCAAAGGCCAAGACAAACTCAAGGCCGACATCAACGCGGCGATCAAGGCGATTCGCGCCGACGGCACGTACGAGAAAATCGCCAAGAAGTACTTCGACTTCGATCCGTACGGCAACTGATCTGACGGGATGAACGGCGCGTCGCCCGCCGGTGGGCACCGGCGCGACGCGTCTTTCATTGGCACATGCTCGACTACATTCCCGCGATTCTCGAAGGCGCGCTGCTGACGGTGGCGGTGTCGCTGCTGTCGCTGGCCGTCTCGATCGTGCTGGGCTTGCTCGGCGCCACCGCCAAGCTCTCCGGGCGCCGGTGGCTCACCGGCGTGGCCACGGTCTACACCACCGTGGTGCGCGGCGTGCCGGAGCTGGTGCTGATGCTGCTCGTCTTCTATGGCGGCACGATCGGACTGAACGCGCTGCTGGAGTCGCTCGGCCGCGCCGAGCCGGTGGACATCAACCCCTTCGTCGCAGGCGTGCTGACCATCGGCTTCATCTACGGCGCCTACATGACCGAGACCTTTCGCGGGGCGATTCTGGCCATTCCGCGCGGGCAGATGGAGGCGGCCTGGGCCTTCGGCATGGGCCGGCTGCAGACCTTCGTGCGCATCACCCTGCCGCAAATGGTGCGCTACGCCCTGCCCGGCTTCACCAACAACTGGCTGGTGCTGATCAAAAGCACCGCCCTGGTCAGCCTGATCGGGCTCAAGGACATGACGTTTCTGGCCAAACAGGCCTCGGCCGCAACGCGCGAGCCGTTCTTTTTCTTTTTGTTCGTGGGGGCGCTGTTTCTGATCTACACGTCGGCGTCGCTGTGGGCGCTGCGTCGCCTCAACGACCGTTTCAGCCTCGGGGTGCGGCGCGTCACCTCGTGGCAGGGTTGATCGAGCGGGCGTGTCACCGTGAACTGGTCCGTGATTTTCGAACCGGCGCAGCTCGAGCTCTATGGCCAAGGGCTGTGGACCACGTTGAAGCTGCTGCTGTCGTCCCTGGCGGTCGGGGGCGTGTTGGCCCTGTTTCTGGCTTTGGCGCTCAACAGCCGCCATGCTTGGCTGCGCTGGCTGGTCGGCAGCTACACCTACGTCATCCGCGGCACGCCGCTGCTGATCCAGGTCTACCTGATCTATTACGGCATTGCGCAGCTGGAGTGGATCCAGGCGCGCTGGGACGAGATCTGGCCGTGGACCTGGTTCAAAGAGGCGTTCTTCTGCGCCCTGCTCGCCTTTGCCCTGAACACGGCGGGGTACACGGCCGAGATGCTCGCCGGAGCCATCCGCGAAACTCCGCACGGCGAAATCGAGGCCGCGCGCGCGATGGGCATGTCGCCCCGCCAAGTGCTCTGGCGCATCGTCATGCCCAGTGCACTGCGGCGCACGCTGCCGGCCTACAGCAACGAGGTGGTCATGATGCTGCACAGCACGAGTCTGGCCAGCACCGTGCCCGCGATGACGGATCTGACGGCGGCGGCCAGCCGGGTCTACTCCGACTTTTACCTGCCCTTCGAGGCCTATCTGTTCGCCGGGGCCATCTACCTCGGCATCACATTCACGCTGGTGGGCATGTTCAAGCTGGCCGAGCGCCGCTTCCTCGCCCACCTGGCGCCGCGCCGCACCTGAATGGACGTCCGTCACCACACCCTGCCCTGCACCAGCCTCGGCAGTGCCCGCACGGTCACCAGCCTGCATTTCGGCACGCCTGGAGCCCGCCCCAAGGTTTACATCCAGGCCAGCCTGCACGCGGACGAGCTGCCCGGCATGCTGGTGGCGCACCACCTGCGCCACAGGCTCGCCGCCGCCGAGGCGGAGGGCGCCATCCGGGGCGAAGTCGTGCTCGTCCCGGTGGCCAACCCGATCGGACTGGCGCAGCGCATTGACCACCGGCCCATGGGCCGCTTCGAGCTCAACACCTCCGAGAACTTCAACCGCGGCTATCCGGACCTGGCCCAGGTGGCGTTCGAGCGGGTGGGCCACGCCCTGGGCGCCGACGCGGTGGAGAATGTTCGGCGGGTGCGGCGGGCCGTGCTCGACTGGCTGGCCGAGCAAACACCGGTCACCGAGCTCGAAGGCTTGCGGCTGGCGCTGTTCCGTCTGGCGGCCGATGCCGATGTCGTGCTCGATCTGCACTGCGATTCCGAAGCCGTGCTGCACCTGTACAGCGAGACCGCCTGTTGGCCAACTCTCGAACCCCTGGCGCGCTGGCTGCAGGCGCAGACGGTGCTGGTTGCCGACTACGGCGCTGGCGGGCAGCCATTCGACGAGCAGCTCTCCGGTCTGTGGTCGCAGTTGGCGGCGCGCCTGTCAGCGGCGGGGCGCCCGGTGCCGCTGCCCCAAGCCTGCGCCAGCGCGACGGTCGAACTGCGCGGCGAAGCCGACGTCGGCCACGCCTGGGCGGCCCGCGATGCCGATGGCATCTGGCGATATTTGCAGCACCTGGGCGCGGTGGCCGGCGACCCGGGGCCCATGCCCGATCCAGCCTGCGCCCCCACGCCGCTGGCCGGCTCCGAGCCGTTGAAGGCGCCCTGCCCCGGCGTGCTCGTATTTCTGGCCGACACCGGCGCGCGGCTGGCCCCCGGCGACGCCGTCGCCGAGGTCATCGACCCCATCACTGGCCACACCACGACCCTGCGCACCGTCCAGGGCGGCGTGCTGTACGCCCGGGCCCGCGAGCGCTATGCCCCCGCCGGACTGACGGTGGCCAAGGTAGCCGGCAGCCGGCCTGTGCGCCAAGGCTATCTGTTGTCCGAATGAGCCCCTCCTGCCCCCTGCCGGTCCCTACGCATCCCTTGTCATGAGCACTGCCCCCGTCAAACTCCAGGTCGAAGACATCCACAAGCGCTATGGTGCGCACGAGGTGCTCAAAGGTGTCTCCCTCACGGCGCGCGCCGGCGATGTGATCAGCATCATTGGCAGCTCCGGGTCGGGCAAGAGCACGTTTTTGCGCTGCATCAACCTGCTCGAGCGGCCGCACGCAGGGCGCATCGTCGTGGCCGGCGAAGAGTTGCGGCTCAAGCCCGGCGCCGATGGCGACCTCCAGGCCGCAGACCCCACCCAGTTGCAACGCCTGCGCACCCGGCTGGCCATGGTGTTCCAGAACTTCAACCTTTGGGGCCATATGACGGTGCTGCAAAACATCATCGAGGTGCCCGTTCATGTGCTGAAGGTACCGCGCGAGCAGGCGGTCGTCACCGCGCGCAAGTACCTGGATCGGGTCGGCCTCAAGGGCGTGGAAGACCGCTACCCCGCGCACATGAGCGGCGGCCAGCAACAGCGGGTGGCGATTGCACGCGCGCTGGCGGTGGAACCCGAGGTGATGCTGTTCGACGAGCCGACCAGCGCGTTGGACCCGGAGCTGGTGATCGAGGTGCTGCGCGTCATGCAGGGTCTGGCCGAGGAGCACCGCACGATGGTGGTGGTGACCCACGAGATGGGCTTTGCCCGCGAGGTGTCCAACCACGTCGTCTTTTTGCACCAGGGCCGCATCGAGGAACAGGGCGACCCGCGGCAGGTGCTCACGTCGCCGCGCAGCGAACGGCTACAACAATTCCTTAGCGGAAACTTGAAGTAACGGAATCAACCCATTGATGAATAATGGGTTTTGTTACAGAAAACGATCGAGCAGACGCCGGCTGTGCCGGTCCAACTCCAGGGGACGACGGATCAGGTACTGCACGCCGTGGCTGTCCTGGATCAGCAGCACGTCGCGCGCCAAGCGGCGGATGTCCTCCTCGCCCTTGAGGACGAAGCGTGTGACGCCGCGGTCGGTCTCCACGGTCCAGGTGCTGGGGGTGGCAAAGCTGCTGACCTCCAGCAAGCGCCGGATGACGGGAGTGAATTCCCGCTCGTGCAATGCCTGCTCGATCAACGCGCGGGTCGGCGCAGCCAGCGTCGCCAGCGATTCGACGTAGGCGACTTCATGACCGTCCGGCCCGACGAGCGAGATATGCCGGTCGGGGGCCTGGATCGGGAAGGCACGCACCGGAACCACCCCACGGATCCATTCGCCATCGGGGCCGCGCCATTCGAGGCGGCCGGCGCTGTTGCGGCGCAGTTCAGGGGCTTGGGTGGCGGGCAGGCTCGTCGTCATGGCGGTCAGTCCCTCAACAGTTCTCGCTCGGCCTCGGCCTGGCGGGCCTGCGCCTGGTACAGCCGCCAGTAGGCGCCCTGGCGCGCCATCAGCTCGTCGTGGCTGCCCTCCTCCACCTTGCGGCCCTTGTCCATGACCACCAGCCGGTCGGCCCGGCGCAGGGTGGACAGGCGGTGCGCGATGGCGATCGTCGTGCGCCCGCGCACCAGGTTATCCAGCGCCTTTTGGATTTCCTTCTCGGTTTCGGTGTCCACGCTCGAGGTGGCCTCGTCCAGAATCAGAATGCGCGGGTCGATCAGCAGCGCGCGCGCGATGCTGATGCGCTGGCGCTCGCCACCGGAGAGGCCCTGGCCGCGCTCGCCCACCAGCGAGTCGTAGCCCTGCGGCAGGCGCAGGATGAAGTCGTGCGCATGCGCTGCGCGCGCGGCGGCGATGATCTCCTCGCGCGTCGCATCGGGGCGACCGTAGGCGATGTTTTCGGCAATCGTGCCGAAGAACAGGAACGGCTCCTGCAGCACCAGACCAATGTGGCGGCGGTAGTCGGCGACGCGCAGTTGCCGGATGTCCACGCCATCCACCAGAATCTGCCCCTCCGCCACGTCGTAAAAGCGGCAGATCAGGTTGACCAGGGTACTCTTGCCCGAGCCGCTGTGGCCGACCAGGCCGATCATCTCGCCCGGGCGCACATCCAGATCCAGCCCCTGGATGACCGAGCGGTTGCCGTAGCGGAAAGCCACGCCCCGCACCTCGATACGCCCCTGCACTGCGGGCATCGGCACGGGCTGGGCCGGCTCAGGCACGCTGGAGACGTGATCCAGAATGTCGAAGATGCGCTTGGCGCCGGCAGCGGCCTTCTGCGTCACCGAGACGATGCGGCTCATCGAGTCCAGCCGGGTGTAGAAGCGCCCGATATACGCCAAAAAGGCGGTGAGCACGCCCACCGTAACCGAACCGCGCGCCACCAGCCAAATGCCAAAGCCCCACACCACCAGCAGGCCGATTTCGGTCAGCAGCGACACCGTCGGAGAAAACAGTGACCACAGCCGATTCAGCCGGTCGTTGACCGCGAGGTTGTGCCGGTTGGCCTCGCGAAAACGCTCGGCTTCGCGCCCCTCCTGCGCAAACGCCTTGACGACGCGGATGCCGGGGATGGTGTCGGCCAGCACGCTCGTCACCTCGGCCCAGACGCGGTCGATTTTCTCAAAACCCGTGCGCAGCCGATCGCGCACCACGTGGATCAACCATGCGATCAGCGGCAGCGGCAGCAAGGTCGCCAGCGCCAGCGTCGGGCTGATCGAAAACAGAATCACCGCCGTCATGCCGATCATGATCACGTCGGTGGCGAAGTCCAGCAGGTGCAGCGACAAGAAGATGTTGATGCGGTCGGTCTCCGACCCAATGCGCGCCATCAGGTCGCCGGTGCGGCGGTTGCCGAAATACTCCAGCGACAAGCCCAACAGATGCTCATAGGTGGTGGTGCGCAGATCCGCCCCAATGCGCTCGGACACCAGCGCCAGGATGTAGGTCTTGGCCCAGCCCAGGCCCCAGGCCAGCAGCGCGGCCCCGAGCAGGCCGCCGAGCAACCAGCCCACCCGCACCACGTCGATGGGCTGCCCGCTCTGGTAGGGGATCAGCACATCGTCCATCAGGGGGATGGTCAGGTACGGCGGCACCAGGGTGGCCGCCGTGGCGGCCAGCGTCAACAAAAACCCCGCCAGCAACTGCCACCGGTAGGGCCGCGCAAAACGCCACAGCCGCAACAGCGTCAGCGTGGACGGTGGCGTGTGCACCACCTGGGCGCAGACGGCGCATTCGTCGTCCTCGGGCTCCATCGGGGCATGGCAGACCGGGCACTGCAACGCAGCGGCGTCGGGGGCCGCGACCGGGCGGCCGCCGGCATCGCGCAGGGCCTCGAAGCGCTCCATCAACCGCCGCGCGGGCACCTGGCGCCCCAGGGTGTAGCGCCACACCGCCAGCCGCTCGGCGGGAGCGCCGTCGCGGGCTTCGCGCACCAGCTCCAGCGCGGCCACGCCGTTGTGGTCGCTCATCCACAGGGCCAGACCGGCTTCGATGGGCCAACTCACCGGCGTGGCCTGCGGCTCGGCCGCCCACCACAGCCGACCGGCCGCGATCCACAGCAAGCCCTCGCGAAAGCGAAGTTCGGTGTCGAGGTCGGTCAGCAGCCAAACGCCACCAGCCGCCCCCTCCCCGGCCACCTCGGCGCGCTCAACGGCGGGGCGCCACGCTGCGGGCAGTCCCGCCCAGGGGGGGGTCGTTGGCGTCGGATACGACATGTTGCAATTTCGTTTCACCAAATGCCACCAGTGTCGGGCCGCTGGATCACAATATCCATTGGCGATACCGGCGCGCGGGCGTCGCATTCTACGGCCGACCCGTGCTGCGTGGATGCGACGGATCGCGCAGCGGCCCGCACGGCGACGGTCGAGCCCGTTCGACCCTACAACGTTTTTTCCATGTCGCACAAGACCATCCGGATCCTGCGCATGCACCACCTGCGCGGACCCAACCTCTGGACCTACCGGGCCGTGATCGAGGCGCTGATCGACATCGGCGACCTCGAGGACTGCCCCTCCAACACCATTCCTGGCCTGTACGAGCGGCTGACGGCCTGGCTGCCGGGCTTGATCGAGCACCATTGCGGCGTCGGGGAGCGGGGCGGCTTTCTGCAGCGGCTGCGCGAAGGCACGTGGCCGGGCCACATCATGGAACACGTGGCCATCGAGTTGTTGAACTTGGCCGGCATGGCCACCAGCTTCGGGCAGACCCGCTCCACGAGCGAGCGCGGCATCTATAAGCTGGTGATCCGCGCCCGCCAGGAGGAAGTCGCCCGCCAGGCCCTGCTCGACGCGCGTGACCTGCTCATGGCCGGCATCGAGAACCAACCCTATGACGTGGAAGCGGCGGTCAAGGGCCTCAAAGGCCTGATCGACCGCCATGCCCTCGGACCGAGCACCGCGGCCATCGTCGATGCCGCGACGGCGCGCCGCATTCCGCACATCCGGTTGACCGAAGGCAACCTGGTGCAGTTGGGCTACGGTGCGCGCCAGCGCCGTATCTGGACCGCCGAGAC
>NZ_JBKBQX010000012.1:0-52578 GCF_046292505.1 Tepidimonas sp. | reverse complement strand
GGCCGCGGGCGGACGGGCCCCCGCGCCCCGCGGCGGAGGGACGGGCGTAGGTCGAGTCCCCCAGGGTCGACCCCACCTCGCCCAGCGTGGAGTCGAGCCCGGACGGCACATCGTCCGCGACCGGGGCGCGGGAGGGAGCGGCGCGCTGGCGCAGGGCATCAAACATGGTCGGTCCTCGGTGGCGGTGCCCAGGCGGGCTGGTGCAGCCCCCCTGGGGCGATGCGGTCGCGGATCAGGGCGGCGTCCATTTGGGGATACACCCGGCCATCGGCGTCCCGCCAAGCGCTGCGCCATGGGTCCGGCGCAGCAGCCGGCGTCAACGGCGCGGGGCCGCGCAGCCCCGGCAGCCGGTCCACGCACAGCGCCAGGGGCAAACCGGTGGCGGGGGCCAGGATCAGCCAGTGGGTCGGCACGGGCCAGTGCGGGCCACCCACACCACCGGCAGGCGGCAGACCCAGCGCCTCGACCCAGTCGATGAGGGCGACCACCGCCCCGCGCACACCGGCGACACCCCGCACCCACGGTCGGGTGTGCGGCAGCGGCTGCACCGGCAGGGGGGACACGATCTCGCTGGCATCGGTGAGGGGCAGCAGCACCTCGACGCCCCGCCAACTCAAGGCCATCCAGCCCGGGCGCACCGGCTCGCGCACAGCCGCCGCGAGCCGCCGGGCCAGATCGGCCTGAAACGCCGACAGACCATGCGAGCGCTGTGCCGAATGCTCAACCGGCGCCGCCATCGCCCTCTCCGCTGGCCGCCAGAATCGCCTCGATCTTGCCGAGCAGCACGGCCGGATCGAGCGGCTTGGTCAGATAATCGCGCGCCCCCTGCCGCAGGCCCCAGACGCGATCGGTCTCCTGGCGCTTGCTGGAGCAGATGACGATGGGCACACCGGCATAGGCCGGATGGCGGGCAATCGTTCGGGTGAGCGCAAAGCCGTTGGTCCCCGGCATGACCACATCCATCAGAATCAGGTCGGGCCGTTGGGCCTCGAGCGCGCGCCACGCCTGCTCGGCATCGTAGGCGCTGCGCACTTGGTAGCCATGGCGCGTGAGCAGATGGCGCAGATACACCTGCTCGGTGCGCGAATCGTCGACCACCAGGATGTCCTTCACGGCCGCCGCTCCGCCGCCCGCTACGGCGCCTCCGCCACCGCGCCGGCAGGGGCGTAGCGCGCCACCGCCTCCAGCAGCCCCTCGGCCGTGAACGGCTTGGGCAGATGATCGCTGGCGCCGGCCAAGCGGGCACGCGCAATGTCAAACACCCCATCGCGCGAGGACAGCATCACCACCGGCACGGCCGCAAAGCGCGGGTGGCGCTTGATGATGGCGCAGGTCTGGTAGCCGTCCAGCCGCGGCATCAGAATGTCGCAAAAGACCAAGTCCGGCGCAAAGTCGTGGATCAGCGCCAGCGCCTCGAAGCCGTCGGCCGCCAGCAACACCTCGTGCCCCCCGCCGCGCAAGGCGCGCTCGGCGCTGCGGCGCACGGTCAGGCTGTCGTCGACCACCAGCACCTTGCGAGTCGTGGCAGGGCGGGGGTCCATGGCCGGTGCGGGCGTCGGGGGCGGGGTGTCAGATCTGCACCATCTCGAAATCTTCCTTGCGCGCGCCGCATTCCGGGCAGGTCCAGTTGACCGGCACGTCCTCCCAGCGGGTGCCCGGCGCGATGCCATGCTCGGGGTCGCCCGCCGCCTCGTCGTAAATCCAGCCGCAGATCAGGCACATCCAGGTACGGTTTGGGGTGGTCATGGCAGGTGGGTCAGGCGCGTCCAAGTAGAATGGGCTCATTGTAGCCACGGCCCCCGCGCCCCATGCCCGAGACCCCGACCGCTGCCAGCGAAGCGCCGGCCCGCCCGCCTTGCGTGCTGTGCTTCAATGCCAGCGACCCCAGCGGCGCCGGCGGACTGGCGGCCGACCAGACCGCCATCGCCAGCGCGTCATGCCATGTGCTGCCGGTGGCCACTTGCGTGTGGTTGCGCGACACGCGCCACCTGCACGGCCACCATGCGCTGGAGGCCGACTGGATCGACGATCAAGCCCGTGCCGTGCTGGAAGACGTGTCCGTGGCGGCGATCAAGGTGGGCTTTGCCGGCAGTCCGGCCGGGCTGGCCGCCATCGGCGCCATCCTGAGCGACTACGACGAACTGCCCGTGGTCACCTACCTGCCCGAGCTGGCCTGGTGGACCGACGGCGAGCGCGAGGCCTACCTGGAAGCCTGCGAGGCGTTGGTGCTGCCCCAGACCGATGTGCTGGTGGGCAACCACCACACCCTGGCGCGCTGGCTGCTGCCCGATTGGGACGACGAGCGCCCGCCCGGCCCGCGCGACATCGCCCGCGCGGCGGCGGTGCACGGCGTGCCCTACACCCTGGTCACGGGCCAGGCGCGCGGCGAGCGCATCGACAACCATCTGGCCTCGCCCGAGGTCGTGCTCGCCCACGCCGAGTTCGAGCGCATCGACGCCACCTTCATCGGGGCTGGCGACACGCTCTCCGCCGCCCTGACCGCGCTGCTGGCACACGGTAGCGAGCTCTCGCAAGCCGGCGCCGAGGCGCTGGGCTACCTGGACCAGGCGCTGGCCCATGGCTTTCAGCCCGGCATGGGCCACGCCGTGCCCGACCGACTGTTCTGGGCCGACGACGACAGTGCCGACGCCCCGGACGAATCCTCTCCCTCACCATGACCGACCGCAATCAACTCTTGTTCGACCGCGCCAAGGCCGTCATCCCCGGCGGCGTCAACTCGCCGGTGCGCGCCTTCCGCGCCGTCGGCGGCACGCCGCGCTTCATCACCCGCGCCGAAGGCCCCTACTTCTGGGACGCCGACGGGCGGCGCTACATCGACTACATCGGCTCGTGGGGGCCGATGATTCTCGGCCACGGCCATCCGGAGGTGGTCGAGGCGGTGCAGGCCGCCGTGCGCGACGGTTTTTCGTTCGGCGCGCCCACCGAGCGCGAGATCGAACTCGCCGAAGCCATCATCCGCCTGCTGCCGAGCCTGGAGATGGTGCGCCTGGTCAGCTCCGGCACCGAGGCCGGCATGAGCGCGATCCGCCTGGCGCGCGGCGTCACCGGCCGGCCCAAGATCATCAAGTTCGAGGGCTGCTACCACGGCCATGCGGACGCGCTGCTGGTCAAGGCCGGCTCGGGGCTGGCGACCTTCGGTCACCCCACCAGCGCCGGCGTGCCGCCGGAGGTGGTGCAGCACACGCTGGTGCTCGAATACAACAACGTCGAGCAGCTGGAAGCGGCCTTCGCCGAGCATGGGCCGCAGATCGCCGCGCTGATGATCGAGCCGATCGCCGGCAACATGAACTTCGTGCGCGCCAGCGTGCCGTTCATGCGCCGCTGCCGTGAGCTGTGCACGCAGCACGGCGCGCTGCTGGTGTTCGACGAGGTCATGACCGGCTTTCGCGTCGCGCTGGGCGGTGCGCAAAGCCTCTACGCGCGCCTGATCCCGGGCTTTGCGCCGGACATGACGGTGATGGGCAAGGTCATCGGCGGCGGCATGCCGCTGGCGGCCTTCGGCGGCAAGCGCGCGGTGATGGAACAGCTCGCCCCGCTCGGGCCGGTCTATCAGGCCGGCACGCTGTCGGGCAACCCGGTGGCCACGGCCTGCGGGCTGGCCACGCTGCGCGTCATCCAGCGCCCGGGCTTCTTCGAGCAACTGGCGGCGCGCACGCGTGCGCTGGTGGAAGGCCTGAAGGCCGAGGCCGACCGCGCCGGCGTGCCGTTCAGCGTCGACAGCGAAGGCGGCATGTTCGGCTTCTTCCTGCTGCCCGAGCTGCCGCAAAACTACGCGCAGGTGATGGCCAGCGACGCACAGCGCTTCAACCGCTTCTTTCACGGGATGCTGGAGCGCGGCGTCTACTTCGCCCCGGCGCTGTACGAGGCCGGCTTCGTCAGCGCGGCTCACGCCGAGGCCGACATCGAGGCGACGTTGCAGGCCGCGCGCGCCGTTTTGACCACCCTGTAAGCCGCGCATGCCCACCCGTCGTGACTGTGTGCTGGGCGTGGCTAGCAGTCTGGCCGCAGGACTGGCTGGGGTGCTGGGCCTGCCCGGCATCGGGCACGCCGTCCCCGCCCGTCGCCGCTACGGCCATCTGATCGCGGTCGGCGGAGCCGAGGATCGCCAGCGCGACCGGCTGATCCTGCGCCGCTTTCTGGAGATCAGCGGCGGCCCGCAGGCGCGCCTGCTGGTGCTGACCGCCGCCAGCAGTGATCCGGCTGCCGCCTGGGAAGGCTACCGCCGCGTCTTCGAGGAGCTGGGGGCGCAGCGCGTCGAGCCGCTCGACTTCCGCAGCGCCGAGGAGGCCAACGACCCCGCAGCGGTGCAGCGCATCCTCGACGCCGACGGCATCTACCTGAGCGGCGGCGACCAGCGCCGGCTCATGGCCGCGCTGTGGGAGACCGCGGCGGCGCGCGCCCTGCACCTGGCCTTCCATGTGCGCGGCTGCTGCATCGGCGGCACCAGCGCGGGGGCGGCAGCGCTGTCGCGGCAAATGCTGGCCATTGGCGAGCCCACGCTGCGGCCCTACCGCGACGCGGTGTCGCTCGACATCGGCCTGGGGCTGCTCGCCAGCGCCATCATCGACCAGCACTTCAACGAGCGGCACCGCCTCGGACGGTTGCTGTCGGCGCTCGCCCTGCGGCCGGATCTGCTGGGCGTGGGCATCGACGAGGACACCGCGCTGCTGATCGAGCGCGGCCGGGCCATCGAAGTCCTGGGCAACGGCGCCGTGACCCTGGTGGACGGTCGCCAGATGCGCTCCAACGTGCGCGAGGCGGATCCCGAGCAGCCGCTGCAGCTGCTGGACGTGCGCGTGCACCTGCTGCCGGCCGGCACCCGCTACGAGCTGGTGGACACCGACCCGGACACGCCTGCCCCGCCACCGGCCCTGCGGCAGGCGCTCGAGTTGCTGGTTCGCCCCGGTCCCATCCGGGGCTGAGGCCTGCGCCCCATCACAGCAAACGGGCCAGCAAGGCCCCGTGGGCCGGCCCCTCCAGCGGCACCCAGACGCGCAGCGGATTGCCGGCCGCCACCTCGATCGCACGCCCCTCGGCGTCCTGCATCGCCGCCAGCGTCACCACGCGGTTGCCGCGCGGGTGGATGACCTCCAGCCGGTCGCCGACGGCAAAGCGGTTCTTCGTCTCCACCTCGGCCCAGCCGTCGGCGCGCACACCAACGACGTCCCCCACATACTGGCTGCGGGTGGGCGCGGAATGACCGCTGGCGTAGTTCTGATAGTCCTGCGCCGGCCGGCGCTCCAGCAGTCCGCTGGTGTAGCCGCGGCTGGCCAGCCCCTCCAACTCCGCCAGCAGGCTGGGGTCGAACGGCCGGCCCGCCACCGCGTCGTCGATCGCGCGCCGGTACACCTGCGCGGTGCGCGCCACGTAGTACACGCTCTTGGTGCGGCCCTCGATCTTGAGCGAGTCGACGCCGATGCGCACCAACCGCCCCACATACTCCACCGCGCGCAGGTCGCGGCTGTTGAGGATGTAGGTGCCGTGCTCGTCCTCCATCACCGGCATCAGCTCGCCGGGGCGCGAGGTCTCCTCCAGCAGCCAGACGCGGTCCGCCAGCGGATGGCGCCGCCCGTCGCCGGTGGTGGCCGGCGCCGCTTGCCACTGCGCCTCGGCCTGCGCCTGCTCGCGCGCGAAGTCGAAGTCGGCGCCCAGGCGTGCCGCTTCGCCCTCGCCGTCCGTGCCCGCCGCGCCACCGCAGCCGGTGCTGCAGCCCGTGGGGGCCAGCGGCTGCACGTCGCCGGCGTCGGTCCCGGCGGTCGCGTGCGTGCGGTAGCCCCAGCGGCAGGCGTTGGTGCAGGTGCCCTGGTTGGGGTCGCGGCGGTTGAAGTAGCCGCTCAGCAGGCAGCGCCCGGAGTAGGCGATGCACAGCGCGCCGTGCACGAACACCTCCAGCTCCACGTCCGGGCAGGCGTCGCGGATCTGCGCGATCTCCTCCAGGCTCAGCTCGCGGCTCAGGATGATGCGCGCCACCCCGGCGCGCTGCCAGAACTTCACCGCCGCCCAGTTGGTGGTGTTGGCCTGCACCGACAGGTGGATGGGCACCTCGGGCCAGCGGCCGCGTTCCATCTCCTCGCGCACCAGCATGATCAGGCCCGCGTCGGCCATGATCAGCGCATCCGGCCGCAGCGCCACCACCGGCGCCAGGTCGCGCAGGTAGGTGCGCACCTTGTCGTTGTGCGCGATCAGGTTGCTGGTGACGAAGAAGCGCTTGCCGCGCGCGTGCGCCTCGGCGATGCCCTGCGCGATCTGCTCGAGGCGAAATTCGTTGTTGCGCGCGCGCAGCGAGTAGCGCGGCTGGCCGGCGTAGACGGCATCGGCGCCGAAGTCGAAGGCCGCGCGCAGGTGCGCCAGCGATCCAGCCGGCAGCAGCAGTTCGGGAATCCGCAAAGTCATGCGTAATGGTAGCGGCCCGCTCGCGAGCGGGGCAAACGAAAAACGGCCCCCGAGGGGGCCGTTCGGCAGGGCAAACGCCGCGGCGTCAGACCGTCACGGCCTTGGCGGTCTCCGCGTACTCCTCGATTTGGTCGAAGTTCATGTAGCGGTAGACCTCGCCGGCCTTCTGGTTGATGACGCCCATCTCGGCCATGTACTCCTCCACCGTCGGCAGGCGCCCCAGGCGCGAGGCGATCGCCGCCAGCTCCGCCGAGGCCAGGAACACGTTGGTGTTGCGGCCCAGGCGGTTGGGGAAGTTGCGGGTGCTGGTGGAGACGACCGTGGCGCCCTCGCGCACCTGCGCCTGGTTGCCCATGCACAGGCTGCAGCCGGGCATCTCGGTGCGCGCGCCGGCGGTGCCGAAGGTGGCGTAGTAGCCTTCCTTGATGAGCTCGTTCTGATCCATCTTGGTCGGCGGCGCCACCCACAGCCGCACCGGGATGTCACGCTGGCCGTGCAGCAGCTTGGCCGCGGCGCGGAAGTGGCCGATGTTGGTCATGCACGAGCCGATGAAGGCCTCGTCGATCTTGGTGCCGGCCACCTCCGACAGCGGGCGCGCATCGTCCGGGTCGTTGGGGCAACACAGGATCGGCTCCTTGATCTCGTTGAGGTCGATCTCGATCACGGCGGCGTATTCGGCGTCGGGGTCGGCCTCCAGCAGCTCCGGCTTGGCCAGCCACGCCTCCATCGCCTTGATGCGGCGGGCCAGCGTGCGGGCGTCCTGGTAGCCGTCGGCGATCATGTTCTTGAGCAGCACGATGTTGCTCTGCAGGTACTCGATGATCGGTTCCTTATTGAGCTTGATCGTGCAGCCCGCCGCCGAGCGCTCGGCCGAGGCGTCCGACAGCTCGAACGCCTGCTCCACCTTCAGATCGGGCAGACCCTCGATCTCCAGGATACGGCCGGAGAAGATGTTCTTCTTGCCCTTCTTCTCCACCGTCAGCAGGCCCTGCTTGATGGCGTAGTAGGGAATGGCGTGCACCAGGTCACGCAGCGTGATGCCGGGCTGCATCTGGCCCTTGAAGCGCACCAGCACGCTCTCGGGCATGTCCAGCGGCATGACGCCAGTGGCGGCGGCAAACGCCACCAGCCCGGAGCCAGCCGGGAAGCTGATACCGATCGGGAAGCGCGTGTGGCTGTCGCCGCCGGTGCCGACCGTGTCGGGCAACAGCATGCGGTTGAGCCACGAGTGGATGACGCCGTCGCCCGGGCGCAGGCTGACGCCGCCGCGGCTGCTGATGAAGGCCGGCAGCTCGCGGTGCATCTTGACGTCCACCGGCTTCGGATAGGCCGCCGTGTGGCAGAACGACTGCATCACCAGATCGGCCGAGAAGCCCAGGCAGGCCAGGTCCTTGAGCTCGTCGCGCGTCATCGGGCCGGTCGTGTCCTGGCTGCCGACGGTGGTCATCTTGGGCTCGCAGTAGGTGCCGGGGCGGATGCCCTTGCCTTCCGGCAGCCCGCAGGCGCGACCCACCATCTTTTGCGCCAGCGTGTAGCCCTTGCCGCTGTCCACCGGCGCCTTGGGCAGGCGAAACACCGTGGAGGCCGGCAGACCCAGGAACTCGCGCGCCTTGCCCGTCAGGCCGCGGCCGATGATCAGGTTGATGCGGCCGCCGGCACGCACCTCGTCCAGCAGCACCTCGCTCTTGAGCTGGAAGGTGGCGATGACCTCACCGTTCTTCTCGATCTTGCCGTCGTAGGGGTAGATGTCGATGACGTCACCGAACTCGATCTTGCTGACATCCACCTCGATCGGCAACGAGCCGGAGTCCTCCTGCGTGTTGAAGAAGATCGGCGCGATCTTGCCGCCCAGCGTGACGCCGCCGTAGCGCTTGTTGGGCACGTAGGGAATGTCGTGGCCGGTCCACCAAATGACGCTGTTGGTGGCCGACTTGCGGCTGGAGCCGGTGCCCACCACGTCGCCGACGTAGGCCACCAGGTGGCCCTTCTCCTTGAGCTTTTGCAGCACGCTGATCGGGCCGCGCTTGCCGTCCTCGTCCGGCTCGAACGGCGCGTCCGGGCGCTTGTTCTTCAGCATCGCCAGCGCGTGCAGCGGGATGTCCGGGCGGCTCCAGGCGTCCGGCGCGGGCGAGAGATCGTCGGTGTTGGTCTCGCCAGGCACCTTGAAGGCGGTGACGGTGATTTTCTTCGGCACTTCCGGACGCGACAGGAACCACTCCGCATCCGCCCAGCTCTGCATGACGGCGCGCGCGAGCGCGTTGCCCGCCTGCACCTTCTCGGCCACGTCGTGGAAGGCGTCGAACATCAGCAGCGTCTTCTTCAGACCCTCGGCCGCGATCGGCGCCACCTCGGCGTCGTCCAGCAAGTCGATCAGCGGCTTGACGTTGTAGCCGCCCACCATCGTGCCGAGCAACTCGGTCGCTTTGGCCTTGCTGATCAGCCCGACCTGGATGTCGCCATGGGCCACGGCGGCCAGGAACGAGGCCTTGACCTTGGCCGCATCGTCCACCCCCGGCGGCACGCGATGCGTCAGCAGGTCCAGCAGAAACTGCGGATCCTCGCCCGCGGGCGGGTTCTTGATCAGCTCGATCAGGTCGGCCGTCTGCTGCGCATTCAGCGGCAGCGGCGGGATGCCCAGCGCGGCGCGCTCGGCCACATGGTCACGATAGGCTTGCAACATGGTGTGTGCTCCAGTCGGTGGAAATCTCATCGAAAGTGGCCGCGCACCGTCTCGGGCAGCGCCACGCCGGTGGCGTGGGCCCGCTCCAGCACCTGCCAAAAGTAGCGGAAAGACGCGCGGTCGTGCAAATGCCCCTGGTGGGATATCGGGGCCCAATCGGCCGCGGCGGCGCGGCCGATGATCTCGGCAGCCTGCTCGACCTCATCGGGTCGCGGCCGAAACGCCGCGACGATGGGCTCGATCTGGTCGGGGTGGATGCTCCACATGCGCGTGTAGCCGAAAGCCCCGGCGGCGCGCTCGGCGGCGCGCCGCACCGCGTCGCGGTCGCGAAACTCGGTCACCACGCCGTGCGACGGCACCTTGCCGTGCGCATGTGCGGCGCTGGCGATCTCCAGCTTGGCACGACAGACCAGCGGATGCTCGAACTGCCCCTGCACCGTCATCGCCGCGGCGGGAATCGCCCCGCCGTGCGCGGAGACGAAGTCCATCAGCCCAAAGCTGAGCGACGCCACGCGCGGATGCGCGGCGATGTCGAACGCGCGGTGCACCGCCGCCGGCGACTCGATCAGCGCGTGCAGCGGCAGCGCGGGCGCGCCGGCGGCATCGACCGCCGCCACGGCACGCGCGACGTCGGCCACCGACTCGACCTTCGGGATCATCACGTGCGTCAGGCGCGCGCCGACGGCGCCGACGATGGTGGCCACGTCGGCCTCGAAGGCCGGGTGGTCGACCGGGTGCACCCGCACACCCACGCGCGGGGGCACCGGCGCGGCCCAGTCCAGCCCGCGCACCAGTTCGACCACCAGCGCGGCGTGCTCGGCCTCGCCCCCCACCGGGGCGCCGTCCTCGCAATCCAGCGTGACGTCGAACAGGCACGTCCCGTGGCGCGCAGACCACTCGGCCTGCAGGTCCAGGCTCTTGCGCATGCGTGCCTCGACACCTGCATAGTGGTCGCAGGCCGGCAGCCAGACCGCCCCGGCCTGGGCCCCAAGCAACACCTCGCGCGGATGGCGCGATGGGGCCGACGGGGGCGTGGACATGCGCGCGTCCGTCCTGTTCAGATCAGGTGCGCGACGCCCTGGCGCTCTTCTTCCAGCTCGGCCAGGGTCTTGTTCAGGCACTGCTGGCTGAAGTCGTCGATCGGCAGGCCTTCGACCACCGTGTACTCACCGTTGGCACAGGTGACCGGGAAGCCGAACATGACGTCTTGCGGAATGCCGTACCAGCCCTGCGACGGGATACCCATGGTCACCCACTTGCCGTTCGTGCCCAGCGCCCAGTCGCGCATGTGGTCGATGGCAGCATTGGCGGCCGAGGCCGCCGACGACAGGCCGCGCGCCTCGATGATGGCCGCACCGCGCTTGCCGACCGTGGGCAGGAAAACGTTGCGGTTCCAGTCCTCGTCGTTGATCATCGCCTTGACCGACTGGCCCTCGATGGTGGCGAAGCGGTAGTCGGCGTACATCGTCGGCGAGTGATTGCCCCACACGCACAGCTTCTCGATGCTGGAGACCGGCTTGCCGGTCTTGGCCGCGATCTGCGACGCGGCGCGGTTGTGGTCCAGGCGCAGCATCGCGGTGAAGTTCTTCGCCGGCAGGTCGGGCGCCGACTTCATGGCGATGTAGGCGTTGGTGTTGGCCGGGTTGCCCACGACCAGCACCTTGACGTTGCGCGACGCCACGGCGTTGAGGGCCTTGCCCTGCACCGTAAAGATCTGCGCATTGGCGGCCAGCAGGTCCTTGCGCTCCATGCCGGGGCCGCGCGGACGCGCGCCGACCAGCAGCGCGTAGTCGGTGTCCTTGAACGCACCCATCGGGTCGCTGTGCGCCTCCATCCCGGCCAACAGCGGGAAGGCGCAGTCCTCCAGCTCCATCATCACGCCCTTGAGGGCTTTTTGCGCTTTCTCGTCGGGAATCTCGAGCAACTGCAGAATCACCGGCTGGTCCTTGCCCAGCATCTCGCCGGAAGCGATGCGAAACAGCAGCGCATAACCAATCTGGCCGGCGGCACCGGTGACGGCCACGCGGACGGGCTTTTTGCTCATGGAAATCTCCAAAGGGGAACGTGGGGATGAACGGCGCGAGTGTACTCTGGTAAACCCGGAGGCGTCAATTTGTCTTATGTCTTATATAAGATATGATTGCGACCATGAGACCCGACGGCCCGCTGTCCGCCCGCCCCCCGACCCCCGCCTTGGGCGCGGAGGGTTCGGCCGTCGGCGCCGCGCCAGCCGCCAGCACCTCCACGCCCGCCTTCAGTCCGCTCTATCAGCAGATCAAGACGCTCATCCTGCACAGCCTGCAGGCCGGCGAATGGAAACCGGGGGACCTGATCCCCAGCGAAACCGAGCTGGCCGCCCGCTTCAAGGTCAGCCAGGGCACGGTGCGCAAGGCCATCGACGAGCTGGCGGCCGACAACCTGCTGGTGCGCCGGCAAGGCAAGGGCACCTTCGTCGCCACCCACGCCGAGCAGCACATCCAGTACCGTTTTCTGCGGCTGCACCCCGACGTGGGCACGCTGGACAGCGAAGGCCCCGCGATGCGCGAGGTGCTGGGCTGCCGGCGCATGCGTGCCAGTGCCGAGGTGGCCGCCGCCCTGCAACTGCGCGCGGGGGATGCGGTGGTGCAGGTCAGCCGCGTGCTCAGCTTCCAGGGCATGCCGACGATCCTGGAGGATCTCTGGCTGCCCGGCGGTCCGTTCCGCGGCCTGACGCTGGAGACGCTGTCCGAGCACGCCGGCCCCATGTATGCCCTGTTCGAGACGCAATTCGGCGTGCGCATGGTACGCGCCGAAGAGCGCATCAAGGCGGTCGCCGCCAGCGAGACGGCCGCCGAGCGCCTGCAGGTCCCCGCCGGCACCCCGCTGCTGAGCGTGGAACGCTTGGCCTATACCTACAACGGCGTGCCGATGGAACTGCGCCGCGGCCTGTACCGCACCGACCGGCACCACTACCGCAACGAGCTCAGCTAGTCCTTTGTCCACCCCTTCGTCATGCTGCATTGCAATAGAATGTGACAGTTCCCCGTCAGCGACCTGATGAACCATAACGAGTTCGCCGTCATGGCCGCCAACGGCCTTGCCGACCATGGTGGCACGTTCTGACCCCCAGGAGAAAACCCCATGACGCCCTTGCGCCCTGCGCGGCCCGAGTTCCGCAACATCAATGCCTTCAAGGACCTGACGACCTACCGCCTGCCGCCGGCGGGCTGGGTGTCGATCCTGCACCGTGTCAGCGGCGCCCTAATGTTCTTGCTGCTGCCGTTCGTGGTCTGGATGATGGACACCTCGCTGTCATCGGAGTTGTCCTACGGCAGCTTCACGGCGGCCTTCTCTGCGGGGATCGGGTTCCTGCCCGGCTGGTTCGTCAAACTGGTGGCGCTCGCGCTGATCTGGGCCTATCTGCACCACTTCTGCGCCGGTGTGCGCCACCTCATCATGGACGCCACCCACAAGGTGGACAAGGCCTACGGTCGCTCGTCGGCCATCGTCACGCTGGCGCTGAGCATCGGCTTGACGGTCGTGCTGGGCGCCAAGCTGTTCGGCCTGTACTGATTTTCCCCTGACGGAGTAACGACAAATGGCAGTCAACTACGGCTCCAAGCGCGTCGTCACCGGCGCCCACTATGGCCTGCGCGACTGGATGGTCCAGCGCGTCACGGCGGTGCTCATGGCCCTCTTCACCGTGATCCTGCTGGCGCAGGTCATCTTCACGGCCGGCCCCATCGGGTACGAAACCTGGGCCGGCATCTTTGCGGCGCAGTGGATGAAGTTCCTCACCTTTGCCGTGGTGATCGCGCTGGCGTGGCACGCCTGGGTGGGTGTGCGCGACATCTGGATGGATTACGTCAAACCCGTGGGCCTGCGCCTGGCCCTGCATGTGTTCACCCTCGTCTGGCTGGTCGGTTGCACGGGCTGGGCGTTTCAAGTGCTTTGGAGGCTGTAAGCCATGACCCTGACTGCGAACCTTCCCCGCCGGCGCTTCGACGTGGTGATCGTCGGCGCCGGTGGCTCCGGCATGCGCGCGTCGTTGCAGCTGGCGCGCGCCGGCCTCAACGTCGCGGTGCTGTCCAAGGTGTTCCCGACGCGCTCGCACACCGTGGCCGCCCAGGGCGGCATCGGGGCGTCGCTGGGCAACATGTCCGAGGACAACTGGCACTACCACTTCTACGACACCGTCAAGGGCTCGGACTGGCTCGGTGACCAGGACGCCATCGAGTTCATGTGCCGCGAGGCGCCCAAGGTCGTCTACGAGCTGGAGCACATGGGCATGCCGTTCGACCGCAACCCGGACGGCACCATCTACCAGCGCCCGTTCGGCGGCCACACCGCCAACTATGGCGAAAAACCGGTGCAGCGCGCCTGCGCCGCCGCCGACCGCACCGGTCACGCCATGCTGCACACGCTGTACCAGCAGAACGTCGCCGCGCGCACCACCTTCTTCGTCGAGTGGATGGCGCTGGACCTGATCCGCGACGCCGACGGCGACGTGGTCGGCGTGACCGCGCTGGAGATGGAGACCGGCGACGTCTATATCCTGGAGGCCAAGGCGACGCTGCTGGCCACCGGCGGCGCTGGGCGCATCTACGCCGCCAGCACCAACGCCTTCATCAACACGGGCGACGGCCTGGGCATGGCGGCGCGCGCCGGCATTCCGCTGCAGGACATGGAGTTCTGGCAGTTCCACCCGACCGGCGTGGCTGGCGCGGGCGTCCTGCTGACCGAGGGCTGCCGCGGCGAGGGGGCCATCCTGCTCAACAGCAACGGCGAGCGCTTCATGGAGCGCTATGCGCCGACGCTCAAAGACCTGGCGCCGCGCGACTTCGTCAGCCGCTGCATGGACCAGGAGATCAAGGAAGGCCGCGGCTGCGGGCCGAACAAGGACTACATCCTGCTCAAGCTCGACCACCTGGGCCCCGAGACGATCCACAAGCGCCTGCCCTCGGTGTACGAGATCGGGATCAACTTCGCCAACGTCGACATCACCAAGGAGCCGATCCCGGTGGTGCCGACCATCCACTACCAGATGGGCGGCATCCCGACCAACATCAACGGCCAGGTCGTCGTGCCGGACGGCCAGGGCGGCCAGAAGGTGGTCAACGGCCTGTACGCGGTGGGCGAGTGCTCGTGCGTGTCGGTGCACGGCGCCAACCGCCTCGGCACCAACTCGCTGCTGGACCTGCTGGTGTTCGGTCGCGCGGCCGGCAACCACATCGTGGCCCACCTCGACCGCGGTCGCGAGCACAAGAATCTGCCCAAGGACGCGGCCGACCGCACGCTGGAGCGGCTCAGCCGCCTGGAGTCGCGCACCGATGGCGAGTATGCGCAGGCCGTGGCCAACGACATCCGCGCCACGATGCAGCAGCACGCGGGGGTCTTCCGCACCCAAGCCAGCATGGACGAGGGTGTGCGCAAGATCAACGCGCTGCGCGAGCGCGTCGGCGCCATCGTGCTCAAGGACAAGTCCAAGGTGTTCAACACGGCGCGCGTGGAGGCGCTGGAGGTGGAAAACCTGATCGAGGCCGCCCAGGCCACGATGACCTCCGCCGCCGCCCGCCACGAGTGCCGCGGTGCGCACACCGTCAAGGATTACGAGCGCGGCCCGGACGACGCCGAGTGCCCGCTGGGCCGCAACGACAAGGTGTGGATGAAGCACACCCTGTGGCACAGCGCCGACAACTCCCTGACCTACAAGCCGGTCAACCTCAAGCCGCTGACGGTCGAGTCGATTCCGCCCAAGGTCCGCACGTTCTGACGTCCCCACGCCGGAGGTTTTTCCATGGCCAAACGCATCTTCAAGATCTACCGCTACGACCCGGACAAGGACGCCAAGCCCTACATGCAGACGCTGGAGGTGGAGCTGACCACCGAGCGCATGCTGCTGGACGCGCTGATCAAGCTCAAGGAAATCGACCCGACGCTGGCGTTTCGCCGCTCGTGCCGTGAGGGCGTCTGCGGCTCCGACGCGATGAACATCAACGGCAAGAACGGGCTGGCGTGTCTGACCAACCTGCGCACGCTGCCCGACACCATCGTGCTCAAGCCCCTGCCGGGCCTGCCCGTGGTGCGCGACCTGATCGTGGACATGACGCTGTTCTTCAAACAGTACCACTCGATCAAGCCGTACCTCATCAACGAGACCCAGCCGCCCGAAAAGGAGCGCCTGCAATCGCCCGAGGAGCGCGAAGAGCTCAACGGCCTGTACGAGTGCATCCTGTGCGCCAGCTGCTCCACCAGTTGCCCGAGCTTCTGGTGGAACCCGGACAAGTTCGTCGGCCCGGCCGGCCTGCTGCAGGCCTACCGCTTCATCGCCGACAGCCGCGATCAGGCCACCAGCGAGCGGCTGGACAACCTGGAAGACCCGTACCGGCTGTTCCGCTGCCACACCATCATGAACTGTGTCGATGTGTGCCCCAAGGGGCTCAACCCCACCAAGGCCATCGGCAAGATCAAGGAACTGATGGTGCGCCGCGCCGTCTGACCGCCCCGCGCTCACGGACCCGGCCATGGACGACCGCGCACGGCTCGACGAACGCCAGCTCAGCAAGCTGCGCTGGCGTTGTCGCCGCGGTCTGCTCGAAAACGACCTGTTCATCGAGCGCTTCTTCGATCGGCATGGCGAGGCCCTCACCGTGCGGCAGGCCCGCGGCCTCGAAGCGCTGATGGACCTCAGCGACAACGATCTGCTCGACCTGTTGCTGCGCCGCCGCGAGCCCGACGGCGCGCTGGCGGCCCCCGAGGTCGTCGACGTGCTGGCCCTGCTGCGCACCCCGCCGCGGGCCGATGCGCCGTCATCCCCGTAGCTCCCCCGCTAGACCCTAGGAATCCGCATGAAACTTCAAGACCACAAAGCCACGCTGTCGTTTTCCAACGGCGCGCCCAGCGTCGAGCTGCCGATCTACTCCGGCACCGTGGGTCCGGACGTGATCGACATCCGCAAGCTCTACGCCCAGACCGGCATGTTCACCTACGACCCCGGGTTCCTGTCCACGGCGTCGTGCCAGTCGTCCATCACCTACATCGACGGCGACAAGGGCGAGCTGCTCTACCGCGGCTACCCCATCGAGCAGCTCGCCACACAGTGCGACTATCTCGAAACCTGCTATCTGCTGCTGTACGGTGAGCTGCCCAACGCCCAGCAAAAGGCCGACTTCAGCCAGCGCGTGACCATGCACACCATGGTCAACGAGCAGATGCAGTTCTTCCTGCGCGGCTTCCGCCGCGATGCGCACCCGATGGCGGTGCTCACGGGCCTGGTCGGCGCCATGTCGGCCTTCTACCACGACAGCACCGACATCAACAACCCGCAGCATCGCGAGATTGCGGCCATCCGCCTGATCGCCAAGCTGCCCACGCTGGTGGCCATGGCCTACAAGTACGGCATCGGCCAGCCGTACATGTATCCGCGCAACGACCTGAGCTACGCCGGCAACTTCCTGCGCATGATGTTCGGCACACCGTGCGAGGAGTACAAGGTCAACCCGGTGCTCGAGCGCGCGATGGACCGCATCTTCATCCTGCACGCGGACCACGAGCAAAACGCCTCGACCTCCACGGTGCGCCTGTGCGGCAGCTCCGGCACCAACCCGTTTGCGGCCATCGCCGCCGGCGTGGCCTGCCTGTGGGGTCCGGCCCACGGCGGCGCCAACGAGGCGTGCCTGAACATGCTGGAAGAAATCCAGGCCATGGGCGGCGTGGACAAGATCGGCGAATTCATCGCCAAGGTCAAGGACAAGAACTCGGGCGTGCGCCTGATGGGCTTTGGCCACCGCGTCTACAAGAACTACGACCCGCGCGCCAAGCTGATGCAGGAGACCTGCAACGAAGTGCTGGGCGAGCTGGGGCTGGAGAACGATCCGCTGTTCAAGCTGGCCAAGACGCTGGAGAAAATCGCGCTGGAAGACGACTACTTCGTGCAGCGCAAGCTCTACCCCAACGTGGACTTCTACTCCGGCATCGTGCAACGCGCCATCGGCATTCCGGTCAACCTGTTCACCGGCATCTTCGCGCTGGCGCGCACCGTGGGCTGGATCGCCCAGCTCAACGAGATGATCAGCGACCCCGAGTACAAGATCGGCCGCCCGCGCCAGCTCTTCACCGGCGCGGCCAAGCGCGACGTCGTGCCGATCGCCCAGCGCTGATCGGTCCGGGCGGCGGTGCCCGCGTGTTCAACCTCGGCACCGCCGTTGACGCGCCCCGTTCGTCGCGGCCTACAATGGCAGGCCGCCCACGCCTTTTCCCTCCGCCATGGGACGCACCCTTTACGACAAGATCTGGGACGAGCACGTCGTCCACACCGAGGAGGACGGCACCGCCATCCTCTACATCGACCGCCATCTGGTGCACGAGGTGACCAGCCCGCAGGCTTTCGAGGGGCTGCGCGTGGCCGGCCGCAAGCCGTGGCGCGTGTCGTCGGTGGTCGCCACCGCCGACCACAACACCCCCACCACCGGGTGGGAGCACGGCTACGACGGCATCGCCGACCCGATCAGCAAAGAGCAGATCATCACGCTGGATGCCAACATCCGCGAGTTCGGGGCGGCGGCGTATTTTCCGTTCCTGAGCAAGCGGCAGGGCATCGTGCACGTCATTGGGCCGGAAAACGGCGCCACCCTGCCCGGCATGACCGTGGTGTGTGGCGACAGCCACACCAGCACCCATGGCGCCTTTGGCGCACTGGCGCATGGCATCGGCACCAGCGAGGTCGAGCATGTGCTGGCCACGCAGACGCTGCTGGCCAAGAAGGCCCGCAACATGCTGATCCGCGTCGAGGGGACGCTGCCGCGCGGCTGCACGGCCAAGGATATCGTGCTGGCCATCATCGGCCGCATCGGCACCGCCGGCGGCACCGGCTACACCATCGAGTTTGGCGGCAGCGCCATCCGGGCGCTGAGCATGGAAGGCCGCATGACGGTCTGCAACATGGCCATCGAGGCGGGCGCGCGCGCCGGCTTGGTGGCGGTCGACGACAAGACCCTCGAGTACGTGCGCGGCCGGCCCATGGCCCCCAGCGGGGTGGAGTGGGATCAGGCCGTCGCCCATTGGCGCACCCTGCACTCCGACCCCGACGCCCACTGGGACGCCGTCGTCGAGCTGGATGCCACCCAGATCCTGCCCCAGGTCACCTGGGGCACCTCGCCCGAGATGGTGCTGCCCGTGACCGAGCGTGTGCCCGATCCCGACAAGGAGAAGGACCCCGTCAAGCGCAGCGCCATGGAGCGCGCTCTGCAGTACATGGGCCTGCAGCCGGGCAAACCGCTGACCGACATCGCCGTGGACAAGGTCTTCATCGGCTCATGCACCAACAGCCGCATCGAGGACATGCGCGAAGCGGCGGCCGTCGTGCGCAAGCTCGGCCAGAAGGTGGCGCGCAACGTCAAGCTCGCGATGGTCGTGCCCGGATCCGGCCAGGTCAAGGAGCAAGCCGAACGCGAGGGGCTGCACGAGATTTTCCGCGCCGCGGGCTTCGAGTGGCGCGAGCCCGGCTGCTCGATGTGTCTGGCCATGAACGCCGACCGGCTGGAGCCGGGCGAGCGCTGCGCCTCGACCAGCAACCGCAACTTCGAAGGGCGCCAGGGCGCGGGTGGGCGCACGCACCTGGTCAGCCCGGCCATGGCGGCGGCAGCGGCCATTCACGGCCACTTCGTCGACGTGCGCCAATTCATCTAACCCCCCCAAGGAGTTCACCATGAAACGCGCGCTGTGCTGCACCCTCGCTTGTCTGGGCCTGCTGCTTGCGGGCTGCAACACGGTTCAGGGGCTCGGCAAAGACATCCAGAAAGGTGGCCAGGTCATCCAGGACGCTGGCAAGAAATAAATGGAGCGTTTCACCATCCACAAGGGGCTCGTCGCGCCCATCGACCGGGAAAACGTCGACACCGACGCCATCATTCCCAAGCAGTTTCTCAAGTCGATTCGCAAGACCGGCTTCGGCCCCAACCTGTTCGACGAGTGGCGTTATCTGGACCAGCCGGGCCAGCCCGGCGTGCCCGAGAGCCAGCGCAAGCCCAACCCCGACTTCGTGCTCAACCAGCCGCGCTACCAGGGTGCCAGCATCCTGCTGGCGCGCAAGAACTTCGGCTGCGGCTCCAGCCGCGAGCACGCGCCGTGGGCGATCCAGCAGTACGGCTTTCGCGCGCTGATCGCGCCGAGCTTCGCCGACATCTTCTTCAACAACTGCTTCAAGAACGGGCTGCTGCCGATCGTGCTGCCGGAGGCCACGGTCGACCGCCTGTTCCACGACGTCTACGCCTTCCCCGGCTACGAGCTGACGATCGACCTGGAGCGCCAGGTCATCGTGCAGCCCGACGGCGCCGAGATCGCGTTCGAGGTGCAGCCGTTTCGCCGCTACTGCCTGCTCAACGGGCTGGACGACATCGGCCTGACGCTGCGCCACGCCGACAAGATCCGCGCCTTCGAGGCCGAGCGGCTGGCGCGTTTCCCGTGGCTGGCGCGCACCTTCGCCGGCTGATCGATCGCCCCACGCTCCCCGCGCGGCTGGGTTCGGCCCCGGCCGCGCCCCCACGACAACAGGACATCCATGAAGATCGCCATCCTGCCCGGTGACGGCATCGGGCCCGAGATCGTCGCCGAGGCCGTCAAGGTGCTCAAGGCGCTTGCCCTGCCGCTGGAGATGGAAACCGCCCCGGTCGGCGGCGCCGCCTACGAGGCCGCCGGCCATCCGCTGCCGCAGGCGACGCTCCAGCTCGCGCAGCAGGCCGACGCGGTGCTGTTCGGCGCCGTGGGCGACTGGAAGTACGACACGCTGCCGCGGCCGTTGCGGCCGGAGCAGGCCATCCTCGGCCTGCGCAAGGCGCTGGGGCTGTTCGCCAACTTCCGCCCGGCGATCTGCTACCCGCAGCTCACGCACGCCTCCAGCCTCAAGCCCGAGCTGGTGGCGGGGCTGGACATCCTGATCATCCGCGAGCTGACCGGCGACATCTACTTCGGCCAGCCGCGCGGCCGCCGCAGCGCGCCGGACGGGCCGTTTGCCGGCGCGGACGAGGCGTTCGACACCATGCGCTACAGCCGCCCGGAGATCGAGCGCATCGCGCGCGTGGCGTTCGAGGCCGCGCGCCAGCGTCGCCGCAAGGTCACCAGCGTCGACAAGGCCAACGTGCTGGAGACCTTCCAGTTCTGGAAGGACGTCGTCACCGAGGTGCACCGCGACTACCCCGACGTCGAGCTGGAGCACATGTACGTCGACAACGCGGCGATGCAGCTCGTGCGGGCGCCGAAGAAATTCGACGTCGTCGTCACCGGCAACATGTTCGGCGACATCCTCTCGGACGAGGCGGCGATGCTGACCGGCTCGATCGGCATGCTGCCGTCGGCCAGCCTCAACGAGCGCGGCCAGGGCCTGTACGAGCCGAGCCACGGCAGCGCGCCGGACATCGCCGGCAAGGGCATCGCCAACCCGCTGGCCACGATCCTGAGCGCCGCGATGATGCTGCGCTTCTCGCTCAAGCAACCCGAGGCGGCCGACCGCATCGAGGCCGCGGTGCAGAAGGTGCTGGCCGACGGCCTGCGCACGGCCGACATCGCCAGCGAGGGCTGCACCGTGGTCGGCACCGCGGCGATGGGCGACGCGGTCGTGCGCGCACTGGGGTGAGGGCGCCGCCGCTTCAGTCTCGCACGAAACCGGCGCGCATCGTCAGCGTGGCATCAGGTCGCTTCCGTTAAAATCGGGCCATCATGCCCGCGCCCTATCCGTTCCTGCCGAACCCCGCCGCCGCCCAGGCGGCAGTCGGCGCGCGCGCCACCACCAAAACCACGACCACCATTACCGGCTGATTCCAGCCTGGTTCGTCGTGCGCCCACACCGGCCAGACGAGCCGGGCAGCAGAAGGGTTTTTCCCACTTCCTCTACTGAAAGGGCACACGCGATGAGCAACGTTGGCAACAAGGTCGGCCTGGTCGGCTGGCGCGGCATGGTCGGCTCGGTCCTGATGGACCGCATGATCGCCGAGGGCGACTTCGACCTGATCGAGCCGATCTTCTTCTCGACCTCCAACGCCGGCGGGCCGGCGCCGGCGCAGGCCAAGGCGCACCCGACGCTGCGCGACGCCCACGACATCGCCGCGCTGGCCGAGTGCGACATCGTCATCACCTGCCAGGGCGGTGACTACACCAAGGAGGTGTTCCCGAAGCTGCGCGCCGCCGGCTGGCAGGGCCACTGGATCGACGCCGCCAGCGCGCTGCGCATGGAGCCGGATGCGGTCATCGTCCTCGACCCGGTCAACGAGCACGTCATCCGCAAGGCGCTGGCCGCCGGCGGCCGCAACTGGATCGGCGGCAACTGCACCAACTCCATCCTGCTGATGGGGCTGGGTGGGCTGTTCCGCGAGAACCTGGTGGAGTGGGTCAGCTCGATGACCTACCAGGCCGCCAGCGGCGCCGGCGCCAACAACATGCGCGAGCTGCTCAAGGGCATGGGCGTGATCCACGGCGCGGTGGCCGATCTGCTGGCCGACCCGGCCTCGGCGATCCTGGAGATCGACCGCAAGGTCGCGCAGGCGATCCGCGAGGACGTGCCGACCGAATTCTTCGGCGCGCCGCTGGCCGGCAGCCTCATCCCCTGGATCGACGTGCAGCTGCCCAACGGCCAGTCGAAGGAGGAGTGGAAGGGCCAGGCCGAGGTCAACAAGATCCTCGGCACCGAGCAGACCATCCCCGTCGACGGCCTGTGCGTGCGCATCGGCGCGATGCGCTGCCACAGCCTGGCCCTCACGGTCAAGCTCAAGCGCGACCTGCCGCTGGACGAGATCGAATCGATCATCAAGAGCGGCAACCCGTGGGTCAAGTGGGTGCCGAACGACCGCGCCCTCACCGTCCGCGAGCTGACCCCGGCGGCCATCACCGGCGGGCTGCAGGTGGGCGTGGGCCGCGTGCGCAAGCTCAACATGGGGCCGCAGTACCTGTCGGCGTTCGTGATCGGCGATCAGCTGCTGTGGGGTGCGGCCGAACCGCTGCGCCGCATGCTGCGCATCCTGCTCGGCGCCTGACGGCGGTATAGTCGGGGCATCCCGGTGCGCCAGGCGCGCTGGGCGTTGCTCGGCTGCAACGCCCAGCGGGTCGGCGGGACGGCGACGGGTGGCGCGCGGTGCTTGCCGCACGCCGTCAGCTTGTCGCCGTAACACATTGATGCTAAGGTGTTTTGACGCCGCTTCCGTGATGCGCCCACAAAGGACCCCTGTGCCGAAAACCCGCTCCTCCCCGCGCCCGCCATCCCTGCCGACCGTCGGCCGCCCGGCCGGTGGCGGCGGGTGGCGCACGGGCGGTGCTTGGCGGGGCATTGCTTTGGCGGCGACACTGGCCTCGACCCTGGCGGGCAACGCCTGGGCCTTGGCGCTGGGTCGGGTCTCGGTCCAGTCGCAACTGGGCGAGCCGCTGCGCGCCGAAATCGACGTGCCGACCCTCACCGACGCCGAGGCCGCCAGCCTGCAGGTCGGCATTGCACCGGCCGAGCGTTTTCGCGCCGCCAATCTCGAATTCAACGCCCTGCTGCAGGACGTGTCGCTGGAGGTGCAGCGGCGTTCGGACGGGCGCACGGTCATCGTGGTGCGCAGCGCCCGTCCGGTGTCCGAGCCCTTCCTCGACCTGGTGGTGCAGGCCCGCTGGGCGGGTGGCGAACTGCTGCGTGGCTACACCCTGCTGTTCGATCCGCCCAACCTGCGCCCACCCACTCCGGTGGCACCGGCCGTGACGGCAGCGCCCCCCACCCCGGCCGCCCCCGTCGTGACGGACGTACGGCCGGCGCAACCGGTGCCTCCCGCCCCGCCGTCGGCGGCGGCGCCCGGCTCACCCTCCGGCGCTGCGCCGACCGGCCGGCCCGCGACCCAAACGGTGACCCCACCCAACAAACGGATCACCGTCAAACCCGGGGAAACGGCCGGACGCATCGCCGCGGAGCATAAGCCGGCCGACGTCACGCTGGAGCAGATGCTCGTCGCGCTGCTGCGCGCCAATCCCCAGGCCTTCATCCGCAACAACATCAACCTGGTGCGCGCAGGCGCCGTCCTCGATCTGCCGGACGCCGCGGGGGCGGCCGCCGTCGATCCGCAGGAAGCGCGCCGCATCGTCGCCGCACAGACGCGGGACTTCAACGAATACCGCCGGCGCCTGGCCGCCGCCGCTCCGGCGCAAGAGGCCCCCCCCGCCTCGCGCACGGCAACCGGCGCCGTGCAGGCGGCCGTGGCGGAAGACAAACCGCAAGCCAGCGCCCAGGACAAGCTGACCTTGAGCAAGCCCGGTGCCCCGGCACCGGCCGAGGCCCAGATCGCCGAAGCACGCCAGCGCAACGAAACCGAGCAGCGTGTCGCGGAGCTGAACCGCAACCTGCAAGAGCTGGAGCAACTGCGGCAAGCGGCGTCGGCGCCAGCCAGCGCACCGGCCACGCCCGCGGCAACCGCTCCGGCCCCGGCGGCTGCCCCGGCCACCGCGGGCGACGGTGCCGGCCCTCAGGTAACGGCGTCGCCACCGGCACCGCCCGCCCCGCCAGCGGAGCCCCCCGCCCCCCCTGCGGCGGCGACCCCACCCCCACCCCCACCCCCACCCCCGGCCCCGGCCCCCGCGCCGGCACCGGCACCCACCCCGCCCGAAGCCGGCGTGGTGGGTACCCTGCTGGCGCATCCGCTGACCCTGCCGGCGGCCGGCGGCGTGGCCGTGCTGCTGGCCGTGCTGGCCTGGTGGCGCGTGCGGCAACGCCAGCGCCGGGCGAGCAGCGACCAGCCGGCCGAACCGCACGTCGATGCGGTGGGCCAAACCGTGGACACCGACGACGAGGCTCCGGTGTCGTCGATGATGTTCTCGCCCAGTCAGCTCGACGCCGGTGGCGATGTCGACCCCGTGGCCGAGGCCGACGTGTATCTGGCCTACGGCCGCGATCAGCAGGCCGAAGAAATCCTGCTCGAGGCGCTGCGACTGCACCCCGACCGGCTGCCGGTGCGGCTCAAGCTGTTGGAGATTTATGCGCAGCGGCCGGATGCGGCCCGATTCGAGGCCGCAGCGCGCGAGTTGCACACCCTGACCCAGGGACAGGGCCCCGAGTGGCAGCGCGCCTGCGAGCTGGGCATGACCCTCGACCCCGACAATCCGCTCTACCGCCCCGCGGGCGCTGGCGGCGGAGCTGCCGCAGCGGGGGCCATGGCGGCCGGAGCCGCAGGGATGGCTGGGGCGGGGACCGCCGCGCCGGACGACGGCATCGTGCCCGAGCTGGACCTGACCTTCGATACCCCGGCGGCCGAATCGGTCAGCGCGCCGACCGCCACCGCCGCCCCGGCGGCTGACGACCTGGACTTCGACCTCGATCTGACCGAGCAAGCCCCGGCGCCGGAACTCACCGACGCATCGACCTCGCAGCCCGATGCTGCGGCCCGCAGCCCGGCGGACGCGAAAGACTCGGGCACTGCGGACGACATGGCCGGCATCGACTTCGACCTTGATATCCCCGAGCCGGCCCCGCAGTCCGCGCCCTCCGAGGCCGCGGCGCCGGGTCTGCCACCAGAGCTGGCGGGCCTGTCGCTCGATCTGCCCACGGACGAGCCGCCCCGCGCAGAGCCGGCCAGCGCGGCCACCCCCGCCGACGAGGCCCCGGTCGACGACCTGTCGAGCCTGGAGATTGCCGAGGGACTGGGCGAGAACGACCCGCTGGAGACCAAGCTGTCGCTGGCGCGCGAGTTCGAGGCCATCGGCGACGTGGACGGTGCGCGAACCTTGGCCGAGGAAGTCGTTGCCGAGGCCAGCGGCGAGCTGCAGGAACGCGCCCGCGCCTTCCTGGCGCAGCTGGCCTGACGCCGTCCGCCAGGCGTGCACGGCAGCGATCGAGCGATGCGCATAGCGCTGGGGGTGAGCTATCTGGGGACCGCCTACCAGGGCTGGCAAAGCCAGCCCGGGGGGCAAACCGTGCAGGACCGGCTGGAGCGGGCGCTGGCGACCTTTGCCGACGTGCCCGCGATCGCCACCCTGTGCGCCGGCCGCACCGATGCGGGGGTGCACGGCCTGAACCAGGTGGTCCATTTCGACGCCCCGGTCGAACGGGCCATGAACTCGTGGGTGCGGGGCACCAACCGCTATCTGCCCGACGACATCGCGGTGCAGTGGGCGCAGCCCGTGCCCGCCACCTTCCACGCCCGCAACAGCGCCCGCTCGCGCCGCTATGCCTATGTGCTGCTGGAGTCGCCCGTGCGCCCCAGCATCGAAGCCGGGCGCGTGGGCTGGGTGTTTCGCCCGCTGGCGCTCGAGCCCATGCAACGCGCCGCGCGCCACCTGCTCGGCGAGCACGACTTCAGCTCGTTTCGCGCCGCGCAGTGCCAGGCGCTGTCGCCCGTCAAGCACCTGTACCGCATCGACATCGGCCGCCGCGGCCCCTACTGGCGCTTCGACTTCGAGGCCAACGCCTTTTTGCACCACATGATCCGCAACATCATGGGGTGCCTCATCGCCGTGGGCCAGGGGTTGCGCCCGCCCGACTGGATGGCGACCGTGCGCGATGCGCGCAATCGCGAGATCGCCGCGCCAACCTTCGCACCGGACGGGCTGTACTTTCTGGGTCCCGTGTACGATGCCGACCTCGGGCTGCCGCGGCACACCCCGGCTTTCGACTGGCTGCCCCTGTGAACGCCCCCCACCCGGGCCGCACCCGCGCGCCCCATCCCGCCCAGCCATGCGACGCACCCGCATCAAAATCTGCGGCCTGACGCGCGAAGCCGATGTGGACCACGCCGCCGCCGCCGGCGCGGACGCGATCGGCTTCGTGCTCTACCGGGCCAGCCCTCGCCACGTCAGCGTCCAACGCGCCGCCGAGCTGGCGCGCCGTCTGCCCGCCTTCGTCACGCCGGTGCTGTTGTTCGTCAACGCCACGGCCGACGAGGTGGCCGCCGGTCTGGAGGCGGTACCGAACGCGCTGCTGCAATTCCACGGCGACGAAACGCCCGACCAGTGCGCGGCCCTGGCCGGCCCCCGCCCCTGGATGCGGGCCGCGCGCGTCCCGGTCGGCGCTGGCGCCGCCGGCTTCGATCTCCTAGAATACGCGCAGCGTTTTGCCGCCGCGCGGGCCGTGCTGATCGATGCGCACGTCCCCGGCTACGGCGGTGGCGGACAACCCTTCGACTGGACAGCCTTCCCGTGGTCACACCCTCGACTCAACGCCGCCGATCGGGTCGTTTTGTCTGGTGGACTCACACCCGCAAATGTGACCGATGGCGTCCGTCTGGTGCGCCCGTGGGCGGTTGACGTCTCTTCCGGCGTCGAAGCCGCCAAGGGCATCAAGGATCCGGCCCGCGTCGAGGCGTTCATCGCCGCGGTGCGCCGTGCCGATCTGACGCCGACCGACCCTCCCCACCCCTGACGGGCCCCGCCGCGCGCGGGCCGCCGTCCGCCCCCAGGATTCGAACCCTACCCATGTCCGCTTACGCCTATCCCGACGCCCAGGGCCACTTCGGCCCGTACGGCGGCAGCTTCGTCAGCGAGACGCTGACGCACGCCATCGCCGAGTTGCGCGCGGCCTACGACCGCTACCGCCAGGACCCCGATTTCCAGCGCGAATTCCGCTACGAGCTGGCCCACTTCGTCGGCCGCCCCTCGCCCATTTACCACGCGCAGCGCCTCAGCCGTGAGCTAGGTGGCGCCCAGATCTTCCTCAAGCGCGAGGACCTCAACCACACCGGCGCGCACAAGATCAACAACGTCATCGGACAGGCGATGCTGGCGCGGCGCATGGGCAAGCCGCGCGTGATCGCCGAGACCGGCGCCGGTCAGCACGGCGTGGCCACCGCCACCATCTGCGCGCGCTACGGGCTGGAATGCGTGGTCTACATGGGCAGCGAGGACGTCAAGCGCCAGAGCCCCAACGTCTACCGCATGAAGCTGCTCGGCGCCACCGTGGTGCCGGTGGAGTCCGGCAGCAAGACGCTGAAGGACGCGCTCAACGAGGCGCTGCGCGACTGGGTCACGAACGTCGAAAACACCTTTTACATCATCGGCACCGTCGCCGGGCCGCACCCCTACCCGATGATGGTGCGCGACTTCCAGAGCGTGATTGGCGAGGAATGCCTGCGCCAGATGCCGGAGATGCTGGCCGACCTGGGCCTGCCCGGCAACGGCGCGCAGGCCCAACCGGACGCGGTGATCGCCTGTGTCGGCGGGGGCAGCAATGCGATGGGCATCTTCTACCCCTATATCCCCCACGAGCGGGTGCGCCTGATCGGTGTGGAAGCGGCCGGCAGCGGCCTGGACAGCGGCCGGCACGCCGCCTCGCTGCAGCGCGGCGTGCCCGGCGTGCTGCACGGCAACCGCACCTATGTGCTGCAAAACCCCGACGGCCAAATCACCGAGACGCACTCCATCAGCGCCGGGCTGGACTACCCCGGCGTCGGCCCCGAGCACGCTTGGCTAAAGGACAGCGGCCGCGCCGAGTATGTCGGCGTCACCGACGGCGAGGCGCTGGAGGCCTTCCACCGCCTGTGCCGCACCGAAGGCATCATCCCCGCGCTGGAGTCCAGCCATGCCGTGGCCTACGCCATGAAGCTCGCGCCGACGATGCGCCCCGACCAGTCGCTGCTGGTCAACCTGTCCGGGCGCGGCGACAAGGACATCGGCACCGTCGCCGATTTGTCGCAGGCGGATTTCTACTGCCGCCCGAGCTGCCGGGGACAGAGCGTCAAGACCGCCGAGCAGCCCCTCACGCTGACGCCGGGAGCCGCCCGATGAGCCCGCACCGCCTTGCCGCCACCTTCGACCGCCTGCGCGCCCAGGGCCGCCGGGCGTTGATCCCCTTCGTCACCGCAGGCTTTCCGCAACCCGATGCGACGCCCGGGCTGATGCACGCCCTGGTGGCCGCCGGGGCCGACGTGATCGAGCTGGGCGTGCCATTTTCGGACCCGATGGCCGACGGCCCCGTGATCCAGCGCGCCGGCGAGCGCGCGCTGGCCGCAGGCGTGGGCTTGGCGCAGGTGCTGCAGATGGTGCGCGACTTCCGCACCCGCGACGCCACCACGCCCGTGGTGCTGATGGGCTACGCCAATCCCATCGAGGCCTGGGAACACCGGCACGGCACCGGCAGCTTCGCGCGCGAGGCCGCCGCCGCAGGTGTGGACGGCGTGCTGGTCGTGGACTACCCGCCCGAGGAGTGCGAGGCCTTCGCCGCCACCCTGCGCGCGCACGGGCTGGACCTGATTTTTTTGCTCGCGCCCACCAGTACGGACGCGCGCATGGCGCAGGTCGGCCGGCTGGCCAGCGGCTATGTGTACTACGTCTCGCTCAAGGGTGTCACGGGGGCCGGCCACCTGGATACCGCGGCGGTGGAAGCGATGCTGCCGCGCATTCGCGCGCATGTGTCCATCCCGGTGGGGGTCGGCTTCGGCATCCGCGATGCGGCCAGCGCCCAGGCCGTGGGCCGCAGCGCCGATGCGGTGGTGATCGGCACCCGTTTGATCCAGTTGATCGAAAACGAACCCCCCGCGCGTGTGCCCGAGGTCGCCGCGGCCTTTCTGCGCGAGATCCGCGCGGCACTGGACGCCCTGCCCGCCCGGTCTGCCGCGGCTGTCGCATAATCGCCCTCGCCCCGGCGCGGCAGACCCTGCGGGTCTGCGGCGCCGCCATTGCAAGGAGTTGCCATGTCCTGGCTGGAAAAACTGCTGCCGCCCAAGATCGCCCCGGCGAGCGCCCAGCGGCGCAGCATCCCCGAGGGTCTGTGGATCAAGTGCCCGAGCTGCGAGGCCGTGCTCTACAAGACCGACCTCGAGAAGAACCTCAACGTCTGCCCGCACTGCGCGCACCACCACCGCATCGGCGCGCGCGCGCGGCTCGATGCCTTCCTCGACCCCGAGGGCCGCTACGAGATCGGGCAGGAGGTGCTGCCGGTCGATGCGCTGAAGTTCAAGGACAGCCGCAAGTACCCCGAGCGCCTGAAGGAGGCGCTGGAGGCCACCGGCGAGACCGATGCGCTGATCGTGATGGGCGGCGCGGTGCACACGCTGCCGGTGGTGGTGGCCTGCTTCGAGTTCGACTTCATGGGCGGCTCGATGGGCTCGGTGGTCGGCGAGCGCTTCGTGCGCGGCGTCGAAAACGCCATCGAGCAGAAAGTGCCGTTCATCTGCTTCACCGCCACCGGCGGCGCGCGCATGCAGGAGGGGCTGCTGTCCCTGATGCAGATGGCCAAGACCAACGCGGCGCTGACCCGGCTGGCCAAGAAACGCCTGCCCTACATCAGCGTGCTCACCGACCCCACCATGGGCGGCGTGTCGGCGGGCTTCGCCTTCATGGGGGACGTGGTCATCGCCGAGCCCAAGGCGCTGATCGGCTTTGCTGGCCCGCGCGTGATCGAAAACACCGTGCGCGTCAAGCTGCCGGAGGGCTTCCAGCGCGCGGAGTTTCTTCAGAGCAAGGGCGCGGTGGACTTCATCTGCGACCGGCGCGAGCTGCGCGGCACCGTGGCCAACGTGCTGGCGATGTTGCAGCGCCAAAGCGCCGACGCGGTGGCCTGAGGCTGCGGCGTCGGCCCCTCACCCCCTTGCACCGAGACCCCCGGATGGTCGCCGATCCGCGTGCCCGTGTGCGGCTGGCCCAGTTGCACCTGTACGTGGACGTGCATCGCCACGACCGGTATGTGGCGCCGGTGTTGGCGATCATCACCGCGCTGTTGCTGTCGCGCTGGGTGCCCACGTCATGGGCGCTGGGCTGGCTGGTGCTCGAGCTGGTCATCATCGCGCACTATCTGTGGGTGTACCGGCGTTTCAAACGGGCCAACCCGCCGCCGAGCGAGGAACGCCGCTGGGCCAACCGCATCGCGCTGGCGCACGGCGCGCACATGCTGGCCTGGTCGTCGCTGGTGGTGTGGGCGTGGCAACCGGGGGATTTCGGCAACCTCATGTTCGTAATGCTGGTACACGTCGGCCTGATCTCGCTGACCGTGTCCATGTCCAACGCACACCTGCGCCTGCTGTGGCTGGACATGACGTTTCCGGTGTTGGCCCTGGTCGCACCGCCGCTGCTGGAGCCAAGCGGGTTCCACCTCGGCCTGAGCCTGCTCGGGGTCGGCTTCTGCGCGCTGATGGTGCTGGTGGGCCGGCAGATCAACACGGCGACCACCGAGGCGATCGAACTGCGCCAGCGCAACGAGCAGCTCATCCAGGAGCTGCATTCGCAGGCCACGCGCGATGCGCTGACCGGGCTCATCAACCGCCGCTATCTGCTGGAGGCCGGCGCGCGGCTGCTCCAGCAGCGCCACCGCAGCGGCGAGCCGCTGGCGCTGTTGATCATCGACCTGGACCACTTCAAACGCATCAACGACCAGCACGGGCACCTGGGCGGCGACGAGGTGCTGGTGGCGGTGGTCGGGACCTGTGTGCAGCATGTGCGCGCCGGCGATTGCTTTGGCCGCCTGGGCGGGGAGGAGTTCGCGCTCGTGCTGCCCGACACCCAGCTCGCCCAGGCGCGCGATCTGGCCGAGCGGCTGCGCTCGGCCACCGCGGCGCTGGCCATCCCACTGCCGGGCGAAACCATCCGCCCGACCATCAGCGTCGGCCTGGCGATGGCCACGGACGACGACACCACGCTGTCCGACCTGCTGCGCCGGGCCGATGCGGCCATGTACGAGGCCAAGGCCGGCGGGCGCAACCGCGTCGTCTGTGCCCATCCAGCGGGCGGCTCCCGGGCCGATCCGGTGCCGGCCTGAGGCGGCAACCGCCCCGGCGAGTACGGCCCCGTCAGGGCAGCAGTTCCAAGGCGTGCTGGTAACGGGGATCGGCCATCAAAGCGTCCCAGTCCGGCGCGGGCGACGTGGGCAGCAGCGCGCGCCGGCGGGCGTCGGCGGTCTCGTCCGGCACCCAGCGGCCTTCGATGAGGGCACGGCTCAGCCCCTCGATCAGGTCGTCGATCGGCTCGCCGTCGGCCACGGTGCTCTGGTTGCACAGCAACACCAGGTCGCAGCCGGCCTCCAGCGCGGCCAGCGCCGCCTCGGTAGGGGTCACGCGGCGGCCGTCCAGCACACGCGCACCGGCCATGCTGAGGTCGTCACTGAAGACGGCGCCGGTAAAACCCAGCCGCTCGCGCAGGATGTCACGCAACCAGCGGCGCGAGAACCCCGCCGGCCGAGCGTCCACCTGCGGGTAGACGACGTGCGCGGGCATCACCGCCGCCAGCGACGCACTCAGCCACCCGTAGGGCGCGGCGTCGTCGGTCAGAATCGCCTCCAGCGGCCGATCGTCCACCGGCAGGTCCACATGGGAGTCGGCCTCGGCCCAACCGTGACCGGGAAAATGCTTGCCGCAGTTGGCCATGCCCGCCAGGCGCAGCCCGTGCATCAGAGCCTGCGCCAGCGCCGTCACAACGCGGGCATCACCGTCGAAGGCGCGGTCGCCAATCACCTCGCTGCGCCCGTAATCCAGGTCCAGCACCGGCGCAAAGCTGAAGTCCACGCCACAGGCGCGCAGCTCGGCCCCCAGCACATAGCCCGCGGCCGTCGCCGCATTGCAGGCGGCCAGCGCGGCCTCACCGGGGCGCGTCTCGGGCGCCTCGCGCCACAGGCGACCGAAGTCGCGCATCGGCGGCAGGTGGGTGAAGCCATCGGTGCGAAAGCGCTGCACGCGCCCGCCCTCGTGGTCCACAGCGATGAGCAGGTCGCGGCGCACCCGCTTGATCTGGCCGCACAGGCGCTGCAACTGCGCCCGATCACGCCAGTTGCGGGCAAACAGGATCACCCCGCCGACCAACGGATGGCTCAGGCGGGCACGGTCGGCATCGGTCAGACGGGTGCCGGCGACGTCGATGACGAGGGGGGCATGCAGGGTCATGGGTCTTGCTCCACCACCACGAAGCTGGCGGCATAGTCGGATTCGTCGGTCACGCTCAGATGGGCGCGCAATCGCCGCTCGGTGCACCACGCCAGCAGCGCCCCATGCAGGCGGAAGGCGGGCTGACCGCTCGGCCGCCGGATCACCTCGCAGTCGCGCCAGGTCATGGGCGCGCGCAGGCCCAGGCCAATGGCCTTGCTGAACGCCTCCTTGGCCGAAAAGCGCGTCGCCACGAAGCGCACACCCCGCTCTGGCCAGCGCGCACGGCGCTCGTGCCACAAGGCCAACTCGCCCTCGGCCAGCACGCGCTGCGCAAAGCGCTCGCCGTGCCGCTCCAAAGCGGCGGCGATGCGGCGCACATCGCACAGATCGGTGCCCACGCCATAGATCATGGGGGTCAGCCCATCGCGGCCGCAATGCAGCGCCGGTAGTCGCGCACGGTGGCGGCGTAGCCGAACTCCAGCGCATCGGCGATCAGGGCATGGCCGATGGAGACCTCGGCCACGCCCGGCACGGCGCGCAGGAAATCGGTCAGATTGTCGCGGTTGAGGTCGTGCCCCGCGTTGACACCCAGCCCGGCCGCCTGGGCGGCCACGGCGGCGTCGCGATAGCGCTGCAACTGGACGGCGCGCGCGCCAGCGTCGGGCCAGGCAGCAGCATAGGGTTCGGTATAGAGCTCCACACGGTCGGCACCCACGCCCCGAGCACCGGCCATCTGCGCCGGATCGGGGTCCATGAACAGGCTCACACGCGCCCCGAGCGCCTGTGCCTGCTCGATCACGGGCCGCAGCCGCTGTGCATCCTCGGGGAACCGCCAACCGTGGTCGCTGGTGAACTGGTCCACCGCATCCGGCACGAAGGTGAGCTGGTGCAGCGGCAGGCCCTGCTGCACCACCTCGCGCGCAACGTCGAGCAGGTTGTGGAAGGGATTGCCCTCGATGTTGAATTCGCGGTCCGGCCAGTCGCGCAGCAGGCGCGCCAGATCGAACACGTCGTGCCAACGGATGTGCCGCTCGTCCGGGCGGGGATGCACGGTGATGCCATCGGCACCGGCCTGCAAACACAGCGTCGCCGCCCGCGTCACGCTGGGAATGTCCAAGTGGCGGCTGTTGCGCAACAGCGCCACCTTGTTGACGTTGACGGACAACGCCGTGCGGGATGCGCCGGGGGCAGAGGGAAGGCTCATGGCGAAAGGTCGTTCAGCGGCGGGGTGGGTCGCGGCCCGATGCGGCGCAGCGCCCGCATGAGCTCGCGGGTCTGGAAGGACCGCACCCCACTATGGTAGTGCAGCAAGCCGGAGAGGCCCACGCGCATTGCGGTGGTGCCCAGAGTCGGCGCGTGCGCCCACAGGGCGGACCAGGGGTCGGAGGCGTCCAGCGCAGCCTGAACCGCCTGCCAGTGCGCACCGGGCAAGGCGCCCGCATCGTCCGGCCCGCTGGGTTGCAGGCCTGCCTCCGGCAGGAGGCGGTAGGGCTGCCCGGCCTCCAGGGGCAGCAGGCGCAGCCCCTCCTGCGCCAGGTGGGGCAACCAGCCCAACTCGCGCAGCAGCAGCAACTCGAAGGCCCGCAGCGTTACCGCCACGTCGGCCCCGCGGGCCAGGGCCTGAACCGCCGCGGCATAGGGATCGAACAGCGCCGGGTGGGGATCGTCGCGGGCCATCAGGCGCAGCATCAGCTCGTTCAGGTAGTAGCCCGCCAGCAGCGCATCGCCCGCCGGCATCGCATGGCCGCCGGCATACTGCGCGGCCTTGAGGGTGCGCACCTCCGCCTCGCCCGACCAATCCACGCGTAAGGGCACCAGGGGCAGCAGTACGGCGCGAAACTGCGACGTGGGTCGCTTGACCCCCTTGCCCACCAGCACCACACGGCCATGGTGGCGGGTGAACAGCTCCAAGATCAGGCTGGACTCGCTCCAGTCGTGGTGGTGGAGCACGAAGGCGGGCTCGTCGTGCACCCGCACCCGCTGGCGTGTGGCCACGTCACTCGTAACCGTAAGCGCGCACCCGGGCCTCGTCGTCGGACCAGCCGGAGCGCACCTTGACCCACAGCTCCAGGAACACCTTGCCGCCCCACAGGCGCTCCAGTTCCTGGCGCGCCTCGGTGCCGATGCGCTTGAGGCGCTCGCCCCCCTCGCCAATGACCATGCCCTTGTGGCCCTCGCGCTCGACGATGATGGTGGCAGCGATGCGGCGCAGCTCGCCCTCCTGCTCGAAGCGGTCCACGACGACCGTCGAGGTGTAGGGCAACTCGTCGCCGGTCAGACGAAACAGCTTTTCGCGCACCAGCTCGCCGGCCAGAAAACGCTCGCTGCGGTCGGTGAGGTCGTCCGCGTCGTACAGCCACGGCTGCTCGGGCAGGTAGCGCTCGCACAGCGCCAGCAGGCGCTGCACATCACGCGGCTGCTTGGCGCACATGGGGAAGAACTCGGCAAACGGGTGGCGATCCTGCATGCTGCGCAGCCAAGGCGCGATCTCCACGCGGCGGTGCACGCGGTCCAGCTTGTTGGCCACCAGGATCACCGGCACGCCAGGGGGCAGCAGCGCCAGCACCTTGGCGTCCGCCAGGTCGAAGCGTCCCGCCTCGACCACGAACAGCAGCAGATCCACATCGGCCACCGCGCCCAGCACGGTCTTGTTGAGCGCGCGATTGAGCGCGTTGCCGTGCCGGGTCTGAAAACCCGGCGTGTCCACGAAGACGAATTGCGTCGCCCCCTCGGTGCGAATGCCGGTGATGCGGTGGCGGGTGGTCTGGGCCTTGCGTGAGGTGATGCTGACCTTGTGGCCCACCAGGGCATTGAGCAGTGTGGACTTGCCCACGTTGGGCTTGCCGACGATGGCGATGAAGCCGCAGCGCTGGGGACCGGTCGGCGCGGCCGCAGGGGCCGACGCCGATGCGGCTGCTGCGGCCGCGGCAGAGGCGTCGGCGGCGCGACCCAAGGCCCGCGCCAGCATGGCCTCGAGGTCATCGGCGGGGGGCGCGGATGGCGCAGATGGCGCGCCGGGGGGCTGAGGGGTCATGGCTGGGAGACTCGGCTGGACAGGCCGTGGGTGTGCAGTTGGTCCAACATCACGGCGGCGGCCGCCTGCTCGGCTGCGCGGCGCGAGGGCCCCCGCCCGGTGGCGGGCGCCGCGCCCTCGACGCGGCACGCCACCTCGAAGGTCTGGGCATGCGCTTCCCCGTGGATGGCGACCACCTCGTAGACGGGCAGGGGCCGGCGGCGGGCCTGCAGCCACTCTTGCAGCGCCGTCTTGGCGTCCTTGCCCAGGCCGGGCCGCAGCTCGACACCCTCGTACCAGCGGCGAGCCACGGCCTGTGCCGCCTCGAAGCCCGCATCCAGATACAGGGCCCCCAACACCGCCTCGGCCGCATCGGCCAGGATGGAGGCCCGCTCCCGCCCGCCCGAGCGCTGCTCGCCCTCGCCCAGGCGCAGCAAGGGGGGCAGACCCAGGTCCAGCGCGATGCGGTGCAGGGCGTCCTGCCGCACAAGGCTGGCACGCGCACGCGAGAGCTCGCCCTCCGCCTGCTGTGGCAGGCGCTCGACGAGCAGCGTGGACACCGCCAAGCCGAGCACAGCATCGCCCAGGAACTCCAGCCGCTCGTAGTGGTCGGCCGAATAACTGCGGTGCGTCAATGCCCGCACGAGCAAATCGGGCTGGCGGAAGCGGTGCCCCAGCCGGCGCTGCAGCGCCTCCAGCCCCGGCGCCAAAGAATCAGTCATGGATCATGAGTTGCGGCCCCGGTACTTGAGCAGCAGGTACGCCGGGCCGAAGAGGTGGATTTCCTTGTCGTAGGCAAACTCGACGACGATGCGGTCACCGTCCTTGCTGATCTCCAGATCCTTGCCGCTGACGGCATCGAAATAATCGGCGGTCTTGGCGCGCTCGAAGGCGTTGCGGATCTCGGCAACGGTGGTGCCGCTTTGCGCGGCGCGGTTGACGGCCTGTTGGATCGCCAGGTACTCGGTGACCGTGGGCACCACCTTGGCCACCAGCACGATCAGCAGTGCCGCGACGATCCCGAAAAACACCATCCCGATCACGGTCACCCCGAGCTGACCCCGCTTCATGCTCACCCCCGTGCAGAAGTCGCCGCACCCGGCGACAGTTCGGCCCATGATAGCGCCAATCGAACCGGGTGCGTTCATTCGAACGCGCCAATGCGCCCCAGATCGCCGAAGTTCATCCACACGAATACCGCCTTGCCGACGATGTTGCGCTCGGGCACGAAGCCCCAGTAGCGCGAGTCGAGCGAATTGTCGCGGTTGTCGCCCATGACGAAGTAGTGCCCTGCGGGCACGCGGCAGGTCACGCCTTCGACGGTGTAGCGGCAGTGCTCGCGCCCCGGAAAATCGGCCGCCGCCGGGATGAAGGCGGGGCGCTCGTCGTCCAGCAGGGTGTGCACCCGCCGGCCACCGATCTCCTCGACGAACTGCTTGCGGTAGCGCATCGCCTCGGCATCGTAAAAATCCGCCTCGGCGGTGCGCGGCACCGGCTGCCCGTTGATGAACAGCCGCTTGTTCAGATACGCCACCTCGTCACCCGGCACGCCGACGACGCGTTTGATGTAGTCCAGGCTGGGCTGAGGCGGGTAGCGAAAGACGATCACGTCGCCGCGCTGCGGGTTGTGGTTGTCCACGACCTTGGTATTGACCACCGGCAGACGGATGCCGTAGTGGAATTTGTTGACCAGGATCAGGTCCCCCACACGCAGCGTCGGGATCATGGAGCCGGAGGGAATCTTGAACGGCTCGAACAAAAACGAGCGCAGCAAAAATACCGCCAGAATGACGGGAAACAGCCCCGCCGTCCAGTCCAGCCACCAGGGCTGGGCGAGGAACTTGCGCCGCAGGGCGTCCGGGTCGCCGTGATCGGCGGTGATGCCCTGGCGGGCCAATTCCTCGCGGCGGCGGCGGGCCTCGGCCACGGCGCGCTCGGCGGCAGCCCGCCGGCGCGGCAGAAACACCCAGCGCTCGGCCACCCAGTAGGCGCCCGTCACCACCACGGCCAGCAACAGCAGCAGCGCGAAGTTGCCATCGATGGCCCCCACATACCACGCGACGCCGTAGCCGGCGAATGCCGCCAGGACGACGCCCGTCAGGGCGCCCATGGTCTGGTCGTTCATGACTCCTCCACCTGCAGGATGGCGAGGAAGGCCTCCTGCGGCACCTCGACGGTGCCGATCTGCTTCATGCGCTTCTTGCCGGCCTTTTGCTTTTCCAGGAGCTTGCGCTTGCGGGTGATGTCACCGCCGTAGCACTTGGCCAGCACGTTCTTGCGCAGCGCTTTGACGGTCTCGCGCGCGATGATGTTGGCGCCGATGGCGGCCTGGATGGCCACGTCGAACTGCTGGCGGCTGATGATCTCGCGCATCTTGCTGACCACCGCGCGCGCGCGCGACTGCGACTGGCTGCGGTGCACGATCATCGACAGCGCGTCCACCTTCTCGCCATTGAGCAGGATGTCCACCTTCACCACGTCCGAGGGGCGGTACTCCTTGAACTCGTAGTCCATCGATGCGTAGCCGCGGCTGACGGATTTGAGCTTGTCGAAGAAGTCCAGCACGATCTCGGCCAGCGGCAGATCGTAGGTCAGCATCACCTGCTTGCCGTGGTAGGCCATGTTGAGCTGCACGCCGCGCTTGCCGTTGCACAGCGTCATCACCGGGCCGACATAGTCCTGCGGCAGGTAGATGTGCACCGTGACGATGGGCTCGCGGATCTCCTGGATCTTGCTCGGCTCCGGCATGCGCGAGGGGTTTTCTACCATCAGCACCTCGCCGTCGCCCTTGACCACCTGGTACACCACGCTCGGCGCGGTCGTGATCAGGTCCTGGTCGAATTCGCGCTCCAGCCGCTCCTGCACGATTTCCATGTGCAGCAGGCCCAAAAAGCCGCAGCGGAAACCAAAGCCCAGCGCCTGCGACACCTCCGGCTCGAAGTGCAGCGACGCGTCGTTGAGCTGCAACTTTTCCAGCGCGTCGCGCAACTGGTCGTATTCGCTCGCCTCGGTGGGGTACAGCCCGGCAAACACCTGCGGCTGCACTTCCTTGAAGCCGGGCAGCGGCTCGGTGGCCGCGGCCAGATTGGCGCCGCTGGCGGTCTTGAACGAGGTGATGGTGTCGCCCACCTTGGCCGACTTCAGTTCTTTGATGCCGGCGATGACGTAGCCCACTTCGCCCGCCTGCAGCCGCTCGCGCGGCTGGTTGGCGGGGGTGAAGACACCCACCTTCTCGCACGGGTACTGCGCGCCCGTGGCCATCAACCGGATGCGGTCGCCCCGGTTGAGGCAGCCATCCACCACCCGCACCAGCATCACCACGCCGACGTAGTTGTCGAACCACGAGTCGATGATCATCGCCCGCAGCGGGCCATCCGGGTTGCCATGCGGTGGCGGGATCTTGGCCACCACCGCCTCCAGAATGTCGTCGATGCCCATGCCGGTCTTGGCTGAGCAGGGGATGGCCTCGGAGGCATCGATGCCGATGACGTCCTCGATCTCCTGCTGCGCGCGCTCGGGGTCGGCCTGCGGCAGATCCATCTTGTTGAGGACGGGCAACACCTCGACCCCCAGGTCCAGCGCGGTGTAGCAGTTGGCCACCGTCTGCGCTTCGACGCCCTGGCTCGCATCCACCACCAGCAGCGCGCCTTCGCACGCCGACAGCGACCGGCTGACCTCGTAGGAAAAGTCCACATGGCCGGGCGTGTCGATCAGATTCAGGTTGTAGACCTGCCCGTCGCGCGCGGTGTACTGCAGCGCCGCGGTCTGCGCCTTGATCGTGATGCCGCGCTCCTTCTCCAGATCCATGGAGTCGAGCACCTGCTCGGTCATCTCGCGCTCGCTCAAGCCCCCGCAGCGCGCGATCAGGCGGTCGGCCAGCGTGCTCTTGCCGTGGTCGATGTGCGCGATGATGGAAAAGTTGCGGATGTGCTTCATGGCCACAGAAAAAGGGCGCGCTCCCCAAGCAGCGCGCCCGATCGACTCAAACCCGTGATTGTAGGCGTTGTGCGCCCGCGGCCGCGGACGGCGCCGCTCAGGGCCGCACCAGAATCCACTGCGCCCAGTCACCCCGGCGGATGAGCAGACTCACCGGCCGGCCCTTGGGCCACTCGGCCACCGCACGCTCGAATTCGCGCACGCTGGCGATGGTCTGGTTGCCCAGCCCGACGATGACATCGCCCGGCCGCACGCCCGCCGTCGCGGCCGGGCCGGCCACCTCCGCAACGCGCACGCCGCCGGCCACCTTCAGCTCGCGCCGCTCGGCGGCGGTCAGCTCGCGCACGGTCAAGCCCAGCGGTCCGGCCTTGGCGGTCTTGGGCTCCTCCGTCGCCGGGGCGGCGGCGGATTCGTCCTCGAACGTGCCCACGGTGAGGGTGAGGGACTTGGTCGCCCCGCGCCGCCACACCTCGACCGTGGCACGGGTGCCCGGCTTGGTGTTGCCAACGATGCGCGGCAGATCCGCCGACTTCTCGATCGCCTTGCCGTCGAAGCGCAGGATGATGTCGCCCGGCTCGATACCGGCCTTGGCCGCGGGCGAGCCGTCCTCCACCCCGCGCACCAGCGCCCCGCCCGGCCGCGGCAGGCCGAGCGATTCGGCCACGTCCTTGTCCACCGGCTCGATGGCCACGCCGATGCGCCCACGCGTGACCTTGCCGTTGGCCTTGAGCTGCTCGGCCACGCGCACCGCCTCGTCGATCGGGATGGCAAAGCTGATGCCCATGAAGCCGCCCGAGCGCGAATAGATCTGGCTGTTGATGCCGACCACCTCGCCGCGCATGTTGATCAGCGGCCCGCCGGAGTTGCCGGGGTTGATCGCCACGTCGGTCTGGATGAAGGGCAGGAAGTCGCCGGTCTCGCGCTGCTTGGCGCTGACGATGCCGGCGGTGACGGTGTTGTCCAACCCGAACGGCGAGCCGATCGCCATCACCCACTCGCCGACCTTGAGCCGCTCGACGTCGCCGATGCGCACGGGCTTCAGGCCCGTGGCGTCGATCTTGACCAGCGCCACGTCGGTGCGCTTGTCGGCGCCGACCACGCGCGCCTTGAACTCGCGCTTGTCCGGCAGCGTGACGATCACCTCGTCCGCGCCATCGACGACGTGCGCATTGGTCATGACAAAGCCGTCGGCACTGTAGACGAAACCGGAGCCAACCCCGCGCTGGCGCTGCTCCGGCCCCCGGTCGGGGCGCTGCGGACCGCGCGGCAGCGCGCCGGGAGGCAGCGGAATGCCGAAGCGGCGGAAAAACTCACGCATGTCCTCGTCCGGCGCGGCCGACTCCGGCTCGCGGGGCTGCACGCGCTCGACCGTGCGGATGTTGACGACCGACGGGCCGACCTCGTCGACCAGCACGGTGAAATCCGGCAAGCCGGTCAGGCGCGGCGCGGCCGCCGCCGTGCTGGCCGGGGCAGCCACGCCCGTCGCCGGCTGTGCGCCGACGACATGCTGTGCGGCGCCCCACAGCAGGGCAACGGCCCCCATCAGAGACACACCCGCCAGCGCCACGGAACGGCGCCGCTGCGGCATTCCGGCCGCCACGGAAGGTTCAGATCGGTTCATCATGTGAAAGCCTCGTCGGATGCAAGCGTCCCGGCCGCTGGGCGGGGCCGGTTGTGCGGACGGCTCATCGCGTGCGCTCGAGCGCGCCCAAAAAACGTTCCAGCGTGGCCAGCGGCACTTCGCCCAGCGCCGTGACCGCATAGCCGCCCACCCGCTGCGACAGCACATGTGTGGCCCCCGCCTGGGTGCGGTGCACCGGGGGCCCGTCGGCCGCCGAGAAGAACAGCGACACCGACGCCAGTCCGTCCGAATAGACGCACTGCAGCGGCGGACGCGCCCGCGCCGGCTCCTCGGCCCGGACCCAGCAGGTGACCGGGCGGAATCCGGGCACCTCGGCCTTCAGACGCCAACCCTCGGCCTCCGGCGTGGTTTTGCGCAGCGTCGGGCGCTCGATGCGGTAGCCGCGCGTGTCGTCCATCTGCCGCGCCATCGCCTCCAGCCGCAAAGGCGCATCGAGCTGCAGCTCCGTGAACGCGACCTGCTCCAGCACCTCGCCATCGGCATTGAGCGTCTGCAGTTTGAGCACGAGGCCGGTGCGCTTCTCGGACCAGATGCGGTAGCCGTAGCGCAACGCATCGCGGGGCTGAAACTCCACCACCCAGGCATCGAAGCCGGCCAGCCGTTCGCTGCCGCGCACGTCGGCGCGATAAAAGCCGGCCACCTCGATGCCCGGCACCCGAACCGGCCCTGGGAACAGGCGCAGCAGCTCGCGCCGATCGCGCACCGCCCACTGCTTGTCCGGCAGCAGCGTCATGACCTCGTCGTCCCGACGCCAGGTGATGCGCGCCGGCCCGTTGAGCGACTCGATGCGCTCGATCTGCTGCCGACCGTCGCAGACGTGCGCGATGCGCGCCGCTGCGATTTCACTGCCGCGCGTGACGACGAACGTCCCGCTGTAGGCACGGTTGCGCGTGGCGTCGTGCAACCGCTCGATCCAAGCCTGGATGTCGCCCGCGGGCTCAGGGGTCGCGCCATGGGCAACCTGCATCCCGACCATGAGCACGGACAAGCCCAAAGCAGCCGCAGCCACCCGACCCGCCCAGCGTTGGCCCCAGCGGGTGGGGTACGCGTGTCGCATCGTCATGGACCGTTTCACCCCGCCTCAGCGCGCCGGCACATCGTAGCTGGCCGCCCGCAGAAAACCGGCGCTGGTCTGCAGCGCCGACGCCCCGCCCCACTGGCGATGCGCGGCCATCAGTTCTTCGAGCTGGGGATCGCGCACCACCACGCCCACCCCCGGCTTGGGGGCGCTCGGCAGGCTGACGGTCACGGTCTGGGGCGGCTCGGCCTGGGCCATGCGCGGCGCGGTCTCGACCGCCCCTGGCACCGCACCCACCTGCCATGCGACGGCCACCACGGCGGCCAGCGCGGCCACCCCCGCCACCATCTTCCAGCGGAAGACGGCATCGTTGGCCGCGACCGGCAGCGGGTCCGCCACGGCTGGCGACACCTCGATGCGCTGCGGCGCAGGCTCGGCCGCCACACGCGCCATCACGGCGCGCACGAAGGCGGGATCCGCCCCGCCCTCGGTGCGGGCCGCCCGGGCGCGCAGGGCATCCCCGATACAACGGTACGCATCCCACGCCGCCCGGTCGGCGCCGGCATCGGCCCCGTCGAGCGCGGTCTGCGCCTGCGACGGCCCGCATTCGCCGTCGAACAGCGCCGACAACCATTCCCGCCGCGCGGCTTCGGCGGCGGACGGATCGTTCGATGGGGCTACAGGCTTCATGGTCGGACATCCAATCTGGTGACCCTGCACAGGCACGCTACCAACGCTTGCCGGATTGGCGCTCCAGCATGGGCTTGATGCGCGCCGAAATCGCCTCCCGGGCGCGGAAGATGCGCGAACGCACCGTTCCAATCGGGCAGTCGAGCGCTTGCGCGATCTCCTCGTAACTGAGACCGTCGATTTCGCGCAGCGTGATCGCCTGGGCCAGCTCGGTCGGCAGGGCATCCACCGCCGCCTGCACCGCCTGGGCAATCTCCTTACTCGCCAGCACCGCGTCCGGGGTTTCGGTATCGGCCACCTGCGCGGTTAGTTCCTGCTCCAGGGCGGAAGTTTCATCGCCATCGTCCCCGTTGTGCAGGGCGCTCATCGGCACCAGCGGATCGCGCTTGAGTTCCTGCAGCGCCTTCTTGGCGGTGTTGACGGCAATGCGGTACAGCCAGGTGTAGAACTGGGCATCGCCGCGAAACTGCCCCAGCGCCCGGTAGGCGCGAATGAAGGTCTCCTGCGCCAGATCGGGGACGAGGTCGGTGTCGCGCACGAGACGCCCGATCAGGCGCTCGACCCGGCGCTGGTATTTGATGACCAGCAGCTCGAACGCCCGTTGGTCGCCAGCGATCGCGCGCTGCACGAGCGCGGCGTCGGCGTCGGGGGAACGGCGGGTTTCGTCCATCATGGCCTCGGCGCAGGGCGCCCGAATATACCCGATCGGCCTTCGGGGTCGGCCGCGGCCGCAAGGGCCCGGCGCAAGGCGAGCCAGTCCGCGGGATCGTCGCCGGCGGCGGCCCGCTGGCACCACAGCCACAGGCGCTGCCCATCGGGCGTTCGCCCCTCCAGCAGCACCACGTCGGTGCCGTCCCATGCAATGCGCACGTCGAGCATGGGCACCCCGGACGGCCGCTGCGCACCGATCCAGCGCCACGTGCCGCTCTGCGCACCGTCGGGGCCGGACGTCGGCAGCCACACCAATTCGCCGTACCGGGCATGGCGCAGGCTCCAGACGGCCCACAGGGCACTGGCGACCACCCCGGCCAGCAGTCCCCACCATGCCGCGGGCAGGTCGGGACGCGCCCAGGCCCACAGGCCCAGCACGGCCACGCCGCCGGACAGGCCGATCGCGGTGACCCAGGTCTCCAGCCGGGCGGAGCCGGCCGGGTAGCGGATGCCGGCTGCCCCGGTTCGGGCCATAGGAGTCAGACGCGCTTGAATACCAGCGTGCCGTTGGTGCCGCCGAAGCCGAAGTTGTTCTTCAACGCCACGTCGATGCGGGCATCCCGCGCCGTATTGGCGCAGTAGTCCAGGTCGCATTCGGCGTCCGGCTCGACCAGGTTGATCGTCGGCGGAATCTTCTGGTGATGCACGGCAAGGACGGTGAAGACGCTCTCCAGCCCGCCTGCGCCGCCCAACAGGTGGCCGGTCATCGACTTGGTGGAGCTGACGACCACGCGGCGTGCATGATCGCCCAGCGCGGCCTTGATGGCATGGGTCTCGTTGACGTCCCCCAGCGGGGTGGACGTGCCGTGCGCGTTGAGGTAGTCCACCTGATCCGCATTCACGCCCGCGTTGCGCAGGGCGTTGAGCATGGCGCGGCGGGGGCCGTCCATGTTGGGGGCGGTCATGTGGCCCGCATCGGCGCTCATGCCATAGCCGACCAACTCGGCGTAGATCTTGGCGCCGCGTGCCTTGGCGTGCTCGTACTCCTCCAGCACCAACACACCGGCCCCCTCACCCAGCACGAAGCCGTCACGGTCCTTGTCGAACGGGCGCGAGGCGGCCTGCGGATCGTCGTTGCGCGTGGACAAGGCCCGCATCGCGGCAAAGCCACCGATCCCAAGCGGCGACACGGTCGATTCCGTCCCACCGGCGATGACCACGTCCGCGTCGCCGTACTCGATCATGCGCCCCGCCTCGCCGATGCAGTGCAGGCCGGTGGTACAAGCCGTGACGACCGCCAGATTCGGGCCCTTGAAGCCGTAGCGCATGGACACGTGGCCGGACACCATGTTGATGATGGAGGCGGGCACGAAGAAGGGCGAAATGCGGCGCGGCCCGCGGTTGGTGAGCTCCGTGTGCGTCGCCTCGATGAGCGGCAGGCCGCCGATGCCCGAACCGATCACGCAGCCGATGCGGCAGGCCTCGTCCTCGGACAGCGCGTCACCCACCGGCAGGCCCGAGTCGGCCACGGCCTGGGCCGCGGCGGCGATGCCGTAGTGGATGAAGGTGTCCATCGTCCGCGCCTCCTTGGGCGGGATGTAGGACTCGAGGTCGAAATTCTTGACCTCACCGGCAATCTGACAGGCAAAAGCGCTCGCATCGAACTTGGTGATGCGGTCAATGCCCGAGCGGCCCGCGAGCAGATTGGCCCAGGCCGCCTCCACCGTGTTGCCCACGGGACTGACGCAGCCCAAGCCGGTCACGACGACACGGCGGCGGCTCATGGGGGATCAGGCCTTCTGGTGCGCCTTGGCGTAGTCGATCGCCTGCTGCACGGTGGTGATCTTTTCGGCGTCCTCGTCGGGGATCTCGATGCCGAATTCGTCTTCGAGGGCCATCACCAGCTCCACGGTGTCGAGGGAGTCGGCACCCAGGTCGGCGACGAACGCCTTCTCGGGGGTGACCTGGCTCTCCTCCACGCCGAGTTGCTCGGCAATGATCTTCTTCACACGTGCTTCGATGTCGCTCATAGTTCCCTCTGCGGGTGGTTGAAAACAGCCCCGGCATTGTAGCGGCCCCGCCGCTGCGGGCCCGCCAGCCGGCGATCGGACGGGGATCAGGCCATGAACATGCCGCCGTTGACGTGCAGCTCCTGCCCGGTGATGTAGCCGGCCTGCGGACTGGCCAGAAAGGCCACTGCATGCGCCACGTCGGCGGGTTTACCCAGATGGCCCAGTGGAATTTGCGCCAGCAGCGCCTGCTGCTGCTCGGCCGGGAGGCTGGCGGTCATGTCGGTTTCGATGAAGCCCGGCGCCACGCAGTTGACGGTGATGCGCCGGCTGCCCAGCTCGCGCGCCAGCGCGCGCGTCATGCCCGCCACCCCGGCCTTGGCCGCGGCATAGTTGGCCTGTCCGGGATTGCCCGAGGCGCCGACCACGCTGGTGATGTTGACGATGCGGCCATAGCGCTGCTTCATCATCGGACGGATCGCGGCGCGGCACAGGCGGAACACCGCCTTCAGGTTGGTGTCGAGCACCGCGTCCCAGTCCTCGTCCTTGAGCCGCATGGCCAGCATATCGCGCGTGATGCCCGCGTTGTTGACCAGAATGTGCAGCGCCCCGTGCTCTTTGACCAGGGCGTCCACCAGCGCCTCGGCGGCGGGGGCGTCGTTGACGTCCAGGCACGCGCCGCGACAGCCTTCGAAGCCGGCGAGCGCCTGTGTGATGCGCTGGGCGCCTTCCTCGCTGGTGGCGGTGCCGACGACGCGCACGCCGCGGCCGGCCAGTTCGCGCGCAATGGCCGCGCCGATGCCGCGCGAAGCGCCCGTGACGAGGGCCACCTGGCCCGCGAAAACCGGTTCAGACATGGGTCGATTTCCTCCTGCGTATTCGTTGGGGTGACCAGCGGCGCGCGAATCAGCCCGCGAGCAAGGCGCGCACCTCGGCGAGTGTGGCGGGGTCGTACAGCACGGCCGCTTGCAGTTCCGGCGCGATGCGCTTGGTCAAGCCGGCCAGCACCTTGCCCGGGCCGCACTCGACGATGGCCTGCGCGCCGCGCGCGCGCAACGCCTGCACGCACTCCACCCAGCGCACGGGCCCGGCGGCCTGGCGCACCAGCGCGTCGCGGATGCGCGCCGGGTCGGTCTCCACCGCGACGTCGATGTTGTTGACGACCGGAATCGCCGGCGCCTGGATGGCCACCTCGGCCAGCGCCGCGCGCAGCGCCTCGGCCGCCGGCCGCATCAGGCTGGAGTGGAACGGCGCCGACACCGGCAGCGGCAGCGCGCGCTTGGCGCCGCGCGCTTTGAGCACTTCGCAGGCCTTGTCGACCGCCGCCTTGGAGCCGGCGATGACGGTCTGCGCCGGATCGTTGAAGTTGACCGCCTCGACGACCTCGCCGCTGTCCGGCGCGAACGCGGCCTGCGCCTCGGCGCAGCCGGCGCGCACCGCCTCGGCGTCCAGCCCGAGGATGGCGGCCATCGCCCCGGCCCCCACCGGCACGGCCTGCTGCATGGCCTGCGCGCGCAGCCGCACCAGCGGCGCGGCCTGCGCCAGCGTCAAGGCCCCTGCCGCCACCAGCGCCGAGTACTCGCCCAGCGAATGGCCGGCCACCGCGATCGGATCGGCTCCGCCCTCGGCCTTCCAGACGCGCCACGCAGCCACGCCCGCCACCAGCATCACCGGCTGCGTGTTGGTGGTCAGCGCCAGCGCCTCCTTCGGCCCCTCGTGGATCAGGCGGCCCAGGTCCTCGCCGAGCGCGTCGGAAGCCTCCTGCAGCGTGGCACGCACCACCGGGTGGTCGCCCCAGGCGTCGAGCATGCCCACCGACTGCGAGCCCTGGCCCGGAAACACGAATGCGAACGTCGTCATCTTGCGAATGCTCCCACGTGTTGTGTCTTCAGTAGCGCACCAGGGCCGAGCCCCAGGTGAAGCCGCCGCCCACGCCCTCCAGCAGCAGCAGTTGGCCCGGCTGGATGCGGCCGGCGCGCACCGCGTGGTCGAGCGCCAGCGCAATCGACGCCGCCGACGTGTTGCCATGCTGATCGACGGTCACGACGACCCGCTCCAGCGGCAGTTTGAGCTTGCGCGCCGTGCTCTGCATGATGCGGATGTTGGCCTGGTGCGGAATCAGCCAATCGACATCGGCCTCGGTCTTGCCGGCCTTGCCCAGCGTGGTGCGAGCCGTCTCCTCCAGCACGCCGACCGCCAGCTTGAACACCGCCTGCCCGTCCATGCGCAGCAGCGGCTCGCCCAGCACGTGGCCACCGGCCACCGTGCCCGGCACGCACAGGATGCCGGTGTGGCGGCCATCGGCGTGCAGGTCGGTGGCGAGCACGCCGGGGCCGTCGCCGCCGTGCTCCACGGCCTCCAGCACCACGGCGCCGGCGCCGTCGCCGAACAGCACGCAGGTGGTGCGGTCGTCGAAGTCGAGGATGCGCGAGAACACCTCCGCCCCGACCACCAGCGCGCGGCGCGCGCTGCCGGTGCGGATCAGCGCGTCGGCCAGCGTCAGCGCGTAGATGAAGCCGGTGCACACGGCCTGCACGTCGAACGCCGCCGCGCCGATCGGCCCCTGGCCGCCGGCGGCCTGCGCCGCCTCGTGCAGCTTGCGCTGCAGGATGGTGGCGGTGGAGGGAAAGACCATGTCCGGCGTCGAGGTCGCCACGACGATCAGGTCCACCTCGTGCGGCTGGCGGCCGGCGGCGGCCAGCGCCTTGAGGCTGGCCTGCAGCGCCAGGTCGCTGGCCATCTCGCCCTCGGCGGCGAAGTGGCGCGCGCGGATGCCGGTGCGCTCGACGATCCAGTCGTCGCTGGTCTCGAGCCCACGCGCGGCGAGCAGGGCCGCCATGTCGTGGTTGGTCAGGCGCTTGTTGGGCAGGTGGCTGCCCGTCCCGGTGATGCGGGCGTACAGACTCATCGGCGATCAGATTCCTGGCAATGGACGACGGGGCGCCCGCTCAGAGGGAGGTGGCGACCGGCGACTCGCCCGACGGCGTCGCCATCAGGGGCGCCGCCCGAGCGATGCGGCGCTGCACGCGCTCGAGCAGCCGGGCCTCGGCCGCATCATACGCGCGTCGCAGCGCCTGCTCGAAGGCAAACGCATCGGCCGAGCCGTGGCTCTTGAAGACCAGTCCACGCAGACCGAGCAACGCCGCCCCGTTGTAGCGGCGGTGGTCCACGCGGCGTTTGAAGCGCGCGAGCACCGGCCACGCCACCAGCGCCGCCAGCCGCGAATGCCAGCCGCGCCCAAACTCCTCGCGCAGGAAGGCGCCGATCATGCTGGCCAGGCCCTCACTCGCCTTGAGCGCGACATTGCCCACGAAGCCGTCGCAGACGACGATGTCCGTGGTGCCCTTGAAGATGTCGTTGCCCTCGACGTTGCCGTGGAAATTGAGGTCGCCGCGGGCCGCCGCCTCGCGCAACAACTGGCCGGCGCGCTTGATGACGTCGTTGCCCTTGATGACCTCTTCCCCGATGTTGAGCAGGCCCACGCTCGGGTTTTCGCGGCCGTTGGCGGCGACCAGGGCCGAACCCATGACGGCAAACTGCAGCAGATGCTCCGCGGTGCAGTCGACGTTGGCGCCCAGATCCAGCACGGTGGTCGCACCGCCGGCCGCGTTGGGCATTTGGGTGGCGATCGCCGGGCGATCGATGCCGTCCAGCGTCTTGAGCACATAGCGCGCGATGGCCATCAGCGCCCCGGTGTTGCCGGCCGACACCGCCACATCCGCCGCCCCGTCCTTGACCTGCGCGATGGCCACGCGCATGGACGAATCTTTCTTGCGGCGCAGGGCGACCTCGACGGGATCGTCCATCTCGACGACCTCCGCCGCGGACACGACCGCACAACGGCTGGCATCCAGCCCCGGCGGCAGCGCGGACAGCGCTTCGGGGCGACCCACCAGCAGCAGGCGCGCCTGAGGGTGTGCCGCCAAAAAGGCGGCGCAGGCGGGCAGTGTCACGGAGGGGCCGTGATCCCCCCCCATGCAATCGACGGCAATCCGAATCACGGCAGTTTCAGGCGACCGCACGCTAGACGCCGCGCCGCCCATGTCCGCCGTGGCGATCAAGCCTCGGACTTGTTCTTGAGGACCTGACGGCCGCGGTAGAAGCCGTTGGGGCTGATGTGGTGGCGCAGGTGCGTCTCGCCCGTGGTGGGCTCGACGGCGATGCCCGGCGCCGACAGCGCATTGTGCGAGCGGTGCATGCCGCGCTTGGACGGCGACTTCTTGTTTTGCTGAACGGCCATGATCGGTTCCTGGAATACGGGTGCTGGCTAAGAAAACCCTGCATTATACCCGGCCAGCCTCGGCGCACACAAACACGCCGCGAGCTGGCCGACCCAGCGGTCAGGAGCGCCCCCCCGCCTTCAGGGCCGCCAACGCCTCGAAGGGATTGCGGCGCGGCTCGGCGGCCGCGGCCTCCCCGCCCGCTCCCAGAACATCGCCCGCCGCCAACGGGATGGGGTGCGGACAGACCTCGTGCAGCGGCACCAGGGGCGCGGCCAGCAGCAGTTCCTCCTCCACCAGCTCCAGCAAGGGGTAGCGCGGACCATCGAGCACCAGCAGGTCCTCTTCGCAGGATTCGTCTTCCGACTCGGCCGCGGCCTCGTTGGCGACGAAGCGGAACCAGCGATCCACCGTCACGGGCTGCCAGTACGGCTCCAGACAGCGCTGGCACACCAGCGGCACCCGGCCTTCGGCCTGCAGATGCAACCACAAGTGCCGCGGCACCGCCGCGCGACGCCCACCGGCCAGCGCACGCACGGCCGCCGCCACCGCCGGCGGCGGATCGCGCCATTCGGCCTGCACGCGCCAGCGGACGGTCTCCTGCGCCTGCTCCGGCAGATCGGGAGCATCAGCCAGCACGCGGGGCAGACGGGCCAGGGCAAATACCCCCGACAGGCCGTCGCCGCGGCGCGTCAACGCATCGACGTCGATCCAGTCGTGGGGCTCGGCGGCATGGGGGCTGGGGACACGCATGCGGCGGATTATCCCCCTGCGGCGGCGCAAAGACCACCCAGCGGCCAACCCAAGGCCACTGTCAGGCCGCCACCGGCCGGGTCAGCCGTGCCATACTGCCGCCATGAACATCGCCGACCTGCGCAAAAGCTACGAGAAGGCCGAGCTCAGCGAGGACGCTTCGCACGCCGACCCGCTGCGGCAGTTCGACCAGTGGCTGCACGAGGCCATCCGTGCCGAGCTGCCCGAGCCCAACGCCATGACGTTGGCCACGGTGGGCTGCGATCTGCGGCCCAGCACCCGCGTGGTGCTCATCAAGGGCTACGACGAGCGCGGCATCGTCTGGTACACCAACTACGACAGCCGCAAGGGCCGCGAGCTGGCGGGTAACCCCTACGCGGCACTGCAGTTCCACTGGGTGGAGCTGGAGCGCGTGGTGCGCATCGAGGGCGTGGTCGAGAAGGTCAGCGCCGAGGAGAGCGACGCCTACTACGCCAGCCGCCCCCTGGACAGCCGTATCGGCGCGTGGGCCAGCCCCCAGAGTCAGGTGATCGACGGCCGCGGCGTGCTGGTGGCCAACGCCGCCAAATATGCCGCGCAATTTTTGATGAACCCGCCCCGACCGCCCCACTGGGGAGGCTTCCGCCTCAAACCCGACGCCTGGGAGTTTTGGCAGGGCCGCAAGAGCCGTCTGCACGACCGGCTGCGCTACCGGCTGGAGGACGGGCGGTGGGTGCGGGAGCGGCTGGCGCCCTGAGCCTGGCGCTCCGCGTCAAGCCGGGCGCTGTGCTTGCGCCTCCTGCTGAAGCGCGCGCAGAGCCGACAGGGCAGCATCGGCCTGGTCCACCGGCACGAAGAGGTGGTCGTGAAAGGCCCCGGCTACCACATTGCAGCTCACGCCGGCGCGGCCCAGCGCCGCCGCAAACGATGCGGTTAGGCCCACCGCCTGCAGATCGGAGTGGACGGTCAGCGTGATCCAGGCAGCGCGGAACAGCACCGGATACCCGGCCTGCAGGGCCTGGGATTCGGGCAGCACCAGGGTCAGCCCCTCCGACTCCGCTACCGTGACCACCGGCGACAGCCCCCGCCCATCCGTCCCGGGCGGGGCGACGCAGTAAACGTACGTGCCCTCATGGAGTTCCGGCTCCATGGAGGCCAGAAGGGTCGCCAAATCGGCGATCGGTGTGCTCATGACAGACGGCGTTGTCCGTTGTCGACCAATCAGGACGGTTGGGCAATCGGCTCGATGGCTTGCCCGGCCACCGCCTTCAGCGCATCGGCTGGCACCCGGTCGGGCGCGATTTGCGCCAACGGTATCAGCACGAATGCGCGCTGCCCCATGCGCGGGTGGGGTACGGTGAGGTGCGGGGACTGGATGCGCGCGCTGCCGTAGAGCAGCAGGTCCAGATCCAGCGTGCGTGGGGCGTTGCGGTAGGGGCGCTCGCGGCCGGCGCGGGCCTCCAGCGCATGCAACGCCTGCAACAGCGCGGGGGCGCTCAGGTGAGTGGACACCGCGGCGACCGCATTGCAGTAGTCCGGCCCGTCGGCATCCACGGGCGCGGTGCGCCACAGACCCGAAGCGGCGATGCGCCGCGTCTGCGGCAGCTCGTCCAGCCACTGCAGCGCGGCCCGCACCTGCGCCGGGGCGTCGCCCAAATTGGCGCCGATGCCGATATACGCCGTGACGGCGTCACGCATCGGGTGCACTGCCATCGGCCGGGGCGCCCCCGCCCTCCCCGCCGCCTGCGGGCTTGCGCCGACGCCGGCGGCGCTTGCGCGGCGCGGCAGGGGCTTGCGCCTCACCATCCGGACCATCCGCAGGCGACGCCACCGCATCCGGCACGGCGGTTGTGGCGGACGTCACGGCCTCGTCCCCGGTGGGATCGTCGGCACGCCGGCGGCGGCTGCGCGGGGCTTTGCCGGGAACCTTGGCACGCTGCTGCTCCAGCCGGACGGCCTCCACCATGTCGCGCCGCACGGCTTCGCTGGCCAGGCTGAAGGTCTCCCACCAGTGCGAGAGTTCTTCCTCCACCTCGCCCACCTGCGCACGCAGGCGAAGAAAATCGAAGCCCGCCCGAAAGCGCGGCTGCTCCACCAGCGTGAAGGGGCTCTGCCCCGTGCGCTTGTCGAAGCGCGGCTGCATCATCCAGATCTCGCGCATGTCGGCGCCGAGCTTGCCGCGGCCAGAGACGTCGCCGATGCGCGACTCGAACACCTCGTCCACCGCCTCGGCCAGGGCCGGAAACGGCGGCACCCCCTCGCCCAAACGACGCTGCCACGCGCCGCGCACGTCCTGCCACAGCACGCAGGCGAGCAAAAAGCTCGGCGCCACCGGCTTGCCCTCGGCCACGCGGCGGTCCGTGTCCTGCAGCGCCGCGCGCACGAAGGGGTCCTCGCCCCGCTCGACCACCACATCCAGCAGCGGGTAGATGCCGCGCGCCAGCCCATTGGCGCGCAGCGCCTCCACGCTGGCGATCGCGTGCCCGGTCTGCAGGAGCTTGAGCATCTCGTCGAACAGCCGGCTGGGCGGCACGTCGGCCAGCAGCGGCAGGTGCGCCGCCATGGGCGCGCGGGTCTTGTCGTCGAGCTTGAAGCCCAACCCGCTGAGCTTGGCCGCAAAACGCACGGCGCGGATGATGCGTACCGGATCCTCGCGGTAGCGGGTGGGCGGGTCCCCGATCATGCGCAGCACACGCTTGCGGGCGTCGCGAATGCCCTGGTGGAAATCGACCACGGTTTCGGTCTCCGGGTCGTAGTACATGGCGTTGATGGTGAAGTCGCGCCGCGCTGCGTCCTGCTCGACC
>NZ_JBKBQX010000011.1:0-69391 GCF_046292505.1 Tepidimonas sp. | reverse complement strand
AGGTTGCCCAGCACCGGCACGTCGCCCAGCCCCGGCACCTTGTCCTGGTTGCCGCCGTACTCGTCCTGCAGCAGCCCGCCCAGCACGACGATGCCGCCGTCCTCCACCATCACGGTGGATTCGATCGCGCGCTTGTTGGTGATGAGGCCACTGGGGTTGCCGATCGAGCTGGGCAACACGCTGCTGACTTCCTGGAAGATCTGCAGTCGCACGGTGCCGTCGTCGTGGATCTGCGGCCGCACGCGCAGCGTCAGGCCGACGTCGCGCCGCTCGATGGTCTGAAACGGGTTGACCGCGCCCTGGTTGGTGTTGTTGGCGGTGTACTGGCCGGTGATGAACGGCACGTTCTGGCCGATGACGATCTTGGCCTCCTCGTTGTCCAGCGTCAGCAGGTTGGGCGTCGACAGGATGTTGGCGTCGCCTTGCGTCTCGAGGAAGCGGGCCAGGGCGCTCAGCACGTAGGTGCCGCCGATGCGCTGCGCGATGCCGACGTTGAAGCCCGGCGCCGGTAGCTGACCCTGGCCGCCGTTCTGCGTGGCCAGGTTGAGGATGTTGGCGCCGCCGGTGCCGAAGTTGGTGCCCAGCAGCCCGATGGCGCCGTCGCCGTCGCGGCCGATGATGCTCTGCCACTGCACGCCGATCTCGGAGGCCTTCTCGGCGCTGACCTCGGCGATCAGGCTTTCGACGTAGACTTGCGCGCGGCGCACGTCCAGCAGGTCGATGACGCGGCGCAGCTCGCGGTACAGTGGCTCCGGCGCGGTGATGATGAGGGCGTTGTTGGCGGTGTCGGCCTGCACCTGGCCGCCGGTGGTGGCCGCCGTGGCGGTTGCCGCGACCGCGCCGGCGATTCCGCGCGCGCCACCGGTCGATCCCGTCGGGCTGGCGCCCGGGCTGGTCGCCGGTGCCGCGGCCGCAGCGGTGGGCGGGGTGGCCGGCGTTGCATCGGTGCCACCCGGGGCGCCCGCTGCGGCCAGCGCGGCACGCAGCGTCGTGGCCAGCTGCGCCGCATCGGCGTGACGCAGGTAGACGACGTGGATGTTGGCCGCCGCGCTGGCGGCGCTGGGGCGATCCAGTCGCTCGATCAGCGCCTTGGCCAGCTGCAGCCGCGCCGGGTGGCTGGCGCGCACCAGCAGGCTGTTGCTGCGCGGGTCGGCCAGCACCGTGGTGCGCGGCCCGCCGGGCGTGCGGTTGGGGCCGGGGACGCTGTCGTCGTCGAGCAGCTGGCGCGCCCAGCCGACGACGTCGGTGGCGATGGCGTGCTTGAGCGGCACCACCTCCAGGTCGGTGGCGGTGCCGACGTCCAGCGCCGCGATGATGCGCGCCAGCCGCTGCAGGTTGTCGGCGTAGTCGGTGATGACCAGCGCGTTGTGCGTGTTGTTGACGGTGATCGGGTTGTTCGGGCTGATCAGCGGACGCAGGATCGGCAGCAGCTGGTTGGCATTCTCGTGCTGCAGGCGAAAGATCTGCGTGACGAGCTGCCCGTCGCGGGCCGCAGCCGGTTGCTCCTCGGTCAGCACCGGGCCGCCGAGCAGCTTGGCTTCGGCTTCCGGGACGATCTTGAGGATCCCGGCCGACTCCACCAGCGCAAAGCCGCGCAGCCGCAGCTCGGCACCGAACTGCGCCAGCGCGGCGGACGGGCGCACCGGCGTTTCGGTGATCAGCGTCAGCGCGCCCTTGACGCGCGGGTCGACGACGATGGCGCGGCCGGTGGCGACGCCCAGTGCCCGGGCCACCGCCTCGATGTCGGCGTCGACGAAATTCAGCGTGATCGGCTGGCCGGCGCGCACCGCTGGCGGCGGGGTCTGCGCAGCCAGGGAGCCGGACAGCGCCGCCGCCAGCAGCGCCAGCGCCACGGTGCGGGTGAGGCGGAAGCAGAGGGTCGCGTCGTTCATGCGGGGTTTCCGATGCGCAGATGGGCGCGCGCACCGTCGCGGCGGCCCAGCAGGTTGAGCAGGTTGGACAGGGCGTCAAGCCGCTCGGGATTGGCCTCGGCCAGTCCCTGCAGCTGCAGCCGGCCGCCGGGCCAGCCGCCGCTGGCCTGCAGCCGCAGGTCGCCGCGCAGCGTGTCGAGCGCGAACGTCGGCGCGGCGCCCGGTGCGGCCTGCAGCGTGAGCCGGTAGCTGCCCAGCGGCCGCAGCGGGCTGACGGCGGCGGCGACGTCGAGCAGCTCGATGGTGAGCGGGGCGGGGCTGCTCGCAGCCGCGGGGGGGGAGGCACCGAGCGGCCAGCGCAGCGCCGGCCACGCGAGATGCGCGCGCCCCTGCAGGCCGAAGGTGTTCCACGGCGCGCCCAGCGCCTGCAGCCACGCCAGATCCAGCTGCGCCTGCCACGGTTCGGCCTGCAGCCACCAGCTGCCGTCGCGCCGCGCGAGCGTCGCGCGCCAGGGCGCATCGGCAGCGGCGTCGGGCTGCAGCGTCAGGCGCGCGCCGGGAGCCCTCAGGTCGGGCGTCAGTGTCCAGCGCAGGCGGCCGGGCACGGTCAGGGCACCGCCGTCACCGGCCACGCGCAGCACGCCGGAGCCGGCCCACAGCGTGCCGGCCGGTTGCAGCAGCCGCAGCCGGCCGTCGCTCGCGGCGGCCAGCGCCACGTCCACCCAACGCGCCGGGGCCCAGACGACGCTGGCGAAAAGCGCCCCGAGCAGCGTGCCGAGCACCGCCGCGTGCCAGGGGAGGCGGGGGCCGCGCGCGCTCACCGGGCACCTCCCGCGGGGGCCAGGCGCGCGCGACCGCGCCAGAGGCCGCCGTCGCGCTGCAGGTCGAGCTCGGCGACCTGCAGCGCCAGCCGCTCGCGCAGCGCCACGAGCCAGCGCGCCAGTGCCTCGGCCGGCACGCCGCCCAGCTCGACGCGCCAGCCGCCGGCCTCGTCGGCGCGCAGCTCGGCACCCGCGCCCAGTTGCTCCTGCGTGAGGGCACGCACCGTCTCGAGGGTGGCGGCGGGGACCGAGGTGGCGTCGGCGGCCGCTCGCCGCTCGGCCAGAGCCTGCGCCAGCGCTGCGGTGCGCTGCGCCTCTGCCTGGGCCTGCGCCAGCCGCTGCGGCGCCTGCTGCAGCGTGTGCCAGGCGGGCCGGGCCACGCCCAGCCCCCATGCGAGCAGCAGCCCCAGCACCAGCAGCGGGCCGACATGGCGACGCAGCGGCGCGGGCAGGCGCGCGGCAAGCGTCGGCAGCGCGGCACGGATGGACGTCATCGCCCGGCCTCCGGTTGCAGCCGCCACGTCGTTTCGCCTTCCTGGGCCACGGTCAGCCCGGCAGCGCGCGCCGCGGCGCGGATCCGCTCCGCGGGGGGGGCGGCGTCCCAGCGGAGTTCGAGTCGCTCGCCCTGCAGGCGCACCTGCAGCGGCGGGGGGCCCTCCAGCGCGCCCCAGGCGTGCAGCCAGCGCTCCAGCACGCCGGGCGCCGCCGGGCCTCCCAGCTGGGCCAGCGCCTGCGCGAGCTGGCGTGGCGGGTCGAGCAGCACCGGCGCCTGCGGCAGCGCCGTGCGCGCGAGGCGCTGGGTCTCGGCCTGGAGCGCGCGCTCGGCCTGGCGCGCCTGCCATGCCGCTAGGGGCAGCGCCAGCAGCGGCACGGTGGCGGCCACCGCCACGCCCCAGCGCGCCGGCGCCCAGGCTGGATCGGTGCCGACCTCGCGCATGGCGCGCAGCGCACGTTGCCACCACGCGCCGCCGATGCGCCGCCGCCAAGCAAACTGCGCCAGATCTGGCCCGTCGCGCCACGCGTCCGCCCAGCGCCGCGCGGCGGGCAGCGCCTGCCAGGGCGCCTGCGGCCGCGCCGACCGCGCGTCGTCAAAGGCGGTGGGGTCGGCGGCGCAGGTTGGGGCGGCTGGGGATGCGGCGTCGGGGAGTGCATCGTCCTGCACGGCACCGGGCGGCAGCAGCGCGTCGAGGTCGGCCAGCGGCACGGCGGCCACGCCATCCGGCCCGGCCAGCACCGCCATCGGGGCGCCGTCCAGCGCGTGCACCCACAGCACCGGCGCGGGCAGCGGATGGCTTTCGGCGACCAGGCGCTCCACCGTCCAGCCGGGCGCCTGCGCGGCGGCCACCGCGGCCTGCAGCCGATCCTCGCGCACGGTGCCCACCCACGTGCGGCCGTCCGGGGTTGCCAGCCCGATCGCCCAGTGCAGCCGCTGTGGGTCATCCAGCAGCGCCTCCTCCAGCAGACCGGCCAGCGCCGGCGGCGTACGGGCGGCGCGGCCAGCCGGCAGCGCCACCGCGTGCCACGCCAGCCAGCCGGTCGGTACCACGAGCGCGACGCACTCGCGCCCGCCGAGGGCGGCCAGCCCGTCAGCCGGCGCGCGGCCTTGCGCCAGCACCGTGCCGGCGTCGTCCACGCGCGCCCAGTGCCAGGCGGACGGGGCCGCCTCGACCGCCGCGCCGGCAGGAGCGGCGACAGTGGCGCAGCGGTCGACGGGGCGCAGGATCAGCATCGGTCAGGGGTGCGGTGACGGGGCGCGGCAAGCATAGCATCGCCTCAGGGCGCAGCCGGGGTCGCGGCCGGGGCGGCTGCCACGCCGCGCTGGCGCCACAGCACCTCCACGCGCGCACCGTCGCGGCGCAGCAGCGCGGTCTGCTGCACCGTCAGTTCGCCCAGCCGCAGCTGCCCGGTGACGACGAAATAGCGGCTGGCCACGCTCAGCAGCGCCGGCTGCCATGACGCCGCCAGGCGCGGCAGCGCCTCGACGAGCGCCTCCGGGCGCTCGAACGGGCGCTGGCTGCGCAACGTTACGAGGCGCTGCGCCTCGGCGGCGTCCAGCCCCGCCAGCACGGTGCGCAGCACGATGGGGCTGGCGGTGTTGAGGTTGACCGGGGTCGGTTCCGGCAGCCAGACGGTGTGCGGGGCCAGCCGCGCCCAGCTCGCGGCGCTCAGGCCCAGGGCCCGCAGGTCCTCGGTGCGCTGCGGCAAGGGATAACGGGCCGGGCTTTGCGCACCGGCCGGCCAGGCCTGCCGCAGCGCCTCGGCCACCGCGCGCAGCTCGTCGGTCGGCAGTTCCAGCAGCGCGCAGAGCTGCTCGAACGCCGCCAGCGCCGTGGGATCGAGGCGCGGCGCAGCGCCGGTGACGTCGATCAGGTTGCGCCAGTTGAGGCGGGCCTGCGCGTCCTCGATGCGGCCGGCCAGCCACGCCTCGTCGAGCGCGTCGGTGCCTTCGTCGGTGGCGCGCAGGAAGGTCGACAGCCGCGTCGGCTGCAGCGGCACCGCCCACGGCTCGGCCAGGTGGTCGGTACGCGAGGCGCGGCCGTCCTCGCGCACGATCAGGCGCGCCCAGTCTAATGCGCCGGTCAGCAGCCACGCGGCCTGCGCCTGGTCGCGCTCGGCGCGCTCCACGGCCCAGGCGCGCCACTGCAGGCTCCACGCGGCGGCGGCCAGCGTGGACACCACCGCCATCAGCATCAGCGCCACCAGCAGCGCGGCGCCCTGCGTGCGCCTCACGACTTGCCTCCGGCAACGCGGGCCGAGGCCCAGTCGAGCGTCAGCGCTCCCTCGAAGCCGGTGCCGGCGGCGGGCACCAGCACCAGCCGCACGGCGGCGGGTGGCGTGCCCTCGGCACCGGTGGGGCTCCACTGCGCGCCGTCCCACACCTGTACGTCGGCGGCGGCGATGGCCACGGTGCGCACCCCTTGGGCGCGCACGCGCTGCGGTGCCTGCGCCCAGGCCTGCGCGAGCGCGTCGCGCGTGGTCAGCGGCGCCGATGCCCAGCGCGCCCAGCGTCGGCCGTCGTCCACGGCGGCCCACGCCACCACCTGCCAGCCGGCGCCGTCGGTGGCGTGGCGCAGCAGGCGCACCGTACCGCCCTGCCGCGACCAGGCCAGCAGGGGATCGATCGCGCCGGCCGCCGGTGCCACCATCTGATCGAGGTCGAGCTGCCACTGCGCCAGCACGTCGGCCCAGCCGAGCTGCGCGGCGCTGCGCGCCTCGGTGGCCTCGCGTACCCGCAGCAAGCCGTCCAGCGCGCGCCAGCCGAGCGTGGCCAGCAGGGCCAGCACCGCCAGCGCGGTCAGCAGCTCGATCAGCGTCAGGCCCCGGGCGCGGCGCATCGCCAGTTCCTCGGTCAGTGCCGACCCAGCACGGTGGTCAGCCGCGTCAGCACGAGGTCGCTGCCGGCGGGGCGCACGCGCACCTCGACCCGGCGAAAGCTGGGGTTGGGCGTCGGTTCGATCGCGATCTGCACCGTGTGTTCCACGCCGCCCTGCGTGCAGGTGAGCTCGCGCGTGCCGGGGGGCGGGAAGGCCGGCTCCAGCCGCAGCGCGACCTGTGCGTTGTGCGCGCACAGCTGCGCCAGCCACTGCGCGGGCTGGCGCTCGGCGGTGCGCAGCAGGGCCTGGCCGGCCTGCTGGGCGGCCAGTGCCGCGGTGGCGGCGATGGCCAGCGCCACCAGCACCTCCACCAGCGTGAAGCCGCCGGGGCGCCAGCGGGCCGGGTCGCCACGGCTGAGGGCTGCAGCGGCCAGGGGCACCACGGGACTCACTCCACGCGCACCGCGCCCCAGCCGTCGAAGGCCAGGGCGCGCGTGCGTTCGCCGTGGCGCAGCGTCAGCCGCCACGGCGGGCCCATCGGCTCGGTGCCCAGCGCCAGCGCCGGCTGTGGCGGCTCCAGCGTCAGCGCCACGTTCTCGAGTGGCCACGGGCGCGCGCGCGGCAGCTCGGGCAGCGCCGCCTCCGGCAAGCCACGCCAGCGCAGGCCCTCGGCGTCCCAGGCCAGCTCGGCGCGGGTGCCGCTGGCGCGCGCGAGCGCCCGCACGGCCTCGATCTGGTCGCGCAGCTCGGTGGCCAGCCGGTCCAGGCGCCGGTCGGCGTCGCCGCGCCACGCCTGCACCACGCCGACGCTGGCGATGCCGACGATGGCCAGCACCACCAGCAGCTCCAGCAGCGTCAGCCCGAGCGGGCGCCACGCGGCCCGGGCGGGCGCGGGGTCACTGCCAGCTGCCGATGTCGGCATCGTTGCCCTCGCCGCCGGGCTGACCGTCGGCGCCGAGCGAGAACACGTCCACCTCGCCGTAGGCGCCGGGGTTGAGGTACTGGTAAGGCCGACCCCAGGGGTCGTTGGGCAGCTTGTCCAGGTAGGGGCGCCAGTTCGGCGCCGGGGGGCCGGAGGTCGGCCGCTGCACCAGCGCCTGCAGGCCCTGCTCCTGCGAGGGGTAGCGCTGGTTGTCCAGCCGGTACAGCTTGAGCGCCTGCATCAGGTTGGCCACGTCGGCGCGCGCCGCGGTGACGCGCGACTCGTCGGCGCGGCCGATGACGTTGGGTACGATCAGCGCGGCCAGCACCCCGATGATGACGAGGATGACCAGCAGCTCGATCAGCGTGAAACCCCGGCGGGTGCGGCGGGCGGGGATCGCAGGCGCGCAGGCGGATGTCATGCCAACGATGATAATGCAGCCCCATGACACCTTCCGCCGCTCCTCCTGTCCGCAGGTCGCCCGGCCGCCGGGGCCGCGCGGGCGGGCGGGTTCGGTTGCCCGCGCTGGCCGCGCTGCTCGCGTGGGGGGTGGCTGGCTGGCTCGCGGCGGCGTGGGGCTGGCGGCTGTGGGGTCAGGCGCAGGGCGCGGGCCTGGTGGCGCCGCCGCCATCGTCGGCCCCGGTCGTGCAGGTGGAGACGATGGTGCGGGCGCTGGGCGGTGGCGACGGCCGCACCGATACCCCGGCACCGGCCGCCGTCGCCGCCACCGGCTCGGCCTGGCGCCTGCTCGGCGTGCTGGCCGACGGGGGCGGTCAGGGGGCGGCGCTGCTGGCCGCCGATGGCCGGCCGGCGCGGCCCTATCGCGTCGGAGCGACGCTGCCGGACGGCTGGCGCGTGCAGCGCATCGAGCGCGATGGCGTGTGGCTGGCGCCGCCGCAGGGCGGCGAGGCGGTGCGGCTGCCCGCGCCGGTGCGGCCGGCCGTATCGGCCACCGCGCGGGGCACCGGCGGCTGAGGCCGTCGTCGCAGCGCGTCCCTCCGCCGGTCGGGGGGCTGGGCGCCGCTCAGCCGCGCAGAAACAGCTGGTAGACGGGGTTGTCGGTCTCCTCGACGTAGGGGTAGCCGAGTTCGCGCAGGAAGCGCTCGAAGGCCCGCGCGTCCTTCGGCGGCACCTGCAGGCCGACCAGGATGCGGCCGTAGTCGGCGCCCTGGTTGCGGTAGTGGAACAGGCTGATGTTCCAGCTCGGGCGCATCAAGGTCAGGAATTTCAGCAGCGCGCCGGGCCGTTCGGGGAAGATGAAGCGCAGCAGCCGCTCGTCCTGCGCCAGCGGCGAGTGGCCGCCGACCATGTGGCGGATGTGCTCCTGCGCCAGGTCGTCGTGCGTCAGGTCCAGCGTCGCGAAGCCCTGCCGCTCGAAGGCAGCGGCGATCTTGCCGCTTTCGCCCTTGCCGTGGGTGGTCAGGCCCACGAACACGTGCGCCACCTTGGCGTCGTGGATGCGGTAGTTGAACTCGGTGACGTTGCGCGGCCCGCCCGGCAGCGAGCCGATCGTCTGCAGGAAGCGCAGGAAGCTGCCGCGCTCCTCGGGAATCGTGACGGCGAACAGCGCCTCGCGCTCCTCGCCGACCTCGGCGCGCTCGGCGACGAAGCGCAGGCGGTCGAAGTTCATGTTGGCGCCGCACAGGATGGCGGCGTAGGTCTCGCCGCGCGTCTTGTGCTCGGCGACGTGCTTCTTGATCGCCGCCACCGCCATCGCCCCGGCCGGCTCGACGATGCTGCGCGTGTCGACGAACACGTCCTTGATCGCGGCGCAGACCTCGTCGGTGTCGACGGTGACGTAGCCGTCGACCAGCTCGCGCGCGAGGCGGAAGGTCTCCTCGCCGACCAGCTTGACGGCGGTGCCGTCGGAGAACAGCCCGACGTCGGCGAGCTGCACGCGCTCGCCCGCGCGCACCGAGCGCAGCATGGCATCCGAGTCGCTCATCTGCACGCCGATGACGCGGATGTCGGGCCGCACGGCCTTGAGGTAGCAGGCCACGCCGGCGATCAGGCCGCCGCCGCCGATGGCGACGAACACCGCGTCAAGCCGGTTGGAGCCCAGGCCCTGCAGCTGGCGCAGCATCTCCATCGCGATGGTGCCCTGGCCGGCGATGACGTCGGGATCGTCGAACGGGTGCACGAAGGTCAGGCCGTCGCGGCGCGCGAGTTCCGCGGCGTGCTGCGCGGCATCCGAATAGCTGTCGCCGTGCAGCACCACCTCGCCGCCGAGCGCGCGCACGGCGTCGATCTTGACCTGCGGGGTGGTCGTGGGCATGACGATGACGGCGCGCGCGCCGAGCCGGTGTGCGCCCAGCGCCACGCCCTGCGCGTGGTTGCCGGCCGAGGCGCAGATGACGCCGCGCTGCAGCTGCTCGGCCGACAGGTGCGCCAGCTTGTTGTAGGCGCCGCGCAGCTTGAAGCTGAACACCGGCTGCTGGTCCTCGCGCTTGAGCAGCACCTTGTTGTGCAGACGGCGGCTGAGGTTACGCGCCGGCTCCAGCGGCGTCTCGCGCGCCACGTCGTAGACGCGCGCGGTGAGGATCTTCTTCAGGTAGTCCTGCGGGGTCAGCGGGGTGGGATCGGGGCAGGCGGGGGACTGGGCAGGCATGGCGATTCCGAATGGGTCCGCGCAATCATACGGCGCACGGATGCGGTGTCCGTGCCTGCGGCTCCTCCCCGCTGCGGGACCGGACACGAGAAAAAAAGGCCCAGGCGCGAAGCCTGGGCCTTGAACCACCCATAGAGGGCAGAGGAGACAACCGTTGCCGGGCCACGAGGCCCAAACGACGCCGGCCATGCGCCGGGCGCGTCGTACAATCCCGCATATTATATACCGCTTATATTGCGGTGCAGCATACCCGTCTGCGCCGTGTCGTTTTGGAGACAGTTGGATGGAATGCACCGTCACCTGGACCGGCCCTGCGGGCGCTGGCTCCAACATGGGTTTCGTGGCCGCGACCGGCAGCGGTCATATCGTGGCGATGGATGGCGCCGCGGACCCCGCCAAGCCCGAGACCAGTGGCGCCAACCTGGCGCCGCGGCCCATGGAGCTGCTGCTGGCGGGAACCGGTGGCTGCACTTCCTTCGACATCGTGATGATCCTCAAGCGCGGTCGGCACGATGTGCGGGGTTGTCAGGTCAAGATGTCCGCCACCCGGGCCGAGACCGAGCCCAAGGTGTTCACTTCGATCCACATGCACTTCGTGGTGCACGGCAAGGGCATCCCGGCCTCCGCGCTCGAGCGCGCCATCCAGCTCAGCCACGAAAAATACTGCTCCGCCAGCATCATGCTGGGCAAGACGGCGCAGATCACGACCAGCTATGAGCTGATCGAGGTGGACTGACCTGCGACCGGTCAGATGCGGTGTGCGACCGTCGTCATGACCTTGGCGGCGGCGCGCATCGCCCATTTCACGGGCGGCGGCAGTTCCACACCGCCGGCGTGCTGCGCATCGCGCGCATGGCGGATTTCGTCGGCCTTCATTTGCGCAACGATGGCCCGCGACGGATGGTCGCGCGCCGGCAGGCGGTCCAAGTGGCCATCCAAATGGGCCTCGACCTGGCGTTCCGTCTCGACGACGAAGCCCAAGCTGATGCCGCGCCCGGCCAAGCCGGCCGCCACGCCGATGGTCAGCGCGCCCGCGTACCACAACGGCGCAAGCAGCGAGCGGCGGTCGCCCAGCTCGTCCAGCCGCTGCTGGCACCACGCCAGGTGATCGGTTTCGTCCTGCCCGGCGGCTTCCAGGTGGCGGGCGGTGCGCTCGCGCTCCTCCGGACGGCCGGGGCCCAGCCGGGCCGCCAGCGCCTGTCCGGTGTAGAGCGCCTGCGCGCAAATCTCGCCGACGTGGTTGACGCGCATCAGCGCCCCGGAGAGGCGACGTTCCGCTTCGGTCATCTGCGCGGCCTCGGCCTGCCGTTCGGCGGACACGGCGGGCGTCGGTCGCGCGGCGTGGTGGGGGGCGAACAGCGTGCGCAGCGCGTTGTCGGCGGTGATCAGGGTGGCATCGATGAACGAGGTCATGGTGCCCATCCTAGCGCAGCCGTCACGGTGCCGCTTTGATGTCGGTCACGATGTAGGCTCCATCGGCTTTCTGTGCGCGAAACCGCACCCGGGCCCCTGGCTGCAGACCCTGCAGCAGGGCCGGATCGCGGACCTGGAACACCATGGTCATTGGCGGCATGTCCAGATCGGGAATGTCGCCGTGGCGCAAGGTGATCTTGCGCGCCGCGGTGTCGATGCGCCGCACCTCGCCTTCGGCCCACCGATCGGCGGTCGCCGCCGGGGCGGCCGACTGCATTTGGTGGTAACTGGCATACACCCGGGTGGAGCCGTCGCGCTGCACGAGCAGCACGTCGTAGGGATCGCGACGGTTGCCGTATTCGGGGCCGTCCATGCCAGGGCTGCCCACCGGCATGCGCGGCACGGACAGGCCCAGCGCCGCAGGCCGCTCGCGCAGCAGGCGCTGGATGTCCGCGGCGGGCACATGACCCTCGACCACGTAGCCACCCACGCGGGCTGTGTGGCAGGAGCCGAGCGCCTGCGGCATGCCCAGCCGCTGGCGCATGCCGACGTTACCGCTGTCGAAGGCCTGGACACGAAAACCGTTGGCCTCGAGGTGGCGCATCCAGTCGTTGCAGCAGCCACATTGGGGATCTTTCCACACCTCCACCAAAGGGGAGGTGGGCTGGGCGATGCCCAGCCCCGTGCCCGAGGCGGCCAGCCATGCCGCGCCCCAGCGCATCCAGTCGCGTCGTTTCATGGTGTCTTCTCCTGTGCTGCGGGCTCGACACGGATGCGGCCGACCATGCCCGCTTCGAAGTGGCCGGCGATCAGACATGCAAAGGCGAAGTCGCCGGGGCGGTTGAAGTGCCAGATGAGCTCGCCGCGCCGCCCGGGCGGCACGTGCGCCATGTACGGTTCGTCGTGCTCCATGCCGGGATGTTTTTTCATGAGTTCGGCGTGGGCCGCGAGTTCCTCCGGGGTGCCGAGCACCAGCTCGTGCATGACCCGCCCGCGGTTGACGACGCGCAGGCGCAGCGTCTCGCCCTCGCGCACGGTCAGGCGGTCGGGGCGGAAGCGCATGTCGTCGCCCATGCGGATCTCGACCGTGCGGCTCACTCGGGCGGGGTCGCCGGCGATGCCCCAGGGCTTCTGCTCGGGTGGCGCCGCGCGGTGGGACGGGGTGCCGTGGGCCTGCGGGCCATGGGCGGCTGCCGCCAGGGGCAGCGCGGCCACGCTGGCCAGCAGCGCGCGGCGCAAGGGATCAGTGGGGGTGGCCATGGTGTCCTCCTTGGGGTTTGCGGGCGTCGAACGGGGCAGAGGCGGCAGGGCGGCCATGGGGGCCGTGCGGGGCATGGTGTCCGGGACCGTGCGCGGCCGGTGCCGCGGTCGCCTCCACCGGGCGCGCCTGGGTGCCCGGCGGTTGCCGGTACCAACCCGGGTCGCGGTGGTCGCCCGGGGCCAGGTCGCGGCGCACCTTCAGCGTCGTGAACATGCCGCCCATCTCGATCGGGCCGTAGGGGCCGGTGCCGGTCATCATCGGGAAGGTGTTGTCGGGCAGGGGCATCTCCATCTCGCCCATGTCGGCCATGCCGCGCTCGCCCATGACCATGTAGTCGGGCACGACGCGCTGGATGCGCTGCACCAGGCCGCGGTGGTCCACGCCGATCATCGTGGGCACGCCGTGCCCCATGGCGCCCATGGTGTGGTGGCTCTTGTGGCAGTGCATGGCCCAGTCGCCTTCCTCGTCGGCGATGAACTCGATCTGGCGCATCTGTCCGACCGCGATGTCCACCGTCACCTCGGGCCAACGCGCTTCGGGCCGCACCGGCCCGCCGTCGGTGCCGGTGACCTCGAACTCGATGCCGTGGATGTGGATCGGGTGGTTGGTCATGGTCAGGTTGCCGATGCGCACGCGCACGCGCTCGCCCAGGCGCGCCACCAGCGGGTCGATGCCGGGGAAGACGCGGCTGTTCCAGGCCCAGATGTTGAAGTCGAGCATGGTGTTGACATTGGGTGTGCGCGCGCCTGGCGTGACGTCGAAGGCGTTGAGCAGGAAGCAGTAGTCGCGGTCCACCTCGGCGATCCAGGGGTGGCGGCCCTTGGGGTGCGTGACCCAGAAGCCCATCATGCCCATGGCCATCTGCACCATCTCGTCCGCATGCGGGTGGTACATGAAGGTGCCGGGACGGCGGGCCGTGAACTCGTAGACGAAGGTCTTGCCGGGCGGGATCTGCGGCTGGTTGAGGCCGCCCACGCCGTCCATGCCGTTGGGCAGGCGCTGGCCGTGCCAGTGGATGGTGGTGTGCTCGGGCAGCCGGTTGGTGACGTAGAGGCGCACCCGGTCACCCTCGACGACTTCGATCGTCGGGCCGGGGCTGGTGCCGTTGTAGCCCCACAAGTTGACCGAAAAGCCAGGCGCGAATTCGCGCACCACCGGCTCGGCCACCAGGTGGAACTCCTTGACGCCGTCGCGCATGCGAAACGGCAGCGTCCAGCCGTTGAGGGTGACGACCGGGCGGTAGGGGCGCCCGGCGCCGGTGACGCCGGGCGGGATCCACGGCCCGGCGGTGTCGGGGCTGGTGCGGACGACGGGCTCAGGCAGGCCGGCCAGGGCATGACGGGCGACGGCGGCCCCGGCCACGGCGGCGGTGCCGGCCAAGGCCTGCGCAAAGAAGTGGCGGCGTTCCATGGGTCAGTGGCCTTTCACGGGGGTGGCAGGGGTGTCGGCGTCGGTGGCCGGGGCGCGATCCGGCAGCGGCAGGCCGCTCAGGACGGCCTGCAGGTCCAGCCAGGCGAGCCACGCGTCGCGTTCGGCCTTGACCGCCTCTTGCTCGGCGGCGATGCGCTCGCGCGCGGCGGCGAGCAGCTCCCAGGTGCTGGCCAGCATGCCGTTGTAGCGCAGCAGGGTTTCTTCCTCCAGCCGTCGGCGGGCGGGCACCATGTCCTCGCGCTGATGACGCGCGCGCGCCTCGGCCCGGCGCGCTGCGTCCAGAGCCAACCAAAGATCGCCGTCGAGCTGGCGCTCCAGCTGGGCCAGTGCCATTTGCGCCGCCAGCGCTTCGGACCAGGCGTGCGGCCAGCGCGGAGCGGACGGATCCAGCCGCGCAGCGCCAGGCTGGCCGCGGGCGACGGCCTGCGCCCACTCGGTCTGCAGCGTCTCCCAGGCATGGGCGGGCAGGGCGGAGCGCCGGCGTTCGGCTTCGATCCGCAGGCGCGGCCAGTCCGGATGTTGCGCACGCTGCCGGGCAGCCAGGGCGGGCGCCTCGTCGGCCGCAGGCAGCGGCGGCCGCTCCGGCAGCGCGGCTGGCAGGTGCGCTGCCGCGCTTTCAGGTCCATCTCCACCGAGACGCTGCCACAGCCTCACCAGCGCGTGCCGCTCGGCGGCCACTGCCTGTGCCAGCCGCTCTTTGGCTTCCAAGGACGGCAGCGATTCGCGCAAGGCACGTTCGGCACTGACGTTGCCGACCTGCCGTGTGCGGTTGGCCAGTTCGGCGCCCACGTCCCCCGCCAAGTGGGCCTGCTCGGCGAGCTGACGCAGTCGGCGGGCCGCGATCGCCTCGATCCAAGCGGCCTGCGCCTTCAGCACCACGGCTGCCGCGGCCTGCTGCCGCTGCAGTTCCTCCGGCCGTGACTGCCCGGGGATGATGAGCAGGTCCGGTTGACCCAGCAGGGCACGGCGGGACACGTCGTCCAGCGTCCAACTGGGGCCGGATGGCAAGGGTGGGGACGCCGGAGCTGGGGCATGTTCGCGCTCCCAGCGCAGGATGTCGGCGTGGCCGCGCGGGAAGGCGCCGACGGCGTCGTTGGCGGCGCGCCAGGCGGTGGCAGGGTCGGTGGCATTCCCCGCCGGCGCGGGGCCGGATGGCGGGGCCGATGGGGCCGCGGGCATTGCAGGGGCGGACGTGCCGGGGGGCGAGCCACCGGGGTGAACATGGGGGGTCTGGGCGTGTGCAGTCGTCAGGGCCGCCAACAGCAGCGGCCCCCACCAACGCCGCCCGGGATGGGCACGGGGCATGAACGATCTCCGGAAACGGGACGAGCGCGCAGCGGCGCACCAAGCCGCCGGCGACGGAACGTGGGGCGGTTCAGGCGATCGGGGGTTTGTGCGGCGGGGCCATCGACGGCGTCGGCGGCAGGTGTGCCTGGGTCAGGCCCCAGCGATGCGGGACAGGGTTGCCGAATGCCACTGTCGCAGGCGCTGCCATAGCCGTGTTGTGACAAATGTCACACAGGGTACATCCTGCGTGGGGGCTCTGGGCCGAGTCGTGAGCAGCGGTCCCATCCGACGGCGTGTGCGCCGCGTGCCGCGCGGCATCGTGCGCGGGCGCCTCGGCGTGCATCGCATGGTGCGAGGCCGTATGGTCTTGCGGAGCCATGGGTGTGGCCACCGATGGCGTGGGCGCGTGGCAGGGCTGCAGCGCCATGGCGTCCGCCGCCCACAACCGCCAGGGCAGCAGGGCCAGCAGCAACCACACCAGTGCTCGACGCATGGTCGCCATCATAGCGGTGGCGGACGTTCCGTGGTGTCGTGCTCGCTTTCAGCCCCACACGCCGGGCGCCATTCAGCGCGGGCGCGGACGCGGCGGCGGTGCCGTGTTGACCGCCAAGGTCAGCAGAGCCGCCGCGACGAAGACCGCGCCCAGCCACGCCAGCCGTTCGAACCCCAGGACGGGGATGGCCGCGCCGCCGATGGCGGAGCCGAGGGCCGTGCCGATGTAGACCATCGAGGCGTTCAGGCTCAACAGCAGGGGGGCCTGGGTGAATGCCAGCTCCGCCAAGCGGGACTGCTGGGGGGTCATGAGCCCGAAGCCGCAGACGGTCCACACCGCAAAGGCGACGGCCGTCCAGGCCAGGTGCCCGGCTGTCCATGGGACGGCGATCATGGTCACCAGCAGACAGGACAACAGCAGCGCGATCGTGCGCCGCGGCCCCAGTTGGTCGGCCGCCCAGCCCCCACCCAGGGTGCCCGCCAAACCTGCCGCGCCGATGCCGGCCAGCAGCGCGCTCAGCCCCCCCGGGCTGAGCGGATTGAGCGCGAGTTGCACCGGCCCCATGTAGGCGGTCACGACGAAGATGCCCGTGAAGTACAGCAGCGCCAGCCCCATTGCAGGCCCACCCACGCACCGTAGGGCATGCCCAGCACATAACTCAGGCTCATCCCCAGGAAGGTGCGCGACAGTGCCCGTCCGCGCTGTTCGGGGGCTGCCAACTGCACGGCCAGCCCGGCGGCAACCGGGGTGAAGACCGCGCCCGCGCCCATCAGCACCCGGCCCACCATCAGCACCGTCAGATTGGGTGCCGCAGCCCCAAGCAGTGTGCCGAAAGCGAACAGGCCCAGCGCCCCCTGCATCACCCGAGCCCGCGGCCAGCGGGCCGTGAACGCCATCAGCAGCGGCGCCAGCACCGCGTTGGCCAAAGCGTAGACGGTCATGGTCTGGCCCGCGGCGCCGACACTGACCCCCAGCCCGTCCGCCACCGGTCCCAGGTAGCCCGTCATCCCGAAGGCCCCGGTGCCGATCACGAAATTGCACGCCGCAAACAACCACAGCAACCCCGGCAGGGGCGCGGCGGGCGCCGGGGCGTGGGGTGTTGGACCGGAGGGGGGCGCGGAATTGGCCATGGCGGCATGGTAGTCGGCTGCAGCGGGGCCGCCCAGCACCCGGGTGACGGTGCCTCGGTCTCGCACGAGACAGGTCCGTGCTTGGCGAGCGGGCTCCGCGCTGTCTATGCTGCGCGATGCTGGCACGGCACGCTGCGTGCCACCCCACGACCGCATGACAAGAACCGAGGAGACTGCCCGATGACCGCCGCCGAGTCCGCGTCCCATCCCCCCAGCGATTCCCCTGGCACTGGCGATGACCGACCGCATGCCCGCGTTTGGCCGGCGCGTGTGCCGCGCACCATCCAGCCGCCCCAGACCTCGCTCTGGTTCAACCTGGAGGTGAGCGCGCGGCGCTATCCGGACAAGGCGGCAACGGTGTTTTTCGACCGGGTGATGACCTATCCGGAGTTGCAGCGCCAAGCCGAGCGCGTCGCCGCCTGGTTGGCCGCGCGCGGGGTGCGGCGGGGCGACCGTGTGATCCTCTTCCTGCAAAACTGCCCGCAGTTCATCGCCGCCTACTACGGCATCCTGCGCGCCAACGCGGTGGTGGTGCCGGTCAACCCGATGAACAAGGCCGACGAGCTGGGCCACTACATCACCGATCCGCAGGCCCGCGTGGCCATTGCCGCGGCCGATTTGGCCCCCGCGTTGTGCGCGGCCGACGCCGCTTTGCCGCCCGAGCAACGCCTGCGCGACCTGCTGGTGCTGCACTACCGCGATGCGATGCCCGACGAAGCGTTCGACGGCGAGGCGCTGCCTGCCGCCTGGCGCGAGTGGCTGGCCACGCGCCATCCGCTGCCCGCGCTGACGCAGGGCTGCGTGGCCGACTGGGCCGAGGCGATGGCCTGCGCCGATCCCCTGCCGCCACACGAGGTGGGGCCGGACGATCTGGCCGTGCTGCCCTACACCAGCGGCACCACCGGGCTGCCCAAAGGCTGCATGCATCCGCACCGCACCCTGATGCACAACGCGGTGGCCGCCGCGGTCTGGACCAATGGCACGGCCGAGAACGTCGGGCTGTTGGTGGTGCCGATGTTCCACATCACCGGCATGGTGGCGGGCATGCACACCAGCGTCTATCTGGGGGCGACCGCGGTGATCATGCCGCGCTGGGACCGGGATCTGGCGGGGCGGCTGATCTCGCGCTGGCGGGTGACGCACTGGACCAACATCCCCACCATGGTGATCGACCTGTTGGCCAGCCCGCACTTCGATCGCTACGACCTGTCCAGCCTGGTGTTCATCGGCGGGGGCGGCGCAGCCATGCCAGCAGCCGTCGCGCAGCGCCTACACGACCAGTTCGGCTTGCGCTATGTGGAAGGTTATGGCTTGACCGAGACCGCGGCCCCCTCGCACCACAACCCGCCGGACCGTCCGCAGCCCCAGTGCTTGGGGGTGCCTTTCATCGGCTGCGACGCGCGCGTCGTGGACCCCGACACCTTGCAGGAACTGCCCCCTGGCGAGGCGGGAGAAATCGTCGTCAGCGGCCCCATGGTCTTCGACGGCTACTGGCAGCGCCCGGAGGCGACAGCGGCGGTGTTCTTCGAGCGCCGGGGCCGGCGGTACTTCCGCACCGGGGACCTGGGCCGGGTGGACGACAACGGCTACTTCTTCATCACCGACCGCCTCAAGCGCATGATCAATGCCAGCGGCTTCAAGGTCTGGCCGGCCGAGGTCGAGGCGCTGATGTTTCGCCACCCGGCCATCGCCGAGGCGTGTGTGATCGGCGTGCCGGACGCCTACCGGGGCGAGACCGTCAAGGCGGTGGTGGTGCTGCGGCAGGCGGCGCGCGGCACCGTCACCGAGGCCGACCTGATCGCCTGGTGCCACGAGCACATGGCGGCGTACAAGGTGCCGCGCATTGTCGAGTTTGTCGATGCCCTGCCCAAGAGCGGCAGCGGCAAGGTGATGTGGCGGCTGCTGCAGGAGGCCGCGCGCGCCGCCGCCCCCGCCCCCGTCTGACGTGCCAGAATGCCGATGACCTTCCCTCATGGAGATGCTGCCGTGTTCAAGGCCCTGCTGATCGACAAGACCGACGCCGGCTATGGCTGCGCGTTGACCGAATTGACCGACGACCGCCTGCCCGCCGGCGAGGTGACGGTGCGCGTGTCGCACTCCACCCTCAACTACAAGGACGCGCTGGCCATCACCGGGCGCTCGCCGGTGGTGCGGCAGTTTCCGATGGTACCTGGCATCGATCTGGCGGGCACGGTGGAGGCCAGCGACGACCCACGCTTTCGGCCCGGTGACGCGGTGTTGCTCAACGGTTGGGGCGTGGGCGAGGTGCACTGGGGCGGGTTGGCGCAGCGCGCGCGCCTGAAGGCCGACTGGCTGTTGCCGCTGCCGCAGGGCCTTGCGGCCTGGGACGCCATGGCCATCGGTACCGCGGGCTACACCGCCATGTTGTGCGTGATGGCGTTGCAGGCCCACTGGGCGGCGCAGGGCGTGGCGCCCGGCAGCGGCGACGTGCTGGTGACCGGAGCGGGTGGCGGTGTGGGCAGCGTCGCCATCGCGCTGCTGGCGCGTGCCGGACATCGCGTCGTGGCCTCTACGGGTCGCCCGCAAGAGGCGGACTATCTTCAGGCCCTGGGCGCCTCAGAAGTGATCGACCGCGCGACGCTGGCGGCGCCTGGCAAGCCGCTGCAGAAAGAGCGCTGGATCGGCGTGGTGGACGCGGTTGGCAGCCATACCCTGGCCAACGCCTGCGCCAGCACCCGCTACGGCGGCGCGGTGGCCGCCTGTGGTCTGGCGCAGGGCATGGACTTTCCGGCCACGGTGGCGCCGTTCATCCTTCGTGGGGTGACGCTGTACGGCATCGACAGCGTCATGGCCCCGCTGGCGCGCCGTCGCACGGCATGGCAGCGGCTGGCCGCCGAACTGGATCGAGCGGTGCTGGCACGCATGACGCGCACCATCCCCCTGGCCGATGCCATCGCTGCTGCTGACGACGTCCTGGCCGGTCGGGTGCGCGGCCGGCTGGTCGTGGACGTCAACGCGTGACGTCGGTGCGGGCCGGTGCCGGCACGATGTGCCGGTAGGCGTGCCAGGTGGCGTGGCCCAGCACCGGTCCCACCACCAGCAGCCCCAAGAAGGCGGGCAACATCGCCAGCACGCACAGCCCGGTGATCCACGCGCCCCAAAGGAACATGACCCCCGGGTTTTGCACACAGGCGCGAAAACTCGTGAGGGCCGCCGACACCGCATCCGTCTGCCGGTCCAGGATCATCGGGATGGCGATCGCGCTGCTGACGAAGATCAGTCCCGCGAAGATGGCCCCGACGACCACATAGGTGACCAAAAACTCCAGGTTGTCCAGACTCAGCAGCGCGGCCAGCATGTTTTCGCTGGAGGGCATGGTGTTCATCGTCACCGCAAACACCACCAGCGACGCGCGGCCCCACAGCATCTCCAGGATCAGCAGCACGCCGGCGAAGATGGCCATGCTGGACAGCGTGGGCCGCCACGCCCACAGCGACGCGCGCAGCGAGGGGCGGCGCCCTTCTTCCAGCGCGCGGCTGGCGTCGTACAGCCCCAGCGCCAGAAACGGGCCCAGGAGCAAAAAGCCTGCACTCAGCGCCAGCACATAGGCCGGCGCATGCTGGAACGCCTGCCACAGCGCCTGACCCATCAGCGCGAAGCACGCGCCGTAAAACAGCCCGATGCGCGGACAGGCCCGAAAGTCCCGCCAGCCCCGGGCTAGCCAGCGCAGCGGATCGCCCGGGCTCAGCGAGGCCAGCGGCAGCGAAAAAACCGATTCCCGCCCGGCCTCGGCGTTCGGGTGGTTGGTGTCGTGGGGGGCGGTGTCGGTCGATTCGGGGTGGGTCGCTGCCATGGGATGTCCCTCCGCGAAGGTGTGTGTGCTGTCTGGCTTTTGATTTTTGTCAAACGCCAACCATAGACCGCCGAGGCGACGACGTCCATAGCGTTTACCCGCAGCGCGGCCGAGCGGGCCGGCTACACTTGGCGCACCATGATTGCGCACTTCGACCCGCCCACCGTTGCCGCCGATCAACTTGACGCCACCCTGGCTCGCCAGGGTTATGCGGTGCTCGGCGCGGCGGATGTGCGGGCCTGGTTGGGGCTGGACGCCGCCGCCCTGACCGCCCTGCAGCCCGCCTGGGACGACCTGCCGCCGGATCGCTACCTCAAGGACGGCGGCCGCTACCGCCGGCGTCGGCATGGCTGCTTCGTCGTCGAGGGGGAGGCCGTGCGCCCCATGCCCGAGCGGCCCCACTACCAGCCGGTGGAATACAACGCCCTGCACGGGGGCATGCGGCGTTGGTTTGCGCCCCTGACCGATGCCTTGGTGGCCCATCCGGCGTGGACACGGCTGCTGCAGCGCACCGGGGCCGTGGTGTCCACCCTCAAAGGCGCGCAGCCCTGGTATGTGGAGGCGCACCCCTTCCGCATCGACACCACGGGCGGCATCGGTCGCCCCACTCCCGAGGGCGCGCACCGCGACGGCGTCGATCTGGTGGCGGTCTTTCTCGTCGGCCGCCACGGCATCAAGGGGGGCGAGAGCCGCGTGTTCGAGGCCGATGGCCCCAATGGACAGCGCTTCACGCTGACCGAGCCTTGGTCCGTGCTGCTGCTGGACGATGCGCGCGTCATCCACGAGACCACGCCCATCCAGCCGCAGACCGAGGGCGTACTCGGCTGGCGCGACACCCTGGTGTTGACCTATCGCGCTGGCGGCTTTTTGGGCGACTGACCGGCGCGCCGCGCGACGGTGCCCCAGCCGTCACTGCGGCTGGAAGCCGCTGTCGCGGATGATGCGGGCCCAGACCTCGGTGTAGGCGCGCTCGCGCTGGCCGAGCTGCTCGCCGCTCATGTGTCCGACCGTCAACCCCATCGCCGTCAGGCGATCCCGCACGGCAGGTTGAGCCAGGGCTTTGGCCAGCGCGGCACTGACCTGCTCCAGCGCTGCCTTGGGCGTGCCGGCGGGGGCGAACAGGCCGTAGTAGGGCACCTCTTCGAAGCCGGGGATGTCCAGCTCGGCAAACGTTGGCACATCGGGCAGGATGGCCTGCCGCGTGCGGCCCATGACGCCGACGATCTGCACCTTGCCGGCCTTGTGGTTTTCGATGAAGTCGGGCACCGACCCCACACCGGCCGGGATCTGGTTGCCCAGCATGTCGGCCATCATGGGCGCGCTGCCGCGGTAGGGCACGGCCACCAGGTCGAGCTGCTGGCGCTTGGCCAGGGACTGCACGAGAAACTGCGGTACCGATGCCGGGGCAGGAATGCCGACGTTGGCCTTGCCGCCCTGCTGCCGCACCCAGGCGACGAAGTCCCGATACGTCTTCGCCGGGGTGCCGCCCGAGACGGCCAGCGCGTTGACGAAGGTGGCAAAGCCCGCCACCGCAACGAAATCCTTCGCCGGATCGAATCCCGGATTGCGCAGCACCTGCGGCAGGATGGAGATCGTATGGTCGTGCGACAGGAACAGCGTGGTGCCGTCCGCGGCAGCGGCCTTGAGGGCCTGTGCCGCCAGCTGCCCGCCGGCCCCAGCGCGGTTCTCCACGATCACCGGCGCGCCCAGCGCCTCCCGCAGCGGCTCGGCCAGCAGGCGGGCGATGGCGTCCGTGCCCCCGCCGGGTGGGAAGCCGACCAGGATCTTCACGGTTCGGTTGTCGGCCAGGGCGGACAGCGGTGCGCCCAGGGTAGCAGCGGCGCAGGCCAGACCGGTCTGGAGCCAGGTGCGGCGGGAAGTCGGGTGCAGGGGCATCGTGAAACTCCGAGGAAGGGACGTTCGGGCAGTCGCCCGGCCAGACGCCGGACATGTGGCCATCTTACGCGCGCCTGGGCCCACCGTGTCGCCCCGTCAGCCCGACCGGCGCCCCGAAGCACGCGGCACCGTGCCGGGGCCTCCACAGCGGTGCGTCTTACCCCGCATCCCGCACATCGGCCACACACGGATCGCCAAAATCCGGCCGCTCCAGCCAGGCGAGCACACGGCGCGCGGCCTGGTCGGCCGGGGTGAGCTGCCCTTGCGCGTGCAACTGCACGAAGCGGTCCCGGTCCGGAAAGCCCGCCGGATCCCCGGCGCGCATCTGCACCTGCATGTCCGTGTCGATGACCCCCGGCGCCAGCGAGACGATGCGCGCCCCATGGGGGCGGCGGGCCTCGTCCAGCGCGGTGCAGCGGCTGAAGTGGTCCAACCCGGCCTTGACCGCGCAGTAGATGGACTGGCCCGCCATCGGGTAGCGCCCCAGGCCCGAGGAGATGTTGAGCACCCGCCGCGGGCCATCCCAGCCCTGCGCCTGCACCCAGCGGTCGGTGGCGCGCAAGAACGTGGCCGTCAGGTGCATGGGCGCTTCCAGGCCCACGCGCAGGGCGCGCGACAGCGCCTCCGCCGAGCCGGACTGCAGCGGACCGATCGGTGGCAGCACGGCGGCGTTGTTGATCAACGTCGCGCTGGCCAGTGTGGCCGGCGACAGGGTGTCGAGCCAGAGGGCCAGCCGCTCGGCGGCCTCGGCCGGCTCGGCCAAGTCCTGGCTCCACTGCTCCAGGTGCGCGCCGCTGCGCGCGGCCAGCGTGGCGAGTGCCGGGTCGGGGTGGCGCTCGATGGTCAGCAACAGCCGAACGGGGCCGAGCAACTGCTCGGCCATGGCGCGGCCCAGCCCGCGCGAGGCCCCGGTCAGGATGGTCAGGTGACGGCGGTTCATGCCGGCATTCTGGCACCGGTGGCCGCAGGCGTGCTGAACCATAATCGGGATCCCATGTGGATCGACACCCACTGCCATCTCGATGCGCCCGAGTTCGGCCCCGATGCGCTGGCCGAGCGCGCCCGGGCGCGGGCGGCGGGTGTGGCGTGCTGCGTGCTGCCGGCTGTGCAGGCGCGCGACTTTGCCGCGGTGCGTGCGCTGGCCCATCAAACGGGCGACGCCTATGCCCTCGGCATCCACCCGCTCTATGTGCCCCATGCCTGCGACGGCGACCTGCACCGGCTGGAGCAGGCGCTGGCCGATGCGCGCGACGACCCGCGGCTGGTCGCGGTGGGTGAGATCGGCTTGGATTTTTTCGTGCCCGAGCTGTGTACCGAGGCCATGCGCGCGCGCCAGCAGCACTTCTACCGTGCGCAACTGCGGCTGGCGCAGCGCTTCGGCCTGCCGGTGATTCTGCACGTGCGGCGTTCGGCCGATGCGCTGTTGGCCGGCCTGCGCGCCCAGGCCGCCAGTGGCTGCCCGGTGGGCGGGGGGATCGCCCACGCGTTCAACGGCAGCTTGCAGCAGGCACAGGCATTCGTCGCGCGCGGCTTCCGCCTGGGGTTTGGGGGCGCGGTGACGTTCGACACCGCGCGACGCCTGCGCGAGCTGGCGGCCATGCTGCCGCTGCGGGCGCTGGTGCTGGAGACGGATGCGCCCGACATTCCGCCGCAGTGGTTGTATGTGACGGCGGCCGAGCGGGCCGCGGGCCGCCCCCAGGGCCGCAACACACCGGCGGAGCTGCCGCGCATCGGGGCCGAGATCGCGCGGCTGCGTGGCCTGGCCCCTGCGGCCCTGGCCGCCGCCACCTGGGCCAATGCCTGCGCGGCGCTGCCCCGGCTGGGGGCTTTGCTCGGCACCGCGCCGGACGCGGGTGCGGCCGTGGCGGAAACCGCAGCCATCGGGGGCTCGGCATGAGCGACTGGCACGTTCCGCCGCGCCTGCAGGGGCTGCCGCCGGTGCTGGGCCCGGATACGCGCCTGTTGGTGCTGGGCAGTTTCCCGAGCGTGGCGTCGCTGCGGGCGCAGCAGTACTACGCCCACCCGCACAACCATTTTTGGACCATCCTGGGTACCCTGTGGGGGCTGCCGTTGCCACAGTGGCCGTATGCGCAGCGCGTGGCGGCGCTGCTGGACCACGGCCTGGGGGTGTGGGACGTGTATGCCGAGTGCGAGCGCGAAGGCAGCTTGGACAGCGCCATTCGCCGCCCACGCCTGAACGATCTGCATGGCCTGCGCCAACGCTGCCCGGCGCTGCGCGCCATCGCCCACAACGGCGGCGAGAGCTGGCGCCACGCCCGCCACACCCGCGCGCTGGGCGTACCCGTGGAGCGCCTGCCCTCTACCAGCCCCGCCAACGCCAGCTGGAGCCTGGCGCGCAAAACCGCGGCCTGGGCCGAGGTGCTGGCTCGCCACGGCATCCCGGTGCATGCCCTGCCGCAACCGACCGACGCAAGATGACCCCCGCCCTTTCCCGTGCCGCGCCGCCGCTGCCCAGCGTCACCTTTTCCGAGGAAGGGCCGCTGCGCCACCTGCACCTGGGCGGCACGCCGTGGATCCAGGGCAGCATGCGTCTGGACCGGCCCAACGACCTGGCGCTGGAGTATGTGCAGCGCATGATGGTCTGGCTGCTCTTCGTCGAGCCGGACAGCGTCGCCGCGCGCCGCGCGCTGCAATTGGGCCTGGGCGCGGCGGCCATCACCAAGTTCTGCCATCGGCGGCTGGGCATGGACACCACGGCCGTGGAACTCAATCCCCAGGTCGTCCTGGCCTGCCGCACCTGGTTTCGCCTGCCGGCGGATGGTCCGCGCCTGCGCGTGGTGGTGGGCGATGCGGCGGACTGGGTGCGCCATCCGCCCTGGCAGGGCACGGTGGATGCCCTGGCCGTGGACCTGTACGACCACGACGCGGGCGCCCCCGTGCTGGACAGCGCGGCCTTCTACACGGACTGCCGCGCGCTGCTGACCGATGACGGCGCATTGACCGTCAATCTGTTTGGCCGGCGCGCCAGCTTCGAGCGGTCGCTGGCTGCGCTGGTGCACGCCTTTGGCCGCGAGGCGCTGTGGGTCTTCAAACCCACCGCCGAGGGCAACACCGTGGTGTTGGCCCAGCGCACCCCGCAACGCCCCGCGCGCGAAGTGCTCACCGCCCGGGCCGACGCCATCCGCCGCCGCTGGCGTCTGCCCGCACCGCACTGGCTGCGCAGCCTGCAGCCGCTGGAGCCCTGATGTCACCCCCCTCGCCATCCCCCGCCGCGCGCCGCGTCGGCCTGCTGCTGGCGACGGGTGGCGCCATCGCCTTCAGTGGCAAGGCGATCATCGTCAAGCTGGCTTACCGCTACGGGGTGGACGCGGTGACGCTGATCATGTACCGCATGTTGTTTGCGCTGCCCCTGTTTTTGGCGATGCTGTGGTGGGCGACGTTTCGCCAGGGCCAGCCGGTCGTGCCGCTGACCCGCACCGACTGGCGCGGCATCGTCTGGCTGGGGTTTACAGGCTATTACGCGGCCAGTTTTCTGGATTTTTGGGGCTTGCAGTACATCAGCGCCAGTCTGGAGCGGCTGATTCTGTACCTGAACCCAACGCTGGTGCTGCTGCTGGGCTGGGCCCTGTACCGCCGGCCGATCACCGGCCGTCAGGCCGGTGCCATGGCGCTGAGCTATGCCGGCGTGCTGCTGGTTTTTGGCCACGAGGTGCGGTTCGACGGCTGGTCCACCGTGACCGGCGCCGCGCTGGTGCTGGGCAGCGCGGTCAGCTATGCGGTCTATCTGGTCTACAGTGGACAGATGGTGCAGCGGCTGGGCTCGCTGCGGCTGGTGGGCTGGGCCACCACGGTGGCCTGTTTGCTGTGCCTGCTGCAATTCGCGCTGCTGCGTCCGCTGTCGGCGGCATGGGTGGCGCCGCCCGTCATCGCGTTGTCGGTGGCGAACGCCGTGTTGTGCACCGCGGCGCCCGTGGTCATGGTGATGATGGCCATCGAGCGCATCGGCCCGGGCCTGACGGCGCAAACCGGCATGATCGGCCCGTTGTCCACCATCGCGCTGGGCGTACTGGTGCTGGGCGAGCCGTTCAACGGTTGGATCGTGGCCGGTACCGCGCTGGTGCTGGCTGGGGTGTTGTGGGTCAGCCGGCAGGGCCGATGACGGCTGGGCGTGTGATCAGGAGCAAGCGATGGATCTGGGCATTGCAGGCAAGTGGGCGCTGGTGTGTGGCGCCAGCAAGGGGCTGGGCTGGGGCTGTGCGCGCGCGCTGGCGCTGGAGGGGGTGAATGTGGTGATGGCCGCGCGCGGTGCGGACGCGCTGGAGGCGGCGGCGGCCGCGTTGCGCGCCGAACTGCCGCCCGGTGCGGGCAACCAGGTGCTGACCGTGGCGGCCGATGTGACCACCCCCGCCGGGCGGGAGGCCCTGATGGCCGTGCCCGGCGGGCCGGGGCGCGACGTGGACATCTTGGTGACGAACGCCGGCGGGCCGCCGCCGGGCGACTTTCGACAGTGGGACCGCGACACCTGGCTGCGCGCGCTGGATGCCAATATGCTGACGCCCATCGAACTCATCAAGGAGACGGTGGATGGCATGGCGGCGCGCGGCTTCGGGCGCATCGTCAACATCACCTCCAGCGCCGTCAAGGCGCCGATCGACATCCTGGGCCTGAGCAACGGTGCGCGCACCGGTCTCACCGGCTTCGTGGCCGGTCTGGCGCGCAGCGGCCTGGCGGGCCAGGGGGTGACCATCAACAACCTGTTGCCGGGCAAGTTCGCCACCGACCGGTTGCGCGCCACGCTGCAGGCGGCGGCGGACAAGATCGGACAGCCGCTGGAGGTCATCGAGCACCAGCAGCGCAAAGCCATCCCCGCCGGGCGTTTTGGCACGCCGCAGGAGTTCGGTGCCGTCTGCGCGTTCCTGTGCGGCGTGCACGCCGGCTACATCACCGGCCAGAACATCCTGCTCGACGGCGGGGCTTATCCGGGGACGTTTTGAGGGCGTTGCCCGTTCACCCCCGCCGCGACGACACCGCGATGCCAGCGACGATCAGCCCGAAGGCCAGGGCGTGGTAGGCCTGTGGCGTTTCGCCCAGCAGCAGCGTCGACATCACCGCGGCGAACAGCGGCGTGAGGTTGGTGAAGAAGCCGGCCACCGTCGGGCCGGCGCGCTGCACGCCCGCCCCCCAGCAGCGGTAGGCGATGACCGACGGCCCCACGGCGACGAAGAGCAGCACCGCCGCCAGAGCCCAGCTCCAGTGGATGCGGGTGGGCATGTCCGCAGGCGTGGCGGTGGTGAGCCAGATCCATTCGCCGCCCGCCAGTGCAGCGGCGCTGATCAGGCCGAAGGTGGTTTGCGCCAGCAAAAACGCCGCCCAGTCGTTGCGGATCTCGGGCGATTCCGCCCGGCGCGTCAGCAGCCAGCTGTAACAGGCCCAGGTGAAGGCGGCGGCCAGCATCCACGCATCGCCGGGGACGAACTGCAGCTTCAGCAGATTCGTCCACTGGCCCTGCGACAGCACCACCAGCACCCCGCCCAGCGACAGGACGGCGCCCGCCAACTGCTGCGGTTGCACCGGCGCGGCAAAAAACAGCCGGCCCACCAGCATCATCCACACCGGCATGCTCGACGCGACCAGCGTGACGTTGAGCGGCGTGGACGTGTGCAGCGCCAGGTATTGCAGCATGTTGTAGCCCGCCACCGCGAACAGCCCCAACACGGCAAAGCGCCGCCACTGCCGCCACATCGGGCTGCCCGGGTGCAGCACCCAGTGCGCCAGCGGCACGAGCAGGGCGAAAGCGATCAGCCAGCGCAACAGATTGAAGGTGATGGGCGGAATCCAGGCCGCCGCCATGCGGCCGACCACGGCGTTGCCCGCCCACAGCAGGGGCGGGACGGTGAGCAGCGCGATGGTGGAGGGGGCCAGGGGCGCAGTCGTGTCACGGGGCATGAGGCGACTGTACCCGAGCCGTCGTGGGGCTGCCGATCGCCCCACTAATGGGCCTGGGCTCAGTCGTGGCACCATTGGGGGTTTGTTTGGCCACCGAGCCGCAGGAGACCCCCCATGATGAACAGCCGTGCCGTGCAAATCGACGCCCCTGGCGGCCCCGAGGTGCTGCGCCTCGTCGAGGTGGAGGTGGGGGATCCGGGGCCGGGCGAGGTGCGCATCCGCCACCACGCCATCGGCTTGAACTTCATCGACGTCTACCACCGCACGGGCCTGTACCCGATGCCGCTGCCGGCGCGTCTGGGCATGGAGGGCGCCGGCGTGGTGGAGGCGGTAGGCCCCGGTGTGACGCACGTGGCCGTGGGTGACCGCGTGGCGTACGCGTCCCAGCCGCCCGGTAGCTATTGCGACGTGCGCGTCATGCCGGCCATGAATGTGTGCCGTCTGCCGGACGCCATTTCGTTCGAGGAGGGCGCGGCGATGATGCTCAAGGGGCTGACGGCGCAATACCTGCTCAAACACAGCCGGCCGGTGGAGGGGTTGCAGCCGGGGGACTTTGTGCTGTTTCATGCGGCCGCGGGCGGCGTGGGCCTCATCGCCTGCCAATGGGCGCGCGCGCTGGGCTTGCGCCTGATCGGCACCGCGGGTACCGACGACAAGTGCGCGCTGGCCATCGCCAATGGCGCTGAGCACTGCATCAACTACCGCACGCAAAACTTTGTCGAGCGCGTCAAGGCGATCACGGGCGGGCGGGGTGTCAAGGTCGTGTACGACTCGGTGGGCAAGGACACCTGGGACGGCTCGCTGGACTGTCTGGCGCCGTTTGGGCTGATGGTGTCGTTTGGCAACGCCAGCGGCCCGGTGCCGCCGTTTGCGCCCGGTATCCTGGGGCCCAAGGGTTCGCTGTATGTGACGCGTCAGACGCTGTTCTCGCACATCACCAGCCGCGAGCGTACGCAGGCCATGGCCGATGACTTGTTCGGCGTCGTCACGTCAGGGCAGGTCAAGATACACGTCGAGCAGCGGTTTGCGCTGGCGCAGGTGCAGGACGCACACCGGGCGCTGGAGGCGCGGCAGACCACGGGCTCGACCGTGCTGCTGCCCTGACGGTCACGCGATGGCGCGCCGCCGCTGCACCACCGCCCGGTCACGGCTACCTCACGGCCGCTGGGCGGCGGCCTCGCACCAGTAGGCCAATTCGTTGCCGCGCGAGGGCTCGCGCACCACTTGCAGTCCGGTAAACCCGTGCGGGCCGCTGGCGGGAGCGCCGGGCAGGTAGCTGGCCTGGTGCAGCAGATACGGGTGGCCGTCCCGCAACCCCAGCGTGCGCACCGTCACCCCCGCCCCGGGGGCGGGAGGCAGGCGGTTGGCCACCTCCACCACCACCGTGGCCCCCTCCAGCAGGGGGCGGGCCGGGCCGTCGTGAGCCGTGGGTTCGATGAGGAAAACGCGCGTGGCCCCCGCGTAGGCCACGTGGCAGGCCACCGGCTGCGTCAGGGCCGGCGCGCACAGCACGGCGGGCAAAAGGAAAGCGATCGCGCGTTTCACGTTGCCCTGTTTATACAACGGGATTCAGTCGAAGCCGATGCGCTTGGCCGCCGACAACACCTGCACCACCGCGCGGGTCGCTTGGCTGAAGGGGGTGCCGGGGGCGATGGCTTCTTCGGCCTGTCGCCACTCGCGGCGGTTGACCAGCTCGCCCACGCCCGCGGCGACTTGGTGGAAGTGCTTGTGGCGCTCGATCAATTCGGCAAATCGCGGTTGCGAGCCGAAGCGCTGGCGGCCTTCGCCGTAGATCCACTTGCCCAGCGCGCAGCAGTCGTCGCGGCGCAGCGTGTCGGTGTCCACGGTGGCCTGGTTTTCGATGGCGTCGCGCAGCTTGACCTTCCACTGCCGGTGCGCATCGATGATGGCATCGACGTCCAGGCCCTGCACGGCACTGGCATACTGCGTCTGGCTGCCCGCCAGACGGAACTCGTCCACCAGCGCCGCCATGCGCAGCGCGGCATCCCGCTGCGCCGCCGAGGCGGTGGCGGTCTCCTCGGCCAAGGCGGCGTTTTGCTGGGTGTTGCGGTCCAGTTCCTGCACGGCTTCGCCGATCTGCTTGACGCCCAACTGCTGCTCGCGCGCGGCGTTGGCCACCTCGTCCATCAGCTCGCGCGTGCGTTGCGCGGAGGCGACGATGTCCTGCATCACGCCACCCACGCCCTGCACCACGTCGACGCCAGCGGCCACGTCCTGCACCGTGCGCTCGATCAGGTCCTTGATCTCGCGCGCGGCCTGGCTGGAGCGCTGCGCGAGCTGACGCACCTCACCGGCCACCACCGCAAAGCCCCGGCCCGCCTCGCCGGCGCGCGCCGCTTCCACCGCGGCGTTGAGCGCCAGAATGTTGGTCTGGAAGGCGATGCCATCGATGACGCCGGTGATGTCGCGGATGCGTGCGGAGGATTCCTCCAGCCGGCGCATGGTCTGCACGACGCGCTCGACGATCTCGCCCCCGCGGGCCGCGGAGCCGGCGTTGGTCTGTGCCAGATCGGCCGCCTGCGCCACCAAGTCGGCGGTGTGCGCCGAGGTGGATGAGGTTTGCTCCAGCGCGGCGGAGGACTCCTCCAGCGCCGCGGCGGACGATTCGGCCCGTGCGGCGACGTCGCGCGCCCCGTGGGTGACTTCGATTGCCGAGTGCACCACCTCGTTGCTGGCGTGGCGCACGGCGCGGATGATGTCGGTCAGGGCCGCCTGCAGCATGGCCAGCTCCCGCTGCAGACTGCCGAGGGTGTCGTCGGCGTCGGCCACGATGGGCTGGCGCAGATCGCCCATGCTGAGCGTGAGCATGTCGCGCCGGATGCCGCGCACGCGCTGTCCCAAGGAACGCATGGTCCATACCATGCCCATCGCGGCGCCGCCAACGGCCAGCAGGTCCAGCCCCCAGCGCCAGGCGGGGATGGCGTTGCCGGATGCCCAGCCCACCGCATCGCCGATTAGCGGAACGGCCGCCGCCGCGATGGCGGTGACACACCCCAGGGTCAGGTTGTGCCGCCACCCCTGGCCCGCCGATGGGGCGTGGGTGGGTGTTGTGGCCGTGGGAATCGCCAACGCGGCTTGTGAGATGTCCCCTCTATTCTTGTGGGTTTGATGGCTCGAGCAATCAATTTTAGCAGAAGGTCACGCCGTAACCTCGTCGCGCCAGGCCAGGTGCACCGCCCAGACGTCGTCCAGCCGGCGCAGCAGCGCCTGCACGGCGTCGGGCCAGAAATGGCGGCCGGCCTGTTCCTGCAGGAAGGCCAGCGCGCGCTCGCGCGGCCAGGCCGGCTTGTACGGGCGCGCGCTGGTCAGGGCGTCGAATACGTCGGCCACGGCCACGATGCGCGCCTCGGCGCTGATCGCCTCGCCTTTGAGGCCGTGCGGGTAACCGCTGCCGTCCCATTTTTCGTGGTGCTGCAGCGCGATGGTGCGCGCCATGCGCAGCAGCGGGCTCGGGTCGTCGCCGATGATGTCGGCGCCCATCTGCGGGTGCTGGCGCATCACGGCCCACTCGGCCTCGTCGAGCTTGCCGGGCTTGAGCAGGATGGCGTCGGGCACGCCGATCTTGCCGATGTCGTGCATCGGCGCGGCCGCCAGCAGCGTCTCGCAGTAACTGCGCGGCGCGCCGAGCTCCTGCGCGATCAGGCGGCTGAAGTGGCTCATGCGGATGACGTGGCGGCCGGTCTCGTTGTCCTTGAACTCGGCGGCGCGGCCCAGGCGGCGGATCACCTCCAGCCGGGTGCGCTCGACCTCGTCGCGCTGCACCAGCGCCAGGTGGGTGCGGATGCGCGCGCGCAGCACCGGCGGCGAGATCGGCTTGGTCACGTAGTCCACGGCCCCCAGCGCCAGCCCGGCGGCCTCGTCCTCGTCGGCGCCGAGCGCCGTGCAGAACAGCACCGGGATGTGGGCCGTGGTGGGGTCGGCCTTGAGGATGCGGATGATGTCGTGGCCGGTCATGCCGGGCATCATGACGTCGAGCACGATCAGGCGCGGCTGCAGCTCGCGCACGCGCGCGAGCGCCTCGGTGCCGCTGCGCGCGAACGAGAGGCGGTAGTCGCCCTCCAGCACCTGGCGCAGCAGCTGCAGGTTGGCCGGCTCGTCGTCCACCAGCAGCAGGCGCGGCGGGGCGTCCAGCTCGGCCCAAGGGGTGAAGTCGGCGGGGATCGGGGCGGCGTCAGGCATCGGACGGGGGCTCCTGCGAATCGGGGGTGGACCAGCGCGCCAGCAGCGCCAGCGCGGCATCGAAGTCGAAGGCGTCCAGTGCCGCGCGCAGCGCGGCCGCGTGGGCCGCGTGGGCCGGGTGGACGGCGGCCAGCGCGGCCAGCGCGGCGTCGTCGATCTCGCCGCGGCGGCAGGCCTCGCCCAGACGGGTCAGCCACGGCGCGGCGCTCGCATCGGGCGGGGGCAGCGCCCCGGCGGCCGCGGGGGGCGCCGGCGGTGCCCCGACCGCGGCCGGCTGGTCGGCCAGCCAGTCGGTGAACGCCCGCCAGGCCTGCACGGCCGGCACGGGGTCGGGCGCCTCGCCGCGCGCGTGCGCCAGCTCCAGCGCGCGCGGCCTGCGCCAGCGCCGGCAGCGCCAGGTTGGCGGCGGCGCCGGCCACGCGGTGCCACTCGGCGCGGCCCCAGCCGGCGGCACCGGTCCACGCGGCGGCCTGCTCCGCGTGCCAGCGGTGCAGCTGCGCCAGCCACGCCTCGCCCCACAGCGCGTGGCCGCGCGCGGGGTCGGCCACGGGCGGGTGGGACGCCGAGGCCGATGGAGACGCGGCATCCGGGGCGGCACCGGCCACGGCGGGCGGCAGCCCGCTGTCGGGCGATCCGGCCTGCGGCGTGTCGGCACGCGGCGCCGCTGCATCCGCGACCGAAGCGTCCTTCTGCCCGGCACCGGCGGCCTGCCCCGACGCCGCGGGCGCATGGCGGCGCCGGGCCACCTCGGCCAGCGCGCGCCGCAGCGCGGCCGGGTCGATCGGCTTGTCCAGAAAGCCGTCCATGCCGGCGCGCTGCGCCGCGGCGCGGTCGGCCTCCAGCACGCTGGCACTGAGCGCCAGCACCGGCACCGGCGGCAACCCTTGCGCACGCTCCCACGCGCGCAGCCGCTCGCACGCGGTCACGCCATCCAGCCCCGGCATGTGCAGATCCAGCAGCAGCACGTCCCAGGTCTGCGGCGCGGCCTGGTAGCGCGCCAGCAGCGCCGCGCCGTCTTCCACCACGGTGACACGGTGCCGCTCGCGCTCCAGCAGCAGCGCCAGCAGCTCGCGGTTCTGCGCCACGTCGTCGGCGGCCAGCACGCGCAGCGGCGCTGTTATCTGCCGCGTCTCATCGGTCCGATCGGTCGGTTCGGCGCACAGTTCGTCGGGCAGCACTGGCAGCGGTAGGCGTACCTCCACCCGGGTGCCGACGCCGACCTCGCTGCTGAGCGCCACCTGTCCACCCATGAGTTCGGTGAGCCGCTGCACGATGCTCATGCCCAGGCCGGTGCCACCGTAGCGGCGTGCGGTCCCCTCGTCGGCCTGCACGAAGGGGTCGAAGACGACGCGCTGGCGTTCCGGGGGGATGCCGATGCCGCTGTCTTCCACCCACAACAGCAGGAATTCCCCAGCTACCGTGGCGCCCAGCGTCACACCGCCACGCTCGGTGAACTTGAGCGCGTTGCCGAGCAGGTTGGTCAGGATCTGGCGCACGCGGTCGCCGTCGCCGTGCCAGCAGCGCGGCAGCGTGGCAGCCGCCTCCAGCCGCAGGTCCAGCCCCTTGCGCGCGGCCAGCACGCCGAACTGCGATACCAGGTCGTGCAGCAGCCGGTCGAGCCGGAACGGGGCCGGCGCGATGCGGAATTCGCCGCGCTCCAGCTTGGCGGCGTCCAGCAAGTCGTTGAGGATGCGAAGCAGCGCACGCGCCGACTCCAGGACGGTGCGCGCCTGCTCGCGCTCGGCGCTACCGTCGGGCAGCCTTTCGCGCAGCAGCTCGGCAAAGCCGACAATGGTGTTCATCGGCGTGCGGATCTCGTGGCTGACGTTAGCGAAGAAGGCGCTGCGGCTGGTCAGCGCCTGCTGCAGCTCGTTCTGGGTACGTTGCAGCGCCTGTACCATGTGCACACGCTCGGTGACGTCAAAGACCAGCTTCAGCACCGAGCGCACGCACCCCTCGGCGTCGAACATCGGTTGGTACCAGCCTGATAAATGCACGGTACGGCCGTCCTTGGCGCGCCGGGCGAACTCGCCCGGCTGCGCCTCACCGTGTCGCAGCGCGGCCCAGAAGGCGGCCATGTCGGCCTGCTGCGCCTCGTCCGTCCAGACCACGCGGTGCGCCCGGCCGGCCAGCTCCTGCGGCGCGTAGCCGAGCAGCCCGGCCAGCCTGGCGTTGACCTCGAGAAAGGTGCCGTCCGGTGTCAGCACGGCACGGCCGACCACGTTGTCGATGGCGGCCAGCAGCGCACGCTCACGCTCGCGCGCCTCGTGCTCTTCGGTGACGTCGGTCAGGTACAGATCCAGCACCGGGATCGGCGCGACGCGCCTGCGCGGATCGGGCTGAAAGTCGTGCGCCACCGCGCGCACACGCACCTGACGCCAGCCCTGCGTGGCGTGGCGTACGCGCACCTGCAGCTCGGTTTGGTAGAAGGATGGGCGCCGATCTGGAATCACGCGCGTAACGGCGGCCCGGTCCTCTGGGTGCACCAGATCGAGCAGCGACCACTCGCCGCGCTGATAGCTTTCGAGCGATTGGCCAGTCAGTTCCGCCAGCGAAGGTGACACCAGCAGCCGCTCGAAGCCACCATCGGTGCGCAGCCGTACGATAGCACCAGGCAGGTGGTTCAGGATGTCGCTCAGCAGCGCCTCGCGTTCGCTCAGCCGGCGCGATAGTGCCCGGTAGGTGGCGATGCCGAGCAGTCCCCAGGCAAAGCCGAACGTCACCGCCACCACCACCGCCACCACCACCGCCAGCTCGAATTGGCGATTGACCCAGCGCGGAAATGCCAGGTCCACTGGCCCGATGAAGAGCGACGCCTGCATCGCGGTGTAGTGCATGCCGCTGGTGGCCAGACCCAGGATGCAGCCGGCGACGACGATCACCGCCAGTCCCGGCAGCCGCGTGTGGCGGCGCAGCCACTCACGCGCCCCCAGCCCCGCCACCGCCAGCCCCACCGCGACGACGATCGACAGCGCAAAGCCCGCCGGGTCGTAGCGCAGGGTGCTGGCGATGCGCAGTGCGCCCATGCCGCTGTAGTGCATGGCGCCGATGCCGGCGCCGACCCAGACGCCGGCGACGACCACCGCGCGCACGCCGGGGCGTCCCTGCGCGCCGGGCCGCGCGTACAGGCGCAAGCCGATGGCCGAGGCGGCGACGCTCGGCAGCATCGACAGCGCGGTGATCCAGGGGTCGTAGCGCACCGGCTGGCACAGGTCCGCCGCCAGCATGCCGATGAAGTGCATTGCCCAGACACTGACGCCCAGCGAAAGCGATGCCAGCGCGTAAGACCCGCGCGCCACCGCGGGGCCGAAGCGGTCGGCGCGGCGCGCCAGACTGACCAACTGTAGAGCCGCTATACCGCCCGCGCACGCGATCAGCAGGGACAGCGCCACCAGCCATGGGTCATAGACGACCGGGGCCACAGGCCCAGCCTCATCTCGCCACGCGAACCCACGCTGCCACCATGAATCCATGCCACCCCCGAACCACTGCGCACCCATCATAGCGGGGCATCGGGGCGTGCGCACAGCGGGCGCGCGCGGCCGGTCAGTGTGCGCCGCGCGTCGGCATCACGTGTACCCAGTCGCAGTCCAGCCACACGCGCAGCGGCTGGCCCGGCTGCAGTACCTGCCGCAGCGGACCGGAGCGCGCTAGCCGCAGTTCCACCCCCGCCAGACCATCGACGCTGGCCGTGGCCATCGTCGTCTCACCGAGGTTGCGCACGGTGTGCAAGGTGGTGGCCAGCGCCTGCTCGCAGGTGCCAGGGGTGTAAGAGCCGGCGGTGCGCTCGCTGTCCAGATGCAGGCCGTCACCCTGCACCACCCAAGTGACGCGCTGCCCGGGCGGGATCTTGCCTTTGTCGCGCACGCGCAGCTGCAGGGCGGAAGGCGAGCCGTCCGCTAGGTGCCACTGCAGCCAGCCGGCGCCGGCGGCGCGGTCGGCGTCGTCGCGCGGCCCGAGCCACACGCCCTGAAAGCGGTTCTGCACACCGACCAAGTCGGCCACGCGCGCGTTGCGCGGGCTGCGGTAGATATGCGCCGGCGTGCCGCTTTGCAGCACCTTGCCGTGATCCATTACCACCAGCCGGTCAGCCAGGTGGCGCGCTTCGATCAGGTCGTGCGTGACGAGGATGATCGGGATCGCCAGATCCTTGCGCAAGTCCGCCAGCAGATCGTAGAGGCCCTGGCGGTTCATCTGATCGACCGCCGAGAACGGCTCGTCCAGCAGCAGCAGGCGCGGCTGGCGCGCCAGCGCGCGCGCCACCGCCACGCGCTGCTGCTGCCCGCCAGAGAGCTGGGCCGGGCGGCGCTGCATCTGCGCGGGCGTCAGGCGCACGTGTTCCAGCCAGCGTGCCGCCTCGGCGCGGCGCTGCCCGCGCGGCAGGTGCAGCAGCGCCAGCGCCACATTGTCTAGCGCAGACAGATGCGGCATCAGCGCATAGTTCTGAAACACCAGTCCGACGTGGCGCCGCCGCGGCGGTACGAACACGCCGGCCTGTGTGTCCACCCAGACCTCGTTGCCGACGCGGATGAGGCTGTGTTGCGGGCGCATCAGCCCGGCCAGGCAGCGCAGCAGCGAGGTCTTGCCGGCGCCCGACGGCCCCACCAGTGCCAGCAGCTCGCCGGGCTGGCACTGTACACTGCCCTGTAATGGCATTGGCTCGTGCTGGTCGATCTCGACGTACAGTGCCCCACTCATCGAGTGCTCCTCAACGCTTGATCGTGCGCGCTGCGGCAAAGAATGAGGCCGCCACTGCCACTAACGACAGTGCCAGCAGCAGTAGCGCCATACGGTCGGCGGCCTGCAGATCGAACGCCTGCACACGGTCGTAGATGCTGATGGCGATCGTCTTGGTCTCGCCCGGAATGTTGCCACCGACCATCAGCACGACGCCGAATTCGCCCAGCGTGTGCACGAAGGTCAGCACTGAAGCCGACAGGATGCCGGGCCAGGCCAGCGGCAGCTCCACCCGCCACAGCGTCTGCCAACGCGACAGGCCGTGTACTGCGGCGGCCTCTGCCAGGTTACCTGGAATGGCTTCGAAGGCACGCTGAATGGGTTGCACGATGAATGGCACGTTGAACACTGCCGAGGCAATCAGCAGCCCCAGAAAGTTGAACGTCAGGCGCAGGTCGAAATGCTCCAGCATCCAAGCCCCCAGCGGCGAGGCTGCGCCCAGTGAGACCAGCAGGTAATAACCCAGCACCGTAGGCGGCAGCACCAGCGGCAGCACCACGGTGGCTTCTACCAGCGATTTGCCCGCGAAGCTGGCACGCGCCAGCCAGCGCCCCATCCACAGACCCAGCGGCAGCAGCACCAGTAGGGTCGCTGCCGCCAGCTCCAGCGACAGCTCCAGCGCCATCCAGTCCAAGGTTTACTCCTTCGGCATGGCAAAGCCGTAGCGCACCATGATGGCCTGCGCCTCGGGCGCGGCCAGGAAGTCGTAGAACCGTCGCGCGGCCTCCGGTGCATCCTTCATCAGCACCATGCGCTGCGCCAGCGGCCTGTGCCAGGACTGCGGAATCAATGCGAAGTCGCCCAGAGCGGCCACCTGCGGTGCCTTGGCCAGCGACAGCGCGATGATGCCACCCTCGGTGGAGCCGGAAGTGGCGAACTGCGCGGTCTGCCCGATGTTCTCGCCATAGACCAACCGGGGCTCGATAGTCTCCCAGATGCCGACGTACTGCAGGGCTTCCTTGGCGCGCTTGCCATACGGAGCGTGGTCGGGCGCAGCGATCGCGAACTTGTGCAGCCGTCCGTCCTTCAGCGCCGCGGCCAAGTCTTTCAGCTCGCCGTCCGCCTTTAGCGGCGAGCCCTTGGGCACCATGATGCCAATTCGACCGTAAGCATAGAGTTTGCCACGGTCGAGCGTCTTGCCGACGTCGGCCAGCTTGAAAACGAAGTCCTCATCGGCCGACATAAACAAGTGGAACGGCGCACCTTGCAGGATTTGTGAATAGAAATTTCCGGAGGAGCCGAACACCAGCCGCAGCTTATGGCCGGTGCGTTGCTCGAACAGCTTGGCAACCTCCTCTACCGCGAACTTGAGGTCGGCAGCGGCGGCCACGGTCGGCGGGGCAGCGGGGGAGGACTGGGCCAGGGCGGGCCGTTGCAGGCCGGCCACGGCGGCCAGCGACAGCGCGGCGACGGTGATCCAGCGGCGCAAAGGGGACGGCATGACGGCTCCTTGGACGGAGGGTGGTAGACGGTTGACGATATCGTTATCTTATCATGAAGATATCGCTTTGCATAGACGACGAGGTGAGCCGCTTGCTATCATCACGCGCGATGAAACCCGCCCTGCACGTCTCGCCGCTGGAGGCGCGCACGCGCTTTCGCATCCAGGTCAAGCACGCCGTGGCCATCGGGCCCGGCAAGGCCGACGTGCTGCAGGGCATCGCCGAGACCGGTTCGATCGCTGAGGCCGGGCGGCGGCTGGGTATGAGCTACCAGCGCGTTTGGTCACTGGTGCAGGCGATGAACCGCGACTTCGTCGAACCGCTGGTGGCCAAGCAGCGCGGCGGCAGCCACGGCGGTGGCGCAGAGTTGACGCCGCTGGGACAGCGTGTGCTGGCGCTGTACCGCGAGGTGGAGGAGCGAGCGCAAGCGGCGGTGGAGGCCCCTCTGGCAGAACTGGTACCGCTCATTCGGCACCAGCTCGAGGGGGATGCGGACATGCCACAACAACCCGTGGTGGGGTGATCCGTCAGCGGCTGCGCCGCACGCGCAGGATCTCGTCCAGGATCAGGCCGATGGCGCCGATGGTGATGGCGGTGTCGGCCAGGTTGAAGGCCGGAAAGTGCCCGCCGGGGAACAGCGGGGCCAGCCAGCGGAAGTGAAAGTCCAGCATGTCCACCACATAGCCGTGGACCATGCGATCGATGACGTTGCCGAGCGCGCCGCCGAGGAGGCAGGACAGGGAAAAGGCGAACAGCCGCTGGCCGGCGTGGGCGCGCAACATCCAGACGATGAAGATGGCCGCCCCGACCCCGATGGCCATGAAAAACCAGCGCTGCCAGCCCCCGGCGTTGGCCAGAAACGAAAAGGCCGCCCCCGTGTTGTGCACCCGCACGAGGTTGAAGAACGACGTCACCGGCGTGGCGTCGCCCAGCCGGTAAAAGACCAGGACCAGCCCTTTGCTGATCTGGTCGAGCAGCAGGATCAGAAACGCCAACCCCAGCCAGGTCAGCATGCCTTTGGACGAGGCTTTGGCCATGGGTCGTGACGCGCGCGTCAGGCCGCGTGCCGGGCTTCTCCGGCACCGTGCAGATTGCTGGTGCAACGCCCGCACAGATGGGGGTGGGCCGCGTCGTGGCCGACGTCGGCGCGCCAGTGCCAGCAGCGCGCGCACTTGGCGTGCGGCGACGGCGTTACCTGCACCGCCAGTGTGGCCCCGGCCTGCAGGGTCAGCGCCGATACCAGGAAGACGAACTTCGCGTCCTCACCCAGCGTGGCCAGCAGCGCGTGGTCCTCGGGCGGCAGGGTGAGCGTCACCTCGGCCTGCAACGAGGGGCCGATGCGCCCGGCGCTGCGTTCGTCCTCGATGGCTTTGTTGACCGCATCGCGCACCGCCAGGATGCGCGCCCACTTGGCCAGCAGCGCCTCTTCGGGCGTGGGCAGCGGCAGGTAGGTCTCCGTGAAGATGGAGGGCGAGCCGTTGACGGGGGAGCCGATCAGCGCCCACGCCTCTTCCGCGGTGAACGACAGGAAGGGCGCGATCCAGCGCAACATGGCGTGCGTGATCTGGTGCAACGCGGTCTGAGCGCTGCGCCGCGCCAGGCTCTTGGGGGCCGTGGTGTAGAGCCGGTCCTTGAGCACGTCCAGATAGAACGCGCCCAAATCCTCGGAGCAGAACACCTGCACCTTGGCCACCACGGGGTGGAACTCGTAGACGTGGTAGTGCGCCAGGATCTCGGCCTGCAATTGCGCCGTGCGCGCCAGCGCCCAGCGGTCGATCTCCAGCAGCTGTTCCGCGGGCACCGCATCGGTCTGCGGGTCGAAGTCGCTGATGTTGGCCAGCAGAAAACGCAAGGTGTTGCGCATGCGCCGGTAGGCGTCCACCACGCGCGCCAGAATCTTGTCGTCGATGCCCAGGTCGCCGGAATAGTCGGTCGCCGCTACCCACAGGCGAATGATCTCGGCACCGAGCTTGCCGCTGATTTCCTGCGGGGCGACGACGTTGCCCAGCGACTTGCTCATCTTGCGGCCTTGGCCGTCCACCGTGAAGCCGTGGGTCAGCAAGCCGCGGTACGGCGCGCGGCCATACATGGCGCAGGCCGTCAGCAGCGAGGAGTGGAACCAGCCGCGGTGCTGGTCGTGGCCTTCCAGGTACAGGTCGGCTTCCGGGCCGCTGTCGTGGCCGGCGCCGGCGTGGCTGCCCTTGAGCACCGTCGTGTGCGTGGTGCCGGAGTCGAACCAGACCTCCAGGATGTCGTGGCTCTTGCTCCAACGGGCCGGGTCGCCGCCGTCGCCGATGCGCTGCAGGATGTCGGCGGGGGTGAGCTTGCTCCACGCCTCGATGCCGCCTTGCTCCACCACCTCGGCGGCCAGGTCGATGATCTCGGGCGTGCGCGGGTGCGGCTCACCGCTGTCCACCTCCAGCAGGAAGGGCAGGGGCACGCCCCAACTGCGCTGGCGGCTGATGCACCAGTCGGGCCGGTTGGCGATCATGTCGCGCAGCCGTGCGCGGCCGTTTTCCGGGTAGAACTGGGTGTGCTCGATGGCTTCCAGCGCCATCTCGCGCAGTGTGCGCGGCGCGGGGTCGGTCGCGAAGATCCCGCGTGTGGCCGCCGTGGGCGCATCCATGCGCACGAACCACTGGGCCGCCGCGCGGTAAATGACCGGCGTCTTGTGGCGCCAGCAGTGCGGATAGCTGTGCGTGATGGTCTGGGTGGCAAACAGGCGACCCGCGTCGCGCAGCGTATCGATGATCACCGGGGCGGCCTTCCAGATGGACTGTCCGCCAAAAAGGGGCAACTCCGCTGTATACGTGCCGTTGCCCTGCACGGGGTTCAGAATGTCGGCCAGCGCCAGCCCGTGCGCCACGCAGGAGTTGAAGTCCTCCACACCGTAGGCGGGTGCGGAGTGGACGATGCCCGTGCCGTCGTCGGCGGTGGCATAGTCGGCCAGATAGACGGGGGCAAGCCGGTCGTAGCCCGAGTGCACATGGGCCAGCGGGTGGTGGAAGTTCAGCTTTTCCAGCGCGCGGCCGGGCACGGTGGCCAGTACCGAGCCTTCCAGGCCATAGCGCTGCAGGCAGGACTCGACCAGCGCCTCGGCCAGCACCAGCAGGCCACGCGGCGTGTCCACCAAGGCGTAGAGCAGTTCGGGATTGAGGTTGAGCGCCTGGTTGGCCGGAATGGTCCACGCAGTGGTGGTCCAGATGACGGCAAAGATCGGCCGCCCCTGCAGACCGGCGGGGCTGGCGTGCGGCAGCCCGCTGTCGCGGAAGAAGGCCTGCAGCAGCTTGTCCGGCTCCGCGCACGGAAAGCCCACGTCCAGCGTCTGGCTCTGCTTGTCGGCGTATTCGATTTCGAACTCCGCCAGCGACGAGCCACAGTCGAAGCACCAATACACGGGCTTGAGCCCGCGGTACACGAAGCCCCGCTCCATCACGCGCTTGAAGGCGCGGATCTCCTCGGCCTCGTTGCGGAAGTCCATGGTGCGGTAGGGCCGCTCCCAGTCCCCCAGCACGCCCAGGCGTTTGAAATCGGCGCGCTGCTGGTCGATCTGCTCGGCGGCAAAGGCGCGCGCCTTGGCCTGCATCTCGTCGCGGCTCAGGCCCCGGCCGTGCAGTTTTTCGATTGCGTTTTCGATGGGCAGGCCATGGCAGTCCCAACCGGGGATGTACTGCGCGTCGAAGCCAGCGAGCTGGCGGGCCTTGACGATCATGTCCTTGAGGATCTTGTTGACCGCGTGGCCGATGTGAATCTTCCCGTTGGCATACGGCGGGCCGTCGTGCAGGATGAACTTGGGCGCGCCGCGGCGCGCCTCGCGCAGGCGGCGGTAAATGCCCTGGGCCTCCCATTGGCGCACCCAGTCCGGCTCGCGCTGCGGCAGATTGCCGCGCATGGGGAAGGGGGTGTCCGGCAGATTGAGCGTGTGGCCGTAGTCGGGGGCCGGGGCGGAGTCGCGGCGGTCGGTCATGATGGGCGGGCGGGCGTGGGGCCGTGCGCGGCAAACCAGGCGCGGGCATCGGCGCAATCCTGTGCGATGCCGGCGGTCAGGGCATCCAGGCTGTCGTACCGGCGTTCGTCGTGCAGCTTGTGCAGCAGTTCGACGCGGATGATTCTACCGTAGGCCTCTCCCGGCACCGGGGCGTGGGCGAGGGCGGCACGCACCCGTTCGGGCCAGTCCAGGCAGTGGGTTTCCAGCAGCACGCGGCCGCCGTTGACGTCGTTGGGATCCAGCGAGGGCCGCACGCCCAGGTTGGCCACCCCGGGCAGCGGGGCGGCGTCGGACGCCGGATCCAGCCCATGCACCTGCACGACGAAAATGCCGCTGGCGGCCGGCTTCCAGTGGTCGAAGCGCAAGTTGAGGGTGCGAAAGCCGTCGCCGTGGCCGCGCGCCGACTCGCCAAGGGCACGGCCCAGCTTGCGCCCGTGCACCACATGCCCGCTGATGGCGTAGGGACGCCCCAGCAGGGCGGCGGCGCGGGCCATGTCGCCGGCGGTGAGCGCCTCGCGCACGGCCGAGCTGGACACGCGCAGCCCGTGCACCTCGTAGCTCATCATGCGCGCGACGTCGAAGCCCCGGGCCTCGCCCGCCGCATCGAGCAGGGCGTAGTCGCCGCGGCGCTGCGCACCGAAGCGAAAGTCGTCGCCCACCAGCACATACCGCGCGCCCAGGGCGCCGACCAGCACCTCGTCCACGAACGCATCGGCCGACAGCCCGGCCAGCGCGTCGTCGAACGGCAGGATCACGCATTCGTCGACCCCGCAGCGGCGCAGCTCGGCCAGCTTGTCGCGCAGCGTGGCGATGCGCGCGGGCGCCAGTTCCGGACGGCGGTGGCGGGCGGCGAAAAAATCCCGCGGATGCGGCTCGAAGGTGACGGCGCACGATGGCACGCCGCGGTGCCGCGCCTCGTTGATGAGCAGCGCCAGCATCGCCTGGTGACCGCGGTGCACCCCGTCGAAGTTGCCGATGGTCAGCGCCCGCGACACGGCGGGGCGCTGGCGCAGGTTGTGCAGGCCGTAGGTGATCTTCATGGTGGGCGGGCGGCTGTCACGCGAACGTCGCCAAAGCGCGTTACTATGACACAGCCATGAGGGTGCTGAAGCTGACCGGGCAAGGCCTGCCGCAGGCGTGGTTGACGCTGGAGGAGGCCGTGCTGCACTACGCCGCCGGCGATGTGCGCTGGGTGGCGGGGGCGCACATCGCCACGTTTCGTGGCGGGCACAACGCGCGCACCGGCCGGCAGTCGGTGGTGGCGGTGCACTCCATCATCGGCACCCGGGGCCAGGCGGCGATCAACCCGTTCGACATCGTGCCGTCGCTGTCCAACGCCAAGCTGTTCGCCCGCGACCGGCACCTGTGCGCGTACTGTGGGGAGCGCTTCGACGACGCCCTGCTGACGCGCGAGCACATCCGGCCGCTCGCGCAGGGCGGGCGCGACCACTGGATGAACGTGGTGACCGCCTGCCGCGCCTGCAACCACCGCAAGGGCAACCGCACGCCCGAGCAGGCCCACATGCCCCTGCTCTACGCGCCCTACGTGCCGAGCCTGTGGGAGGACTTCATCCTGCGCAACCGCCGCATCCTGGCGGACCAGATGGAGTTTCTGATGGCGCATCTGCCGCGGCATTCCCGCCTGCACGGCTGACCGCACGACGCAGGTCATGTCCGCGGCGGCAGGGCCGGTGTCCCCGCCACCGTTCGCCAGCGCCGCGATGGTGGGGAAAAGCCGGTTACGATGGCTCCACCGCGTCGTCCTGATGACCAACCCCATCCGCCGCGAGGGAGCCCCCCATGTCGGACCCCCGTGCCACCGCTGCCGCAGACGCCCACCGCTGGCGCTTCTTCCGCGCCGGCGGGGTGGAGCAGGTGCGGCTGGACCATGCCGCCGTCCTGTGGGCCCTGGCGGAGCTGGACCCCAAGCTGTGGGCGGCGCTGGCCTGCCCCACCGCAGGGCTGGCGATTGCGCCGCAGACGCTGGCGGCGCTCGACAGCGACGGCGACGGCCGCGTGCGGCTGCCCGAGCTGCGCGATGCCGTGCGCTGGGTGTGCCAGCGGCTGCGCGATCCCGCGCTCATTTTCGCGCCCGGCGATGCCTTGCCGCTGGCCGCCCTGACCGACGACGAAGAGGGAGTGGCGCTGCAGGCCGCCGCGCGCGAACTGCTGGCGCGTGTCGGCCGCCCGGGCGCCGAGGCGCTGCAGGCGTCGGACATGGCGGACCCGGCACAGGTGTTCCCGCCGGCATTGCCGAATGGGGATGGGGTCGTGCCGGCCGATCTGGCCCGTGCGCAGGACGCGGGGCTGGCGGAATGGGTCGAACGGGTCGCTGCTGCGCGCGGGGCGACGCCCGACCGCAGTGGCCAGCCGGGCATCGACGCCGATGCGCTGGCCGCATGCGAGGCCGACGTGGTCGCGGTGCTGGCGTGGCAGGCGGCCCGGCCGCCCGGCGACGCGCAGGCGATGGCCGCGGCGCTGCACGCGGTGGATGCCGTGGCGGCCAAGGTGGACGATCACTTCACCCGTTGTCGGTTGGCCGCTTTCGACCCCCGTGCCGCTGTCGCACTCGATTGGACGCCCGAGCAGGTGCAGGCCTTGGCCAATCAGCCGCTCAGTCCGGATCGGCCCGAACTCGCCGCCTTGCCGTTGGCCCATGTGCAGCCGTCGGCCATACTGCCGCTGCGCGACGGCATCAACCCCGCGTGGGTGGCGGCCATCGCCACGTTGCGCGAGCAGGCCGTCGCCCCACTGCTGGGCGAGCGCGACACCCTGGAGCCCGACGACTGGGCGCGGCTGTGCGAGCGCCTGGGCGCCTGGCGCGCGTGGGCGGCGGCGCGCCCGGACACACCGGTTGCCGACTGGGATGCCGATGCGCTGGTCCGGTGGTGCAGCACCGATGTGCCCGCGCGGCTGCGGGCGCTGATGGCACGCGACCGCGAGGCCGCGGCGCTGGCGGACCGCCTGGATGCGCTGCAGCGCCTGCTGTGGTGGCGCCGCGATCTGGGCGTCTTGCTGCGCAACGTCGTCAACTTCGCGGACTTTTACGGTGGGGCGCAGCCGGCCGCGTTCCAGGCTGGCACGCTTTTCATCGACCAGCGCGAATGCCGGCTGTGCCTGCCCGTGGCCGATGCGGCAGCGCATGCGCAGCTTGCCGCCTACAGCGGTCTGTATCTGCTGTACTGCCAGTGCGAACGCGCCGGTGAGCCAACCATGACCATCGTCGCCGCCCTGACCGCCGGCGATGCGCCGGACTTCATGGTCCCAGGCCGCAATGGGGTGTTCGTCGATCGCCAGGGACGGGACTGGAGCGCGCGCGTCGTGCGCGTCGTGGAAAACCCGATCAGCGTGCGCGAGGCCTTTTGGGCCCCCTACAAACGCATCGCGCGGCTGATCGGCGAGCAGGTGCGCAAATTTGCCGCGGCGCGCGAGCAGGCGGTTCAGGCCCAAGCGGCCGCAGGCCAAGCCAGCCGGGCAGCAGGCCTTCGACATTGCGCGCTTTGCCGGTATCTTTGCCGCCATCGGCCTGGCGCTCGGGGCCATCGGCACGGCGCTGGCGGCCGTGGTCACGGGCTTCGTGCAACTGGCGTGGTGGCAGATGCCGCTCGTCGTGCTGGGGTTGATGGTGTTGATCTCGGGGCCGTCGGTGCTGCTGGCGTGGCTGAAGCTGCGGCAGCGCAACATCGGTCCGCTGCTGGACGCCAACGGCTGGGCCGTGAACATTCGTGCCCGCATCAGTATTCCCTTTGGCGTGCGGCTGACCGCGCTGGCGACGCTGCCCCCCGGGGCGCAGCGCGGCGGGGCCGATCCCGATGCCGACGCGCCGTCGCCCTGGCGCTGGCTGGTGCCGCTGCTGGCGGCCTTGGCCGTGGGCGTGTGGGGGTGGCGCGCCGGCTGGTGGGGGGTGTGAAGCCCTAGCGCCGCAGCATCCAGCGCAGCAGCCGCGCGCTGAAGGCACCGTAGGGCGGCCGCACCCAGCGGTCGAAGACCGTGCCCACCAGCGGATGCTGCAGATACACCCCTTTCAGGTGCGAGAAACGGTCGAACCCATGTCGGCCGTGGTAGGCCCCCATGCCGCTGGGCCCGATGCCGCCAAACGGCAGGCCGTGCTGGGGTTGGTGCAGCATGCAGTCGTTGACCGTCACGCCGCCGCTGACCGTGCCGTGCAACACGCGCTCGATGGTGCGGCCGTCGCGCTCGAACAGGTACAGCGCCAGCGGGCGCGGTCCGGCGTTGACCGCGGCCATGGCCGACTCCACCCCGCCGTCGTAGGGGACGATGGGCAGCAGTGGGCCGAAGATCTCCTCGCGCATCAGCGCACAGTCGACCGGCGGGTCCAGCACGGCGACCGGCCCCATGCAGCGCGCGCCGGTGGGCGCGGCATCCCGGGCGCGGTCCATGAGCGGCACCAGCGTGGCACCGCCCGCCGCGGCTTCTTCCGCCAGCCGTTGCATGCGTGCCCAGGCGGCGGTGGAAATGAGCGCGGTGTAGTCCGGGTCCGCCTCTCCCAGCGGCCAGCGCCGCCGCACACTCTCGCGCAGGGCGGCGACGAAGTCGGCCTGCTGGGCACGTGGCACCAGACAATAGTCCGGCGCGATGCAGGTTTGCCCGGCGTTCCAGCCCTTCGCGGTGGCGATGCGGTCGGCCGCCTGCGCCAGATCGGCACCCGGGCCCACGATGGCCGGGGATTTGCCGCCCAGCTCCAGCGTCACGGGGGTGAGCTGTGCGGCAGCGGCTTGCATGACCAGCCGCCCGACGCGCGTGGAGCCGGTGAACAGCACATGGTCGAGCGGTAGCCCCGCCACGGCCGCCGCCACATCGGCGCCACCGGTGACGACGCACACCTCCTCCGCAGAAAACGCCTCGGCCAGCACGCGCCGCAGGCATTCGGCCGTCTGCGGGGCCAGCTCCGACGGTTTGAGCAGCACATGGTTGCCGGCGGCCAGCGCATTGGCCAGTGGCGAGAGCGTCAGTTGCAGCGGGTAGTTCCACGCGCCGATGATGCCCACGACGCCCAGGGGCTGCGGCACGATGCGCGCGCGTGCCGGCCAGAACAGCGGGTTGACCGGCACGCGCCGCGGCTGCATCCAGCGTTCGAGGTGCCGGCGCAGGTGGCGGATCTCGTCGGCCAGCGGGGCCAGCTCCAGCAGCCGGGTTTCGGTCGCGCTGCGCCGGCCAAAGTCCGCATCGATCGCCCGCACCCAGTCGGCCTCGTGGGCCAGCACCACCTCCAGCAGCCGCGACAAGGCGGCGCGGCGCTGGGCCGCGGGGGCCGGCGCGCGCCGGGCAAAGGCGCGGCGCATGCGCCCGAGCTGGTCACTCAGGGCGGTGGCCCGATCATCGGGGGGCAGAGCGGCAAAATCGGGACCAGGGGCGTACATGGTCATGACAGTGGGCGAGGGGCGGTGTCCTGGCGTTCAGTGTGCCTCGATGGCCTCGCCCGCGGCATCCCACCGTTGGGCGTCCGGTGGCGGAATGTGTTGCATGGCGCGCTCCGCCAGCGCGGCGATGGTGAGGCTGGGATTGACCCCCAGATTGGCCGCGATGACCGAGCCGTCGACGATGTAGAGGTTGTGCTGACCGAATGCCCGCTGTCGATGGTCGCAAACCCCGTCCCGGGGCGAGGCGGCCATCACCGCGCCGCCCAGGCAGTGGGCTGTCATCGGGATGTGGAACAACACTTCCGGCAGCGAAGCCATGACAGTGCCTCCGGTGGCGGCCGCGGCCAGTTGGGCGAAACGCTCCGCCTGGGGGATGCGGTGCGGCAAGGGCGGACCGTGGCTGCGCAGCCGGTGCGCGAAGGGCCACCACCAGGGCCGTTGCCATCGGAGGGTCAACGTCCCGTCCAGTGTCTGCATGCACAGCAGGATCATCGATTCGCGCGCCCAGTTGCGCGGCCCCAGCAGCCGCACGGTGGCGCGCGGTGCGGTCGCGAGCCCGCGCAGCAGGGCGCCCACCCACCCCAGGCGGGATCCATCGCCCCCCATCACGGTGGACAGCAGGGCCATCGCGTCGGAGCCGGCGGGGTAGCGTGTGGCCTCCACGGTGGTGTGTTCGTCCAGCTGGAATGCCGATCCGATGGCGACGCCGCGGGACAGGTCCTCTGCGCATCCCGGCCAGCGTACGCCGATCAGCGATTCGGCATTGGTGCGGACATGCCGTCCGAGGGCGGTGGACAGGTGGGGCAGATCGCCGCGGCGCCGGGCCTCCATCAGCAAGGCTTGTGTTCCCAACGAGCCAGCGGCGCATACCACGGCGCGAGCGCGCATTTGCAGGGGGCGGGCACGCCCGTCAGCGTCGGTGACCGCCAGCACGGCGTAGCCGTGTCGCCCGCTCGTATCTGGGCTGCCGTCTGGCGATGGCAGTGGGACGATGCGGGTCACCCGGGTTTGTGCGCGCACGACTGCGCCCCGTCGCTGTGCCAGATGCAGGTAATTGCGGTCCAACGTATTTTTGGCCCCGATGCGGCACCCCATCATGCAGCCGCCGCAGCCGGTGCAGGATTGCCGGGCCGGCCCCTCGCCGCCAAAGTACGGGTCGGGGTAGTCGCGTCCTCCGGGATCCCCCTCATCTCCAAAGAACACGCCCACGCGGGTCAAATGCCAACTGTCACCCAGACCAGCGACAGCGGCCATCTCGCGCAAACGGGCATCCGCTTCTGCCGGGCGGCGGTTGACGGTGACGCCAAGCATGCGCTCGGCCTGGGCATAGTGTGCGGGCATGATCCGCGCCCAGTCGTCCAGGCCAGCCCATGTTCCCGCGTGCCACACGCGCTCGGACGGCACGAGCAGGGTATTCGCGTAGGTGATCGAGCCACCTCCCACGGCGTTGCCATGCAGAACGACCACATGCCGGAAGACACGCAACCCGAAAAAGCCGCGCCAGCCCAATTCTGGGCGCCACAGCCAGCGGGCAAAGTCCCAATTGCTGTCGGGTAAGTGCTCGGCCGGCCAACGGCGGCCTTGCTCGAGCACGGTGACCCGATAACCCCGCTGGGCCAGCCGCAGCGCCGCGACGCTGCCGCCGAAGCCGGAGCCGATGACCAAAAAATCGGTGTCGTAGGTCGGTGCGTTCATCGCCCGGGATCGTCATCCGTGCACACCGGCCTGGGTATCGGGAATACCCGGTCGGGACCAGAGCTTTGTCGCTCGGGCGACGGATGCTCGAGCTACACCGCCACGCCGGCGTCGTCCGTCATGCGGGCGGCGACTTCGCCCAGATGGTGCAGTGTGTCGCCGAAGGTCAGCTCCAGTTGCGTCAACGTTTTGAAGCAGTGGCTGACGACGTATTCGTCCGTGACGCCGATGCCGCCGTGCAATTGCACCGCCTGCTGGCCCACGAAGCGCATCGATCGCCCGAGTTGCACCTTGGCCCGTGCCAGCGCCTGACGGCGTTGCGGGGCGGGCTCGCCGAGCTTGAGGGTGGCGTAGTAGCTCATGCTGCGCGCCAGCTCCAGCTCCATCTTCATGTCGGCTGCGCGGTGGCGCAGCGCCTGGAAGCTGCCGATCGGCACACCGAATTGCTTGCGCGTGTTCAGGTACTCCAGCGTCAGGGCGAGCGTGCGGTCCATCACGCCCACGGCTTGCGCGCAGGCCAGCGCAAGGCCCACGTCCACGGCCCAGGCCAGCGCGGTGTCGCCGTCGCGGCTGACCAGCCGGGCCGGCGCGCCGTCCAGCACCAGATCCGCAGCCCGGCTGCCGTCCTGGGTGGTGTAGCCGATGGTGGTTGCCCCGGGGGCGCCCCGTTCCACGCAAAACAGCGCCAGCGCACCGTCCAGCCGCGCGGGCACCAGCCAGGCGTCGGCGCGGTCGCCCGCCGGCACCACATGCTTGGTGCCCGCCAGTCGCCAGCCCGCCCCATCGACGGTGGCGGTGGTGGTGCAGTGGTCCAGCCGGTGTCGGCTCCGCCGCTCCGTGTGCGCCAGCACCATCCGGTCGCCCGCCGCCAGGCGCGGCAGCCAGTCGGTCTGCAGCGCGGCGTCGGCATGGTGCTGGAGTACGGCGGCGGCCAGCAGCGTCTGCGCCAGCGGTTCCATCACCAGGCCGTGGCCCAGCGCTTCCATGACGATCATGGCCTCCACCGGGCCCAGGCCCAGCCCCCCGTGTACCTCGGGCACAGTCAGTCCGGTCAGGCCCAGATCGGCCAGCTCGCGCCAAGCATCGGCGTCGAAGCCCCCCGCCGCGACGATACGGCGACGGCGCTCGAAGTCATAGCCTTTGTCGGCCCAGCGTTGCACGGCATCGCGCAGCTGGATCTGCTCGTCGGTGAAATCGAAATCCATGACGGTCTCCGGGATCGGGGATCAGCCCAGCAGCGTCTGGGCGACGATGTTGCGCTGCACCTCGTTGCTGCCGCCGTAGATGGTGGTCTTGCGCATGTTGAAGTAGCGCGGCGCCAGGGGGGCCAGCGCGGGGTCGCCCCCCATAGTGGAGGCCGCGGCGCGCCCCTCCAGGGCGTGCTCCAGGTAGGGCAAGGCCATCGGGCCGGCCACCAGCATCATGAGTTCGGTGGTGCGCTGCTGGATCTCGCTGCCGCGGATCTTGAGCAGCGCGGCGATGTCCAGCGCGGGCTTGCCACTCTTTTCGGCCGCGAGCACCCGCAGCACCAGCATCTCCAGCGCGACGATGTCCACTTCCAGCAGCGCGATCTGATCGCGCAGGCGCGCGTCGTCCCACACACCCTCGGCCTGCGCCAGGCGCTTGAGGCGCTTGAGCTCGCGCTTGGCGCGGTTGACGTCGGCGATGTTGGCGCGTTCGTGCGACAGCAGGTACTTGGCGTAGGTCCAGCCCTTGTTCTCCTCGCCGATCAGGTTGTCGGCCGGCACGCGCACGTTGTCGAACCAGACCTCGTTGACCTCGTACTCACCGTCGAGCAGTCGGATGGGCCGCACGGTGATGCCGGGCGACTTCATGTCGATGAGCAGAAAGCTGATGCCCGTCTGTGGCTTGCCCTCGGTGCCGGTGCGCACCAGACAGAAAATCCAGTCGGCGTGCTGGCCCAGCGTGGTCCAGGTTTTTTGCCCGTTGACGATGTAGTGGTCGCCGTCGCGCTCGGCGCGGGTGCGCAGGCTGGCCAGGTCCGAGCCCGATCCCGGTTCGCTGTAGCCCTGGCACCACCAGACCTCGCCGCTGGCGATGCCGGGCAGAAAGCGCCGGTGCTGCTCCGGTGTGCCAAACGCCATGATGACGGGCGCCACCATCACCGGGCCGAAGGGCAGGATCGGGGGGGCGCCCGCTTCGGCCAGGGCCTCGTCGAACAGGTGCTGCTGCACCGGCGTCCAGCCGGGCCCGCCGAATGACACAGGCCAGCGGTAGGCCAGCCAGCCCTGGCGGCCCAGGATGCGTGCCCACCCCTGAATGTCGTCTTTGCTCAGGCGCAGGCCCGCGTGCACCTTGGCGGCCAGCTCGGGGGCCAGGTGCGCCGCGATCCAGGCCCGCACCTCGTCGCGAAAGGCCAGTTCCTCGGGCGTGAATGCCAGATCCATGCATCGTCTCCTCGTCGGTCGAAGCCTTGTTTATGCACGGTCGTTCGGTTTTGCGCTGTCGGGGGCGCGACAGCGCCAGCCGCTACACTGCCGGGCCATGAGCGATGCCCCCCGACCGACCCCCCGCCCGCTGGTGATCCTGATTTCCGGCACCGGCAGCAACATGCAGGCCATCGTGCGCGCGGCGCAGGCGCAGCGCTGGCGTGAGCGCCATGGCGCGTTCGTCGCCGCGGTCATCAGCAACCGGCCGGACGCCAAGGGGCTGGCCTGGGCGCAAGCGCAGGGCCTGCCGACCGCGGTGGTGGACCACAAGGCCTACCCCAGCCGCGAGGCGTTCGACGCCGCGCTCGCGCAGGCGATCAGGCGCTTCGACCCCGACGGGCGCGCACTCGTGGCGCTGGCTGGCTTCATGCGCATCCTCACGCCCGGCTTTGTGGAGCGCTTCGCCGGGCGGCTGCTCAACATCCACCCGTCGCTGCTGCCGGCCTTTCCGGGGCTGCACACGCACCAGCGCGCCCTCGAGGCGGGTTGCCGCTTCGCCGGCGCCACCGTGCACCTAGTGACGGCGGAGCTGGACCACGGCCCGATCCTGGAGCAGGCGGTGGTGCCGATCCTGCCCGGCGACACGCCCGAGACGCTGGCCGCGCGCGTGCTGACGCAGGAGCACCTGATCTACCCGCGCGCCATCGAGCGCTGGCTGCGCGAGATGGCCGGCTGAGCCCGCGGCTGGCGCGTCGGTAGACGTCCCGACGCCAGCCGGCCGCGGTGTCAGCGTGCGGCGTACCAGACCACCCCGCCAACCACCACCAGCGCCACCACCGCCCAGCCGATGCGGTCGATGTGGCGGCGCAGCAGCGGCTCCATGCGCGCGCCGCCCCAGCGCATCAGCGCGGCCACCAGAAAGAAGCGCGCCCCCCGCCCGACGAGCGAGGCCAGCGCAAACGGCAGCAGCGGCATCGCCAGCGCCCCGGCGGCGATGGTGAACACCTTGTAGGGGATCGGCGAGAAGCCGGCGACGAACACCGCCCACGCGCCCCAGGCGTCGAACCACGCCACCGCCTGCTGGTAGGCTGGCCAGTGGCTGCTGGCGCGCAGCCATGGCTCGATCGCCGCGAACGCCAGCCAGCCGATGAGATACCCGGCCAGCCCGCCCAGCACCGAGGTCCAGGTGGTCAGCCACGCCAGCGACCAAGCGCGCTGCGGCTGGGCCAGCGCCATCGGCGCCAGCATCACGTCCGGCGGCACCGGAAAGAACGCCGACTCGGCAAAGCTCAGCGCCCCCAGGTAGCGCGGCGCGCGCGGGTGGCGCGCCCATTGCAGCGCGCGGTCGTAGAGCGGGGCCAACAGCCTCATCGCGGCGGCCCTCAGGCGGCGGCCGAATGGAACACCAGCCCCGCGTGTTCGCGCATCGCGTGGAAGCGGATCTTGGGCCAGTTGCCTTCCACCGCGCGCAGCGTGGCGGCGTGGTCGAGCAGGATGGCCGGCGCCTCCACCGCGTCCCACGCCATGCGGTGCAGGTTGGCGTCGATGAAGCGTTTGAGTTCCGCCTCGCCGCCGTTTTCCGGCGGGCAGGTGACCCAGCGCACCACATGGTAGGGGCTTGGCGCGATGCGCGCCTTGACGCCGTACTCGGTCTCCAGCCGGTGCTGCACCACCTCGAACTGCAGCTGCCCCACCGCCCCCAGCAGCAGCACCGAGCCCGCCATCGGCCGGAAGACCTGGATCGCGCCTTCCTCGCCGAGCTGCTGCAGGCCGGCGCGCAGCTGCTTGGTGCGCAGCGGGTCGGCCACCTCGACGCTGCGGATGATCTCCGGCGCGAAGAACGGCAGCCCGGTGAACTGCAACGCCTCGCCTTCCGTGAGGGTGTCGCCCAGTTGCAGCAGCCCGTGGTTCGGGATGCCGATGATGTCGCCGGCGTAGGCTTCCTCCAGCAGTTCGCGCCGCTGCGAAAGGAACGACACCACCGTGTTGGGCTTGAACTCCTTGCCGGTGCGGGTGATGCGCAGCCTCATTCCGCGCTCGAAGCGGCCGCTGGCCACGCGCACGAAGGCCACGCGGTCGCGGTGCGCCGGGTCCATGTTGGCCTGGATCTTGAACACCACGCCGCTGAATTTCGGCTCCGTCGGCGCCACGGTGCGCTGCAGCGCCGGCTTCGGGCCGGGCGGCGGGGCCAGATCGACCAGCGCGTCCAGCACCTCCTTGACGCCGAAGTTGTTGATCGCCGAGCCGAAGAACATCGGTGTCTGCGTGCCGGCCAGAAACGCCGCATGGTCGAACGGCGGGGTGGCGCCTTCGACCAGTTCCAGCTCCTCCTGCGCCTGCTGCCACTCGGCGCCGAAGCGCTGCGCGATGGCCGGGTTGTCGCGCCCGGCCAGGATCTCCTCGTCGCCGCCGCGGCGATCCTCCCCGGGGGCGAAGACGCGCATCTGCTCGGCGCGGCGGTCCCATACGCCGTGGAACAGCTTGCCCATGCCGACCGGCCAGGTGAACGGCACCACCGTCATGCCCAGCTCGCGCTCGATCTCGTCCAGCAGATCCAGCGGCGCCTTGACCTCGCGGTCCATCTTGTTGATGAAGGTCAGGATCGGCGTGTTGCGCGCGCGGCAGACCTGCAGCAGCCGCCGCGTCTGCGGCTCCACGCCGTTGCCGGCGTCGATCACCATCAGCGCCGCGTCCACGGCGGTGAGCACGCGGTAGGTGTCCTCGCTGAAGTCCTGGTGGCCCGGCGTGTCCAGCAGGTTGATGACGCAGTCGCGGTACTCCATCTGCATCACCGAGCTGGCCACCGAGATGCCGCGCTGCTTTTCGATCTCCATCCAGTCGCTGGTGGCGTGGCGCGCGGCCTTGCGCGCCTTGACGCTGCCGGCGATGTGAATGGCACCCGAAAACAGCAGCAGCTTTTCGGTCAGCGTGGTCTTACCCGCGTCGGGGTGCGAGATGATGGCGAAGGTGCGCCGGCGGCGCACCTCGGAGGCGAGGTCTGGCATGGGGCGCGATTATCCCGCAGCCCCGGAGCGCTCCGTGCCCGCGCCCCGTGCCCGCGGGCCGTCGGCGACAATCGCTCCATGTCCCGTTCCCCCCGTCCGACAGCACGCCGTTCCGCCACGGTGGCGCCCCTGGCCTTGGCCACCCGGTTGTTGCAGGAGACGCTGCGCTTTCAGCAACCGCCCGATGCGCTGCTCGCCGACGCCTTTCGCGGCCCCCAGCGGGTCGGCCCGCGCCTGCGCCAAGCCGTGGGCGACGCCCTCTACGCCGCGCTGCGCGATTTGCCGCGCTGGCATGCGGTGACCACTGCTTTGCAGGGGCAGGGCGCTGCGCCGCTGGACGTGGCGCGCTGCCGTACCCAACCCGGCTGGTGCGACAGCGTCATCCGGCTGGCCTGGCCCGCTGCGGCCCTACCGGTGTTGGCCGAGGCCGATGCGTCCGCCGCTGCCGAAGTCGGCGACTGGCAAGCGCGCGCTCGCGCGGTGGACCTGTCGCCTGTCCCGGACACAGTACGCCTGGGTCTGCCCGACTGGCTGATCGAGCGCCTGCGCAGCGCCGTCGGGTCCGAGATCGACGCCCTGGCCGCGGCCCTGCGCCGTCCCGCTCCGCTGGACCTGCGCGTCAATGCGCTGCGGGCCAAGCGCCCCGCCGTGCTGGCGGAGCTGCAGGCGGCGGGTTTGCCTGCCGAAGCCACGCCCCACGCGCCCTGGGGCATTCGCTTACCCAGCCGCGTGCCCCTGCAGGGGCTGGAAGCTCACGCCCGTGGCGCCATCGAAGTCCAGGACGAAGGCTCGCAACTGATTGCGGCGCTGGTTGGCGCCCGGCGTGGCGAAACCGTGGCCGACTTCTGCGCCGGTGGCGGCGGCAAAACCCTGGCCCTGGGGGCGGATATGCGCGACACCGGCCGCCTGTACGCCTTCGACACCGTGGCCCGCCGCCTAGAGGCCCTGCCGGCCCGCGCCCGGCGGGCCGGGCTGACCCAGGTGCACCCCATGGCCGTCGTGCACGAGCGCGACGAGCGTCTGCAACGCCTGGCCGGCAAGATCGACCGCGTGCTGGTGGACGCGCCTTGCAGCGGACTGGGCACCCTGCGGCGCCATCCGGAACTGATGTGGCGCCACACCCCCGCCACCGTCGCCGAATTGGCCTCCCTGCAGCAGCGCATTCTGGCTGCCGCGGCGGCACTCGTTCGGCCCGGCGGTCGACTGGTCTACGCCACCTGCAGCCTGTTGGCGGAGGAGAACGAGGCCGTGGCCGACGCCTTCACCACCGCTGTGCGCGGCGACTTCGTACGGCTGGACGCCGAGGCTCTGCTGGCAGATGTCCGCGTGGACGACCCGGCATCCGTGGTGGAAGGCGGCGCACTGCGCCTGTGGCCGCACCGCCACGGCACGGACGGTTTTTTTGCCGTGGCGTGGCAGCGGCGAGGGTGAAGCGGCTGTCTTGGCCGAGGCCGCCGATCATCATCCGCGGCGAGATTTCAGCAGCTCTGGTGGAAACCGCCAAGCGCTACTGACCTTGCCCCTGTTTCGTGGAGTTCTTAACCCCCGGCTCAAGCGGCATTGTTGCGCTGTGCCTCGGGCCGGGGTCGCTTGAATCCATCGGGCTGAGCTCGCACAGCGGCAAATGCAGCCGGCGGTGGTGGTAGTAAGCCACCCACCAGTCCAGCACCGCCTGCCGAGCCTGCTGGGGGGTAGCAAACTTGCGCCCGTGCACGCTGGCGGCTATCAGCCGCCCACAGAAGCTCTCGATCGGCGCGTTGTACGCTCGTTTTGGCGAAACTCGCTGCGCTCGTTTTGGCGAAACTCGCTGCGCTCGTTTTTCCAGCAGTTGCCCTTGCGGCTCATCGATGAACGCAGGTCCCAGTCCCGCATGGCCTGCTGGAACTCATGACTGCAGTATGGGCTGCCCCGGTCGCCATGGAAGATCAGCCCTGGCGGCGGACAACGGCGCCAGCATGCGATGGGCAGGGCATCCTTGCAGGAGCAAGATCAACCGTGTCGACCTCTTGTTCGTGCCTGCAGTTGGGAGGGTCGACCGCGCGTCCCCGATCATTCGATACGGCGCAACAAGCCGAACTCGTGGGGAGTTCGCCGCAGCTCGGAGGCACTCAGCACTTGACCTTCAGGTAAACGTTGCAGCATGCGCACGACCAAAGCCTCGTCACCCGGTTGCATGGTGATCGTGATACGGCGCACCGGCACTTCGCAGGCCAGCAACTCGCTGAGCAGTTCCGCTGTGCCGGTATGTCCGATAGCCGACTCAAACCCTTGTGCGATCCATTTTCGAGCTTCGTCCAAGGTCAGTGGGCCGTCCAAACGCCACAAGCCCCACGCTGTGAGTATGGGGCTGTTGATGAGCCAGCGGCGCGGCGTGGGTCTTGAAAACTGCTGATGAGAAAAGTCACCGTGAGTCATCTGGCAAAAGGTTATGCGGCTGTGACAACGCGTAAGGGGACATGCCGTTCGGAGGACGTCGTAGACGCAGGGTGTTCCTTCGCGCGAAGTGTGCCCTTATCTTGCCGCAAGCCAGTCCGCCGGCGACGACTCACAACCTTTGCGTGGCCCAGGGAGGCACTCAAGTCCCGTATTGCGTGATCTATACAAGAAAATCAATAGGTTACGTCAACTCATCGGCGGCTGACGAGTCCCTCATGGAGGGCCAACGGCAGTGACCTGCTGGCGTCAGCAACGACAAGCTTGTGGGGGCGCAGACTTGGGGGAGTAACGTGGCATACTCGCAGTCATGTCACACACAGGCCCCGCAATCCGCGGATGCCTAAGCGGTCATATTGCGAGCATGGCTCATGTCCGGCATCCCTCTGCGTCGCATCTTGTTGGTCGTCACCGGCCTCAGCCCGCAAGTCGTCACGGAGACGCTGTACGCACTGGCGGTGGGGGCTGATGCGGCAAGCCGCTGGATTCCCACCGAGATTCATCTGATCACCACGACCCGCGGCGCGGACAACGCCCGGTTGCAACTGCTGCACCCGGTCAGTGGCTGGTTTCATCGGCTGCGGCAAGACTACGAGCTGCCCGCGATCCAATTCGACGAAAGCTTCATTCACCTGATCGAGCGCGCGGATGGCAGCGCGCTGGATGACATCCGCGACGACGACGACAACCGCATCGCCGCCGACACCATCGCCGGCTGGGTGCGCCGGCTCACGCAGGATCCCGACAGCGCCGTGCACGCCAGCATCGCGGGCGGGCGCAAGACGATGGGGTTTTTCCTCGGCCATGCGATGAGCCTCTACGGTCGACCGCAGGACCGACTCAGCCACGTGCTCGTCAGCAGCCCCTACGAATCCTCGCCGGAGTTCTTCTACCCCACGCCGCAGTCGCAGGTCATCCGACGCCCGGGCAGTGCCAATGAAGTGCTCGACGCCGCGCAGGCGCGCGTCTGGCTGGGCGACATCCCGTTCGTGCGCTTGCGCTCGGCGCTGCCGCCCGACATGCGCGAGCGCGCCGACATCGCGTTTGCCGAGTCCGTGCGGGCCGTGCAAGCCAGCGTCACCCCGGCGCTGCTGCTGGACCGGCAGCAGCGCCTGGTGCTGGCGGGCGGAGTGCCCGTGCGTCTGGAGCGGGCTGACCTGGCATTCCTGGCCTGGGCGCTGCAGCGCCACCTGGAGGGCAGGCCGCTGCAGCGCCACCGCCGGCTCAACCAAGCCGAGGCCAGGGTCGATGCCGAGGAGTACCTGGCCGAGTATGCGCGGCTTGGCAGCGACCCCTCCGACACCGACACCCGCACCCACAGCCGGCTCAACAAGGATCGTGGCCTGCTGATGAGCTTCTTCGATGAGCGCCGCTCCCGCATCAAGCGCGCCTTCGAGACCACGCTGGGCGAAGGCCGCGCCCAGCCCTACCTGCTGCGGCGCTGGGGGCCGCGCGGCGGAAGCGAATACCGCTTCGGTCTGGACCCGTCCTGCATCACCCTGCGCTGAGGCCCCTCATGGCGACCCTGATCTCCTTCCTTGGCAAAAGCCAGCTCGACAACCGGCAAGGTTACCGCACGGCGCGCTACCGATTCTCCGACGGCGGTGAATGTCAAACCGCGTATTTCGGCCTGGCGCTAGCCGACCATCTGCAGGTTGACCGCATCTTGCTGCTGGGCACGCCCTCCAGCATGTGGGATCTGCTGGTGGAGACCACCGTTGGAGACGATGCCGACGAGGCGCTGCGCCTGGATCTGATGGAGGCGGTGCGCGCCGGTGCCGTCACCGAGCCGCTGCTGGAGGCGCTGCGCCCGGCGTTGGAGCGGCGCCTGGGCCGCCCGGTGGCCGCGCTGCTGATTCCTTACGCCGCAGACTTTGCCGACCAGCAGGCGCTGCTGCAGCGTCTGGCGGACCGACTTGCCCGAGGCGAGCGCGCGGTGCTGGACGTCACCCATGGCTTTCGCCACCTGGCGATGCTGGGCCTGAGCGCGGCGCGCTACCTGGCTCATGCCCGTGGCGTAAGCGTCGAGGCGATCTATTACGGCGCGCTGGACATGACCGAGGGGGGCATCACCCCGGTGGTGGAACTGTCGGGCCTGTCGCACCTGCAGGAGTGGGCCGAAGCGCTGAGCGCCTGCGAGGCCAGCGGCGACTTCGGGCGCATGGCGCCGCTGCTGGCGCGCGATGGACTGGCCGATGAGCACGTGCAGGCACTCAGCCGCGGCTGGCAGCTGCTGAGTGCGATGAACGTGGCCGATGCGGCACGCGTGCTGCGGCCGGTGGTGCGGGCGCTGGCCGAGCCGCTCCACGGGGCCTCCGAGCTCTACCGTGCCCAGCTGGCCAAGATGTTGCGCTGGGCACAGGCCGAGGCGCTGCACGAGCAGCTGCGCTTGCTGGCCCTGCAGGCGCTGCAGCGCCAGGACGTGCTGCGTGCGGCGGTGCTCGGGCTGGAGAGCTTTCTGGTGCGGGAAGTGACCGCCGCTGGGGGCGATCCGCTCGACTACCAGGCGCGCGAGCGCGCCGCGGCGCAGTTCCAGCAAGCGCTGCGCGAAGGCGAGCACGCCGACTGGAAACGCAGCGCCTATTGGCTGCTCAACAACGTGCGCAACGCGCTGGCACACGCCTCGCGCCCGACCTATCGGCCGCATGCGCAGCTGATGCAGAACCCCGAGCGCCTGCGCCGCGAGCTGGAGGCCACGCTCAACCGCCTGACCAACACCGCCGCGTGAGGATCAAGCCGCAAGCTTGCGAGCCCACCGCTGCCCGACCTTCACGGATAAGGTACGCCCATGACCGAGATGACCGTCACCGCCGCCCGACCGAAAAACGCTGCTGGACCGATGAGAACCTGTGCGTATCAGCTGACGTTCCTCACCCCGGCCTTCCTCGGAGATGCGCAGCAAAGCGGCCGCTGGCGCACGCCACCGTTCAAAGCCCAGCTGCGCCAGTGGTGGCGCATGGTGTGGGCCGCCGACCACGGCTTTGCCGGAAGCGTTGACGTCATGCGCCGGGAGGAGGGGTTGCTGTTCGGCAATGCGTGGCTGGAAAACGATTTTCGCAAGAGCCTTGTGCGGCTGCGGCTGGAGCGGTGGGATTTGGGCAACGAAACCCCGCAATCCTGGGGCAGACAGGAGCTCGACAGGCATAAAGAGGGAGTCAGCCATCCTGAAGTCGGATCAATTGGCCCCAAGCTGTATCTTGGCTACGGTCCTCTCGTCGTCGAAAAGGTTCAGCGCGCAGCGCAGCGGCCCGAATACGCAACCGTCCTCAAGAACAACGCCGCCATCCAGAACGGCGAAACCGCGACGCTGTCGCTGACCGTGCCTCAGGCGCACGCCGAGCGGATCGAACGCGCTTTGTGGCTCATGCACCAATTCGGCACGGTGGGGGGGCGCAGCCGCAATGGCTGGGGCTCGTATGCGCTGGAGCCCATCAACGGCACGCCGCAGCTTGAAGGCGACCTGCCGTTGCGCCCCTGGCGCGACTGCCTCAAGCTCGACTGGCCCCATGCCCTTGGCCAAGACGAGAAAGGTCCGCTCATCTGGCAGACCGTACCCCATGATGATTGGAAGTCCCTGATGAAGACGCTGGCCATCATCAAGATCGGGCTGCGAACCCAATTCCGCTTCACCAGCGGAAAAAACGCGCCCAATCCGGAGGCGAGACACTGGCTCTCTTACCCGGTGACCAACCACTCGGTTCAGCCGTGGGGAAACAACGCCCGCCTGCCCAACCAGCTGCGCTTCAAGGTGCGTAAGACTGCTGAGGGCAAGCTCGTGGGCGTGATCGTTCACGTATCCCATCTGCCGCCACCGGCCTTCCAGCCCGATCGAGCCACCATCGAGCGCGTCTGGAGGCAGGTGCACGCGTTTCTCGATGCGCCCGCTCAAAAGCTGACCCGCATCCAAGGTCCCCAGTCATGACCCACGCCATGCATCACGATCTTTTCTGGCAAACCAAGGTCGCCGCCCGCATCCACGATCCGGCGGAAAAGGCTCTCGTTTTGCTGCGCGACCCGGCGGGTCACGAAAACGGCACGAGCCGTGCCCTCAGGCGCCTCCTGGGACTGGATCAGCCGCCTGCTCACATCGACCCCGACAATGACGAGGTGCTCTCCCGGGTGCTCTTCAAGAAGGGCCTGCCGCGTGAGATTTACCGCCACGTGCAGCGCGCCGACTGGTGGGCCGCGGCGGCCGACCGGCCGCAGTGGCCGATGCAGGAGATCACGGTCAAGACCCAACAAGGCGAAGAAAAAACCCTCAAGATCGCCGATTGGGCGCAGGTGCGCTGGGCGCAAAGGCCCGTGCTCATCCATCCCCTCACGGGGGCGCAGTTCGATCTGGGCAGCCTTTCCGACACCGAGCTCGAGGACCTCAAGCAGCGCAGCTTCGAGCATTTCTCGCGCCTGCTCGTGGCCTTGGGCGCCCAAGGGGATGCGCCCCAGGACTGGCGCAAGATCCTGCTGGCGTGCTGGCGCTTCGGCCCGGAGCTTCTGGAAACCGACGACAACGGCAAGCTTGGCGCGCTGTGGCCGCTGCTGCCGGCCGACACCCGCGTGCCGGATCACTCGATCTGGGACCACCTGGATCTCACCAGCGCGTTTGCCGGGGCGTTTGCCGCCGATCCACAGGGCGAAGCCGCGCTCCTAGCCCTCTCGATCGGCCCGGTGCAGCCCTTCATCGCCGCGGCGCGCTCCACCTCCGACTTGTGGGCCGGGTCGCATCTGCTGTCACGCCTGGCGTGGGAGACGATGCGCCCGGTGTGCGAAGCGTTCGGGCCGGATGCGATCCTGTTTCCGCGCCTGCGCGGCATCCCCCAGGTCGATCTGTGGTTGCGTGACCAGATGGGCCTGCCGGATGCTCTGTTTGAGGGCTGTGAATGGCGCAAGACCCGCACCGACGCCAACCCGCTGTTCTCCGCAGCCCTGCCCAACCGCTTCGTGGCGGTGGTGCCTGCCAGCCGCGCCCAAGCCATCGCCGAAGAGGCCTCGCAGGCGGTGCGCCGGTGGCTGGCCGAGCTGGGCGAGACGATCGTGCGGCGTCTGCTGGAGGTCGCTGGCCATGATCCGCAGTCCACGCCCACGCCTTTTGAGCAGCTGCGCGAGCAGCTGGCCGGCTTTCCGGAAGTGCACTGGGCGGTGGTGCCGTTCTCGCTGATTCGGGCGCGCAACGAGGAAAGGCAGACCGATCTCGACGTCAGCGGCCTGTTGGCGGCCATGGCCCCCTTCTTCGGTGCGTCACCGGGTGAGTCCTGCGGCTTTCTCGACACCCCGGCTTGGAAAGCGCTGGCCAAGGACATCGACTGGGGCGACGGCACCACCTTCTTCGCGCCGAACCCTGGGGTGCTCTATCCGGCGGTCTACGACCTGGCTGAACGCGTGGTGGCCGCGGCCAAGGCGGCGCGCCCTTTCGAGCAACGACCGCAGGAAGGCTGGCGCGATTCACTCTCCGGCGAGGTGGAGTGGCTGACCACCGACCGGATCCAGCTGGCGCAGCCGCCGGGGCAGCGCAAGGACACGTTGTGGACGCGCATTGCGGGGCGCAAACCCGCCTGGGCCAAGGAAGGCGAGCATCTCGGGGCGCTCGCCGCCATCAAGCGACTGTGGCCCACCGTCTTTGCCGAGGAGGTGGGCAAGGCGCTCAAGTCAGGCCAGGACGGCAAGAACAAGGCCGTCGATCGCTTCGTCGTCACCACCCACACGATGGCGCTGGCCCATCAGCTCGACCTGTGGCTCAAGCGCGGGGGGCACACCGCATCAGAAGCGACCGAAGCTCTCAAGGATGCCGAGCCGGTCGCCCTGCCGCGCAAGCTCACGCGCGGCCATGCGAAAAATCCCGCACTGGAGAATGCCAAGCGGTTGCCGGGGTTACTCGAAGCCGCACGAGACGACGAGGGCAAGAAGGACGCCGAGGCCTGCGCTGAGGCATCCAGGCTGCTGAAGAAAATCCTGGGCACGGCACTGAATCAGGACGAAGCCAAGCTCGAAACCTACTACGCCATGCTGATGATGGATGGCGACCGCATGGGCGCCATCCTCTCTGGCGAAGACAAGACCTCGATCCCCTACCGCCAGAGCTTTCATCCGCAGGTGCAGGCCGGCTTCGACCAGCACGCCGCCCGCCAGCCCCTCATCCGGGGCTATGGCGAGCAAACGCGCCCCGTCTCGCCCAACCGGCATCTGGCCATCTCCGGCGCGCTCAATGACTTCTCCCAGACCGTGGTGCGCCACGTGGTCGAGGAGGAGCACCTGGGCCGGGTGATCTACGCCGGCGGCGACGACGTGCTGGCGATGCTGCCCGTGGCCGATCTTCTGTCCTGCATGCAGCGGCTGCGCCATGCCTATTCGGGCACGCTGCCGGAGGATGAAAGCAAGGATTGGGGGGATCTGCGCAAAGACCCGAACACGCTCCACTGCGAGGGCGGATTCGCCTATCTTCGCGGGCGGCTGATGCGCATGATGGGCATGAACGCCACCGCCTCGACGGGGGCCGTCATCGCCCACCACCAGGCGCCGCTGGCGGCCGTGTTGCGCGAGCTGCGGGCCGCGGAAAAGCGGGCCAAGACCGAGGGTGGGCGCGATGCCTTCTCGATCGCGGTGATCAAACGCTCCGGCGGGGCGCTCTATCTCACCGCCAAATGGGGCGAGCCGCTGGCGTTGCTGGCCGACCTGATCGACTTCCTGCGTCAGGAGACTACCTCGCGTCGGGCGGTCTACCACAGTCTCGAGTGGCTGCGCGACCTGCCAGACCCGAAAGCGGCGCCGGCAATGCTGGAGAGTTTGCTGGCCTACCAGCTGGCACGGCAGTGCGGCGTTGCGACCAAGCTGCGGGCTCCCCAGCTGGCCCAGCGGCTCACAGCCTTGTCCCTGCAGCAAAGCGGGGAGGCGCGCGCTTGGCTGGCCAATTTCCTATCGGTGGCTGAGTTTCTCGCCCGCGAAACCCGGGGCAAGCCGAAGTCGACGATCCAATCGGAGAAGCAAGCCGCATGATCACCTCCGTCGTCTTCCTCGAGCCGCTGGACGTCCTGTTCCTGCGCGGCAACAAGCTTTTTGGCGATCCCGGCAGCTACGGTGAATCCCTGGTCCCACCCTGGCCTTCGGTGGCTGCGGGTGCCTTGCGCAGCCGCATGCTCGTGGATGCCGGCATCGATCCGGCCGCCTTTGCCCGCGCCGAAGTCCGGCACCCGGCACTCGGCACGCCCGAGGCGCCCGGCTGCTTTGCTGTCACGGCCTTTCACCTTGCTCGGCGCCATGCCGACGGGCGTGTGGAAGCCTTGTTCCAGCCCCCCGCCGATCTCGTCATCGACGAGGACACCACGGGCAGGCCCACCGTCAAGGCCCTGGCCCCGACCGCGCTGCCCGCGGGCGTGCAGAGCTCCGCGCCGCTGCCCCGTCTCGCGGTGCTGGCTGAGCGCGAACGCGGCAAGCCGGCCTCCGGCTACTGGCTCACCGAGGCTGGCTGGCAGCGCTACCTGAACGGCAAACGACCCGAGGCCAAGGATCTGGTCAAAACCAGCCACCTGTGGTCGCTCGATCATCGCGTCGGGGTGGGTCTGGAGTCCACGACCCGCCGTGCCGCCGAAGGGCGGCTCTTCTCGGTGCAGGCCGTGGCCATGCGCAAACGCGAACATCGAATCGAACCGGTTGATGCTGGTTACGACGTCGGCTTCCTGGCTGTCGTCGAAGGGACGGGGGCGCCGAAGGCAGGCAGCGTGCGCTTGGGTGGGGACGGCCGTGCCGCCGCGGTCCATGCGGTCGAAAAGACGCTGCCCGAGCCCAACTACGAGACCCTTGCCCAGACACGGCGCTGCCGTCTGGTACTGACCACGCCGGGGCTCTTTGCGGCTGGCTGGCTGCCCAACGGGGCCCTGCCGCACGACAAGCGCGAGGACGGCGCCGTGCGCTTCGCGCTCGCGGGCGTTGCGGGCTGGATCGTTGCCGCCGCCGTGCCGCGCTTCGAGGTTGTCTCCGGCTGGGATCTGGCCAAACGGCAGCCCAAGCCCGCCCAGCGCGCCGCGCCCGCCGGCAGCGTCTGGTGGCTGGAACTGGACGAAGGGGTGACCGCCGACGGGCTGCGCCAGCTTGCGGCGCAAGGACTTTGGTCGGAACCCTGCGAAGAGGCCAGCCGCCGCGCCGAGGGGTTCAACCGGTTTACATTCGCCGCTTACTGAGGGAGTTCACCATGTTCGAAAAACACGCCGCCGTGTTCCTCTACGCCGTCAGCCCCGTGCACATGGGTGCGGGGCAGGCCATCGGCGTCATCGACAACCCCATCCAGCGCGAGCGCCACACCGGGCACCCCTGCTTCGCCGGTTCCGGCATCAAAGGCGCGGTGCGCCACGGATTTGCGGCGCTGGGGGGCGAGACGGATCAACTGAACCGGCTCTTCGGTCCCGACGCGGGCTCCTCCGAGCTTCACGCCGGCGCCGTCTCGTTTGGCGACGCGCAGACCGTGTGTCTGCCGGTGCGCAGCCTGCGCGGCGGCTACGTCTACGCCACCAGCCCGCAGGCGATCGCGCGCGCGCAGCGGCTACTTGCGCTCATCGGCATCAAGCCCCACTGGCCCGACCTGCCGACACTGGCCGAAGGCGAGTGCCTCGTGGCGAACCCGGCGCTGCTGTCGGGCGACAAGCTTCACCTGGAGGCTTTCGAATACACCGCCAGCGGGCAGGACAACGCCGCGCTCAAGACCATCGGCGGCTGGCTGGCGCAGCATGCCCTACCGCAGGGCGAGGGCTACGCCTACTTCGCCGCCAAGCTCGCAACCGATCTGGTGGTGCTGTCGGACACCGACTTCGCCTACTTCGCCGAGCACGCGACGCTGGTGGAGCCGCACGTGCGCATCGATGATGAGACCGGCACCGCCAGCGATGGGGGGCTCTTCTACACCGAGAACCTGCCGCCGGAGTCGCTGCTGGTGGCGCCGCTGATGGTCAGCCAGACGCGTACCGGCAAGGGCAAGGAGGCCGAGACAGCGGCCGCAGCCGTCATGGCGCAAATGAAAGCCGTGCTCGATGGCCAGCTCCTGCAGATCGGTGGAGATGCCACCACCGGGCGGGGGCTGGTCGTGACCCGCATCGTGGAGGGCCACTGAGATGAGCACGCTGTCGCTGAAAAAGTCGCAACCGTCTGCCACAACGCAAGCCGCCACAGCCAGCCGCATGACGCTGGAGCAGCGTCGTGCTCAAGACGCCTGGCAGCGCGCCCAGCACTACACCAAAGAGCAAGCTAAGATCGCCAAGGGGTTGCCCGCCCTGATCATGAATTCCGGACTGATGCAGGTGCTGGCGTTTTGCCATGAAAAGGGCGGAGCCTACGAGCTCGTGGCTACCGACTTGCGCACTTGGCTTGCTTGCCGCTTCCTCGGCACGAATCGCGACCCGGGCTTTGATGCCTTCATGCAGGTGCTCATGACGGCCGGTCCGCGCGACTTCCAGGCCTTCACGTCAGAGGCGTTTGCGTGGCTGAAGTGGCTGCGGCAAATGGCTGCGGCGCGGATGCAAGGAGACTGACATGCCGGTGGCTGCCGTGCCCAAGTACTTGGGCCATGATTTCACGGAGGCGTCGCCCGCGCTGCGCTTCGGCATGTACCTGAACCTGTGGGGCATCAACCGACGCACCAGGCAGCTCTTGTGGACAACGCACGACCTCGATTACGAGGTGAGGGGACAGGAGCGGCGGGAGCGGGAGATTAAGATCGAGAACAAGACCGCGGCCCTGAAGGAAAGCGGCGCCTTGCGCACGCGGGACAAAGCTCTCATGCAGGCACTGTCCTGCCGGCTCGGCGCTTGCGCCCAAACCTTGCCGACCGAGACCGTGTTGCGCCTCGAGGCCAAGGCCATCTCCCCCTTCACCACCGGGCTGGGCAACGAGCATCCGCTGGAAAACGGTTTTGCCTTCCTCAACCCCTACGGTCTGCCGTACCTGCCCGGCAGCGGGGTCAAAGGCGTGCTGCGCCGTGCGGCGCAGGAACTGGCCAGTGGCCAGTGGGCAGACACCCGCGGATGGAGCGAGGAGCCCATCGCCACCGTCACGCTGGACAACCGGCGGGTTGCGCTGTCGGTCATCGACGTACTCTTCGGCCGTGAACCCGCCCGCGGCGAATCGGAGCACGTGCGCGGCGTGCTCAGCTTCTGGGACGTGATCCCGCAAATCCAGGGCGATGGCCTGCTGGTGGAGATCATGACCCCGCACCAGTCGCACTATTACCAGCAAAAGCCCGAACGCAAAAGCGGTGGCAGCACCACTCCCCACGACAGCGGTCAGCCTACCCCCATCAGCTTCGTCACTGTGCCGCCCGGGTCGAGCTTCCGGTTTCACGTTGTGTGCGACGCGGCCCGCCTGGGGCGGTTGGCGCCGGGCCTGCTGCAGGACGAGCATGGCGAGTCGCGCTGGAAAAGCCTGCTGCGGGCGGCCTTCGAGCACGCCTTCCAGTGGCTGGGCTTCGGCGCCAAGACCGCGGTGGGCTACGGCGCGATGGTGATGGACCCAGAAGCGACCCAGCGTGCCCAAGCAGCCGCTGCCGAAGCGGCCGCGCGCGCGCGGCGCGAGGCTGAACTGGCGGCCCTGAGCGAAAACCAGCGCAAGATCGCTGGCCTGCAAGAGAAGTTTCAACAACGGCAAGCCCAGCTGCATGGTCGCAAAGAACGCTGGGGCCAAGCTCTTACCGCCGAAGTCCAGGCACTGGTCAGCCAAGCCAAAGGTGATGGCTGGACCGATCAGGAGCGCCACCAACTCGCCACCATGCTGCAGCAGTGGCTGGTGCAAACCGTTGAGATCGAATGGAAGGAGGCCCGTAAACGTCTTGATATAAGCCGATGGCTCACCCCTTCCTGAATCACCGTCGTACGCCGTAAGGCCACTCAGCGTCTTGATGATGGATGTGACGGAGACGTTGCCGATTGCCCGCTACCGCTTCATCGCGCGGTCCGAGCGTGATCTTGTGCTGCCTGACTACGCCGGCTCGCTGCTGCGGGGCGTCTTTGGTGCGGCGTTGCGACGGCTCGTCTGTGTCACCGGTGGACAGCGCTGTTCATCGTGCACCCTCTACCGACGCTGCCTGTACCCCGCGATCTTCGAAACACCGCCACGCCCGACCAGCCTGGAACAACAGTTCAGCCAAGTTCCCAACCCCTACATCGTCGAACCGCCGCCCTTTGGCACGCGGGTTGCGCTCAAAGGGCAGCACCTGCACTTTCACATGGTGCTGGCGGGCGAGCCGGTGATCGCGCAGTTGCCGTTGCTGATCAGTGCTTGGCAACTAGCCTTCCGGCAAGGCCTGGGGCCCCAACGCGTCAGGCTGCAACTCGAGCAGGTCCAGTGGTGTGCGCAAGATCAAACCGTTCACGATGTCTGGACAGCCGACACGAATCGTGTGGTCGCTCACCGCCCGTCACTCAAGATCACCACCCCACCGCCGGACGGCGCCACGGTACGTCTGAACGTGACCACGCCACTGCGGCTGCAACATCAAGGCAAACCACTGGGTCCAGACGCTCTGAACGTGCGAACGCTGCTGCTGGCAGCTATGCGCCGAGCCAGCCTGATGCTGGAGTTGCACGTCGGGATCCGACTCTCAACGGGAGCACAAGCACTGCTTACGCTCGCTGAGCACATGCAGGATCAGCGGGAAGCCTTGCGTTGGTGTGACTGGACGCGTTATTCCAGCCGACAGCGGCAAGAAATGGTGTTGGGCGGAGTGGTCGGCCTGTGGACCCTGCATGCACCAACGTGGAGCCACGCGTGGCCATGGCTATGGCTGGGACAATGGCTACACCTTGGCAAAAACGCTACCATGGGCATGGGGCAGTACACCGTCGAGGTAGTCCCATGCTTCTGAGAAACCTCCCGGCGGACCTTCCGAGATCCGCATCCGATCGCGTAAGTACTTGTCATACCGAACGATATTGCCGGGGTGCAGTCCGAACCAAGCCCTGATTTCAAAGGGATTAAGAC
>NZ_JBKBQX010000010.1:0-75416 GCF_046292505.1 Tepidimonas sp. | reverse complement strand
GGTGTTGCAGATCTTTGGCGATGGGCCGGTCAAGGTGGCCGTGGCGGAGGTGCAGCCCGACCTGTCGTTTCGCGCGACGGCCACGGTGCGTGGGGAGGTGGCGCCAGGGGTGCCGCTGTCACACATGGTCAATGTGCTGGGGCAGGGGCGCTGTGCGATCACGCTGGATCCGCGCGAACGCCAGCCGGGACAGCAGCCCTACCAAGGCGTCGTGCCCCTCAGCGATGCCGCCGGACGCCCCCTGGAGCGCTTGAGCGACGTCATCGGCCACTACATGCAGCAGAGTGAACAGCTGGACACCCGGCTGGTGCTGGCGGCGGATGCGTCGATTGCGGCGGGGCTGCTCATCCAGCGCATGCCGGTGATGGGGCAGGCCAATCTGTCCGGCACGGCAGCCGTGGCGCACGAGTCCGACACGCTCGGTGCGAACGAGGACTTTCACCGTATCGCGACGCTGGCCAGCAGCCTGACGCGCCAGGAGTTGTTGGGGCTGGATGCCGACGCCATTTTGCATCGCCTGTTCTGGCAGGAGAACCTGCTGCGTCTGGCGCCGTCCTCGGCGGCTCAGGCGCATCCGCGCTTTGCCTGCGCCTGCTCGCGCGAGCGGGTGGGGGCCATGCTGCGCGGCCTGGGTGTGGAGGAGGTCCAGGCCATCCTCGCCGAACGGGGAGAAGTCGATGTGGGGTGCGATTTTTGCGGGTTGCACTATCGCTTCGATCCCGTCGATGCCGCGCGTCTGTTTCTGACGCAGGGCCAGCAGCCGCCGGGCTCCGACCGCATGCAGTGACGCCGGTGCGCAGGCGTCAGCGCGGCGCTGCGTTTACTGCGGCGCATTCACCGCGGGGGGCGTCGAGCCACCCGCCGGCCGGGCGCTCCCCGGTCCCTGAATCTGCACGAAGATTTCGTTGGGCTTGAGCATGCCCAACTCCTGTCGGGCGATCTCCTCGACCGTCTCGACGCCCTCGCGCAAGTCCTGCACCTCGGCCGCCAGGCGTTCGTTGCGCAGCCGGGCGGCTTCGTTGGCCTGTTCCTGCTCGGCCAGCTCGCGGCGCAGCGCATCCACCTGTGCCACACTGCCCCGGCCAAACCAGATTTGCACGTGGATCACGGCCAGCAGCCCGAGCAACAAAGCCGTGACCCAGCGGGCACGCATGGTCAGAGTGATCAGCGCAGGTTGTAGAACGCGTCGCGGCCCGGGTAGACGGCGACGTCGCCCAGGTCCTCCTCGATGCGCAGCAGCTGGTTGTACTTGGCCATGCGGTCGCTGCGGCTCATCGAACCGGTCTTGATCTGGCCGGCGTTGGTGCCCACCGCGATGTCGGCGATGGTGCTGTCCTCGGTCTCGCCGGAGCGGTGGCTGATGACGGCGGTGTAGCCGGCGCGCTTGGCCATCTCGATGGCAGCAAACGTCTCGGTCAGCGTGCCAATCTGGTTGATCTTGATCAGGATCGAGTTGGCGATGCCCTTGGCGATGCCTTCCTTCAGGATCCTGGTGTTGGTGACGAACAGGTCGTCGCCCACCAACTGAACCCGATTGCCCAGACGTTGGGTGAGCTGCGCCCAGCCGGCCCAGTCGCCTTCGCCCATGCCGTCCTCGATGCTGATGATCGGGTACTTGTCGCACCAGGTGGCCAGGATGTGGGTCCACTCAGCGGCATTGAGCACCAGGCCTTCGCCCTCCAGGTGGTAGACCTTGGAGCCATCCGGGCCGTCCTTGCAGAACTCGCTGGCCGCGCAGTCCAGGCCCAGCGCGATCTGTTCCCCCGCGGTGTAGCCCGCCTTGTCGATGGCTTCCAGGATGAGCTGGATGGCCGCCTCGTGGTTGGCCACGCTGGGCGCAAAGCCCCCTTCGTCACCGACCGCCGTGCTCATGCCGCGGTCATGGATGATTTTTTTCAGCGCGTGGAACACCTCGGCACCCCAGCGGATCGCTTCGCGGAAGGAGGGGGCGCCCACCGGCAGGATCATGAACTCCTGAATGTCCAGGTTGTTGTTGGCGTGCGCACCGCCGTTGATGACATTCATCATCGGCACCGGCATTTGCACCGCGGAACTGCCACCAAAGTAGCGATACAGCGGCAGGCCGGCTTCTTCGGCCGCAGCGCGCGCCACGGCCATGCTGACCGCCAGCATGGCGTTGGCGCCCAGGCGGCTCTTGTTCTCGGTGCCGTCCAGATCGATCAGCGTCTTGTCCAGAAAGGCCTGCTCGCTGGCGTCCAGCCCCAGCACCGCCTCGCTGATCTCGGTGTTGATGTGCTCGACGGCCTTCAGTACCCCCTTGCCGAGGTAGCGGTTGGGGTCGCCGTCGCGCAGCTCGATGGCCTCGCGGCTGCCGGTGGAGGCGCCGGACGGCACGGCCGCACGGCCCATGACGCCCGACTCCAGCAGGACGTCACACTCGACGGTGGGGTTGCCGCGGCTGTCCAGAATCTCGCGGCCGACGATATCGACGATGGCGCTCATGGCTTGGGGTTTCCTTCGTTGCTTGGGATGGTGGGGATCAGGTCAATCGGTGGGCCGGGTGGCGGGCCCCGTCAGGCCACGCCCTCCACGGCGATCATGCGCATCACGGCGGCGCCGGCGCGGGCCTCGCGTGCGCGGCGGTATTCGGGCGAGTCGTGGAAGGCGCGCGCCGCCTCGACCGACGGGAAGCGCAGCACGACGATGCGGCTGGGCTGCCAGCTGCCCTCCAGCACCGTGACTGCGCCGCCGCGCACCAGCACCTCGGCCCCGTGCGCCTGGATGGCGGCGCTGGACCAGCGCTTGTACTCCTCGTATTGCTGCGGGTCGGTGACGTCGACGTCGGCGATGATGTAGGCGCTCATGAGGGGGTGTCGGTCGGGGTGTCGAGGGCGCGCTGCAGGACGAGTCCGGCAAAGCGCAGCAGGGTGTCCAGTTCGCGGTCGATGACCGCGCAAGCGATCTCGGGGTCGAGATCCTGGTATTCGTGCACCAGCACATTGCGAAACGCGACCATGCGGCCGAGCTCGGCGGCCATCGTGGCGTCGATCCAGCCGTGGCGAGCCAGCGCCTGGAACGCGGCGCGCGCGCCCTCGGGCGCACCCAGCCGCGCCTCGGCCACGATCAGGTTGGCCATGTCGATGGCTTGCTCGCAGGCGCGCTGAACGTTGAGCAGTGCCGCGTCCTGGTGCGTGAAGTCGTGCGCGAAGTCGTCGGTGGCGGCGCGCTCGGCGCGCGCCCGCTGCACGGCGCGTTGCAGCCGCTGGGCCTTCTGAGCCAGCACCTCGCGCAGCGTCGGCGTCACGCGGTGGCCTCCTGCAGCTCGCTGGCGAGCGCCCGCAGCGCGGCACGGCGGGCCGGTTGCAGGTCCTGCCAGTCGCGCAGCACCCGTGCCCACAGGCGCCAGGCGGCGCGCTCGTCGCGTGCCAGCAGCAGCCGCCCGCTCGAGAGGACGATGAACTGTGTGACGGTCGGCGCGCGCGCCAGGTCCAGCAGGTCCACCTCGCGCCCCAGTCGCTCGCCCAGCCGCGCGGCCGCCTGCAGCCAGCGTTCCGCAGGCAAGGGCCGCGGCAACCACACGGCGACGTCGAGGTCGCTGTCGGCGCGCAGGGCGTCGCGCGCCGCACTGCCGTGCAGCCAAGCCAGCGTCGCGTCCGGCAGCACGTCGCGCAGCGCCGCACGCAGCGCCTCGTCGAGCGGGTCGGCCTGCAGCGGCATCATGCGGCGGCGAACTCCGCTTCCAGCAGCGGCTGGCGCTTGACGACGGCGTCCAGCTCGCGCAGCGACTCCAGCAGCGGCCGCATGAACGTCAGCGGCACGGCGTTGGGGCCGTCCGACAGCGCCCGCGCCGGGTCGGGGTGCGTCTCCATGAACAGCCCGGCGATGCCCACGGCCACCGCCGCGCGCGCCAGCGGCGGCACGAACTCGCGCTGGCCTCCGCTGCTCGTGCCCTGGCCACCGGGCAGTTGCACGCTGTGCGTGGCGTCGAACACCACCGGCGCGCCGCTGTCGCGCATGATGACGAGGCTGCGCATGTCCGACACCAGGTTGTGGTAGCCGAAGCTGTAGCCACGCTCGCAGGCCAGGAAGTTGTCCTCTGGCAGGCCCTTTTCGCGCGCGGCGGCGCGGGCCTTGTCGATGACGTTCTTCATGTCGTGCGGCGCGAGGAACTGGCCCTTCTTGATGTTGACGGGCTTGCCGGACTGCGCCACGGCGCGGATGAAATCGGTCTGGCGGCACAGGAAGGCCGGCGTCTGCAGCACGTCCACCACCGCCGCCACCGCCGGCACTTCGGCCTCGGTGTGCACGTCGGTCAGCACCGGCACGCCGATCTCGCGCCGCACCTTGGCCAGGATTTCCAGTCCCCGTTCCATGCCCGGACCGCGAAACGACGCGCCGCTGGAGCGGTTGGCCTTGTCGTAGCTGCTCTTGAAGATGAACGGGATGCCAAGCTCAGCGGTGATTTCCTTGAGCTGGCCGGCCACGTCCAGCTGCAACTGCTCGCTTTCGACCACGCACGGGCCGGCGATCAGGAAGAACGGCCGGTCGAGTCCGACCTCGAAGCCGCACAGTTTCACTTGGCCGCCTCCTGCCGCTGGTGTTGCAGCGCCGCGGCGATGTAGGCGTTGAACAGCGGGTGGCCGTCCCACGGGGTGGACTTGAACTCGGGGTGGAACTGCACGCCCATGTACCACGGGTGCACGTCCTGCGGCAGCTCGACGATCTCGGTGAGCTGCTCACGCTGCGTCAGCGCCGAAATCACGAGTCCGGCCTGGCGCAGCCGATCCAGATACTGCGTGTTGGCCTCGTAGCGGTGGCGGTGGCGTTCGGTGACCACCGGGCCGTAAATTTGGTAGGCGAGCGTCCCCGGCAGCACGTCGGCGCTTTGCGCGCCCAGCCGCATCGTGCCGCCGAGGTCGGTGCTGGCGTCGCGCTTCTGGACGGTGCCGTCGGCATCCAGCCACTCGTCGATCAGGGCGATCACCGGATGCGGCGTGTGGGGGTCGAATTCGGTGGAGTTGGCACCCTCCAGCCCCGCGGCGTGGCGCGCGAACTCGATCGTGGCCACCTGCATGCCCAGGCAGATGCCCAGATACGGCACCTGGTGCTCGCGCGCAAACTGCGCCGCGCGGATCTTGCCTTCCACGCCGCGCTTGCCAAACCCGCCGGGCACCAGGATGGCATCGAAGCCGCCCAGGCGCTCGGCCACATCGCCGCTTTCGAGCGTTTCGGAGTCGATGTAGCTGATGGCCACGCGCACGTGGTTCTTCAGGCCCGCGTGCCGCAGCGCCTCGTTGAGCGACTTGTAGCTGTCGGACAGATCGACATATTTGCCGACCATGGCGATGCGTACCTCGCCTTGCGGGTGCTCGACCTCGTACACCAAGTCGTCCCAGCGCTTGAGGTTGGCTGGCGGGGTGTGCAGGCGCAGCCGGTCGCAGATCAGACCGTCGAGCCCCTGCTCGTGCAGCACGCGCGGCACCTTGTAGATCGTGTCCACGTCGGGCATCGAGATCACGCCCCACAGCGGCACGTTGGTGAACAGGCTGATCTTCTCGCGCTCCTCGTCGGGGATGACGCGGTCGGCGCGGCACAGCAGCGCGTCGGGCTGAATGCCGATCTCGCGCAGCTTCTGCACCGTGTGCTGGGTCGGCTTGGTCTTGAGCTCGCCGGCGGCCGCGATCCACGGCACGTAGGTCAGGTGCACGAAGGCGGAGTTGTTCGGCCCCAGGCGCAGGCTCATCTGCCGGGCCGCTTCCAGGAACGGCAGCGACTCGATGTCGCCCACCGTGCCGCCGATCTCGGCGATCGCCACGTCCACGCCCTCGGCGCCGCGCTGGATGAAGGTCTGGATCTCGTTGGTGACGTGCGGGATGACCTGCACCGTCTTGCCGAGGTAGTCGCCGCGGCGCTCCTTTTCCAGCACCGACTTGTAGATCTGCCCGGTGGTGAAGTTGTTGGTGCGCTTCATCCGCGTGGTGATGAAGCGCTCGTAGTGGCCCAGGTCCAGGTCGGTCTCGGCGCCGTCGTCGGTGACGAACACCTCGCCGTGCTGGAACGGGCTCATCGTGCCCGGATCGACGTTGAGGTAGGGGTCGAGCTTGATCAGCGTGACCTTGAGGCCGCGCGACTCCAGCAGCGCGGCCAGCGACGCGGAGGCAATCCCCTTGCCCAGGGACGACACCACGCCGCCGGTGACGAACACATATTTGGTCATGTCAATGGGCGGGCCGCGAAGGGCCCGTCTGTGGAAAGGCCGATTATAAAAGCCGGCCCCGTCCGGTGCGGGTGCCCGGCGGTATAGTGCGGTCGCATGAAAGAACTCGACGGCAAGCACATCGTTCTGGGGTTGTCGGGCGGCATCGCCTGCTACAAGTCGGCCGAGTTGTGCCGGTTGCTGGTGCAGGCCGGCGCCCAGGTGCGCGTGGTGATGACCGAGGCGGCGGCGCAGTTCATCACGCCCGTGACGATGCAGGCGCTCAGCAACCACCCGGTCGTCACCAGCCAGTGGGACGCGCGCGAGCCCAACGCGATGGCGCACATCAACCTTGGCCGCTGGGCGGATGCGATCGTGGTGGCGCCCGCCAGTGCCGACTTCCTCGCCCAGTTGGCGCAGGGGCGCGCCGGTGAACTGCTGGCGTTGCTGTGCCTGGCGCGACCGGCGCAGCGCGTGCCGCTGCTGCTGGCCCCGGCGATGAACCGCGAGATGTGGGCGCACCCGGCCACGCAGCGCAACCTGGCCCAGGTGGCCGCCGACGGCGCCGTGGTGCTGGGGGTGGGGCAGGGGGAGCAGGCCTGCGGCGAGGTCGGCGACGGCCGCATGCTGGAGCCGGAGGAGATCGTCGAGGAGCTGGTCGCCTGCCTGCAGCCGAAGGTGCTGCGCGGCCAGCGCGTGCTGGTGACGGCGGGGCCGACGTTCGAGCCGATCGACCCGGTGCGCGGCATCACCAACCACAGCAGCGGCAAGATGGGCTTTGCGGTGGCGCGCGCGGCGCGCGAGGCCGGCGCCGAGGTCACGCTGGTGGCCGGCCCGGTGCACCTGCGCACGCCGCGCGGCGTCCGGCGCGTGGACGTGCAGACCGCGCAGCAGATGCTGGAGGCGGTGCTGGCGGAGGTGGACAGTGCCGATGTCTTCATCGCCACGGCCGCGGTGGCCGACTGGCGCCCGGCGCAGGCCGCCGAGCGCAAGCTGAAGAAGGACGGCGGCGGCCCGCCGCCGGCGCTCACCTTCGTCGAGAACCCGGACATCCTGGCCACGGTGGCGGCGCTGCCGCGCGCCCGCCGCGGCGAGCTCTACTGCGTCGGCTTCGCGGCCGAAAGCCACGACCTGCTCACGCACGCGCAGGCCAAGCGCGCGCGCAAGGGCGTGCCGCTGCTGGTCGGCAACATCGGCCCGGCCACCTTCGGCCGCGACGACAACGCGCTGCTGCTGGTGGACGAGCGCGAGGCGGTGGAGCTGCCGCCGGCGCCGAAGATCGTGCTGGCGCGCCAGCTCATCGGCGAGATCGCGCGCCGGCTCGGCCTGCCGCGCGAGGCCGACTGACGCCGCGACGGGTCCGGCTGCCGGGTTCGGCGGGACGGCACGACCCGAAGGTCAGGCGGCGGTGAAGGTCAACCCGCCGCCGGCCGGATGCGGAACCACAGCGCATACAGCGCCGGCACGAACAGCAGGGTGATCGCCGTGCCGACGGCCACGCCGCCGATCAGCACATAGGCCAGCGGCCCCCAGAAGCTGTCGTGCGTCAGCGGCACGAAGGCCAGCACCGCGGCCAGGGCGGTCAGCACCACCGGACGGGCGCGCTGCACCGCCGCTTCGACCACGGCGTCGAAGGCGCTCAAGCCAGCTTCAAAGTTGTCGGCCACCTGCTGCGTCAGGATCAGCGTGTTGCGCATGAGGATGCCCGCCAGGCCCGTCAGCCCCAGCAGCGCCACGAAGCCGAACGGCTGCCAGAACACCAGCAGCGCCAGCACCGCGCCGATCAGCCCCAGCGGCGCGGTGGCCACGACCATGAAGGTGCCGGCGAACGAGCGCATCTGCAGCATGATGAAGATGAGCATCGCCGCCACCATCAGCGGCTGCAGCTTCTGGATCGAGAGGTTGGCCTTCTCGGACTGCTCCACCGAGCCGCCGATGGCCACGCGGTAGCCCGGCGGGAGTTCGGCGCGCAGCGGCCCCAGCGCCTGCCAGACGGCGGCGGTCACGTCGTTGGGCTGCGCGCCACGCACCTCGCCCTGCACGGCCACGAACGGCTCGCGGTTGTAGCGCTTGATGACCGGCTCCTCGTAGCGCACTTCGACGGTGCCAAGTTGCGCCAGCGGCACCTTACGCCCGTCGCGGTTGAGCAGCTCGAGCGCCCCGACGCTGTCGGCGCTGGGCCGCGCGCCGAGCACCGCGCCGCGCGCCATCAGTTCCACTGTCCGGTTGCCCAGCCGCAGCTGCGTCACCGGTACGCCATCCAGCAGCGTCTGCAGCTGCTGCGCCACGTCCTGCGGAGTGAGGCCCAGCAGCCGCAGCCGGTCGGCGTCGGCGCGCAGGGCCAGCACCGGTACCCGCTCGTCCCACTCCAGATGCGCATCCACGACGTGCGGATTGGCCGCCATCACCTCGCGCACGCGGTGCGCGATGCGGCGCAGCTCCACCGGGTCGGGCCCGAAGACGCGGAACTGCACCGGCCAAGCCACCGGTGGGCCGTACAGCAGCCGCGCCACGCGCACGCGCGCCTCGGCGAATTCGCCGCGCTGGATGTGGTCTTCGAGCGTGGCGATGATGCGGTCGCGGCTGGCCTCGTCGTGCGCGACGACGATGAGCTTGCCAAACGCCGGGTTGGGCGGCTCGGGGTTGGCGGAAATGAAAAAGCGCGGCGCGCCCGCCCCGACATAGGCCGACAGCGTCTTGACCTCCGGCATCGGCGCCAGAATCGCCTCCAGCCGGCGCACGGTCTGGTCGGTGACGCGGATGCTGGTGCCCTGCGGCAGATAGACGCTGACCAGTACCTCGGGGCGGTCGCTGCTGGGGAAGAACTGCTTGGGTACCACCTTGGCCATGGCCAGCGCGGCCAGCACCAGCAGCGCCACGGTGGCGGCCACCACGGTCTTGCGCTGCGTCACGCACCAGGCCACCAACGCGCGCAACCGGCGGTACGCCGGGCTCTGGTAGAGCTGGTCATGGCCGTGGCGCGCCTCGGGCGGCACGTCGCGCAGCATCTTCACGCCCAGGTACGGGGTGAACGTCACCGCCACCAGCCACGACACCAGCAGGCTGATCGCCAGCACCCAGAAGATGTTGCCGGCGTATTCGCCCACGCCCGAGCGCGCAAAGCCGATCGGCAGGAAGCCCGCTACCGTGACGAGGGTCCCGAACAGCATCGGCGCGGCTGTCACGTTCCAGGCGTGGGCGGCGGCCCGCACGCGGTCCCAGCCTTCCTCCATCTTCACCAGCATCATCTCCACGGCGATGATGGCGTCGTCCACCAGCAGGCCCAGCGAGATGATCAGCGCCCCCAGCGTGATGCGGTCCAGGTTGATGCCCATGGCCTTGAAGACCACGAAGCTCAGGCCCAGCGTCACCGGCACCGCGATGCCGACGATCAGACCCGCCCGCAGCCCGATGGCCAGCATGCTCACGCCCATCACCACCGCCACCGCCACCAGAAACTTGATCTGGAACAGGTTGACGGCCTTGGCGATGGCGTCGGCCTGGTTGGTCAGCTGCGTCAGCTCCAGCCCCAGCGGCAGCTCGGCCTTCTCGCGCTCCAGGTAGGCGTGCAGGCGCTCGCCGAGCTCCAAGCCGTTCTCCCCTTTGTTCATCACGACGCCGATCAGCACCGCATCCTGTCCGCGCGCGCGCACCAGGTAGCTGGGCGGGTCCTCGTAGCCGCGGCGGATGCTGGCGATGTCGCCCAGCCGGATCACCTTGCCGCCGGCACGGATCGGCAGCTGCGCCAGTGCTTCGGGGTCCGAGAGGTCGGCGTCGAGCCGGATGTGCAGGCGCGGGCCATGGGTCTCCAGCCGGCCGGTGGGCACCAGCCGGTTGCTGGCGTCGATGGCCTCGAAGATGGCCTGCGGCGACAGGCCCAGGTTGACGAGCCTTGCGTTGTCGAATTCCACGTACATGCGCTGGGTGCGCTCGCCCAGCAGCAGCGCCTTGTGCACGCCGTCGATGCGCTGAATCTGGTCGCGCAGCCGCTCGGCCTCGCGTACCAGCTCATCGTGCGGCAGCTTGGGCGCGGTCAGCGCCAGCAGGCTGAAATACACATCCGCGAAGTCGTCGTTGGCCAGCGGGCCGATGACGCCCGCGGGCATCTCGCGCTGCGCGTCCCACATGCGCTTGCGCACCTGGTAGAACAGCTCCGGCACGCGTGCCTGCGGCGTGTAGTCGTGGAATTCCACCTGCAGCGTGGCCTGTCCGGGGCGGATCGTGGTCTCGATGCGGTAGAGGAATTCGACCTCCTGAATCTTCTTCTCCAGCCGGTCCACCACCTGCTCCTGCAGCTGTTGCGGCGTGGCGCCGGGCCAGGCCACGTTGACCTGCATCACGCGCACGGTGAAGGCCGGGTCTTCCGCGCGGCCCAGCGTCGCAAACGCGTAAATGCCACCCAGCACCGACAGGATCAGGAAGAACAGCGTCACGGCGCGCTCGCGCACCGCCAGCGCCGACAGGTTCGGAAAGCTCATCGCGCGCGCTCCTGCACCGTCATGCCGGGCTGCAGCAGGTGCGTGCCCAGCGCCACGATGCGCTCGCCGGCCTGCAGCGGCGCGGCCACGACCGCGTGGCGGTCATCCACCCGTAGCACACGCACCGGCACCGCGTCCAGCTTGCCATCGCGCACGCGCCAGACGCGCGGCCCCTCGGCGCGCTCGTCCAGCGCGCCCACCGGCACGCGCCAGGTGCCGACCGGGCTGGCGCTCGCTGCGGCGGCCGGCTGCCCCGGCAGCGCGAACTGCGTGGTGACGACGCTGCCCAGCGGCAGCTCCGCCGGCAGGCCGTCGGCGCGGTAGCGCGCGCGGCGCGTGCGCGCGAGCGCATCCACCATCGGCGCGGCCTCGCGCAAGGCGAGCGCCACCGTGCGCCCGTCCGGCAGCCGCGCCTGGCCAGTGGCGGGCGGGGTCACCGTCTCGGGGAAGAACACCTCCACCTCGCGCGCGCCCGCCTGCGCCAGCGTGGCCACCGGCTGGCCCGCCGCCACCACCTGCCCCGGCTGGCCGGTGACGTCGGTGACGACGCCGGCCGCGGGCGCGCGCAGCTGAGCATAGGCACGGCCGTTACGCACCTGCGCCAGCCGCGCCTGCGCGGCGTCGCGGCGGCTCGTGGCCTCGCGCAGGGTGAGCTGCGCACGGTCGGTGGCCTGCGCGCTGACGAAGCCCTGCGCCGCCAGCGTGCGCACGCGCTCCAGATCGGCCTGGGCGGTGCGCAGCGCCGCCTCGGCGGCGGCCACGTCGGCCTCGGCGGCGCGCACGGCCTGCTCCAGATCCGACGGGTCCAGCTCGAACAACACCTGCCCGGCCTGCACGGCCTGGCCGGCGTCCACCCGTCGCGCGGCGATGCGCCCGCCGACCTGAAACGCCAGCGGCGCCTCCACCCGGGCGCGCACCGTGCCCGACAGGCCCAGCCCCGCTGCGGCCAGCGGTTCCACGGTTGCGGTGGCCACCACCGGAGGGGCACCATGGGCGCTGGGTGGCTCGGCCCGCTGACAACCGGCGGCCAGCAGCGCAATCGACATCGACAGGACCATCGGGCCCTTACGCAGGGGCGCAACGTTCACGGGGCATACCTCCGGGCGGCTTGGCAATAAGTGAACGGTATCGTACAGTAAAGGCCATGATCCTGCAGACGGATGGCACACGTGGCGGCACGCCGGGGCGCCCCGTCGACATGCGCAAGGACGAGCTGATCCTGCAGGCCGGGCGTACGCTGCTGCTGACCGGCGGGCCTGCGGCCCTTACCATGGAGGCCGTGGCGCGCGCCAGCGGCGTCTCCAAGGCGACGCTGTACCGCCGCTGGCCGCACCGCGACGCGCTGCTGGAGGCGCTGGTGCTGCGCGAGGCGCAGCCGCTTTTGGGTACGCTGGATGCCGTCCCGGCGGATGCGGTGGCGCTGGCCGAGGTGCTGGAGCGCTTTCTCGATTCGATGCTCGCCTTCGTTACCCAGCCGGCCTACCAGGCCTATTTGCAGGCGATTGCCGCCTTGCCGCAGCCGCAGGCCGATTTGCAGCGCATTTGGCGACTGGGCCCGCAGCAGGCCATCGACGCGGTGGCTACGCTGCTGCGCCGCCACGCCGCCGCGCAGGGGCGCCGCTGGCCCGGCGCGGCCCGCGATGCCGAGACCCTGATCGGCATGGCCATGGGGTTGGAGTTGGCCCGCATCCTCTACCGCCAGCCGCCGCGGCAGGCCGATGTGCGGCTGCGGCAGCGGCATGTGCGGGCGGTGGTCGGTCGTTTTCTCGACGCAATGCCCCGTGGGGGCCCAGCCGTCGATGGGGGTATGGGCCGGGCCTGAGGCGCGTCAAGCCCCGGTCAGCGCCCGCAGAGCCTCCGCGTCGTCCAGTCCATCGATCTCCAATCGTTTGGTGCGGCTGGTCTGGCCGTGTGCGATGCGCACGTGCGAGCGCGGCACGCCGCAGCGCTTCGCGACGAACGCGATCAGGGCCTCGTTCGCCGCGCCATCCACCGGCGGGGCCTGGAGTTGCACTTTGGGTTTGCCGTCATGCCACCCGGCAACCCGCGTCTGCCGCGCGCCGGGCTGGCAATACACCACGAGGGTGGCCATGGGGTGTCAAGGACTCCGTATGATCCGCAGACCATGACGATACGCGAAACGTGGCGCCGTTGGGCCGATGAGGACCGACAGGTGCAAGCCAGCGCCCACAAAAAAGCCCGCGGCAATGCGGGCTAAGCGGTTGATTTTTTGGTGCCGCAAAGAGGAGTCGAACCTCCGACCTACTGATTACGAATCAGTTGCTCTACCAACTGAGCTATTGCGGCATAGCGACTTGCCGGCCGGTGGCTGGCAGTATCGCAGAAAGCCAAAATTATAGCGCGTTCGTTGGGGGTTCGGCGGTCTGCGCTTCCTGGTGATAGCGCGCCACGCGCTCGACCTCGTTCTTCGAGCCGAGGATGACGGCCACGCGGTCGTGCAGGCCCTTCGGCTCGATGTCGAGGATGCGCCGGCGGCCGTCGGTGGCGGCCCCGCCGGCCTGCTCGACGATCCAGCCCATCGGGTTGGCCTCGTACATCAGGCGCAGCTTGCCGGGCTTGTTTGGTTCGCGCTTGTCCCAGGGGTAGAGGAAGATGCCGCCGCGCGACAGGATGCGGTGCACGTCGGCCACCATCGAGGCGATCCAGCGCATGTTGAAGTCCTTGCCGCGCGGGCCTTCCGCGCCGGCCAAGCACTCCTCGATGTAGCGGCGCACCGGCGCGGCCCAGTGGCGCCAGTTGCTCATGTTGATGGCGAACTCGCGCGTGTCCTCGGGGATGCGCACCTGGTCCTGCGTCAGCACCCAGGCGCCCTGTTCGCGGTCGAGCGTGAACATGGCCACGCCGTTGCCGACGGTCAGCACCAGCGTGGTCTGCGGGCCGTAGATGCAGTAGCCGGCGGCGACCTGCTGGCGCCCCGGTTGCAGGAAGTCGGCCTCGCTGACCGGCTCGATGAGGGTGGGGTCGTCGTGCTGGCGCTTGAGCACCGAGAAGATGGTGCCGATGCTGACGTTGCAGTCGATGTTGCTGGAGCCATCGAGCGGGTCGAACAGCAGCAGGTACTCGCCCTGCGGATAGCGGTTCGGGATCGGGTGGATGCCGTCCAGCTCCTCCGAGGCCATCGCCGCCAGATGGCCCCCCCATTCGTTGGCCTCGATCAGCACCTCGTTGGCGATGACGTCGAGCTTCTTCTGCACCTCGCCTTGGACGTTCTCGGTGCCGGCCGAGCCGAGCACGCCGCCCAGCGCCCCCTTGCCGACGGCGATGGCGATGCGCTTGCAGGCGCGCGCGACGACCTCCAGCAGCAACCGCAGCTCCGGCGTGATGGCGCCGTGCACGCGCTGCTGCTCGATCAGGTAGCGGGTCAGCGAGATGCGGGTCTCGGACATGGTGGTGACTCCGGGTGGAGAGGGGGAGGGGTCAGTCGGCCAGCGCGCGCGTGACGACCTCGCGCACGTCCGTGCTGAGGGGCTCGTGGGCGGCCACGGCCTGCAGCGCGGCCTGCGCGGCGCTGCGGTACGGCTCGGCGAGCTTCTTCCAGCGGTCCAGCGCGCGCGCCAGCCGTGCCGCCACCTGCGGGTTGAACGCGTCGAGCTCCAGCACGCGGTCGCGCCAGAAGGCGTAGCCGGCGCCGTCGGCGCGGTGGAAGCCCGCCGGGTTGGCGTGGCAGTAGGTGTGGATCAGGCTGCGCGCGCGGTTGGGGTTGCGCAGGTGGAAGTCCGGGTGCTGCAGCAGCGCCTGCACGCGCGGCAGCGCATCGCCGCCGCGGTCGGGCGCGCCGGCCTGCAGCGCGAACCACTTGTCCAGCACCAGCTCCTCGCCGCGGTAGCGGGCGTGGAATTGCTCCAGCGCGCGCGCCGCCAGCTCATGACCGGCCGTCACCAGAGCGCTGAGCGCCGCATGGCGGTCGGTCATGTTGGTGGCGTCCTTGAAGCGCTGGTACGTCTTGCCCGGCCAGACCGGGTTGCCGGTGTCGCGCGCGGCCAGGCACAGCATGTGCAGCGCCAGCCCGGCCAGCGCCCGCCGCCCGGCGTTGACCGGATCGGGCCGGTAGGCGCCGTTGTCCTTGTGCTGCTCGTAGGCCCAGATCCAGTCCTCATGCAGCGCGTGCGCGAGCTGGTGGCGCATCGCCTCGCGCACCGCATGGATGCGCTGCGGGTCGACCTCGTCGAGCTGCTCGGCGATGTAGGTCTCGGCCGGCAGCGTCAGCACCAGCTCCTTGAACGCCGCATCCAGCGTCGGATGGCGCAGCACGGCGCGCATCGCCTCCAGGAACGGCGCATCGAGCGGCTCGTGCACCGGGCCGTCGGCACGCACCGCCGCCAGCGCCCGCCGCAGCGCCAGCTGCTGGCCGGCCTCCCAGCGGTTGAAGGCGTCGGTGTCGTGTGCCAGCAGCGTGCGCAGCTCGTCGTCCGTCAGCTCGTGCTCCAGGATCACCGGGGCGCTGAAACCGCGCAGCAGCGACGGCACCGGTGCAGCGTCCAGCCCCTCGAAGACGACGGTGGTCTCGGGCTCGTGCAGCACCACCAGCCGCTCGGTGTGCGGCAGCGCGTGACCCTGCGCGTCCAGCAGGCCCAGCGCCACCGGGATGACGAACGGCTCCTTGACCGGCTGGCCCGGCGTCGGCGGGCAGCTCTGGCGCAGCGTCAGCGCGTAGGTGCGCGCCTCGGCGTCGTAGCGGCCGCGCGCCTGCACGCGCGGCGTGCCGGCCTGCGCGTACCAGCGCTTGAACTGCGGCAGCAGGCGCGCCAGTTCGCTGTCGGGGTTGGCGTCCGCCATCGCCTGCGCGAAGTCGTCGCAGGTGACGGCCTGGCCGTCATGGCGCTCGAAGTAGAGCTTGAGGCCCCGCGCGAAACCGTCGCGCCCGACCAGGGTCTGCATCATCCGCACGACCTCGGCGCCCTTCTCGTACACCGTGACGGTGTAGAAGTTGTTGATCTCGGCGTACTGGTCGGGGCGCACCGGGTGCGCCATCGGGCCGGCGTCCTCCGGGAACTGCACGGTGCGCAGCACGCGCACGTCTTCGATCCGCTTGACGGCGCGCGCCGAGGGGCTGCCGGCCATGTCCTGGCTGAACTCCTGGTCGCGGAAGACCGTCAGCCCCTCCTTGAGGCTCAGCTGGAACCAGTCGCGGCAGGTGACGCGGTTGCCGGTCCAGTTGTGGAAGTACTCGTGCGCCACCACCGACTCGATGTTGGCGTAGTCGGTGTCGGTGGCGGTGGCCGGGTTGGCCAGCACGTACTTGGTGTTGAAGATGTTGAGGCCCTTGTTCTCCATCGCGCCCATGTTGAAGTCGCCGGTGGCGACCACCATGAAGCGCTCCAGGTCCAGCGCCAGGCCAAAGCGTGTCTCGTCCCAGGCGATGGCGGCCATCAGCGACTGCAGCGCGTGCTCGGTCTTGTCCAGGTCGGCCTGGCGCACGTAGATCTGCAGCAGGTGCTCGGTGCCGTGGCGGCTGACGATGGGTTGGCTGCGGCAGACCAGGTCGCCGGCCACCAGCGCGAACAGGTAGCACGGCTTGCGGTGCGGATCGACCCACTGGGCGTAGTGGCGTCCGCCGTCGAGCTCGCCGCTTTCGACCAGGTTGCCGTTGGACAGCAGGACAGGATAGCGCTTCTTGTCGGCGCGCAGCGTCACGGTGTAGGTGGCCATGACGTCGGGCCGGTCGAGGAAGTAGGTGATGCGCCGGAAGCCCTCGGCCTCGCACTGCGTGAAGAAGGTGCCTTGGCTGACGTACAGGCCCATCAGCTGGGTGTTCTTCTCTGGCGCGCAGGTGGTGAAGATCTCCAGCTCGAACGGCTCGGGGCCTTCCGGCAGCGCCTCCAGCACGAGCTGGTTGCCGTCCAGCCGGAAGCTGGTGCCCTGGCCGTTGACCAGCACGCGCGCGAGGTTGAGCTCCTCGCCGTCGAGCCGCAGCGGCTGGGCGGGCACGTCCGGGTTGCGGCGCACGCGCATGCGGTTGAGCACGCGCGTCTTGGCCGGGTCGAGGTCGAAGGTCAGATCGACGGTGTCGATCCAGTAGGCGGGCGGCGCGTAGTCCTCGCGGCGCACGATGCGGGGGCTGCCTTCACGCATGGCGGTCATGGGTGCGGTCCTGATGGGGAGGGGGGTCAGACGCCCTGCTTGAGCGAGGCTTCGATGAACACGTCGAGGTCGCCGTCCAACACCTTCTGCGTGTTGGACACCTCGACATTGGTGCGCAGATCCTTGATGCGGCTCTGGTCCAGCACGTAGCTGCGGATCTGGTGGCCCCAGCCGACGTCGGTTTTGGTGGCCTCCAGTTGCTGCTGCGTCTCCATACGCTTGCGCATCTCCAGCTCGTACAGCTTGGAGCGCAGGCGCTGCCACGCCAGGTCGCGGTTGGAGTGCTGGCTGCGGCTGTCCTGCGCGGTGACGACGATGCCGGTGGGGATGTGCGTCAGGCGCACCGCCGAGTCGGTCTTGTTGATGTGCTGGCCGCCGGCGCCACTGGCGCGGTAGGTGTCGACGCGCACGTCGGCCGGATTGATCTCGACCTCGATCGAGTCGTCGATCTCCGGGTAGACGAACACCGAGGCAAACGAGGTGTGGCGCCCGCCGGAAGAGTCGAACGGCGACTTGCGCACCAGCCGGTGCACGCCGGTCTCGGTGCGCAGCAGGCCGAAGGCGTAGTCGCCCTCGACCTTGATGGTCGCGCTCTTGATGCCGGCGGTGTCACCGGGCTGCTCGTCTTCCACCGTGGCCTTGAAGCCCTTGCGCTCGGCATAGCGCAGGTACTGGCGCAGCAGCATCTGCGCCCAGTCGCACGCCTCGGTGCCACCGGCGCCGGACTGGATGTCGATGAAGCAGTTGTTGGGGTCCGCCGGATTGTTGAACATGCGGCGAAATTCGAGTTTCTCGACCTCCGGTGCAACGCGCTCGACATCGGCCTCGATGGTCTCCAGCCCCGCGTCGTCGCCCTCGGCACGCGACATCTCGAACAGCTCGCTGTTGTCGGCCAGCTCCTGCGCCAGCCGGTCCAGCACCAGCACCACGTCCTCGAGCGACTTTTTCTCCTTGGCCAGCTCCTGCGCGCGCTTGGGGTCGTTCCAGACGCCCGGGTCCTCCAGCGCGGCGTTGACCTCCGACAGCTTCAGCGCCTTGGCGTCGTAGTCAAAGAAACCTCCGCAAGTCGGCGACGCGCTGCGTCAGGTCCTGCAGGCGGTGGGCAAGGGCGTTGAGGCGTTCGGCTTCCATGGCGATCTTTCGGGTGACGGACGTTCGAAAACCCCGCATTTTCGCATGCGGACGCCCAAGCGGGGACGTGCGCGGGCGGCCCCGCCGCTCAGGATCGGCGGCCCAGTTGTGCGAGCAGCATGCCGGCCAGGATCAGGGCCGCGCCCCCCCATCCGCGCCAGCCGATGGCCTCGCCCAGGATCCACCAGCCGCCGATGGCGGCGAAAACGCCCTCGCCGCTGTAGATCACCGCGGCATGTGATGCCTTGGCGGTGCGTTGGGCCACGACCTGCAGCGTGTAGGCGATACCGATCGACAGGATTCCGCCCCAGGCGATCGCGCCCGCCGCGCCGCTCAGGGCGTCGACGGTGATCGCCTCGTTTCGCCACAGGGCGGCCAGCCAGGACAGCGCCCCCGCGACCGCATACTGCACGATGGACAGGCGGATGGCGTCGTGCCGCCGCGCCCAATGCCCGACCAGCAGCACATGGACCGCCCACAAGCCGGCCCCGCCCAACTGCAACCAATCGCCGGGCGCGATGGTGGCGTCGGGCTTGACGCTCAAAAAGTACAGTCCCGTGGCCGCCAGCGCCACGGCCAGCCACACAGGCAGGCCCACCGGCTGGCCCAGCAGGCGCATCAGGATTGGCACCAGCACCACGTACAGCCCAGTGATGAAGCCAGCGTTGGACACACTGGTGCCCAGCAGGCCCACCTGCTGCAGGTTGATGGCCGCAAACAGCACCAGCCCCAGCAGCGTGCCGTCACGCCACAGCCCGCGGCTGTCCACCCGCGGCACCGCGGCGAACGGGCCGCCGCGCCACCACCACAGCGGCGCGATGAGCAGCACGCCCAGCACCATGCGCGCTGCCGTGTAGGTGAACGGTCCGACGCTGTCCATGCCCATCTGCTGGGCGACGAAAGTGGAGCCCCAGATGGCCGCCACGCCGACCATGAGCAGGTCGGTTCTCCAGGTCGCGCCTGCCATGTCAGTCGGCCCGTCCGTGCAGGGGGGCGTCGGTGCCGTCGGGCGCGTCCAGGTGGGCCTCGATCAGGGCGGCCACCCGTTGCGGCTGGTCGTGGTGCAGCATGTGGCCGGCATCCTCGACGCGGGCGATGTGGCAGCGCGGCACCGCCTGTAGGCGTCGGTGGTATTCGGCCAGCGAATGCTCCCCGCGCGGGAACCACTGCGCCAGGCTGTCGTCGCTGGCCTCCACCGCCAGCACCGGGGCGGCGATGGCCCCGTAGACGGCCAGCACCTCGTCGAGTCGATAGAGCTGGCTGCTGCGAACCTTGTGCGCCGGATCCCCCAGAATCCGCCACTCGCCGTCCGGCACGCCAGGGTCCACCGGCCGCGCCCAGTGCTGGGCCAGCCAACGGGCGCGGTCCTCGGGCAGGCGGCGGTTGGTCTTCATCAGACGCTGCGCCACGCCTTCCAGGCCCGGGTAAGTTTTGAGCGTCAGCTCACCCTGGGCCAGTTGGTGGAGTTCGTCCATCCAGGCGGCGTAGCGGCGCGGGGCCTGCTCCGGCCGCGTGGCGGGTAGGCCAAACCCTTCCAGATTGACCAGCCGCCGCACGCGCGCCGGCCGAACACCGGCGTACAGCATCGCGACGTTGCCCCCCATGCTGTGCCCGACCAGGTCAATGGGCGCGTCCGGCGCGCGGCCCAGGCGCTGGTTGAGACGCACCACCAGAAAATCCAGATCCCCCAGGTAATCGGCAAACAGATAGTGATCGGCCTCGCCGTAGGGCGGCGGGCCATGGGGGTCATCCTCCAGGTGAGCGGAGCGCGTCAGACCAAACCCGCGCCAGTCGGGGGCGATGCAGTGGCGTTCGTGGGCCAAGGCATCGACCACGAATTGCCAGGACGCGGACACGTCCATCCAACCGTGCAACAGCCACAGCGGCGGTCGGTCGGGGTGGGGCGTTCCCCACTCCCGCAAGTGATAGCGCTGGCCGCGCACGGTCTCGAAGGTGCTGCGCGAAGGTCGTCGGACTTGATACATTCTCGTGATTATTCAGGAGACAAACGGGGATGCCTTCCATGCCCAGTCATGCGCACGACAACCGCGCCGCAGCGCCCGACCTCTACGATGCCGTGTATGGCGACTTTCGCTGGCAGGTGCCGGCGCGCTTCAACCTGGCGCAGGTCTGTCTGCGCCGCTGGGTGGAGGATCCCGTCCTGGCGCAGGCGCTGGCCATCATCGAGGACGGGCCAACCCTGACCCGCCCACGCCGCTACGGCTACGGCGAGCTGGCCGCCGAGGCCAACCGCCTGTCGCACGCGCTGCGGCTGCTGGGCGTGCAGCGCGGCGACCGCGTGGCCATCGTGCTGCCGCAGCGCTTCGAGACCGCCGTGGCCTACATGGCCGTGCTGCAGATGGGGGCGGTGGCGGTGCCGCTGTCGCAGCTGTTCGGGCCGGAGGCGCTGGAGTACCGGCTGCAGGACAGCGCCGCCGTCGTCGCGCTGGTGGACGAGGCCACCGGCCCCGGCGTGCAGGCGGTGCGTGCGCGCTGTCCGGCGCTGCGCCACGTTGTCGGGCTCACCGGCGCGTTCGACACCGATGTGCTCGACTGGCCCGGCGCGCGCGCGGGCCTGCGCCGGCGTTTCGACCTGGTGGACACCGCCGCCGACGACCCGGCGGTGCTGATCTACACCAGCGGCACCACCGGCCATCCCAAGGGCGCGTTGATCCCGCACCGCGCGCTGATCGGCAACCTGAGCGGCTTCGTCTGCAGCCAGAACTGGTTCGGCTTCGATCCGTTCGACGCGCGCCGGCGCAGCGACGCCGTGTTCTGGAGCCCGGCCGACTGGGCCTGGACCGGCGGGCTGATGGATGCGCTGCTGCCGACGCTGTACTTCGGCCGCCCGATCGTCGCCTGGCGCGGGCGCTTCGACCCGCTGGAGGCGTTTGCGCTGCTGCAGCGTCACCGCGTCACGCACACCTTCCTGTTTCCGACGGCGCTCAAGGCCATGATGAAGGCCGAGCCGCAGCCGCGGCGGCGCTGGCGGCTGCACCTGCAGGCCATCATGAGTGCCGGCGAGGCGGTGGGCGATGCGGTGTTCGCCTGGTGCCGCGACGAGCTGGGCGTCATCGTCAACGAGATGTTCGGCCAGACCGAGATCAACTACGTGGTCGGCAACTGCGCGCGCCTGTGGCCGGCGCGGCCGGGCAGCATGGGCCGCGCCTACCCCGGGCACCGCGTCGCGCTGTTGGACGAGGCCGGCCAGCCGGTGCCGCCCGGCACGGTCGGCGAGGTGGCGGTGCACCGCCGCGACGTGCACGGCGACCCGGACCCGGTGTTCTTCCTCGGCTACTGGGGCAACGAGGCGGCCACGCGCGCCAAGTTCACCGGCGACCCGGCCGACAGCTGGTGCCGCACCGGCGATCTGGCGGTGCAGGACGCCGACGGCTACCTGTGGTACCAGGGGCGGGCCGACGACGTCTTCAAGTCGGCCGGCTACCGCATCGGCCCGGGCGAGATCGAGAACTGCCTGGTCAAGCACCCGGCGGTGGCCAACGCCGCGGTGGTGCCCAAGCCCGACGCCGAGCGGGGTGCCGTCGTCAAGGCCTACGTGGTGCTGGCGCCGGCCTGGGCCGAGCGGCGCGCGCGCTGCGCCGACCCGGCCGCCGAGTTCGACGCGCCGCTGGTGGCCGAGCTGCAGCAGCACGTGCGCGGCCGGCTGGCGCCGTACGAGTACCCGAAGGAGATCGAGTTCATCGACGCGCTGCCGATGACCACCACCGGCAAGGTGCAGCGGCGCGTGCTGCGCCTGCAGGAGGAAGCGCGCGCGAACGCCCGTGCCGGCGCGGTGGCAGGTGCCTGAATCCGGTCCCCGTCCGAGACACCCTTTCACCATCCCGAGGAAGTCCCATCCATGCAACCCGTCACCCTGGCCGCTGGCGGCCTGTCCGTCTCCCCGATCTGCCTGGGGACGATGACGTTTGGCGAGCAGGTCGCCGAGCGCGACGCCCACGCCATCCTCGACCGCGCGCTGGAGCGCGGCGTCAACTTCCTCGACACCGCCGAGATGTATGCCGTGCCGGCGCGCGCCGAGACCTATGGCGCCACCGAGACGATCCTGGGCAACTGGTTCGCCAGCCGCCCCGGCGTGCGCCAGCGCGTGGTGCTGGCCACCAAGGTGGCCGGGCCGTCGCGCGGCATGCCGTGGATCCGCGGCGAGGCCTCGGGCCTGACCAAGGCCGAAATCATCGCGGCGTGCGAGGGCAGCCTGCGCCGGCTGCGCACCGATGTCATCGACCTCTACCAGATCCACTGGCCGGCGCGCAACGTGCCGATGTTCGGCGCGATCACCTTCGATCCGTCGAAGGACCGCCCGTGCGCCAGCATCGCCGAGCAGCTGGAGGCCATGGACGTCCTGGTGCGTGCCGGCAAGGTGCGCTGCGTCGGCCTGTCCAACGAAACGCCGTACGGTGTGCACGAGTTCGTGCGCGTGGCCGAGCAGGCCGGCCTGCCGCGCGTGGTGACGGTGCAAAACCCGTACTGCCTGATCAACCGCAGCTACGAAAACGGCCTGGACGAGACCTGCCACCGCCTCGGCGTGGCGCTGCTGGCGTACTCGCCGCTGGGCTTCGGGCTGCTGACCGGCAAGTACGACGACACCGGGCTGGAGCACGCCGGGCCGCCGCAGGGCCGCCTGGCGCTGTTCGAGAGCATGCGCAAGCAGCGCTGGGGCCGGCCGGAGGCGCTGGCCGCGGCGCGGCGCTACAACGCGCTGGCGCGCGAGCATGGCCTGACGCCGGCGCAGCTGGCGCTGGCGTTCTGCTACCGCAACTGGCGCGTGGCCAGCACCATCATCGGCGTGACGTCGCGGGCGCAGCTGGATGCCTGCCTGGACGCGTGGGACGTGCAGCTCACGCCCGAGCTGCTGCAGGCCATCGACCGCATCCGCTGGGAGGTGCGCGACCCAGCCCAGTGAGCGGCGCGGTATCGCTGGCACGCGTGGCGACGCCTCGGGTAAGCTTGCGGCCCCGGCGTGCGGCCGGGTCCTTGGACGATTTTCAGGAGCCAGGTGGATGATGCAGTGGTGGATGCCCATGGGTGCGGTGGCGCTGGCCTATGCCGTGGGGTCGTTGTCGTTTGCGGTGTTGGTCAGCCGTTTGATGGGGTTGAGTGACCCGCGCACCTACGGCAGCAAGAACCCCGGTGCCACCAATGTGCTGCGCTCGGGCAACAAGGCTGCGGCGGCGCTGACGCTGCTGCTCGATGCGGTCAAGGGCTGGGTGCCGGTGTGGGTGGTCGGTCAATGGGGCGCCGCTTGGGGGCTGGGCGACGGCACGCTGGCAGCCGTCGGGCTGGCGGCTTTTCTGGGGCACCTGTTTCCGGTGTTTTTCCGCTTTCAGGGCGGCAAAGGGGTGGCCACGGCCGCCGGGGTGCTGCTGGCGTTCGAGCCGTGGCTGGGCGTTGCCGTGCTTGCGAGTTGGATTCTGATCGCCGGGTTTTTTCGCTATTCATCCCTGGCGGCCATCGTGGCTGCGGTATTTGCGCCGTTCTATTACTGGTTTGGCGACGGCGCCGCGTGGGATGTGCGCGGCCCGGTGGGGCTGGCGGTCGCGGCCATGAGCCTGCTGCTGTTGTGGCGCCATGCGGGCAACATCCAGCGCCTGTTGGCCGGGCAGGAGAGCAAGATCGGCAGCAAAAAAGGCGGTACCGCCCGCTGACGCCGCGGGTCAGCGCTGCAACGCCAGGCGCGAAAGCTGGAGCAGTCGCGGGTGGTTGAGGCGCACCCGCACCGTAGCGGTTTGCAGCGCGGCTTCGATCGCGGTGGCCTCATCGCCGGTGTCGATCAGCGCGGGCTCCAGCACCGGGTGACCGTCGGCGTCGAGCACGGCGCTCACCCACGGCTCGCCGGGGCGGCCCGAGCGGCGCAGCACCACCGCCACCTGTCCGTCGGCCAGCCGCACGAAGGTCCCGGGAGGGCAGATGCCCAGCGTCTGCAGCAACGCACGCCCGATATCGTCCAGTCGTCCGCCGGGCTGCACCAACAGGGTGCGGGCGGAGTCGGTCAGGTTGCGCCCCGGTCTCGTCTCGCGCGGGCTGATCAGGGCGGTGTAGCGATCCATGCGCTGCAGCAACCGCACCGCGGTATCGTGGCTGTCCGCCTCGTGGTGCAGCTCGACGATGTCCAGCCAACGCGCATCGCGCACACCGCATTCGCGCAGGCACTGGGCGCCGCGCGCCGCGTGGGTGTCGATCAGGGTGCGCTGCTCCTCGGTAGGCGGGTGGGCCTGCGCGGCCAGGGTATCCTGCAGCCGCGTCATGCCGATGTTCATGGTCAGCGCCGCCCGCTCCAGCGCCGCTGCGTCCGGGGCCGACACGCCCACCGCAGGGCCGACCAGTCGGCACATGGCCCAGCACGCCATCGCATGCGACGTGCTGTAGCCGACCGAGGTGGACGCCGCGAGCTGGAACAGCCAATACAGCGTGGCGTCTTCGTCCGTGTCCAGCAAGGCTTCGGCGTCGGCCCGCAGCCGCTCCAGGCGCGGCAGAAAGTCGGCGTACTGCCGTGGGGCGGACAGCAGCGCCGCCAACTGGGCCTCCAGCTCCGTCCAGCGGGCCATCCAGTCCTGCATCGCGCCGTAGATGGGGTCGGGTTGGGCGGTCAAGGCCATGATGGGGGTCCGGTGGGCCGGCAGGTTGGGGGCGTTCGGGCGGCGCTCGCTCAGTCGCGGAAATTCTCGAAGCTCAGGGGCAACTGCGCCATCTCCTTGCGGATCAGGGCGATGGCCGTTTGCAGATCGTCGCGCTTGGCCCCGCTGACGCGCACGGCATCGCCCTGGATGGCGGCCTGCACCTTGAGCTTGCTGCCCTTGATGAGCTGTTGGATCTTCTTGGCGTCCTCGCTGCCGATGCCGCTGCGCACGTGAAAGACCTGCTTGACCCTGTCGCCGCCGATCTTCTCGACCTTGCCCGGGTCCAGGAAGCGCACATCGACGTGGCGTTTGGTGAGCTTGTTGCGCAGGATGTCCTCCACCTGCTGGAGCTGGAAGTCGCTGTCCGCGTGCGCGATGATGTCGTGGTCTTTGAGTTCCACCGCGGCGGACGAGCCCTTGAAGTCGAAGCGGGTGCCGATCTCGCGTTGCGTCTGCTCGACGGCGTTCTTCACTTCGACCAGGTTGGGTTCGAGCACGGTATCGAACGAAGGCATGCGGGGTTCCTTGGGGGCGTGAAGGGGTTTGCGACAATTCGCGCATGGTAGTCGAGAACCATGTGCCGTTGCAGCCCCTGAACACGTTCGGCATCGCGGCGCGCGCGCACCGTTTGGCGCGTATCCGCCGCGAGGACGATGTGTGGGCCCTCGTGCGCCACCCGGACTGGCGCCGGCAGGACACGTTCATCCTGGGTGGCGGCAGCAACATCGTGCTGACCGGCGATGTGCGGCAACTGGTGCTGAAGGTGGAAATCCCCGGGCGGCGTCTGCTGCGCGAGGACGAGCGCGGCTGGTTGGTGGAGGCGGGCGCCGGTGAGCGTTGGCACGCGTTCGTGGATTGGACGCTGCAACAGGGCTGGCCCGGTCTGGAAAACCTCGCCCTCATTCCTGGTACGGTCGGGGCGGCCCCGGTGCAAAACATCGGCGCCTATGGCGTCGAACTGCAGGATCGTTTTCATTCGCTGGATGCGATCGATCTGGAGACGGGCGCACCCCTGACCCTGCGGCACGAGCACTGCGCCTTTGGCTACCGCGATTCGGTGTTCAAACACGAGCGCGCGGGCGAGCGCGGCATGGGGCTCAAGGGCCGCGCGCTGATCACCCGCGTGCGCTTCTGGCTGCCGCGGCAGTGGCGCCCCCAGTTGGGGTATCACGACCTGGAGCGCAAGGTGGCCGAGACCGGCATCGCCCACCCGACGCCGCGCCAGGTGTTCGACTGGGTCTGCGAGATTCGCCGCGCCAAACTGCCCGACCCTGCGGTGCTCGGCAACGCCGGCAGCTTTTTCAAGAACCCGACCGTCACGCCCGAGCAGTGCGCCGACATCATCGGTCGCGATCCCAAGGTGGTGCACTACCCCATGCCCGACGGCACGGTCAAGCTGGCCGCCGGGTGGCTGATCGATGCCTGCGGCTGGAAGGGCAAAACCGTCGGCCACGCCGGCGTGTACGACAAGCAGGCGCTGGTGCTGGTCAATCGTGGCGACGCCGAACACCCCTGCACGGGCGGGGAGGTGATGACGCTGGCGCGGCTGATCCAGACCAGCGTTTATGAGCGCTTTGGCATCCGGCTGGAGCCGGAGCCGGTGGTGATCTGAACCCTCGCCTCGCGGGGGGCCGGTGGGCGGGGCTGGCCGGTCCGGTCGGCAGACGACTCAGGCCGCCAGCGGCTCGGGCAGCACGGTCGAGTGGTCGGGCACGGCAGCGGCCTCGGGACGGCTGGCACGCCGGTCCGCCGATGCCTGCAGCGAATCGACCATGGCCTGCGCGTGCGGCTGGCCTTCGCGCACCAGCCGGGCGAAATCGTCCAGCGCGCGCTGACGCGCTTTTTCCATGCGCTGCGACGGGTTGCCCATGGCGGCGCTGCCCTCGCGTTCGGCACAGGCCACGGTGGCACGGCTCAGCCAGTCCTGCGTGTGTCCGCAAGAGGGGCAAACCAAGCCTTGACGCTGGGCCACCAGCACGCCCAGGTAGCCGCCCGCAAAGGCATGTCGGCCATCTTTCGCATTCGGGCAAGTCAGCGGGTGAATGGGCGACGGGATCACCCCCGCCTGCATGCGATTGATCTGGTCGATCACTGGCGGGTCGAAGGGGGCGTGCAGCCACATGGCGGATCTCCTGTGAGAATGGCCCGGCGTCGAGCCGGGTGACCGCATTCTTCGAAACAAGCCGCGCACTGCCAAGGGGTTCTTGCAATGAGAGACGGTTGTTACGGCCGGTTACAGTCACGGGCCAGGGGCGCGGCCCCGCTCGGGCGTCAACGTTTCGTCATTTTTGGAGTTGCCATGTCCGTTCCATCGCCATCCCAGACCGGTGCGCGGGGGGCTGCGCGCCCGACGGCCCCGACGGGGCGCCTGCGCCGCTGGGCGACGGGCCTGATGGCCGTGGTGGGGGTGCTGGCGGTGCTGTGGTTCGCCGGCCCTCGGTATGCCTATGGCCCCGACGAGCCCGCGCCCCGCGCGCGTCCGCCCGCGGCGCTGGCCGAACTGGACGGCTGGCTGGCCGCGCAGGAGGCGACCCACCCCGGTTTGCGCCCGGGTACGGCCAAGGGCATCGTCTGGCACGGTGCCCCCGGCACGCGCACCCCCTGGGCCGTGGTGTACCTGCATGGGTTTACCGCCAGCCGGGTGGAGACCGCCCCCCTGGCCGAACGGGTGGCGCAAGACCTCGGGGCCAACCTGTTCCACACGCGGCTGGCGGGCCACGGGTTGCCCCCAGCGGCGCTGGTGGCCGTCGCCCCGCAGGACTGGCTGGCCGACGCGGTCGAGGCGGTGCGTATCGGTCACGCGATCGGCGAGCGGGTATTGGTGATCGGCACCTCCACCGGCGGGACGTTGGGCGCGTGGCTGGCCTTGCGGCCGGATGCGGCTGGCGTGCCGGTGGCGCGGCAGGTGTGGATATCACCCAACTTCGGGCCGGCGGACAAACGCACCGAGCTGCTGAATGGCCCCTGGGGGGCGCAACTGGCGCAGGCCATCACGGGCGGTACGGTCGGCGCGCCCAGCGACGACCCGCGCATCGAGGCGGGTTGGACCCGTGTCTACCCGGTGCAGGCGTTGTTGCCGATGATGGCACTGGTGCAGCGCGTGCGCGAGGCGGATGCGTCCACCATACAGACGCCGGTGCTGGTGCTGTACAGCCCGCGCGACCGCACGGTCGATCCGGGCCTGACCGAGGCGCTGTTCGCCCGCTTGGGCAGCCCCGTCAAGCGTCTGGAACGGGTGGAGGACAGCACCGACCGCGAACAGCATGTGATTGCGGGCGACCTGCGCTCGCCCAACACGACGCAACGCCTGGCGGCACGCATCGTGCGCTGGGCGCGCGACGGGACGTGACGGCGCGCGGGCAGCGCGCAAGTGGCAAGTGTCAACCGCCGAGCTTGAGCAGATCGCCGTCCTTGCCGATCGCCAACAGGCCAGCCTGGGTGTAAATGGACAGCTTGTCGCGCGTGTCGGTGATGTCCAGGTTGCGCATGGTGAGTTGACCGATGCGGTCGCGCGGCGTGAACACCGAGGCGCCCTTTTCCATCGTCAGCCGCTCTGGGTGGTAGGTCAGGTTGGGGCTTTCGGTGTTGAGGATGGAATAGTCGTTGCCCCGGCGCAGCTCCAGCGTCACTTCGCCGGTGATGGCGCGTGCCACCCAGCGCTGCACGGCCTCGCGCAGCATAATGGCCTGCGGATCGAACCAGCGGCCCTGGTAGAGCAGGCGGCCGAGCTTGCGGCCGTTGTCGCGGTACTGCTCGATGGTGTCCTCGTTGTGGATGCCGGTGACCAGCCGCTCGTAGGCGATGAACAGCAGCGCCATGCCGGGGGCCTCGTAGATGCCGCGGCTCTTGGCCTCGATGATGCGGTTTTCGATCTGGTCGCTCATGCCCAGGCCGTGGCGCCCGCCGATGCGGTTGGCCTCGAGGAACAGCTCCACCAGATCCGGGTATTCGCGGCCGTTGAGGGCCACCGGGCGGCCTTCCTCGAAGCGCACCGTGACCTCTTCGGGCTGGACGTCGACCTCGGGCTTCCAGAACGCCACGCCCATGATGGGGTTGACGATGCGGATGCCGGAGTTCAGGTGCTCCAGGTCCTTGGCCTCGTGCGTGGCGCCCAGCATGTTGCTGTCGGTGCTGTAGGCCTTTTCCACCGACATCTTGTAGTCGAAGCCGTTGCGGATCAGGAACTCCGACATTTCCTTGCGGCCGCCCAGCTCATCGATGAACGTCTGATCCAGCCACGGCTTGTAGATCTGCAGCGCGGGGTTGGTGACGAGGCCGTAGCGGTAGAAACGCTCGATGTCGTTGCCCTTGTAGGTGGAGCCGTCGCCCCAGATGTGGACGTCGTCCTCCTTCATCGCCGCGACCAGCATGGTGCCGGTGACCGCACGGCCGATCGGCGTGGTGTTGAAGTAGGTCACGCCCGCGGTGCTGATGTGGAAGGCGCCGCACTGCAGCGCCGCCAGCCCTTCGGAGGCGAGCTGCGGGCGGCAGTCCACCAGGCGCGCCTTCTCGGCCCCGTAGGCCAGGGCGCGTTTCGGGATCGCGTCGTAGTCCGGCTCGTCCGGCTGGCCCAGGTTGGCCGTGTAGGCGTAGGGGATGGCGCCCTTTTGGCGCATCCACAACAGGGCCGCGCTGGTGTCGAGGCCGCCGGAAAATGCGATGCCGACCTTCTGGCCGACGGGCAGGCTTTGCAGGATGGTGGACATGGCCGTGCAACGTTGGGGATAGGGGGGAGGGTGTCAGCCGAAATGGCAGATGTAGTGGTAGGGTTCGCCGTCGACGCGGATCTGGAAGCTGGACTGCCCCGGCACGGCAAAGCGCTCGCCGGGGCCGAAGCGCCGCCACTCGCTGTCGCCGGGCAGCAGCACCTCGCAGTGTCCGCCCACGCCTTCCATGATTTCCGGCGCGCCGGTGTTGAAGGTGAGGGTGGACGGCAGAATGACCCCGACCGACTTGCGGGTGCCGTCGGCGAGCGTCAGGCTGTGGCTGACGCACTTGCCGTCGAAATAGACGTTGGCGCGCGTGGAGACGGCCGCGCCGCTGAGGGTGTCGGTGATGGCGTTCATGGTGCGCCGATTGTAGGCGCTGCATCCCCGCGCCCTGGCGACCTGGGGGCGTGGCGCGGTGCCGCACGCGTGCGGCGGCGGGTCAGCAGCGGCGTTGCCAGTCGTCGGGGTCGAAGCCCGCCGTGACGGCCTCGCCCCACTCCACGACCGGCCGGCGGATCACGCTGGGCTTAGCCAGCATCAGGGCCCGGGCACTGGCCGCGTCGGTCACGCCGGCCCGGGTGGCGTCGTCGAGCTGGCGCCAGGTGGTGCCGCGGCGGTTGAGCAGCGCCTCCCACCCCAGGGCTGCCAGCCAGGCATCGAGCCGTGCCACCGGTACGCCCTGTTTTTTGAAGTCGTGAAAAGCGTGCTCGACGCCCCGCGCCACGAGCCAGGCGCGGGCTTTCTTCACGGTTTCGCAGTTGGGGATGCCGTAGACATGGATCATGTTTGCATCGTAGCGCAAGGGCCTGCGCGCGGCGGTGCGTTTGGTGGGCCTGGGGCAAACAGGCTTGGCACAATGCGGGTTTTCCCCGCGCATGGGCCGACCCGATGACCACGACCCCCCTAGATTCTGCGTTGTCGCCCCCCGACGCCACCTCGCCGCTTGCTCACTGGCTGGCCCATTTGGAGCGGTTGCATGGGCAGCGCATCACGCTGGGGCTGGAGCGGGTGCAGGCCGTCGCCCGACGCCTGGGCGATGCCGTGCAGCCGCGCTGTCCCGTGATCACCGTGGCGGGCACCAACGGCAAGGGATCCACCTGCGCGATGCTCGAGGCCATCTACCGCCAGGCGGGCTACCGCACGGGGCTCTACACCTCGCCGCATCTGGTCGATTTCGAAGAGCGCGCCCGGCTGGATGGCGTGCCGATGGCGGCGGCCGATCTGGTGCCGTCCTTCGCGGCGGTGGAGGCGGCCCGGACCGCGGGCGAGGCTGTCGCGCTCAGCTACTTCGAGTTCACCACCCTGGCGCTGGTGCATGCGCTGCTGGCGCGACGCCCGGATGTGCTGATCCTGGAGGTGGGCATGGGCGGGCGGCTGGATGCCGTCAACCTGTGGGATGCGGACTGCGCCGTCATCACCAGCGTCGATCTGGATCACGTGGAGTACCTGGGACCCGACCGCGAGGCGATCGGCTACGAGAAGGCGGGCATCGTGCGCACCGGCCGTCCGGTCGTGGTGTCCGACCCCGTGCCGCCGCGCAGCGTGATCGATCGCGCCATCGAGGTGGGAGCGGATGTGTGGCTGGCGGGGCGCGACTTTCGCCACGCGGGTGACCGACAGCAGTGGAACTGGCAGGGCCGAACGCGCCGCTACAGCGGGCTGGCCTATCCGGCCCTGCGCGGGGTCAACCAGTTGGTCAATGCCGCCGGCGCGCTCGCGGTGCTGGAGGCCCTGCATCCCCGCCTGCCGGTGGCCGCCCAGGCGGTGCGGCAGGGGCTGGCTCTGGTGGAGTGGGTTGGGCGCTTCCAGATCGTGCCGGGTCAGCCGGTGATCGTGCTGGACGTGGCACACAACCCGCACGCGGCCGCGGCCCTGGCCGAGAACCTGGATGCGATGGGCTTTTACCCGCAGACGCAGGCGGTGTTCGGCGCCATGGCCGACAAGGCCGTGCGGCCGATGCTCGAGCGGCTCGATCCGTTGATCGACGCCTGGCATTTTTGCGATTTGCCCACGGCCCGGGCCGCCCGCGCCACCGATCTGTACGGACTGTGGCAGGCCGCCACGCGCCGACGCGACGCCCAGGCGGCCGTGCATTCGGACCCCACCGCCGCCTTGCGGTCTGCGGTCGCGGGGGCGGACCCCGCTGGTAGAATCGTGATTTTCGGATCCTTCTACACGGTGGGCGGCGTGCTGCAACACGGGTTGCCGCGCCTGGGCGCCAAGCACCTGCAGGGCTGACGCATGTTTCAACTCCGCTCCGGCTCCGGCCCATCGCCCGCCTCGCCGGGAGGCGGGCGACAGCAACCGCCGCCGTCGATCGAGACGCTGCGCCGGCGCGCCCGCCAGCGGCTGATCGGGGCGGCCGTGCTGGTCGCCGCGGCCGTCATCACCTTGCCGTTGGTGCTGGAGTCGCAGCCCAGGCCCATCCCCGTCGACATCGCCATCGAGATCCCGGCGCGTCAGTCCGTCGCGCCGCTGGAGCCGCCGTACGGCCATGCGGCCGCCCTGCCAAGGCCTGCCGAGGCGCCTGCGGCGGAGTCGGCGCCAACCGTTCCCGCGGCAACCCCGGCGCCGGCAGCGGCTCCGCGGCCCGCGGCCGCTGCCGAGGGCGATGCCGCACCACCGGCGGCCGTCCAGGCGTCGGCCCCCACCCCAGCCCCGACGGCTGCCGTGACCCCGGCGCCCCCCTCCGCGCGCACCGACGCCGAGGCCAAGGTCCGCGTGGTCGTGCAGGTGGGGGCTTTCGCCGAGGCCGCGCGCGCGCAGGAGGTGCGCCGGCGCCTCGAGCGGGCGGGCCTCAAGACCTACACCCATGTGGCGGACACCCCCGAAGGCAAGCGCATCCGGGTACGCGTCGGGCCATTCGACACGCGGGCCGAGGCGGAAAAGGTGGCGGAGAAGGTCAAGGGCCTGGGCTTGCCGGCCGCGGTGCTGACGCTTTGAGCCATGGCCGCGGTGGATGTCATCCTGCTGGCGGTGATTGCGGCGTCGGTCGTGCTCGGCTGGTGGCGCGGGCTGCTGTACGAGGTGCTGTCCGTGCTGGCCTGGGTGGCCGCCTTCGTCGTCGCCCAGCGCTGGGCGCTGGAGGCGGCGGCGTGGTTGCCGTCGTCGGCCGAATGGAGCGATCCCCTGCGGTATGCCGCCGGGTTTGCCGTGCTGTTCGTCGCCACGGCGTTTGCCGGGGGGCTGCTCGCCTGGCTCGTGCGGCAGGGGACGCAGGCGGTCGGCTTGCGGCCCATCGACCGTGTGCTGGGTGGGGTGTTCGGGGTGTTGCGCGGCGTGCTGCTGCTGATGGCGGCGACGCTGCTGGTGCAGCTCACCCCCTGGGTGGACAGCCCCGCCTGGCGCGAGGCGTGGGGGCCGCGGTGGTTGGGACAGGGGCTGCAGGCGGTGAAAGTGCTGGTGCCGGCCCCGGTGGCCGTGTATTTTCCGTAGTTCGAGGACAACGACATGTGTGGCATCGTTGGCGTGGTCAGCGCCCAGCCGGTCAATCAGCTCATCTATGACGCCTTGCTGCTGCTGCAGCACCGGGGGCAGGATGCGGCGGGCATCGTGACGCAGCTGGGGCACAAGTTCTTCATGCACAAGGCCAAGGGCATGGTGCGCGACGTGTTCCGCACGCGCAACATGCGGGCCTTGCCGGGCAACTGCGGGCTGGGTCAGGTGCGCTATCCCACCGCCGGCAATGCCGCCAGCGAGGAGGAGGCACAACCCTTCTACGTCAACGCCCCGTTTGGCCTGGTGCTGGCGCACAACGGCAACCTCACCAACGCCCACGCGCTCAAAGAGGAGCTGGCCCGCCTGGACCACCGGCACATCAACACCGAGAGCGACTCCGAGGTGCTGCTCAACGTGCTGGCGCACGAGCTGGAGCGCGCCACCCGGGGCGTGCCGCTGCAGATCGACGACGTGTTTGCCGCCGTCTCGGCGGTGCACCGGCGACTGCGGGGGTCGTATGCCGTCGTGGTGCTGATCGCCGGCCACGGCATGCTGGTGTTCCGCGACCCGTTCGGCATCCGGCCGCTGTGCATCGGCCGCGGCCCGGACGGCACGGTGATGGCGGCCAGCGAGTCGGTGGCGCTGGAGGGCACCGGTCACCGCTTCGAGCGCGACGTCGCCCCGGGCGAGGCGATCTTCGTCACGCTGGACGGCCAGATCCACGCGCGCCAGTGCGCCGACGCGCCGCGCCACCATCCGTGCATCTTCGAGTTCGTGTATCTGGCGCGGCCCGACTCGGTGATCGACGGCATCTCGGTCTACCAGGCGCGGCTCAACATGGGCGAGACGCTGGCCACGCGCGTCGTCTCCACCGTGCCGCCGGGCGAGATCGACGCCGTCATCCCGATTCCCGAATCCAGCCGTCCGGCGGCGATGGAGGTGGCGCGCCTGATCGGCCGCCCGTACCGCGAGGGCTTCGTGAAGAACCGATACGTCGGCCGCACCTTCATCATGCCGGGGCAGGCGGTGCGCAAGAAGTCGGTGCGCCAGAAGCTCAACGTCATCGCCAGCGAGTTCGCCGGGCGCAATGTGCTGCTGGTGGACGACTCCATCGTGCGCGGCACCACCAGCCGCGAGATCGTGCAGATGGCGCGCGAGGCCGGCGCGCGCAAGGTGTACCTGGCCAGCGCCGCCCCCCCGGTGCGCTACCCCAACGTCTACGGCATCGACATGCCGACGCAGGAGGAGCTGGTGGCGCACGGCCGCTCGGTGGAGGAGGTGCGCCAGCTGATCGGCTGCGACGCGCTGATCTACCAGGACGTCGAAGCGATGAAGCGCGCGGTGGCCACGCTCAACCCGCGGCTGTGCGGCTTCGAGGCATCGTGCTTCGACGGTGTGTATGTGACGGGCGATGTGACCCTGGAGACCGTCACGGCAATGAATGCGCCGCGCCAGGCGGCCGCCAAGGCCGATCCCGCCGACGAGGACGGTGGTGGCTCGCGTCTGACGCTGCCCAACGCGCAGGAGGCCTGAGCCCGTGGCGCTGCACCCCGAGACCGCCGCGGTGCGCGTGGCCGTGCCGCGCTCGCCTTACGGCGAAAACGCCGAAGCGCTGTTTCTCACCAGTGGCTACGTGCAGCCCAGCGCCGAGGCGGCGGCCGCGCGCTTTGCCGGCGAGGAGGACGGCTACACCTACGGCCGCTACGGCAACCCCACGACCGCCAGCTTCGAGCAGCGGCTGGCGGCGCTGGAGGGCACCGAGGCGGCGATTGCCACGTCCTCCGGCATGGCGGCGATCCTGATGCTGGCACTGGGCCTGCTGCAGGCCGGCGACCACGTGCTGTGCTCGCGCTCGATGTTCGGCGCGACGATCAAGCTGATCGGCAGTGACCTGGCCAAGTTCGGCGTGCAGGCCACCTTCGTGCCGCAGACCGACCTCGACGCCTGGCGCGCGGCGGTCACACCTCGCACGCGGCTGCTGCTGGCCGAGACGCCGACCAATCCGCTGACCGAGGTGTGCGACATCGCGGCCTTGGCCGGCATCGCGCACGCCGCCGGGGCGTGGCTGGCGGTGGACAACTGCTTTGCCACGCCGGCGCTGCAGCGCCCGGCCGAATTCGGCGCCGACATCGTCATCCACTCCGGCACCAAGTTCCTCGACGGGCAGGGGCGCGTGATGGCCGGCGCGCTGTGTGCCAGCCGCGCGCTGGTGGAGGACAAATTCCTGCCGGTGCTGCGCAGCGCCGGCATGACGCTGGCGCCGTTCAACGCCTGGGTGGTGCTCAAGGGCCTGGAGACGCTGCACCTGCGCCTGCGCGCGCAAAGCGCCACCGCGCTGGCGCTGGCGCAGTGGCTGCAGGCGCACCCGGCGGTGGCGCGCGTGCACCACCCAGGGTTGCCGAGCCACCCGCAGCACGCGCTGGCGATGCGCCAGCAGGGCGGCTGCGGCGGTGCCATCGTCTCGTTCGAGGTCCGGGCCGCCAGCCCTGAGGAAGGGCGGGCGCGGGCGTTCGCGGTGCTGGACGCGCTGCGGCTGGCCTCGCTGTCCACCAACCTCGGCGACACCAAGACGCTGTGCTCGCACCCGGCCAGTACCTCGCACGGGCGCCTGACCGAAGCGCAGCGCCAAGCCGCCGGCATCACGCAGGCGCTGATCCGCATCTCGGTCGGGCTGGAACATCTGGACGACCTCACCGCCGACCTGGCGCGCGGCCTGGATGCGCTCGTCTGACGAGCCAGCGCGACCCTCCGATCCCGATCCATCATGACGCAACGAGTCCGCACCCGCTTCGCCCCGTCGCCAACGGGCTTCATCCACCTCGGCAACATCCGCTCGGCGCTCTATCCGTGGGCGTTTGCGCGCGCCCACGGCGGCGACTTCATCCTGCGCATCGAGGACACCGACCAGGAACGCTCCACCGACGAGGCGGTGCGCGTGATCCTGGAAGCGATGGAATGGCTGGGCCTGACCCCCGACGAGGGACCCTACTACCAGATGCAGCGCATGGACCGCTACCGCGAGGTCATCGCGCAAATGCTGCAGGCGGGGCTGGCCTACCACTGCTACATGACGCCGCAAGAGCTGGAGGCCCTGCGCGAGCGCCAGATGGCCGCCAAGCTCAAGCCGCGCTACGACGGCACCTGGCGCCCCGAGCCGGGCAAGGTGCTGCCCACGCCCCCCAGCGGCGTGCTGCCGGTGATCCGCTTCAAGAACCCGCTTGCCGGCAGCGTCGTGTGGGACGACAAGGTCAAGGGCCGCATCGAGATCCGCAACGACGAGCTGGACGACCTGGTCATCGCGCGCCAGGCGCCGGTCGGCCAGATCGGCGTGCCGACCTACAACTTCTGCGTCGTGGTGGACGACATCGACATGCGCATCACGCACGTGATCCGCGGCGACGACCACGTCAACAACACCCCGCGCCAGATCAACATCATCCGCGCGCTCGGCCACGAGCCGCCGGTGTACGCCCACCTGCCCACCGTGCTCAACGAGCAGGGCGAGAAGATGAGCAAGCGCCACGGCGCCAAGCCGGTGACGTGGTACCGGGAGGCCGGCTTCCTGCCCGACGCGATGATCAACTACCTGGCGCGGCTGGGCTGGAGCCACGGCGACGACGAGATCTTCACGCGCGAGCAGTTCCTGCAGTGGTTCGACCTCGACCACCTGGGCCGCAGCGCCGCGCAGTTCGACGAGGCCAAGCTGCGCTGGGTCAACGCGCAGCACATGAAGATGACGCCCGATGAGCGGCTGGCGCCGCTGGTGGCCGAGCAGCTGGCGCGCCGCGGCGTGCAGGCCGACGAGCGGCTGCCGGCGATCTGCGGCCTGTTCAAGGATCGCTGCGACACCACGGTGGCGCTGGCGGATTGGGCGCAGCCGTACTACCAGGCCCCGACCCCGGGCGCCGAGGACCTGGCGCAGCACGTCACCGACGCGGTGCGTCCGGCGCTGGCCGACCTGCGCCAGCGCCTGGCCGACGTGCCGTGGACGGCGGCCGACATCGCCGCGGCGCTGAAGGCGACGCTGGCCAGCCACGGCCTGAAGATGCCGCAGCTGGCGATGCCGGTGCGCGTGCTGGTGATGGGCGTGGCGCAGACGCCGTCGGTGGATGCGGTGCTGGCGCTGCACCGGCGCGAGGACGTGCTGGCGCGGCTGGCCGCGGTCTGAGCGGGGGGCGCAAAAAAATCGTCTTCGTCTTCAAAACGCCTCGAAAATGTGTCTATAATGCAGGTCTTGCTGATGCACGACGGATTTCGAAAACGACAACGAAATCATCGACAACAGCAGGCCCGTGGGGGTATAGCTCAGCTGGGAGAGCGCTTGCATGGCATGCAAGAGGTCAGCGGTTCGATCCCGCTTACCTCCACCACGAACACAGACCCTATCGTCTAGAGGCCTAGGACATCACCCTTTCACGGTGAGTACCGGGGTTCGAATCCCCGTAGGGTCGCCACATTGGAGCGGTAGTTCAGTTGGTTAGAATACCGGCCTGTCACGCCGGGGGTCGCGGGTTCGAGCCCCGTCCGCTCCGCCACACACCACAGCCCATGCGCCCCGTGCCCATGGGCTGTTTGCTTTCCTAGATCCAGACCACGTCGCATCGGCCTGTTGGCGCTTGGGAGCAGCGGTCGCCGCTCGGAGTGCCGTCAAGGGCGGGCGGCCTGCGAGGCGTCCACGAAGCGAGCAAATGCCTCCCACGGCATCGGGCGCGCAAAGTGAAAGCCTTGCACGTCCAGCGGAGCGTGAGGCTCCAGAAAGGCCAGTTGGGCGGCGGTCTCCACCCCTTCCACGACCACCCGGGCGTTCAGGGCGGCCGCAATCTCGAGCACGGCCGTCACGATGCGCTCGCTCGGCCCGCCGGTGCCGACGTGGTCCGTGAAGCGCTTGTCGATTTTGAGCTCGTCCACCGGCGTGCGCAGCAAGTAGGCCAGGCTCGAATACCCGGTGCCAAAATCGTCCAGCGCCACGAGAGCGCCGCGCTCGCGCACCCGCTGCAGCCAGCTCAGGGTCGAGGGGCTGTCGGCCATCCAAACCGACTCGGTCACCTCAATGGTCAGGTGGGGCAGGGCGGCACCGTGTTCGTCCAGCCATTCGCGCAGGGCGCTGTCACCAAACTGCGTGGCCGAGACGTTGACCGACAACCGAAAATCGTCGCCCCAACGCGCCGCGGCCTCCATCGCGGCACGGGCCGTTTCGCGCAGCACCCAGGCGCCGATGCGGCGGATCTGGCCACTGGACTCGGCCACACCGATGAACTCGGCCGGCGACACGAGGCCGCGCTCCGGCTGACGCCAGCGCAGCAGTACCTCGGCGCCGCGCACTTGGCGCTGCGGCAAGGTGACCAGGGGCTGGTAGTGCAGTTCGAACTGGCCCTGGGCCAGTGCCTGCTCCAGGCCGGCCTTGATTTCCGCCAGACGCCGGGTGCGGCTCTCCATCTGCGGCGAGTAAAACCGCATCCGGTCGCGGCCGCCGTTCTTGGCCGCGTACATGGCCGTGTCGGCCATGCGCAGCAGCTCTTCCGGTGTCTCGCCGTCGGAGGGGTGGGCGGCGATGCCGACGCTGCCGCTCAGCCGCAGGGTCTGGTCGCCCACATGGAAAGGCTGGCGCAGCGAATGCAGCACGGTGTCGGCGATCCGCTCGACCACCAGGGGCGACTCCGCCCCGTCGATCAGCATCACGAACTCGTCACCGCCAAAGCGCGCGATGGTGTCGTTCGGCCGCAGGGTTCGGCGGATGCGCGACGCCGTCTCGACGAGGACAGCGTCGCCCATCTCGTGCCCATGCACATCGTTGACCTCTTTGAAGCCGTCCAGGTCGCAGAACATCACGTAGACCGGATGGCCGTCGCGCTGCGCCCGCAACAGCGCCTGCTCCAGCCGGTCCCGGTACAGGCTGCGGTTGGGCAGCCCGGTCAGGGCGTCGTAGTTGGCCTGGCGAAAGATGGTCTGCTCGCGCAGCTTGGCCTCTTCGATGTTTTCGAGCAAGACCACCACCAGATCGCCCGTTCCCAGCGCGTGCCGGGCCAGTGACAGGTGTTGCCGTGTCCAGCGCTGGGCGCCTTCGCGGGTGTGCAGGCGTTGCTCCAGCGGCGGCGGCGAGCGCCCGCTGAGCAGCGAGCGCCACTGCACCTGCATACCGCCCCGGTCATCGACGTCCACCCAGTCGATCCAGCGGGTGCCGCGCACCTCGGCGTCGGTGGCGCCCAGCCGCAGGGTCAGCGCGCCGTTGCATTCGATGACCACGCCGCTGCTGTCGCACACCGCGATGCCGACGCTGGGGTTGTCCCAAACCGCCTGCAGCCGCGCGTGGGCGCTGCGCTCGCGTTGCTCGAGCTGGACCATCTCTGTCACATCCAGCAGCGACGCGGCAATCAGCGAGGTCTCGCCATCGCTGGCGGTGATACGGCTGGCACGTTCCTGCAGGTGGCGCCAGCCGCCGTCGCGCGTTTGCACCCGATAGCGCTGCGTCCATTGCGGGACCGTGCCGTCGCGCCATCGGTCGATGACACGGGCGCGTTCGTCGCTGGCGATCGCGTCGATCCACGCCCCGAGCTTGGGCGGCGTCGGGGTCGCGTCGGCCGGGCCGAACCAGTCCTGATAGCGGTGGGAGGCGTAGATCAACCGCTCGTTGCGGGGGTCGAACAGCAGGACCGCCTCGTGCAGCGCCTCGGTCAGCGCACTGAGCCGGCTCTGGAGTTCCAGTCGGGCTTTCTCGGCGCTTTGCAGCTCCGTCAGGTCGGTGACGGAGAGGACGTAGCCGGTGCGCGCGTCGTGGGTTTGCCAGGGCACCAACTGCACCAGATAGCGCGCCTGGGCCAGCTCGATCTGGCCCTGCCAGGGGCCGGGCGCCCCTTTGGCCACATGCTCCACCAGTTCCCCCGGCCAGGGGAAATGCCGGTCGTCGAACGCCCAGGGCAGGCCCAGTTGCGCCTCGCGCAGCACGAGCATGTCCTGCGCCGTCCGGTTGTAGCGCAGCAACCGCCGCTCGTGGTCCAGCACGGCGAGGGCGGTGCCCGCGCTTTCCTGCACGGCGTGCAGCAGGTCATTGAGCTGTTGCTGCTCGCGCAGCGAGCGGTCCAGCTCCTCGTTGAGGGTGCGCAGTTCCTCGTTGGACGCTTCCAGTTCTTCGTTGGAGGCCTCCAGCTCCTCGTTGGCGGCTTCCAACTCTTCGGAGGTGACGCTCAACGCCTCGTTGACCTGCTGCAACTGGCGCTGGCTGTGCTCGAGCGCCTCGATCAGGCTTTGCAGGCGTTCTTCGTGCAGCCCATACGGCTCGTCGGGCGCGGGCGGCGGCCGCCCAGACCCGTCGGTGTCCGCGCTGGACGGGCGGCCGAAACTGACGATCAGATAGGCGTCCTGTCCTTGCTCGAGCCGGGCGGCTTCGAGCACGTACGCGGGCCGCTCCGCGATGGGCGGCAGGGGTACGCGCACGGCGGACTCCTGCGTGATCAACAGGCGGTGCAGCGCCAATTGCACATCGCGCCGCCACGCGGCCGGCACCAAGTTGGGCAGGGCCAATTCCGCCGTCGGGCCGGCCGGCCAATGCAACAGGCCCTCCATGGGGCCGACCACGTGCAGGGGGTGGCCCTCGCGGTCCACCAGCACGGTGGGCGCGGCATAGCGGCCGATCAGGTAGCTCAGCAGGCGCTCGCGCAAGTCGTTTTCCAGCCGGTCCACCGGGCCCAACTGCGGCGGCGTCGCGGGGTGCAGGGGGGCGACCATGCCGCGCCTGGGGTGGCGCCGCCCCAGACCCGGCAGCGGCTGGCGGGCAGGAGCATCGCTGCGCTTGCGCCACAGATGCTCCTGGACGGAAACGGCCTGGAACCAGGGGTGGACGCGGCTCGACAAGCCCTCGGAGCGCCCCAGCATCAGCAAGCCTTCGGGCACCAGGGCGTAGTGCAAACGGCTCAAGACGTCGTCCTTGGCCTCGCCCTTGAAGTAGATCAGCACATTGCGGCAGGCCACCAGGTCCATGCGCATGAACGGCAGATCCTGCACGACGTCGTGGTGGGCGAACACGCAGCGCCGGCGCAACTCCTGCTGCACCCGCAGCGTGTGCCCGATGCGGGTGAAGTACCGTTCGCGCCATGCCGGTGGCAGGCCGTGGACGCTGTCTTAGTCGAACACCCCGTTACGCGCCTACTCCAGGGCCGGGTCGCTGACGTCTGAGCCCAGCACCACCCAGTCCATGGTGCAGCCCAGCTCGGCCAGGACATCGTCGGTCAGCATGGCCAGGCCGTAGACTTCCTCGCCGGTCGAGCACCCCACCGACCACAGGCGCAGGGTGGTCGCGCCCGCGACGTGGCGGGCCCGGATGTATTCTCGCCACGCCAGGCGCAGCGCATTGAACGCCGACGGATTGCGCAGCCATTCGGTCACGCCGATGGTGAGCGATTGCAACAACGCTTGCACAAGCTGAGGGTCGTTCTGCGCGTCCTGGGCGAGTTGGGTCAGGCTGGACGCGCCATGCTGGCGCATCACACGCTCGAACTGGCGGCGCAGCGTCGCCTCCTGGTATTGGCCCAGATCCAAGCCGGAGCGGTTGCCCAGGCGTTCGACCAGTGCGCGAAAGGCGGAGCGTTCGCCGGCCATGTCGGCCGTTCCGTGCCCGGCTACGGGGCCTTCGATCCAGTCGCCCAGGCGCCGGCCCAGTGCCACGGCGCTGGCGACGTGGTCCGCCAGTCCGCGGTCGATCAGGGCGTGCGGCATGCTGTAAAACGGGGCCTCGCTGGGTTGTTCGGCCCAGACCGCGCCACCGGCCTCGCGCACGACGCGCGCGCCCACCGCCCCGTCTTGGCCCGTGCCGGACAGCACGATGGCCAGCGCATGCCGCCCCAGCCCCCGCGCGGCGGAGCTGAACAGGCGGTCCAGCGAGGGCACGGGCGCCGGGCCGGACTTGGCGGCATACAACCGCAGCACACGGCCGTCGATTTCGACGTGGTGTCCAGGCGGGGTGACGTACAGCAGGCCGCCACGAAGGGGCGTGCCGTCTTCGATGGACTGCACGGGGATGCGCGTGACCGCCTGCAGCAATCGCACCAGGGCCGACGGTTCGCTGCCGGCGAGGTGCTGGGCCACGATGGCCGCCACGCGAGGGTCGTGCGGCATCGCGGCCACCAACTCGCGCAGCGGCTTCAATCCTCCGGCAGAAGCGCCGATCAAGGCGACCAGGCGCGGTGACGCTGCATTCAATTGGACGATCCCTTCGACCGGACCGTTGTAGGAGGAATGCGTACACTGCACCCATGAAAATTTTAGGGATCGAATCGTCGTGTGACGAAACCGGTGTCGCCTTGGTCGAGGCCGCGCCGCAGGGCGTGCCGCGCCTGCTCGGGGCCGCGCTGCACAGTCAGGTGGCCATGCACCGGGACTATGGCGGGGTGGTGCCGGAGCTGGCCAGTCGCGACCACATTCGCCGCGTGCTGCCCCTGACGGAGGCCGCGTTGGCCCAGGCCGGAGTGGCGCTGCACGACGTCGATGCGGTGGCCTACACCCGTGGTCCGGGACTGGCCGGGGCGCTGTTGGTGGGAGCGGGCGTGGCCTGTGCCTTGGCCGCCGCGTTGGACGTGCCGGCGGTCGGTGTGCACCATTTGGAGGGGCACCTGCTGTCGCCCTTCTTGAGTGCCGATCCACCGGCCTTTCCCTTCGTTGCCTTGCTGGTCTCGGGCGGGCACACGCAACTAATGCGCGTGGACGGCGTGGGGCGCTACCACCTGTTGGGCGAGACCATCGACGACGCGGCTGGAGAGGCGTTTGACAAGTCGGCCAAGGTGCTGGGCCTGGGGTACCCGGGCGGTCCGGCCTTGTCGCGGTTGGCCGAGCCGGGTGACCCCGCCGCGTTTGCGCTGCCACGGCCACTGTTGCACAGCGGCGATCTGGATTTTTCGTTCGCTGGACTGAAGACGGCGGTGCTGACCCAGGCGCGCAAGCTGGGCCCGGCGCTCGAGGCCCGCAAGGCGGACCTGGCGGCGGCGACCGAAGCGGCCATCGTCGATGTGCTGGTGCACAAGTCGCGTGCCGCGCTCAAGGCCACGGGCTTGAAACGTCTGGTCGTCGCCGGTGGGGTGGGGGCCAACCGGCGCCTGCGCGCCCAATTGAGCGAAGCGGCGACGCGCCACGGCTGGCGGCTGCATTACCCCGAGGTTGCCTGGTGCACCGACAACGGGGCCATGATCGCGCTGGCGGGTGCGATGCGCTGGCAGGTGGGCGCCTGGTCCGCCGGGGATCGGGAGTGGGCCTTCGACGTTCTGCCCCGTTGGCCGTTGGAGGCCGTGGCCCTCGCGCCCGACTCGGTGGCGGAGTAGCCGGCCCAGGGGTGGCCCGTGCGCGGCGGGCGCTGCCCGAGGGGCGCCCCGACGCTGAGGCTTCCACCTCTAACCACAGCTCCATAATTATGAATTATTAATGGGTTTTCCCGCTAGAATCCGCCCCGCACGGCATGGCGATGCGCGGGGTCGATCCCGGCCGCGATCCGGCGAACACGACACAGAGAAAGGAATCGAACGCATGACGCATGGACGGCACGCGGGACGGCGACAGTGGTTGGTGCGCGCCGGCGCACTGGGGTTGGCGGGATGGATCGGGGCGGTGTCCGCCCAGTCGGCGGCGGGGCGCGGGGATGGGGCCATCCGGCTGGCCCTGATCGAAACGCTTTCCGGCCCGATGGGCAACACCGGCGAGGCGGTGTTTCGCAATCTGGTGTGGGCGGCCGAACGTGTCAACGCCCGTGGCGGCATCGAAGTCGCTCCCGGGGTGCGTCGGCCGCTGCAGATCGTGCGCTACGACAGCAAAGGGCAGCCGCAGGAGGCGCTGTCGGCGCTGCAAGCCGCACTCGACGATGGCATCACCCTGATCGCACAAGGCAACTCGTCCGCGGTGGCCGCGGCCCTGATCGAGGCCATCAACCGCCACAACGAGCGCGAGCCGCAACGGCAGGTGCTGTTCCTCAACTACTCGGCGGTCGATCCCATCCTCACCAACGAGCGCTGCAGCTTCTGGCACTTTCGCTTCGACGCCCACGCGGACATGCGCATGGCGGCGCTGATGAGTGTGCTCAAGGCCGATACCGAGGTGCGCAGCGTCTACCTGATCGGGCAGGACTACAGCTTTGGCCAGGCGGTGCTGCGGGAGGCCCGGCGCCAGCTCGCCCTGCAGCGCCCCGATGTGCGCATCGTGGGGGAGGAGCTGCACCCCATGGCGCGCATCAAGGATTTTTTGCCCTACGTCACCAAGATCAAGGCCAGCGGTGCCCAGGCGGTCATCACCGGCAACTGGGGCAATGACCTGACGCTGCTGGTGCGCGCCGCGCGCGAGGTGGGTTTCGAAGGCAAGTTCTACACCTTCTACGGCAATGCGCTGGGGGCGCCCGCCGCCATCGGCGACGCGGGCATCGGCAAGGTGATTGCGGTGGCGGACTGGTTCCCCAACGCGCCGGGTGCGGAGTCGCGCCGCTTCTACGAGGCTTTTCGGCAGCGCTTCCCCAACCCCGCGGACGACTATGTGCACATGCGGATGCAGCTCATGGTCGAGGCGCTGGCCCAGGCCATCGAATCCGCGGGCCGCACGGGGGCCGCTGCGGGCAGTGCGGCTACACTGCCGGGGGCGGCGCGCATCGCGCGGGCGCTGGAGCAGGCGGATGTCGCCTTGGCCGGGCAGCGCCTGCGCATGCGGGCGGCCGACCATCAGGCCCAGCAGCCGTTGATGGTCGCCGTCATGGACCGGCAGGGCGCCCCCGGCGTGCCGTTCGACGTCGAGGGGTCGGGGTATGGCTTTCGGGTGCTGCAGCGGCTGGATGCCGCCGCGGCCGAGCAACCCCATGCCTGCCGGATGACCCGTCCCTGAAGCCGGGCCGCCCGCGACCCGGAGGAGTTTTCCGCCATGCGTTCCGTCGTCGCCGCGCTCGAAGAATCCCGCATCCGAGAGGTGGCCAATGCCGGTCTTGGCCGTCCCGATGTGTTGCGTTTCTGGTTTGGCGAGAGCGACGAAGTCACGCCCGAGGTCGTGCGCGCCGCGGCCATCGCGTCGCTGCAGGCGGGCGAGACCTTTTATGCCCACAACCTGGGGTTGCCGGAGCTGCGCGAGGCGATCGCCGCCTACATGGCACACACCCATCCGGCCCAATCCCGTCAGGCCGCCGAGTGGTTTGGCCGGATCGCGGTCACGTCCGGCGGCGTCAGCGGCCTGATGCTGGCGGCCCAGGCGCTGGTCGATGCGGGCGACGAGGTGGTCGTCGTCGAGCCAGCCTGGCCCAATCTGGTCGCCCAGCCGCGCATTCTGGGGGCGCGGGTGCGCACCGTGTCACTGGCGCCGAACGCGCACGGCCACTGGCGGCTGGACCTACCCGCGCTGCTGGGCACCATCACCCCGGCGACCCGGCTGCTGGTCGTCAACTCGCCCAACAACCCCACGGGCTGGACGCTCGACGCCCGCGAGCAGGCGGCGATTCTGGCCCGCTGCCGCAGCACGGGGACGTGGATTGTGGCCGACGAGGTGTACGAGCGTTTGTATTACCCCGATGGCGAAGGCGCTGGCGACACCGCCTGCGCGCCGAGCTTTCTCGATCTGGCCCAACCCGAGGATCGGCTGATCGTCGCGCACAGCTTCTCCAAAAGCTTTTTGATGACCGGATGGCGCCTGGGCTGGCTGGTCCTGCCGCCGTCGTTGACCCACGCGCTGGGCAAGCTGGTCGAGTACAACACGAGCTGCGCGCCGGTGTTCGTCCAGCGGGGGGCGCTGGCGGCCTTGCAACAGGCGCACGAGCTGGTGCCGCCGCTGGTGGCGCGCTTTCGGCAGGGGCGCGACACCCTGCTGGCGGCGTTGACGGCACTGCCGGGCGTGCAGGCGGCGCCGCCCCCGGGGGGCATGTATGTGTTCTTCCGCTTGTCCGGGCGGGGCGATGACGATCTGACGCTGGCCAAGCAGCTCGTGCGGGAGGCGGGCCTGGGGCTCGCGCCCGGCAGCGCCTTCGGCGACGCCGGCCGGGGGTGGCTGCGCTGGTGCTTTGCCAGCCGCGATCCGGCGCGCTTGCAGCAGGGCGTCGACCGCCTGCGGGATTGGTTGCGGCTATAATGTGCGGCTGCCCTGCGTCGTGCGGGGCGCATCACGCCCGCTGCGGCAACGCGCCGTCCCATGGGTGTCATCCCATGGGCGGTCAAGCGCTCACCTGCGGCAGGTCGCATGTTTATCCGAGGTATCCATGATTGCTTCCGACGTCAAAGCCAAAGTCATCGCCGACAACGCCCGTGGCCCCAACGACACGGGCAGCCCCGAGGTTCAGGTCGCGCTGCTGACGGCCCGCATCAACGAGCTGACCCCCCACTTCAAGACCCACGCCAAGGACCACCACGGTCGCCGCGGCCTGCTCAAGCTGGTGAGCCGCCGCCGCAAGCTGCTCGACTACCTGAAGGCCAAGGACGCCGACCGCTATGTCGCGCTGATCCAGAAGCTGGGCCTGCGCAAGTAATCGGCGATCGACCACGCCATCGGGTGTATGCCCGCCATGCACGTCAAGCGCCCGGGGCCGGCCGTCGGTCCAGGGCGCTTTTTGTTGCATCACGACCGTTTTTCCCGCCTGAGGGTCGATCCGGCCTGAGGGCACTGCGGCCACAGCGGCCCAGAGCGAAGCTGTGTCATTCCAATGCCGTCCCGTCCGTCTGGGGCCGCGCTGGAATGGCATCGTGTTCTGACGCTGGCGGCCATCCTCTCCAGGAGTTGCATCCATGAGCCTGTTTCAGAAACACACCAAGACCTTCCAGTGGGGCCGTCACACGGTCACGATGGAGACCGGCGAGATCGCGCGCCAGGCCACCGGCGCCGTGCTGCTCGACATGGACGGCACCGTCGTGCTGGCCACCGTCGTCGCTCGCCCCGAGGCCAAGCCCGGCCAGGACTTCTTCCCGCTGACCGTCGATTACGTCGAAAAAGCTTATGCCGCCGGCAAGATTCCCGGCAGCTTCTTCAAGCGCGAGGGCCGTCCGAGCGAGTACGAGACGCTGACCAGCCGTCTGATCGACCGTCCGATCCGGCCGCTGTTTCCGGATGGCTTCTTCAACGAGGTGCAGATCGTCGTCCACACGCTGTCGCTCAATCCGGACGTGGACGCCGACATCCCGGCGATGATCGCCTCCAGCGCCGCGCTGGCCATCAGCGGCATCCCGTTCAACGGCCCGATCGGTGCGGCGCGCGTCGGTTACATCAATGGCGAGTACGTGCTCAACCCCAGCCCGGCGGACAAGGCCAATTCGCGCCTGGATTTGGTCGTGGCGGGCACCGAATCGGCGGTGCTGATGGTGGAGTCGGAGGCCGACCAACTCACCGAAGAAGTGATGCTGGGCGCGGTCGTCTTTGGCCACGAGCAGGGCAACATCGCGATCGCCGCCATCAACGACCTGGTGCGCGCGGCCGGCAAGCCGGCCTGGAACTGGCAGCCGCCGGCGCGTGACGAGGCGCTGATCGCCAAGGTCACCGAGCTGGGCGAAGAGCGGCTGCGCGCGGCCTACCAGATCCGCAACAAGCAGGCGCGCACCCAAGCCTGCCGCGAGGCCTACGCCGCCGTCAAGGCGGGCCTCGCCGAGCAGGGCATGGCGTTCGACGAGGTCAAGGTCGATGGTCTGCTGTTCGAGATCGAGGCGCGCATCGTGCGCCAGCAGATCCTGAGCGGCGAGCCGCGCATCGACGGGCGCGACACGCGCACCGTGCGCCCGATCGAGATCCGCACCGGCGTGCTGCCGCGCACGCACGGCTCGGCGCTGTTCACCCGCGGCGAGACGCAGGCGCTGGTCATCGCCACCCTGGGCACCGAGCGCGACGCGCAGATCATCGATGCGCTGTCGGGCGAATACCAAGACCGCTTCATGCTGCACTACAACATGCCGCCGTTCGCCACCGGCGAGACGGGGCGTGTCGGCGCGCCGAAGCGGCGCGAGATCGGTCATGGCCGCCTCGCCAAGCGCGCGCTGGTGGCCTGCCTGCCAAGCAAGGACGAGTTCCCGTACACCATCCGCGTCGTCTCCGAGGTGACCGAATCGAACGGCTCCTCGTCGATGGCCACCGTCTGCGGTGGATGCCTGGCGCTGATGGACGCCGGCGTGCCCATGAAGGCGCACGTGGCCGGCATCGCCATGGGCCTGATCAAGGAAGGCAACCGCTTCGCGGTGCTGACCGACATCCTGGGTGACGAGGACCACCTGGGCGACATGGACTTCAAGGTCGCCGGCACCACGCAGGGCGTCACGGCGCTGCAGATGGACATCAAGATCCAGGGCATCACCAAGGAGATCATGCAGGTGGCGCTGGCCCAGGCCAAGGAGGCGCGGCTGCACATCCTGGACAAGATGCAAAGCGCCATTGCCGGCGCGCGCGAGGACATCTCGGCCTACGCGCCGCGCCTGTACACCATGAAGATCAACCCGGAGAAGATCCGCGACGTGATCGGCAAGGGCGGCGCCACCATCCGCGCGCTGACCGAAGAGACCGGCACGACGATCGACATCGCCGAGGACGGCACCATCACCATCGCCTCCACCGACGCCGACCGCGCGGCCGAGGCGCGCCGCCGCATCGAAGAGATCACCGCCGAGGTGGAGGTCGGTCAGATTTACGAAGGCCCGGTGACCAAGATTCTGGACTTTGGCGCTCTGGTCAACATCCTGCCCGGCAAGGACGGTCTGCTGCACATCAGCCAGATCGCCCACCAGCGCGTCGAGAAGGTGTCGGACTTTCTGCAGGAAGGGCAGATCGTCAAGGTCAAGGTGCTCGAGACCGACGACAAGGGCCGCATCAAGCTGTCGATGAAGGCCCTGCTGGACCGTGGCGAATCGGCCGCCCAGCAGCAGCAACAGCAGTGAGCCGGGTTTGGCCGGCAGGAGGTGTCCCGTGGCCCCGCTGATGCACGCGATCGAGATCTCCGCCTACGGTGCGCCGGACGTGCTGCGTTTGGTGCAGCGACCGCGTCCGGAAGCGGGCGAGGGCGAGGTGCGCATCCGCGTCAGCGCTTCGGGCGTCAATCGGCCCGATGTGCTGCAGCGGCGCGGCCAGTACGCCCCGCCGCCCGGGGCGCCCGATCTGCCGGGGCTGGAGGTGGCGGGTGTCATCGACAGCGGTGATGTCGAGGCGATGGAAGCCGCGGGCTTGCGCATCGGCGATCGCGTCTGTGCGCTGGTGGCGGGCGGGGGCTACGCCGAGTATTGTGTGGCCCCGATCGGCCAGTGTCTGCCCATTCCGCGTGGCTGGAGCGATGTCGAGGCTGCGGGCATTCCGGAAACCTTCTTCACCGTCTGGAGCAACGTTTTCGACCGCGGTCGCCTGCAGGCCGGTGAGACCCTGCTGGTGCAGGGGGGCTCCAGCGGCATCGGCGTGACGGCCATCCAGATGGCGCGCGCCATGGGCGCGCGCGTGCTGGTGACGGTCGGCTCGGCTGAAAAGGCCGAGGCCTGTGTGCGCCTGGGCGCCGACCAGGCCATCCTGTACCGCAGTCAGGACTTCGTGGCCGAAGTGGCGCGGCTGACGGGTGGGCGGGGCGTCGACGTGATCCTCGACATGGTCGCAGGTCCCTACGTCGCGCGGGAGATCGACTGCCTGGCCGAGGACGGCCGGCTGGTCATCATCGCGGTGCAGGGCGGAACCGACGCAGCGTTCGACGCAGGCAAAGTGCTGCGCCGGCGCCTGACCATCACCGGCTCCACCTTGCGCCCACGGTCGGTGGCGTTCAAGGCCGCCATCGCGCGTGAACTGCGCCAGCACGTCTGGCCGCTCATCGAGCGCGGGGCGATCCGCCCGGTGGTGCACCGCGTCTTTCCGGCTGGGCAGGCGGCGCACGCCCATGCCCTGATGGAGAGCAACCAGCACATCGGCAAGATCGTGCTCGACTGGACGGGTGCCGCGGCCTGACGCCGCGCAGGAGGATTGGGGTGCGCAAGCTGATCGCGGGCAACTGGAAAATGCACGGCAACCTGGCCGACAACGACGCGTTGCTGCGCGCGTTGCGCGACGGGTTGGCGGCCGGTGCGCGCGCCGATGTGGCCGTGTGCGTGCCGGCCCCGTATTTGGGGCAGGCGCAGGCCTTGTGCGCCGGCAGCCCCGTGACCTGGGGGGCGCAGGACGTCTCGGCGCATGAGGCCGGCCCCTACACCGGCGAGGTCAGCGCGACGATGCTGCGCGACTTCGGCTGCCGCTGGGTCATCGTCGGCCATTCCGAGCGGCGCCAGTACCATGGCGAGACGGACGAGGCGGTCGCCCGCAAGGCGCAGCGCGCGCTGGCCTGCGGCATTACCCCCATCGTGTGCGTCGGCGAGACGGAGGCCCAGCGCGCGCAGGGCGACACCGAACTGGTCGTCAAGCGCCAGCTCGCCGCGGTCATCCATGCCGTGGGCCATTGCGTCACCGAAATCGTGGTCGCCTACGAGCCGGTCTGGGCGATCGGCACGGGGCGCACCGCCACGCCCGAGCAGGCCCAGGCGGTCCACGCCGTGCTGCGCGCGCAACTGCGCGCGGCGGCGACCAGTGACCGGCGCGTGCGCATCCTCTACGGCGGCAGCATGAACGCCGCCAACGCCGCGGCGCTGCTGGCCCAGCCCGACATCGACGGGGGACTCATCGGCAGCGCGTCGCTCAAGGCCACCGAGTTCCTCCACATCATCGCGGCGGCGCCCTGACCGGGGTGCGCCGATCGGATTGTTTGTCAACTTTCAGGAGTCTTCATGAACGTGCTGTTCACGTTGTTGATGGTGGTGCAGGTGCTGTCCGCACTGGCCATGATCGGTCTGGTGCTGGTGCAGCACGGCAAGGGCGCCGACGCCGGTGCGGCGTTTGGGGGTGGGGCGTCGGCCAGCCTGTTCGGCGCGTCGGGCGGTGCCAATTTCCTGTCGCGCAGCACGGCCGTGCTGGCGACGGTCTTCCTCGCCTCGACGCTGGCGCTGGCTTTCATGGGCTACCAGCGCCCGAAGGCCACTGGCTCCGGCAGCGTGCTCGAAAGCGTGCCGGCCGTCCCGGTGGCGCCGGCCGCTCCGGTAACCCCTGGCGCCTCTGGCACCGCCCCGGCCCAGTCGCCGGCAGGGGGGGCGGCGCAGATTCCGGGTCAGTGAGACCGCAGTCGCGGGCGACCGCGCCCGCGTGCCCCGGAAAGGGGAACTTTTCCGGGTACAATCTCCAATATCGTCGATGCACGGTTCGCAGCTGGAGCGGTGCAGCCAAATCCAGCGCTCGACGATGTCCCCTTGCCGACGTGGTGGAATTGGTAGACACGCTATCTTGAGGGGGTAGTGGCGAAAGCTGTGCGAGTTCGAGTCTCGCCGTCGGCACCAATCCAGATACCGATGAAGCGCCCGCAGGGCGCTTTTTTCCGGAGACGCCTGTGAGCCTTGAGCAGTACCTTCCCGTATTTCTGTTCATTCTGGTGGGCTTGGGTGTCGGAGTACTCCCACAGGTATTTGGTTACTTGCTCGGCCCGAATCGTCCGGATCCCGAGAAAAACTCCCCCTACGAATGCGGTTTCGAGGCCTTCGAGGACGCGCGCATGAAGTTCGATGTGCGCTATTACCTCGTGGCCATCCTGTTCATCCTGTTCGATCTGGAAATCGCCTTTTTGATTCCCTGGGCGGTGGCGTTTGCCGACATCGGTGCGACGGGCTTCTGGGCGGGTGTGATGTTCCTGATGATCCTCGTGGTGGGTTTCGTCTACGAGTGGAAGAAGGGCGCGCTCGACTGGGAGTGAGTCGGCGCGAAAGGCGGCACGGTAGGCGAAACGACAGGCAGTACCTGGGAGCGACAGATGATCGAAGGCGTGTTCAAGGAAGGCTTTTTCACCACCAGCTATGACGCCGTGGTGAACTGGGCCAAGACCGGATCGCTGTGGCCGATGACCTTCGGGCTGGCGTGCTGCGCGGTGGAGATGATGCACGCCGCGACGGCGCGCTACGACATCGCCCGCTTTGGTGCCGAGGTGTTCCGTGCCAGCCCCCGGCAATCCGATCTGATGATCGTCGCCGGCACGCTGTGCAACAAGATGGCGCCCGCGCTGCGCAAGGTGTACGACCAGATGGCCGAGCCGCGGTGGGTGCTGTCCATGGGGTCGTGCGCCAACGGTGGCGGGTACTACCACTACAGCTACTCCGTGGTGCGCGGCTGCGACCGCATCGTGCCCGTCGATGTGTATGTGCCGGGCTGCCCCCCGACGGCCGAGGCGCTGCTGTACGGGATCATCCAGTTGCAGCACAAGATTCGCCGCACCAACACCATCGCCCGTGTCTGACGGGGCGACCCGGCGCGGTGCCTGAGGAGGAATATCCATGACCTCGACGATGCAAGCCGCCGACTGGGCGGCGCTCGCTTCCCAATCCGTCCGTCCGGCGGAGGAGGCGGTACGCGACGCCGTGGCCGCCGCCCTCGGCGAGCGGGCCCAGAGCGTGACCCTGTCCCGCGGTGAGGTGACCGTGGTGGTGCCGGCGTCGCAGTACCTCGAGGCCATGCGCATCCTGCGCGACGCCCCGGGTTGCCGCTTCGAGCAACTGCTCGACTTGTGTGGTGTGGATTATTCGACCTATCGCGACGGCGCCTGGGAAGGTCCGCGCTTCGCCGTCGTGTCCCATCTGCTGTCGGTCAGCCTGAACCAGCGCGTGCGGGTGCGCACCTTCTGCCCCGATGACGACTTTCCAGTCATCGACTCTGTGACGTCGGTCTGGCCCTCGGCCAACTGGTACGAGCGCGAAGCGTTCGACCTGTTCGGCATCGTGTTCGAAGGCCATGCGGATCTGCGTCGCATCCTCACCGATTACGGCTTCATTGGCCACCCGTTCCGCAAAGACTTCCCCCTGTCCGGCCACGTCGAGATGCGCTACGACCCCGAGCGGCGGCGTGTCATCTACGAGCCGGTCACGATCGAGCCGCGCGAAATTACCCCGCGCATCATCCGCGAAGACGCGTACGGGGGGCTGCACTGACGGGCCGCGCGCCCCGAGGGTAGATCCGTCATGGCTGACATCAAGAACTACACCCTGAACTTCGGTCCGCAGCACCCGGCCGCGCACGGCGTGCTGCGTTTGGTGCTGGAGCTCGACGGCGAGGTCGTGCAGCGCGCCGACCCGCACATCGGTCTGCTGCACCGCGCCACCGAAAAGCTCGCCGAGCACAAGACGTTCATCCAGTCGCTGCCGTACATGGACCGGCTGGACTACGTCTCGATGATGTGCAACGAGCACGCCTACTGCCTGGCGATCGAAAAGCTGCTGGGCATCGAGGTGCCCATCCGCGCGCAGTACATCCGCGTGATGTTTGCCGAAATCACGCGTCTGCTCAACCACCTGATGTGGTTGGGCTCGCACGGCAACGACTGCGGCAGCTCCACGATCCTGTTGTACTGCTTCCGCGAGCGCGAGGACCTGTTCGACATGTACGAGGCCGTGTCCGGCGCGCGCATGCACGCGGCCTATTTCCGCCCTGGCGGGGTCTACCGCGACCTGCCGGACACGATGCCGCAGTACAAGGTCAGCAAGATTCGCAACGCGCGTGCGCTGGAGGAACTCAACCAGAACCGCCAGGGTTCGCTGCTGGACTTCATCGACGACTTCACGCAGCGTTTCCCCAAGTACCTGGAGGAGTACCACACGCTGCTGACCGACAACCGCATTTGGAAGCAGCGCACCGTGGGTATCGGTGTCGTGTCGCCCGAGAAGGCGCTGGCCATGGGCATGACCGGCCCCATGTTGCGCGGCTCCGGCATCGCCTGGGACCTGCGCAAAAAGCAGCCTTACGAGGTGTACGACCGGCTCGACTTCGACATCCCCGTGGGCAAGACGGGTGACACCTACGACCGCTACCTCGTGCGCATGGAGGAGATGCGCCAGTCCAACCGCATCATCAAGCAGTGCGTGGACTGGCTGCGCGCCAACCCGGGGCCGGTCATCACCGACAACACCAAGGTCGCACCGCCCAAACGCGAGGCGATGAAGGCCAACATGGAAGAGCTGATCCACCACTTCAAGCTCTTCACCGAAGGCTTCCACGTCCCCGAGGGTGAGGCCTATGCGGCGGTCGAGCATCCCAAGGGCGAGTTCGGCATCTACTTGGTCAGCGACGGTGCCAACAAACCGTACCGCCTGAAGATCCGCGCACCGGGCTTCGCCCATCTGTCCTGTCTCGACGAGATGGCGCGCGGCCACATGCTGGCCGACGCCGTGGCCATCATCGGCACCATGGACATCGTGTTTGGAGAGATCGACCGATGAGCACCGAATCCCGCACCGTCGAGCCGATGGTGCTGTCCGAGGCGACGCTGGCCCGGTTCGCGCGCGAGGTCGCCAAATACCCGGCCGACCAGCGTCAGTCCGCGGTGATGGCGTGTCTGGCCATCGTGCAGCAGGAGCAGGGCTGGGTCAGCCCGGCCGCCGAGCGGGCCGTGGCCGATTACCTGGGCATGGCCCCGATTGCCGTGCACGAGGTCACGACCTTCTACAACATGTACAACCAGCAGCCGGTCGGGCGGTTCAAGCTCAACGTCTGCACCAACCTGCCGTGCCAGTTGCGTGACGGCGCCAAGGCGCTGCAGTATCTGGCCGACAAGCTGGGCATTCGCCCGGGCGAGACCACGGCCGACGGCATCTTCACCCTGCAGCCCTGTGAGTGCCTGGGTGCCTGCGCCGATGCGCCGGTGATGCTGGTCAACGACCGCCACATGTGCAGCTTCATGACGACCGAGCGGCTGGACCAACTGGTCGACGGCCTGCGCGCCACGGCTGCGGAGGGCCAGGCATGAACGTCAACCAACTCCTGCAGCAGTTCCAGGCGACCGGTGTGCAAACCTGCTTCCACGGCCGCCACATCCAGCCGCAGATCTACGCGGGTCTGGACGGTACCAACTGGCGCCTGAAGGACTACGAGGCGCGCGGCGGGTACCAGGCGCTGCGCCGCATCCTGGGCAAGGACGGCGGCGAGGGCCTGACGCCCGATCAAGTGATTGCCGAGGTCAAGGCCAGCGCCCTGCGCGGGCGCGGTGGCGCGGGCTTCCCCACCGGACTCAAGTGGAGCTTCATGCCGCGCCAGTTTCCGGGCCAAAAGTACCTCGTGTGCAATTCGGACGAGGGCGAACCCGGCACCTGCAAGGACCGCGACATCCTGATGCACAACCCGCACATCGTCATCGAGGGCATGGCGATCGCGGCGTATGCCATGGGCATCTCGGTCGGCTACAACTACATCCACGGGGAAATCTTCCAGGTTTACGAGCGCTTCGAGGCCGCGCTGGAAGAGGCGCGTGCCGCCGGCTACTTGGGCGACGACATCCTGGGCAGCGGTTTCAGCTTCCAGCTTTACGCCCACCACGGGTTCGGCGCCTACATCTGCGGGGAAGAGACCGCGCTGCTCGAGTCGCTGGAGGGCAAAAAGGGTCAACCGCGCTTCAAGCCGCCGTTTCCGGCCAGCTTTGGCCTGTACGGCAAGCCGACCACCATCAACAACACCGAGACCTTCGCCGCGGTACCCTGGATCATCCGCAACGGCGGCCAGGCCTATCTGGAAGTCGGCAAGCCCAACAACGGCGGCACCAAGATCTTCTCGGTCAGCGGGGACGTCGAGCGGCCCGGCAACTACGAAATTCCCCTGGGCACGCCGTTTGCCAAACTGCTGGAGTTGGCCGGTGGCGTGCGCGCCGGGCGTCAGCTCAAAGCGGTGATTCCGGGTGGGTCCTCGGCGCCAGTGCTGCCCGCTTCGATCATGATGGACTGCACGATGGACTACGACGCCATCGCCAAAGCGGGCTCCATGCTGGGGTCGGGCGCCGTCATCGTGATGGACGACACGCGCTGCATGGTCAAGTCGCTGCAGCGGCTGAGCTACTTCTACATGCACGAGTCCTGCGGCCAGTGCACGCCGTGCCGCGAAGGCACGGGCTGGCTGTGGCGGGTGGTCGATCGCATCGAGAACGGCCAGGGTCGCCCCAGCGATCTCGACCTGCTCGACAACGTGGCCGAAAACATCATGGGCCGCACGATCTGTGCGCTGGGCGACGCGGCGGCGATGCCGGTGCGCGGGATGATCAAACACTTCCGCCACGAGTTCGTCCACCACGTCGAACACAAGACCTGCATGGTCCCGGCCTACGTCTGAAGTGAGCGCCTCCATGGTTGAAATCGAACTCGACGGCAAGAAGGTGGAGGTTCCGCCCGGCAGCATGGTCATGCATGCGGCCGAAAAGGCGGGCGTCTACGTGCCGCACTTCTGCTACCACAAAAAGCTGTCCATCGCGGCCAACTGTCGCATGTGTCTGGTCGATGTGGAGAAGGCGCCCAAGCCCATGCCCGCCTGCGCCACGCCGGTGACGATGGGCATGGTCGTGCGCACCAAGAGCGACAAGGCCATCAAGGCGCAGAAGGCGGTGATGGAGTTTTTGCTCATCAACCACCCGCTGGACTGTCCGATCTGCGACCAAGGCGGCGAGTGCCAGTTGCAGGACTTGGCGGTGGGCTACGGCGGCACGCGCTCGCGCTACGAAGAGGAAAAGCGCGTCGTCTTCCACAAGAACGTCGGGCCGCTGATCTCGATGGAGGAGATGAGCCGCTGCATCCACTGCACCCGCTGCGTGCGCTTCGGGCAGGAGATCGCCGGCGTCATGGAACTCGGCATGAGCCACCGCGGTGAGCATTCCGAGATCGAGACCTTCGTCGGCCAGACGGTGGACTCGGAACTCTCCGGCAACATGATCGACCTGTGCCCGGTGGGCGCGCTGACCAGCAAGCCGTTCCGCTATGCCGCGCGCACCTGGGAGCTGTCGCGGCGCAAGAGCATCAGTCCGCACGACTCCACCGGCGCCAACCTCATCGTGCAGGTCAAGGGCGACCGGGTGCTGCGCGTCGTGCCGCTGGAAAACGAAGCCGTCAACGAGTGCTGGATCGCCGACCGCGACCGCTTCAGCTACGAGGCGCTCAACGGGCCGGACCGGCTGACGCAGCCCATGATCAAACAGGGCGGCGAATGGCGCACGGTGGACTGGCCAACCGCGCTGGAGTACGTCGCCAATGGCCTGAAAGGCGTGCGCGAGCAGCACGGCGCGGGCGCCATCGGTCTGCTGGCCAGCCCCCATGCCACCGTCGAGGAGCTGGCGCTGGCGCGTGCGCTGATGGCCGGATTGGGCTCCCTCAACCTGGACCACCGGTTGCGTGCCGCCGCGTTCGACCACGCTGCGCCGGCGGGTCAGGCCCGCTGGCTGGGTCTGCCGATTGCCGATCTGTCCACGCTGGAGCGGGTGTTCGTCGTCGGCTCCAACCTGCGCAAAGACCATCCGTTGTTTGCGCAGCGCATTCGACAAGCGGCCCGCAAGGGGGCTCAGGTGTCGGCGCTGGCAGGGCGGGCTGTCGATTGGGCGATACCCCTGCACCGCGTGCTGACCGCACCGGCTGCCGACTGGGTGGCCGCCTTGGCCGCCGTCGCCGCTGCGGTGGCCGAAGCCAAGGGCGTCGCCGTCCCCGCGGGGGCGGAAGGTGTTGCCGCCAACGACGCCGCCCGGGCGGTTGCGCAGTCGCTGCTCGGCGGCGAGCGCAAGGCCGTGCTGTTGGGCAATGCCGCGGCACACCATGCCCGCGCGGCATCGCTGCTGGCCCTGGCACAGTGGATCGCGGAGCAGACCGGTGCCCGCTGGGGCTACCTGACCGAGGCGGCCAACACCGTGGGCGCCCAACTCGTCGGCGTGTTGCCGGGTGAGGGTGGGCTGGATGCGCGGCGCATGATGGGCGGCGCGCTCAAGGCCGCCGTGTTGCTGGGCGTGGAGCCGGGCGCCGATACCGCGGGCGACGGTGCCGCACTGGCCGACGCCGAGCTGGTCGTGACGTTGAGCCCCTTCAAGACCAACCTCGACATCAGCGATGTGCTGTTGCCGGTGGCGCCGTTTACCGAGACCTCCGGCTCGTTCGTCAATGCCGAGGGGCGGCTGCAAAGCTTCCAGGCCGTGGTCAAGCCGCTCGGCGAAACCCGCCCCGGCTGGAAGGTGCTGCGCGTGCTGGGTAATCTGCTGGGGCTGCCCGGCTTCGAGCAGACCTCGTCGCAGGAGGTGCTGGCCCAGGTGCTGCCGGGTGTGGCCCATGGCGACGTCGTGCCGGCCGAACGGCTGAACAACCGCGTCACGGTCGCGGGCATCGACCTGACGCTGGCCGAGGGCGAGCCCTGTGTGGCCGCCATCTACCAGTTGGATGCGCTGGTGCGGCGCGCGCCCGCGCTGCAGGCGACGGCGGATGGCCGTGCGGCCCGGGCCGCCGCTGAAGGAGTGTGCGCATGATCGACGCGATCTATCAAGGAGGGCTCCACCTCAGCACGGCGGCGTGGTGGACGCAGGCCGGTTGGCCGGTGATTTGGATCCTGCTCAAGATCGTCGTGTTGCTGGCTCCGCTGATGCTGCTGGTGGCCTACCTGACGTGGTGGGAGCGGCGACTGCTCGGCTTCATGCAGGTGCGTCTTGGGCCCAACCGTGTCGGGCCGTTCGGCTTGCTGCAACCGATCGCCGACGCGCTCAAGCTGTTGACCAAGGAATTGATCCGCCCCACGGCGGCCAACGGTGGGTTGTTCCGCCTGGGGCCGATCATGGCCATCATGCCCGCGCTGGCAGCGTGGGTGGCCATTCCGTTCGGGCCGGACGTCGTGCTGGCCAACGTCAACGCCGGCCTGCTGGTAATTCTGGCCATCACGTCGATCGAGGTCTACGGCGTCATCATCGCCGGCTGGGCGTCCAACTCCAAGTACGCCTTCCTGGGTGCGCTGCGCGCCTCGGCGCAGATGGTCAGCTACGAGATCGCGATCGGCTTTTGCTTCTTGGTGGTGGTGATGACCGCCGGCAGCCTGAATCTGTCGGAGATCGTCGCCTCGCAATCGCGCGGTGTGGCGGCCGACATGGGGCTGAACTTCCTGTCGTGGAACTGGCTGCCGCTGCTGCCCATTTTCATGGTTTACCTGATCTCGGCGGTCGCCGAGACCAACCGCCACCCCTTCGACGTGGTCGAGGGCGAGGCCGAGATCGTCGCCGGGCACATGGTCGAGTACTCGGGTATGGGCTTTGCGATCTTCTTCCTCGCCGAGTACGCCAGCATGTGGCTGGTGTCGATCCTGGCGGTGCTGATGTTCCTGGGCGGGTGGCTGCCGCCCATCGACAGCGCCGTGTTCAACGCCATTCCGGGTTGGGTCTGGCTGGGCCTGAAGACCACCGTCGTGGTGTCCATGTTCATCTGGATCCGGGCCACGTTCCCGCGCTTCCGCTACGACCAGATCATGCGTCTGGGCTGGAAGATCTTCATCCCGGTGACGCTGATCTGGCTGCTGCTGGTCGGCGCCGTGATGCAGACGTCGTGGAATCCCTGGAAGTGAAGGAGGGCCGTTCCATGTCCGCCACCGCCGTCGCTCCGTTCTCGCTCAAAGATTTTTTCAAGAGCTTTTTGCTCGTGGAGCTGTTCAAGGGCATGGCCCTGACCGGCCGCTATGCGCTGCGCCGCAAGGTCACGGTGCAGTTCCCCGAGGAAAAGACCCCGCTGTCGCCGCGCTTTCGCGGCCTGCACGCGCAGCGCCGCTACGAAAACGGCGAAGAGCGCTGCATCGCGTGCAAGCTGTGCGAAGCGGTCTGTCCCGCGATGGCCATCACCATCGAGTCGGCGCAGCGCGAGGACGGCACCCGCCGCACCACGCGCTACGACATCGACCTGACCAAGTGCATCTTCTGCGGCTTTTGCGAGGAGGCCTGCCCGGTCGATGCGATCGTCGAGACGCACATCTTCGAATACCACGGCGAGAAACGCGGCGATCTGTATTTCACCAAGGACATGCTGCTGGCCGTCGGTGATCGCTACGAGAAGGAGATCGCGGCGGCCAAGGCGGCCGACGCGAAGTACCGCTGATCACCGTCACCGCACGAGCACATCATGGACTTCGTCTCCGGTTTTTTCTATTTCTTCTCGGCGGTGCTGCTGTTCGCCGGGTTTCGCGTCATCACGGCGCGCAACCCGGTGCATGCGGTGCTGTATCTGATGCTGGCCTTCTCGCAGGCGGCGGCGCTGTGGCTGCTGCTCAAGGCCGAGTTCCTGGGCATCGCGCTGGTGCTCGTGTACCTCGGTGCGGTGATGGTGCTGTTCCTCTTCGTGGTGATGATGCTCGACATCAACGTCGATGCCTTGCGCGCCGGCTTCTGGAAACACCTGCCGCTGGCGTTGGTGCTGGGGGCGTTGGTCAGCGTCGAGCTGATCGCGGTGCTGTGGGCCGGCTTCCCCACCGCCACGGCCAGCCCGTCGGTGACCGGGGCGATGCATGCGGCGGATCACCGCAACACCTACGAACTGGGGCGCCTGCTCTACAGTGAGTATCTGTATCCGATTCAGGCAGCCGCCGTCATCCTGCTGGTGGCCATGATCGCCGCCATCGCCTTGACCCTGCGCGGGCGCAAAGACACCAAGACCGTCGATCCGGGGGTGCAGGTGCGCGTGAAGGCCGCCGACCGCTTGCAGGTGCTCAACGTGCCCGCGACGCGGACGGCCGCACCCCAGGCGGCCAAGGAGGAGCAAGCATGAACGCACTCGGATCCCTTGGGGTCGGGCACTTTCTGTCGGTGGGCGCGATTTTGTTCGCGCTGTCGGTGGTGGGCATCTTCCTCAACCGAAAGAACCTGATCGTGCTGCTGATGGCCATCGAGCTGATGCTGCTGGCCGTCAACATCAACTTCGTCGCCTTCGCGCATTACCTGGGCGATCTGCACGGGCAGGTGTTCGTTTTCTTCATCCTGACCGTGGCAGCGGCGGAGTCGGCCATCGGCCTGGCGATCCTGGTGCTGCTGTTCCGCAACAAGTCGTCGATCGACGTCGAGACGCTCAACACCCTCAAGGGTTGAGGCGCATCCCGGATACCACGCGACCCTCACCATGACGACACTCTCTGCAAGCATGCTGCTGGCCGTGCCGCTGGCCCCGTTGATCGGGTCCGCCGCCGCCGGCATTCTGGGCACGAAGTTTGGCGGCAACTGGATCGGCCGGCGCTGGTCGCACAGCTTGACCATTCTGGGTGTGCTGGTTTCGTTCATCCTGTCGGCGATCACGCTCAAGCGCGTCGCGCTCGACGGCGCCTACTTCGACCAGACGATTTATGAGTGGATGGTCATCGGCGGCCTGAAGATGGAGGTCGGCTTCCTGGTCGATGGGCTGACCGCGATGATGATGTGTGTGGTGACCTTCGTGTCGCTGATGGTGCACATCTACACCATCGGCTACATGGAGGACGACCCGGGCTACAACCGCTTCTTCGCCTACATCTCGCTGTTCACCTTCTCGATGCTCATGCTGGTCATGAGCAACAACCTGCTGCAGCTGTTCTTTGGCTGGGAGGCGGTGGGCCTGGTGTCGTACCTGCTGATCGGCTTCTGGTTCAACAAGCCGACGGCGATCTTCGCCAACATGAAGGCCTTCCTCGTCAACCGGGTCGGCGACTTCGGCTTCATCCTCGGCATTGGATTGCTGGCGGCCTACACCGGCACGTTGAACTACAACGAGATCTTCGATCAGGCCGGCAAGCTCGCCACGATCGAGTTCCCCTGGTACGTCTTCGGGCAGGAGGCGATGCTGGTGACGGTGATCGGCATCTGCCTGTTCATCGGCGCGATGGGCAAGAGCGCGCAGTTCCCGCTGCACGTCTGGCTGCCGGACTCGATGGAAGGCCCGACGCCGATCTCGGCGCTGATCCACGCGGCGACGATGGTGACGGCCGGCATCTTCATGGTCGCGCGCATGTCGCCGATCTACGAGCTGTCGGATGCGGCGCTGAACTTCATCCTCGTGATTGGCGCCATCACCGCGCTGTTCATGGGGTTCCTCGGCATCATCCAGAACGACATCAAGCGCGTGGTGGCGTACTCGACGCTGTCGCAGCTCGGCTACATGACGGTGGCGCTGGGGGCGTCGGCCTACTCGGTGGCGGTGTTCCACCTGATGACGCACGCGTTCTTCAAGGCGCTGCTGTTCCTGGCGGCCGGCTCGGTCATCATCGGCATGCACCACAACCAGGACATCCGCTGGATGGGCGGCGTGCGCAAGTACATGCCGATCACCTGGATCACCTTCTTGCTGGGCACGCTGGCGCTGATCGGCACGCCGCTGTTCTCGGGCTTCTATTCCAAGGACGCGATCATCGAGGCGGTGCACTTCAGCAACCTGCCGGCCTCGGGCTTTGCCTACTTCGCGGTGTTGGCCGGGGTGTTCGTGACGGCGTTCTATTCGTTCCGCGTGTATTTCCTGGTCTTCCACGGCGCGGAGCGCTACGACCAGAATCCGGATGCGCACCACGGCCATCACGGCGATCACGATGACCACGGCGATGGCAAGCCGCACGAGTCGCCGTGGGTGGTGACGGCGCCGCTGCTGCTGCTGGCGGTGCCCTCGGTGGTGATCGGCTTCCTGACGATCCAGCCGATGCTGTTTGGCGAGTTCCTGGCCGCCTCGATCGAGGTGCACGCCGACCAACATCCGGCGATGGCCAAGTTCGCCGAGATCTTCCACGGCCCGCTGGCGATGGCGCTGCACGCCTTCAGCACGCCGCCGTTCTACCTGGCGCTGGCCGGGGCGGTGTTGGCCTGGTACCTGTACATGGTGCGCCCTGAACTGCCCGGACGGATCGCGCAGGCGCTGCGGCCGCTGGTGGTGGTGCTGGAAAACAAGTACTACATGGACTGGATCAACGAGAACGTGATCGCGCGCGCCGCGCGCGGTATCGGCGTCGGCTTATGGAAGGGGGGCGATCGCGGCGTGATCGAGGCCGGGATCGTCAATCTGAGCTGGAAGGTCGTCGGGGCGGTCGCGGGGCTGGTGCGCCGTGTGCAGACCGGCTACCTCTACCACTACGCCTTCGTGATGATTCTTGGCGTCCTGGCCTTCATGACCTATTTCGTCTGGCTCGCCAAATAAGGAGAACGACAGCATGGGTTTGTTGAGCCTTGCGATTTGGACGCCGATCTTTTTTGGCGTCGTGCTGCTCGCGATCGGTCGCGACGAGCACGCCAACGCGGTGCGCTGGCTGGCGCTTGTCGGCGCGTTGTTGGGGCTGGCCGTGACCGTGCCGCTCTACACGGGCTTCGAGGTCGGCTCCGCCGCGATGCAGTTCGTCGAGAAGGCGCCGTGGATCGAGCGCTTCAACGTCCATTACCACCTGGGGGTGGACGGGATTTCGCTCTGGCTGATCCTGTTGACGGCGTTCATCACCGTCGTCGTCGTGATCGCGGGCTGGGAGGTGATCACCGAGCGCGTTCACCAGTACATGGGCGCGTTCCTGATCCTGTCGGGCCTGATGATCGGGGTGTTCGCGTCGCTGGATGCGATGCTGTTCTACATCTTCTTCGAGGCGACGCTGATCCCGATGTACATCATCATCGGCATCTGGGGCGGCCCGAACAAGATCTACGCGGCGTTCAAGTTCTTCCTCTACACGCTGCTGGGCTCGCTGCTGATGCTGGTGGCATTGGTGTATCTGTACAACGCCTCGGGCGGCAGTTTCGATCTGGCGACCTGGCACAAGCTGCCGTTGGCGGGCGGTGTGCAGACGGCGCTGTTCTTCGCCTTCTTGGCGGCGTTTGCGGTCAAGGTGCCCATGTGGCCGGTGCACACCTGGCTGCCGGACGTGCACGTCGAGGCGCCCACCGGCGGCTCGGCCGTGCTGGCGGCGATCATGCTCAAGCTCGGGGCCTACGGGTTTCTGCGCTTTTCGCTGCCGATCACGCCGGATGCCGCCCACCAGTGGGCAGGGCTGATGATCGCGCTGTCCCTGGTGGCGGTGATCTACGTCGGCCTGGTGGCGATGGTGCAGCAGGACATGAAAAAGCTCGTGGCCTATTCGTCGGTGGCGCACATGGGCTTTGTGACGCTGGGCTTTTTCGTCTTCAACGATCTGGGGCTGTCGGGCGCCATCGTGCAGATGATCGCGCACGGCTTCGTGTCGGCGGCGATGTTCCTGTGCATCGGCGTGCTGTACGACCGGGTGCATTCGCGCGAGATCAAAGACTACGGCGGCGTGCTCAACACCATGCCCGCGTTCGGCGCTTTCGCCCTGCTGTTCGTGATGGCCAACGCCGGCCTGCCGGGCACGGCCGGCTTCGTTGGCGAGTGGATGGTGATCCTGGCGGCGGTCAAGGCCAATTTCTGGGTCGGGCTGCTGGCGGCGACCTCGCTCATCTTCGGAGCGGCGTACTCGCTGTGGATGTTCAAGCGGGTCTACATGGGCGCGCCCGTGCATGAGCACGTCAAGGCCCTCAAAGACATCAATGCGCGCGAGTTTCTGATGCTGGCCCTGCTGGCGATCATGGTGCTGTACTTCGGTATCCACCCCAAGCCGTTCACCGACGCGATGGATCCGGCGGTGCAGCAGCTTCTCCAGCACGTGGCCGTCTCCAAGCTGGGCTGACCGTGCTGGCCAACCATTCGAGAAAGCGTTCGTCACATGATTGATGCTGTCAGCTGGGCCACGGCCACCCCCGAGCTGCTGTTGCTCGGGATGGCGTGTGTGATCGCCCTTTTCGATCTGTTCGTCAATACCCCGCTGCGCGATGCGACGTTCCGCCTCACGCAGCTCACGCTGGCCGTGGTCGCGGTGCTGGAGGGCTATCTGGCCGTCAGCGGCCAGACCCTCACGGGCTTTGGTGGGATGATCGTCAGCGACCCCATGGCCGCGTGGCTGAAGTGCTTCGCGACGGTGGCACTGATGGTGACGCTGGTCTATGCGAGGCCGTATGCGGGCGCGCGCGACATGCTGCGCGGCGGCGAGCTGTTCACGCTGTCCATGTTCGCGCTGCTGGGCATGTTCATCATGATCAGCGGCCACCACTTCCTGGTGATCTACCTGGGCCTGGAGCTGCTGACGCTCTCCAGCTATGCGCTGGTGGCGTTGCGGCGCGACGATGTGCGCGCCACCGAGGCGGCGATGAAGTACTTCGTGCTCGGCGCGCTGGCCAGCGGTTTTCTGCTCTACGGTTTGTCGCTGGTGTACGGCGCCACTGGCAGCCTGGGTATCGCCGATGTGGCGCGTGCTGTCGAGGCGGGGGTGGCCCAGCCGCAGGTGCTGATGCTGGGCGTGGTGTTCGTGGTGGCGGGGCTGGCGTTCAAGCTGGGCGTGGTGCCTTTCCACATGTGGGTGCCGGACATCTACCATGGCGCGCCCACGTCGATCACGCTGCTGATCGGCGGCGCGCCGAAGCTGGCCGCGTTTGCGATTCTGGTGCGGCTGTTGGCCGAGGGGCTGCCCGCGGTGGCGGCCGATTGGCAGCAGATGCTGGCCTTTCTGGCCGTGGCGTCGCTGCTGGTCGGCAACCTGGCGGCGGTGGCCCAGCGCAACTTCAAGCGAATGCTCGCGTTTTCCACCATCGCGCAGATGGGCTTCATGCTGCTGGCGCTGGTGGGCGGCGTGGTTGGCGGGGATCGCGCCGGCATGGGCGGGGCGTTCGGCGCCGCCATGTTCTATGTCGTGACTTATGTGTTGACGACGCTGGCGACCTTTGGCGTGATGCTGCTGCTGGCGCGCGAAGGCTTCGAGTCGGAGGAGATTGCCGACTTCGCCGGCCTCAACCAGCGCAGCCCGCTGTATGCCGGGGTGCTGGCGGCGTGCATGTTCTCGTTGGCGGGGGTGCCGCCGCTGGTCGGGTTCTACGCCAAGCTGGCGGTGCTGCAGGCGCTGCTGGCGGCGGGCGCGGGGCTTTACGTCGGGCTGGCGGTGTTCGCTGTGCTGGCGTCGCTGGTGGGGGCGTTCTACTACCTGCGCGTCGTCAAGGTGATGTATTTCGATGCGCCGGCGCAGACCGCACCGATCCAGGCGCCGCTGCAGGTCCGCGCGGTCTTGTCCGTCAACGGGGCGTTGGTCCTGATCCTGGGCTTGCTGCCGGGGGGGCTGATGACGCTGTGTATCCAGGCCGTTCGCGCGGTCTTCTGAGGCGCATTAGAGTCCGCGCATGAGTCTGGATTTGGCCGTCGGCCTGGTGATCGCCCTGGCGCTGGCGGGCGCCAACTTGCCCTTCGTCAACGAGCGCTGGATGGCCCTGTGGCCCGTCCGCGGTGGCGTCAAGCCGTTGTGGGGGCGTGTGGGGGAACTGACGGTGCTGTATTTCGCCGTCGGGGCCGCGGCCCTGGGGCTGGAGCAGAACCTCGGGCAGATTTACCCGCAGGGCTGGGAGTTTTATGCCGTCACGGCATCGATGTTCCTGACCTTGGCCTTTCCGGGGTTCGTGTTTCGCTACCTGATGCGCCGCTGAGGGCTCTGGAGGGCCGCCGTGTCCGATGCCGCGCTCGTGCCCGAGCGACATCCCGCGCACCTGGTCGAAGTCTGCCGCGAGACCTCGACGGTGTGGCAGGGGCATTTTCTGTCGCTGTGCCGGGACCGTGTCCAAATGCCCGATGGCCGCGAGGCCGCGCGCGAATACCTCCGCCATCCGGGGGCGGTGCTGGTCGTGCCGATGTTGGTGGACGGGCGGTTGGTGCTCGAGCGGCAGTACCGCTATCCGGTGCGGCGCGCGATGATCGAGTTCCCCGCCGGCAAGCGGGATGCGGGGGAGTCGGCCTTTGCTTGTGCCGAGCGCGAGTTGCGCGAAGAAACGGGTTACCAAGCCGGTGAGTGGGCGCGCGCGGGCGTGTTGCATCCTGCCATCGGGTATTCGGACGAGGTCATTGAAATCTGGTTTGCCCGCGCGCTGCGCGAGGGCGAGCGCCGGCTCGACGAGGGGGAATTTTTGGACGTGCTGGCGGTTAGCCCCGCGGCGCTGCTGCAAGCGGTGTGGCGCGGTGAAGTCACCGACGGCAAGACGCTGGCCGCGCTGTTGTGGTGGCAGAGCGTGTCAACGGGTGCTTGCCCGCTGGAGTGGCGACCGGCCGAGGCCTGGCGCGGGGTACCGGCCGTCGAGCAGGGGCATCCATGAAGGTGCTCGATCTGGCCTGCGCCCACGGGCACCGTTTCGAGGGCTGGTTTGCCTCGGAAGAGGAGTTTCGTGACCAGTCGGCGCGCGGCCTCCTCGAATGCCCCGTGTGTGGTGATCAGGCGATCGAAAAGCAATTGAGCGCGCCGTATGTGCAGACCCGGCGTGCCGAGCCGCCCGAGGAGCCGCGGTCCACGGCCCCGCAAGTCGCGCCAGCGGAACGATCGGCGCCCCTGTCGCCCGAGCAGCAGGCCCAGGTCTTGCGGGCGCTGCGTGCCTGGGTGCAGGACAGCGAGGACGTGGGCGAGCGTTTTGCCGCCGAGGCGCGGGCCATCCACCACGGCGAGGCCGAGGCGCGCAGCATCCGCGGTGTCGCGACGCCCGGCGAGGCCGCGGCCTTGCTGGAGGAGGGCGTCCCTGTGCTGCCGCTGCCGGATCTGCCGCTCCTCAAGGGGCCGCTGCAATAGCGCGGCCCCGGGCGGGGCCAGCGCGGCGCGTCAGGGGTAGAGCCCGCGCAGATCGCGCGCACGCAGGATGCGCTCGCAGGCGACGATGAAGGTGGCGGTGCGCAGGCTCACCCCCTTGTCTTCGGCCACCTGCCACACGGCGTCCAGCGCGCCCTTCATGATGCGGATCAGGCGCTCGTTGATCTCTTCCTCGCTCCAGAAGTAGCTCGAGAAGTCCTGCACCCACTCGAAGTAGCTGACCGTCACACCCCCGGCGTTGGCCACCACGTCCGGCACGACGAGCACACCCCGGTCGCGCAGGATGTCGTCGGCATCGGGGGTGGTCGGGCCGTTGGCGCCCTCGATGATCAGGCGGGCCGTGATGCGGTGGGCGTTGACGGCGGTGATTTGCTGCTCCAGGGCCGCCGGGATCAGGATGTCGCAGGGCACGTCCCAGAAGCGGTCGCGCTCCAGGGACTCGGCCGCCTCGAAGCCGGCGACACTGCCCGTGCGTTTGACGTGGCCGAGCAGGGCCGGCACGTCCAAGCCGGATTCCCGGTACACGCAGCCGGCGTGGTCCTGCACGGCGACCACGCGGGCGCCGGCCTCGGCAAACAGCTTGGCTGCGATGCCCCCCACGTTGCCGAAGCCTTGGACCGCGACCCGCGCACCGGCCACGTCCAGCCCGATGCGCCGCGCCGACTCTGCCCCGACCGTGAAGACGCCGCGGCCGGTTGCCTCGTGGCGGCCGAGCGAGCCGCCCAGGCTGATCGGCTTGCCGGTCACGACCCCGGTGGCCGTCTCCCCGACGTTCATCGAGTAGGTGTCCATCATCCAGGCCATGACGCGTTCGTTGGTGTTCACGTCGGGTGCGGGGATGTCCTTGGTGGGGCCAATGATGAGGCCGATCTCGCTGGTGTAGCGGCGGGTCAGTCGCTCCAGCTCGCCCATGGACATCTGTTTGGGATCGACGCGCACCCCCCCCTTGGCGCCGCCAAAGGGCACGTTGACGGCGGCGTTTTTGATCGACATCCAGGCCGCGAGCGCCATCACTTCGGAGAGCGTGACGTCCTGGTGAAAGCGCACGCCCCCTTTGCCCGGCCCGCGCGAGGTGTTGTGCTGCACCCGATAGCCCTCGAAGTGCGCGATGGAGCCGTCGTCCATTTGAATCGGTACGTCCACGACCAGGATGCGTTTGGGTCGCTTGAGCGTTTCCACCCAGCGCGCGAGGTTGCCCAGGTGCGGGGTGACGCGATCCACCTGTTGCAAAAAGATGCCCCAGGGGCCCAGGTGGTGCGGATCCAGGTAGGACGGCAGGGCGTGGCGGGGGGCGGTGTCGGGATGCAAGCTCATGTCATCCGATGCAAGAGTTGAACATGGCGCGCAGCATAGGCGTGCCCGCCGGGCTTGTCCAAAGCCGGTTTCCCATGCGGCCATGCAATTCATGCATGAGCGGGCCGCGGCACAATCGGGCCGACAACGGAGATGACCTTGACCCTGCCCGCGTTCGATCCCCGCCAGGTGCCCGTGGTTGCCCAGGACGACGGGCTGCCCCGCGTGCCCGTGGAGCGACTGGGTGAGCAGGACTTGCGCGTCTGGTTTGCCCGGCCGCCGGTGTGGACGCCCGAGATTCGCGCCGAGCCGCGCTGGGTCGATGGCCCGCCCAAGCCCGCGGCGGTGCTGGTGCCCCTGGTCTGGCGCGCGCGGCCGACGGTGCTGCTGACGCAGCGCACCGCGCACCTGCCCACGCACGCCGGACAGGTGGCCTTCCCGGGGGGCAAGCTGGATGCCGGCGATGCGGGCGATCCCGTGCGCTGCGCCTTGCGCGAGGCGGCGGAGGAGGTCGGCGTGGCCCCGGAATGGGTGGAGCCGCTCGGCACCCTGCCGGTGTATGCGACCGGCTCGGGTTTCGAGATCACGCCGGTGGTCGGTTTGGTGCGCCCGAGCGGACCGTGGCGCCCGAATCCGCAGGAGGTGGCCGAGGCCTTCGAGGTGCCGCTGGATTTTCTGATGGACCCCCGTCACCATCGTCACCATGAGATCGATTGGGGTGGCGTGACGCGGCGCTGGCTGTCCATGCCCTACGACGATCCGCTGGGCCAGCGCTTCATTTGGGGCGCCACCGCGGGCATGCTGCGCAACCTGTATCGGTTTCTTCTGGCCGCAGCGACCGCTATGATCCGCGCATGACATTTTTCGCGGTCCTGATCGCCCTCGTGCTCGACCAGGCGCGGTGTGCCGGGCCGCAGGCGCCTTGGCTGGGCGCCGCCGGGGCCTGGGCGGCCTGGGTGCAGCGCCAGTTCGACGCCGGGCATGCGGTGCACGGCTGGCTGGTCTGGACGGTGGCGCTGGGATTGCCGGTTCTGGTGACCGCCCTCATCCATGCTCTGCTGGCGCAGGCCAGCGGCTTGTTGGCCTTCGTGTGGACGGTGGCGGTGCTGTATGTCACCTTGGGCTTTCGCCAGTTCAGCCACCACTTTACGGCGATTCGCGCGGCGCTGGAGTCGGGCGACGAGGTGCGCGCGCGGGCCCTGTTCGCTCAGTGGCAGGGGAGCGACGCCGTCGAGTGGCCGCGTGAGGAGTTGCTGCGGCGCGTCATCGCCCATGCCATCCTGTCGTCGCACAGACATGTGTTTGGGGTGTTCGTCTGGTTTGTGGTGCTGGCCGCATTGGGCCTGGGGCCCGCGGGTGCGGTTCTGTACCGCTTGGCCGCGTGGCTCGCTCAGGCCTGGGGCGGCACGCGGCGTCCGGATGCCCCGGTGAGCGAGCCGGTGGCCCGGCTGGCTCAGCGGGCGTGGTGTTGGATCGACGCCGGGCCGGCGCGCGTGACCGTTCTGGGGTTCGCCGTGGTGGGGCATTTCGAGGATGCTTTGGAGCGTTGGCGGCAGCAGCGCCGGCCCTGGCGCGAGCCCAGCGACGACCTGCTGTTGTCGGTCGCCGAAGGCGCCATTCAGGTGCGCCTGTTCCGCGGGGTCGTCGGGGATGAGCCCCTGGCGGCCGATTTGCCCGAGCCGCAACTCGCCCATCTGGCCAGTGTGGTGGGGCTGGTGTGGCGCAGTGTCGTGCTGTGGCTGCTGCTGTTGGCGCTGGCGCTGCTGGCGCGCATCTTCTGACGCACAGCGCCTGGGTTTAGGGCGCACGCGCCGCGGCCAGTTCCTCGTACAGATCCTGGTACAGCCGCCAGCGGTGTGGGGCGACGGGACCGTGCGGGGCGATGGCCGCCTGAATCGCGCAGCCGGGTTCGCGCCGGTGAGTGCAGTTGTGAAAGCGGCACTGCCCGACATAGGGGGCCAAGTCTGGCATCCATCGTGCCAGGGCCTCGGGGGCAATGTGGTGCAGCCCAAACTCGTGGAATCCCGGCGAGTCGATGAGCGCGCCGCCGTGCCCGTCGTCCAGCCAGTACCAGGTCGTTCGGGTGGTCGTGTGGCGGCCGGTCCCCAGCGCGCGCGAGATGGCCTGCGTGTCGGCCTGCGCATGGGGCACCAGCCGGTTGACCAGGGTGCTTTTGCCCACGCCGGAGGCCCCCATCACGAGGGTCACCCGTCCGCGCAGCCGCTCGGTCAATGCAGCGAGATCGGCGGCGGTGGCGGCGTCTTCCGGTTGCAATTGCAGCGGCAGCACGGTTTCGCCCATGGCGCGGTAGGGCGCCAGACGCGCCCACGCCTCGGCGAAGGCGGGCTGCACATCGCGTTTGTTCAGGGCGATCAGCGGCTCGATCCCGGCTTGCCGAGCCGCGATCAGCGCGCGGGCGAGCTGGGGTTCGGCAAACGTCGGCTCCGCCGCCAGCAGCACCAGCACCTGATCCAGGTTGGCGGCGAACATTTTGGTGCGCAGCGCGTCCTGGCGGAACAGTAGGTTGCGACGCGGCAGCACGGCATCGATGACGCCCTCGTCGCCGGAGGGTGTCCAGCGCACCCGGTCGCCCACCACGGCCTCCTGGCGTTTGCCGCGCGGGTGACAGCGCGTGCGGGTGCGGTCGGCCGTCTCGATCAGCAGGTGCCGGCCATAGGTGGCGACGACCAGGCCGTCGTGCGCGCCGGGCGGGGGGGCAGCGGCGTCGCGGCGCCGGTTCATGTCAACTCCCCGGTGGGGCCCAGGCGCAACAACCGATCCGCCGCCGGGGGATGGGAATAAAAGAAGCGCACGAACCAGGGGTCCGGCGTCAACGTGCTGGCGTTGTCGCGATAGAGCGTGAGCAGGGCACCCGCCAGCGCGCTCGCCCCCGTCTGCTGCACGGCGTAGCGGTCGGCTTGGTATTCGTCGCGGCGGGACAGGGCGCTGAACAGCGGCGCGACGAATATGCCCGCCAGGGGCAGCACCATCCCGAACAGCAACAGGGCCAGGGCGGCGTTGCTGCCGGTCAGGGTGGGCGTCACCCCCAGGCCGAAGTAAAACCACAACTGCTGCGACAGCCAGCCCAGCAGCGCCAGCGCGGCTCCACTGCCCAGCCCCATCCAGATCAGGCGCTTGAGCACATGGCGGTGGCGGGCATGCCCCAGCTCGTGCGCGAGCACGGCATCGATCTGGTCCGCATCCAGGCGCTGCAGCAGGGTGTCGAACAGCACCACGCGCTTGGCGGGCCCCAAGCCGGTGAAGTAGGCGTTGGCGTGCGCGCTGCGCCGGCTGCCATCCATCACATACACCCCCGCGGCGCGAAAGCCGCAGCGGGCCAGCAGAGACTCGACGCGCTCGCGCAAATGAGCGTCGGCCAGCGGCTCGAAGTGGTTGAACAGCGGCGCGATGATGCGGGGATAGAGCAGCAACAGCGTGGTGTTGAAGGCCATCCAGGCCAGCCAGGCCCACAGCCACCAGGTGTCGCCCGCGGCGTCGTAGAGCCACAGAACCAACGCGGCCAGCGGCAGGCCCAGGGCCGCCGCCACGACCGCGCCCTTGAGCCCGTCGGCCAGCCACAGACCCAGCGTCATTTGGTTGAATCCGTGGGCGGCTTCCAGCCGAAAAGTGCGCCACCACGCCAGCGGCAGCTCCAGCAACGAGCCTATGGCGAAGAAAGCCCCGACGAGCGCGACCTGTTGCGTCAGGCCATCCCCCAGCCACCGCAGCAGCGCCTGATTCAGCCAGTCCAGCCCGCCGAGCAGGGTCCAGCCGACCAGGATGGCTGCGCTCCAGACCGCCTCGGCCAACGCCAGCCGTGTCTTGTCGATCGTGTAGGCGGCGGCCTTGGCGTGCTGCTGGGCGCTGACGTGCGGGACAAATGCCTCGGGTACCCGGTCGCGGTGACGCGCAACGTGCCCGATGTGGCGGGCGTACAGCCAACCCCGCAGCAGCAGGCTGGCCACCAGCAGGGCCACGAAAGTCCAGGTCCAGAGCAGGTGCGCGGGCAGGGCGGTGTCCATGCACGCAGTCTAGCCAATGTCGCGCCCGCGCGTCGGCGACAATAGGCGCCATGACGAGCCCCAATACCCTGCCCGAACCGCTGTCCGCCGAGGCCCTGACCTTGCCCAAGAGCGACCAGAACCTGGTCTGGATCGACTGCGAAATGTCCGGCCTGGACCCCGAGGCCGAGCGCCTGTTGGAGGTGGCCGTGGTGGTCACCGGTCCGCACCTGCACCCGCGCATCGAGGGGCCGGTGCTGGTGATCCACCAGAGCGACGCCGTGCTCGACGCCATGGACGCCTGGAACAAGGGTACGCACGGGCGCAGCGGCCTGATCGACAAGGTCAAGGCCAGCCGGGTGACCGAGGCCGAGGCCGAGCAGCAGTTGCTCGACTTCATCGGGCGCTACGTGCCCAAGGGCGCATCGCCCATGTGCGGCAACAGTGTCGGCCAGGACCGCCGTTTTCTGGTCCGCTACATGCCGCGATTGGAAGCCTATTTCCACTACCGCAATCTGGACGTGAGCACCCTCAAGGAGCTGGCGCGGCGCTGGCGGCCGGAGGTCTATGGCGCGTTCAAGAAGCAGCAGCGCCACACGGCACTGGCCGACGTGCACGAATCCATCGACGAGCTGGCGCACTACCGCGAACATTTCCTGCGCTTGTCGGCCTGAAACGGCGGGCCAGGCGGCCCGGTGTATGCTCACGGAATTTTGACTATTCTGTGACACGTCATCATGTCCGCCATCCTGTCCCCCGTTACCCGGTCGGGCCGTGAGCAGCTCGAGCAGTCGCTGCGGCTCGCCGCGGCCGTCGCCGGTCTGGTCGCAGCCGGTTTGTATGCCGCTATCTCGGTCAAAGCCGTGGTGGGGCTGTCCACCCAGGCCCTGTGGGTTTTGATCATTGCCGCGGCCATCGGCGCCTACATGGCGATGAACATCGGCGCCAACGACGTGGCCAACAACATGGGGCCGCCGGTCGGCTCCGGTGCCATCGGGCTCGGCGGAGCGATCCTCGTGGCGGCCTTGTTCGAGGCGCTGGGCGCCATCGTGGCAGGTGCCGACGTCGTCGGCACCATCAAGGGCGGCATCATCGACATGCGCTCTTTCGCCGAACCCCAGCGCTTCACCTGGCTGATGTTGGCCGCCTTGCTGGCTGGGGCGTTGTGGCTGAACTTGGCCACGGTGCTCGGGGCGCCGGTGTCGACGACCCATTCCATCATCGGGGCGGTGGCCGGCGCGGGGATAGCCGCAGGTGGCTGGGCCGTCGTCAACTGGGGCACCATCGGCGCCATCGTGGCGAGCTGGGTCATCTCTCCCCTGTTCGGTGGGGCCGTCGCGGCGGCTGTCCTGTACTTGATCAAGCGCTCCATCACTTATCAGGCCGATATGGCAGCGGCGGCCGGGCGCCGTGTGCCGCTGCTGATCGCCGCCATGGCGTGGGCCTTCGCGACGTATATGTTGCTCAAGGGCCTGAATAACGTCATGAAGATCGGGTTCTGGCAGGCGGTCGTGATGGGCTTTGTCGCTGCCGCGCTGACCTATGCGGTCATCCGCGCGCCCATTGCACGCCGAGCCGCCGCGCTGCCCGGGACCAAGTCCGCGGTCAACGAGCTGTTCACGTGGCCGCTGGTGTTTGCTGCAGCGCTGCTCAGCTTTGCGCACGGCGCCAACGACGTGGCCAACGCGATCGGGCCGCTGGCGGCCATCTACGAGGCGGTTCTGCACGGGGCCGTGGTGGCCAAGGCGGCAACACCGCTGTGGATCCTGGTGCTGGGGGCGCTGGGGCTGTCGCTTGGGCTGGCGCTGTACGGCGGCAAGTTGATCATGACCGTGGGCAAGGAGATCACCGAGCTGGACCGCATGCGCGCGTACGCCATCGCCATGGCGGCGACGTTGACGGTGATCGTCGCGTCCCAGCTTGGCATGCCCGTGTCCACCACCCACGTGTCGATCGGTGCGGTGTTCGGCGTCGGCTTTCTGCGCGAGTTGCTCAAAGTCAACTATGCCAAGATGGAAGCGGTCGTCCGTGCTGCACACCAAGGTGAGGACCGCGAGGCCGTCGAAGCGTATCTGGCCCGTTTCGAAGCCGCGCCCGTGGATGAGAAGAAGCGCATGCTGGCGGAGATGAAACGCCGCGCCAAGGAGCTGGAGCGCCGCGGCGAGCTGGCGCCGGACTGGTTCAGCAAGAAGGAGCGCAAGGCTTTCAAAAAGGCGTACAAGCAGGAGATCGTCAAGCGCTCGGTGGTGCTGCGCATCGTCGCGGCGTGGATCGTCACGGTGCCTGCGACGGCCGTGCTGGCGGCGGTGCTGTTCCGGGTGGTGGAGCTGCTGTTGACCCGCTGACGCCAAATCTGTGCCATAATTCGCCCACCCGGCGCCCAATCGGCGCCGGTTTTTTGTTGCATCTGCTGCTTGCCGGTCCCGTGGAAGGATTGATTCGTTGGTGGTCGATGTGATGACAACCTGACGGATCCCAACCATGAACCCCTCTACCTCTGCAGCCATCGGCTGCGACGGCGGCTTTGCCGCGCTCGGCCTTGCCGACCCCCTGCTGCGCGCCGTGGCCGACCTTGGCTATGTGCAGCCCACCCCCGTGCAACAGGCGGCCATCCCGCCGGCGCTGGCCCGCGATGCGGACGGTGCCGACCTGATGGTGTCCAGCCAGACCGGCAGCGGCAAAACCGCCGCCTACCTGCTCCCCGTGCTCGATGCCCTGTGCCGACAGGCTGGGGCCGAGCCCGTGCGCGAGTCCGTTCGCCGCGGCCGCGGGCCGGGCCGCGGTCGCTTCGAGCCCGCGGCGCCGCAGGCGCTGGTGCTGTGCCCCACGCGGGAGCTGGCCCAGCAAGTCGCGCACGACGCCGTGGACCTGCTGCGCCACACACGCGGGCTGCGCGTGGCGACCGTGGTGGGGGGCATGCCCTACGCGGTGCAGTTGCAGCGCCTGGCCGGCGCGGCCGTGGTGGTGGCGACCCCAGGGCGCCTGCTGGACCTGCATCGCGGCGGCCATTTGCGGCTGGATGCGGTGCAGCACGTCGTCCTCGACGAGGCCGACCGCATGCTGGACCTGTGCTTTGCCGAGGAACTGGCCGTTTTCCACCG
>NZ_JBKBQX010000009.1:0-80929 GCF_046292505.1 Tepidimonas sp. | reverse complement strand
CCTCTCAGACCAGCTACAGATCGTCGGCTTGGTAGGCCTTTACCCCACCAACTACCTAATCTGACATCGGCCGCTCCAAAGGCGCGAGGCCCGAAGGTCCCCCGCTTTCATCCTCAGATCACATGCGGTATTAGCACAGCTTTCGCTGCGTTATCCCCCACCTCTGGGCACGTTCCGATGCATTACTCACCCGTTCGCCACTCGTCAGCACCCGAAGGCCTGTTACCGTTCGACTTGCATGTGTAAAGCATGCCGCCAGCGTTCAATCTGAGCCAGGATCAAACTCTATCGTTCGATCTTCAAAGTCAAGCTCACTCAAACGGAATCGAAGTGAATCCTCACTTCGCTTACTGTCTGCGCGAGCAAGTTGTCGCAGCACTCGTGCCACCTCCCCAGACAGAGTCTCCTCCGCCCAGGCCAGCAGCGCACCGCGCTTGCCCACGCTTATCGGCTGTTGTTTGTTAAAGATCCCACCGAAACCCGCCGCGATCAGCAGAGCCTCGTATTATGACACACTTTTGGGCGCTTTTGCAAGCACGTCTGTTTTTATGTGTCGGTCGACGATTGTGCTGTTGACTGTCTAGGTCGACACGTTCACGTCGTCGAGAGCCCGCTAGTATACACCTTTTTCCGCGGCCAGCGAAAGACCAAGACGACCAGCGAGCCCGGGCGCGATCTTCGAGGCTCCGGTTGTCGCGGCGCCCCCGCCTGGCCGCCTGGGATGCCCATGACTTGGATCTATTTGAAAAACGCTTCGCTGGCTTATGGCCACGTCCCATTGCTCGATCACGCGGAGTTCGTGCTGGATGGCGGCGAGCGTGTGGGCCTGGTAGGGCGCAACGGCACGGGCAAGTCGTCGTTGCTGCGGATACTGGCCGGGCTGGAGCGACCGGACGTGGGGGAGCTGCAACGCCGACAGGGGCTGCGCTGGGCTTATGTGGCCCAGGAGCCGACGTTCCAGGACGGGCAGACGGTGTTCGACGCGGTGGCCGACGGTTTGCAAGACATTCACGCCTGGCTGCGCCGTTACGCTGACCCTGGACCGGACGATGATCTGGATGCGCTGCAGAATGCCATCGAGGCGGTCGATGGTTGGCGCTGGGAGCAGCGGGTGGCGCAGACGCTGGCACGGCTGCGTCTGCCGTCCGACGCGGTCCTGGCGGCGCTGTCCGGCGGCGTGCGCAAACGGGTGGCGCTGGCACGGGCGCTGGTCGGGCAGCCCGAGGTGCTGCTGCTGGACGAGCCGACGAACCACTTGGACATCGATGCGATCGATTGGTTGGCGGACCAGTTGCGGGCCTTTCACGGCAGCGTCGTGGTGATCAGCCACGATCGACACTTTCTGGACCGGGTGACCACGCGCATCGTGGAGTTGGATCGCGGCCAGTTGCGCAGCTATCCCGGTGATTACACCCAGTACGAGTCCCTGAAGGCCGAGCAACTGGCGCAAGAGGCGGTGATCCAGGCCAAGGCCGACCGGCTGCTGGCGCAGGAGGAGATCTGGATCCGCAAAGGTGTGGAAGCGCGCCGCACACGCGCGCAGGCCCGCATTGAGCGGTTGCAGCGGCTGCGGCAAGCCCGGGCCGAGCGCCGCGAGGCGGTGGGACAGGTGCGGCTGGAGGTGGCCCGCGGTCAAGCCAGCGGTCGCCTGGTGGCCGAGCTGGACGGGGTGAGCCTGGCCTTCGGCGAGGGGGCGCAGCGGGTGGAGGTGGTTCGAGATCTGTCGACGACCGTGCTGCGGGGCGACAAGATGGGGCTGATTGGCCCGAATGGCGCGGGCAAGACGACGCTGTTGAAGCTGTTGTTGGGCGAGTTGCGGCCGGACCGAGGGCGGGTGCGGCTGGGCAGCCAGTTGACGGTGGCGTATTTCGATCAGATGCGCGCGGCGCTGGATCTGGACGCGACGTTGGAGGACTTCATCAGCCCGGGCAGCGAATGGATCGAATGCGCGGGGCGGCGCACCCATGTGCGCAGTTACTTGGCAGACTTTCTGTTTTCGCCGGCGCGGGCGCAAAGCCCCGTGCGCTCGCTGTCGGGCGGGGAGCGCAACCGGCTGCTGCTGGCGCGGCTGTTGGCTCGACCGGCCAATGTGCTGGTGCTGGATGAGCCGACCAACGATTTGGACATCGAGACGCTGGAACTGCTGGAACAGCGGCTCGCGGATTACCCGGGCACGGTGTTTCTGGTCAGCCACGACCGGCGTTTTCTGGACGCGGTGGTCACGAGCACGCTGGTTTTCGAAGGCAATGGCTGCTGGCGCGAGTACGAGGGCGGCGTCGAGGACTGGATGGCACAGTCGATGCGGCTGCATGGGCGTGTGCCGGTGTGGCCCTCGGCCTGGCGGGATGAGGGGACCGACGACAGGGGCAGGACCGACACCGCCCCCACCACGGCCCGCCCCGCCGCGGATGCCGGCACTGCGCCGCCAACCCCACGGCGACGGCTGGGCTACAAGGAGCGGCGCGAGTTGGAGGCGCTGCCCGAACGAATCGATGCGCTGGAGGCCGAGCAGCGCGCCATCGAAGCCGAGCTGGCCGACGGCACGCTGTACGGGCGCGACCCGCAGCGGGCGCAGGCGCTGGCCGAGCGGCACGCGGCGATCGAGGCGGCGCTGATGGAGGCCTTGGAGCGCTGGGAGGCGCTGGATCGCTGGGCGCGGGAAGAAACGTCCGGCAGCCGCTGATCGGCATGCCGCAGGTTCCGTGGGTATAGTGCCCTACTCCGACGACATTTGCGCGTTTCCATGCCCTGGAGTGAGTTCCTCGCCCTGTTGACGCTGGCCACGGCCACCAGTTTCACGCCCGGGCCCAACACCACGCTGTCCACCGCCCTGGCCGCTAACGGCGGTCTGCGGCGTGCGCTGCCGTTTGTGTGCGCGGTCCCGGTGGGTTGGTCGCTGCTGCTGGCGCTGTGCGCCGCCGGGGTAGGCGCGGCCGTGCTGGCGATGCCCGTCCTGCGGCAGGGGATTCTGTGGGGGGGTGTCGCTTACCTGCTGGTGCTGGCGTGGCGCTTGGCCCGCACCTCGACACTGGCCCAGTTGGGGGCGCAGCGCCTGCAGATGTCTTTTGCGCGCGGCGTGGCCTTGCAGTTTTTCAACATCAAGGCGTGGATGCTGGCACTGTCCATCGTCGCGGGGTGGATTGCCGGGCATCCGCAGGGGTGGTTCCGTTTCTGGTTGGTGCTGCCGGTGATGGTGTTTTATGCCTTTTCGAGCAACCTGACCTATGCGCTGGTGGGTTCGGTGTTGCGGGGCTGGCTGGCCGGCCCCGTGGTCGCGGGTCGACCGAGCGGACGGCGGCTGCGGGTGTTCAACCGCTTGATGGCGGCGGCCCTGGTGCTGACGGCCGTCTGGATGCTGTCGGCGGGATGGGGCGGCACGGGACGACCATGATGCGAAACCGCCCCGCCAGGGTGGCCAAGGGGATCGGTCCCCGTCACGGCCGCGACTGCCCACAAAGACCGGCAGACCCAGAATGCCGGGCATGGGAACCATCCACCTCGTGCGACACGGGCAGGCCTCCTTCGGCAGCGACGACTACGACCGGCTGAGCCCGCTGGGCTGGCGGCAGGGTCAGCGGCTGGGCGAGCACTTTCGCGCGCACGGGATGCGCGTCGAGGCTGTCTTCACCGGGACCTTGCGTCGCCACCACGAAACCTGGCAGGCGATCCGGACCGGCTGGGGGGAGGACTTGGACGCCCAGGTGTGGCCCGGGCTGGATGAATACGACAGCGCGGCGCTGATCGAGGCGCTGAACGTGCCGCCGCCGGCCGATCCGCACACGCCCGAGGGGTACCGCGAGCACTTTCGCCTGCTGCGTGATGCGTTGCGCCAGTGGATGGCGGGGGTGATCACCCCGCGCGGCATGCCACCATACCGGCAATTCGTGCGGGATGCCGTGGCGGTTCTGGACCATGTGCGCGCCGGGCATCGCGGCGACGTGCTGGTGGTGAGCAGTGGCGGGCCGATTGCAACACTGGTCGGTCACCTTCTGGGGGTCAGCCCCGAGACAACGATCGAGCTGAATCTGCGCATGCGCAACACCTCGGTGACGGAAGTGGCGCACAACCCCAAACGCTGCGCGCTGGTGAGCTTCAATGCCCTGCCACATTTGACGGGCCCAGAGCACCGCGACTGGATCACCCACGCCTGATCGCGACGGGGTGCGGGAAACGCGCGATTGACGGCAGCCCCACGGCCCTCAAGCAAGCGACGGGCCAGACACCGCGGTGGACAACGGGACGGCCACCGCATCCTGCAACAACTGGGCCAGCGACCGGCCGGCCGCCGCCACGGCTCGCCGGCCCCAATCGGCGTCCGCGGCGGCGGCGTGTCCGGCTGCGCCGGCGGGGTGAACATCCTGCATCTGCCAGGCGAACTTGGCGCTGCGCCCGTTGCCCAGCAGGGCGTAGCGGCGCGCGCGCGCTTCGGAGGTGGAGGGGAAATCGCGCAACGCATTTTGCGCGACACGGTCGGGGGCCATGGCCAGCATGACCGCGGTTTCGATCTGGCCGGCGTGCACGCCGAAGCGGCGCTCGCGCGCATCGACGTCGGCTTCCAGATCGTGGCCATCGGGCTCGATGAGCGGCAGATGGAACCAGTTGACCCCCCAGACGAGCATATCGTGCCGAGCACGCAGTTCCCGACCGACCAGATCCATCAGCCCGATGTGCCCGCCGTGGCCGTTGAAGATGATCAGCTTGCGCACCCCGGCGCGCGCGACCGAGGCGCCGAGGTCGCGCCACAGCGCCAGCGCCGTTTCGGCCGACAGGGTGAGAGTGCCGGGGAAGCGTTCGTGCTCCGGGCTCAACCCCACCGGCAGGGTGGGCAGGACATACACCGGCATCTCGGCCGGCAAATGGCCCGCGGCGGCGGCAAGGACCGCCTCCACGATAGCGGTGTCCACGTCCAGCGGCAGGTGCGGGCCGTGCTGCTCGGTGGCCCCGACCGGCAGCACCGCCACGGTGTGCGCGGGATCCAACGCGGCGAACTCGGGCCAGCGCAGGTCGGCCCAGCGTTTGAGGCGGGGCGCGGAATCGGCGGCGGGTGGTTGGCTCATGTCCTGCATCTTATCGGCCCATGGCTGGCCCGGCTGGTCGGTCCATGGATCGATCGAGGCGACGGTCAAGCCGATGGGGCTGCCCCGTTGCCATAGATCCAGCGGCGCGACCACGGCAGCTCCTGCGCGCTGCGGCCGGCCTGGCGGCACAGCACCTGGAACAGCGCGATCTGGTCGTGCTCGAACGCCCAGGCGCAGCCGGCCAGATACACGCGCCAGATGCGCCAGATGCGCTCGGGCACCATGGCACGCAGGCGCCCCCCCTTGGCCTCGAAGGTGGCGCCCCAGCACTGCAGTGTGCGCGCGTAGTGGCGGCGCAGGTTCTCGACGTCGAACGGCTCCAGCCCCCCCTCCTGCATGGTGCGCAGCACGGTGGCGATGTGCGGCAGCTCGCCGTGCGGGAAGACGTACTTATCGACGAAGCGTCCGCCGCCGTAAGGTGTCTCGCCGTCGCCGGGGTCGGTGGTGGTGATGCCGTGGTTCATCGCCCAGCCGTCCGGCGCCAGCCGCGCGCGGAGGAGGCGGAAGTAGTCCGCCAGGTGCTTGAGCCCGACGTGCTCGAACATGCCGACGCTGGTGATGCGGTCGAAGGTGCCCTCCACGTCGCGGTAGTCCTGCAGGCGGATCTCGACGCGATCCGCAAGGTCCGCGGCGGCCACCCGCTCGCGCGCCAGCTCGTACTGCGCCTGCGACAGCGTGATGCCGACGCAGCGCGCGCCGAAGCGCTGCGCCGCGCGCAGCACCAGCGCCCCCCAGCCGCAGCCGATGTCCAGCAGCGTCTGGCCGGGCTGCAGGCGGATCTTGGTGAGGATGTGGTCGATCTTCTTGATCTGCGCGGTGGCCAGATCCTCGTCGCCGCGCTCGAAGTAGGCGCAGGAATACACCATCGCCGGATCGAGCCACTCCGCGTAGAAGGCATTGGAGACGTCGTAGTGGTACTGGATGGCCTCGCGGTCGAGCTTGCGGCTGTGCGTCAGCCCCTTGACGACGCGCTGCAGCAGCGTCGGCGAGGCGGCGCCCCCGTCGGGGGCACGGCGCACCAGCGTGTGCGCCATCGCCAGCACGTCGTCGATGTCGCCCTCGACGTCGAGGCGGCCCTCGACGTAGGCTTCCCCCAGGGTGTCGAGGCTCGGGGCCAGCAACGCGGACAGCGCCGCGGCGTCGCGCACCGTGATGACCACGCGCGGGGCGTCGAACGTGCCCAGGTCCCAGCAGCGCGTCGGCTCGCCGCCCCCCACGCCCCAGCAGACGCGCAGGGGCAGGTCGACATGCTGGCGCCAGCGCTGCACCCAACCGTCGATGGCCTTGTCGATCGAAGGCATGCGTTGTCCTCCACGTCCACAGCGACCGTGCTGGATTGTTGGTCAGCGCGCGCGGCTTGTGAAGACGGCGTGCGACGATGGCGGGGATGGATTTTGGCTATTGGGCGCGTTGTCGCACAATCGGCGCCGCCCTTGGGGAACCCCCGGGGGATGCGACGGCTCCATGGATGGACGATGAGAACGATGCACGAGACGATGCGGCGCACGGCGCGCGCGCTGGTGGCGGGGCTGCTGGCCGCTCTGCTGCCGCTGTGGGGGGCGGCGCAGGGGGGGCTGGCGGGCTTGCCTGCAGCGAGCGGCACGGCCGGCACGCCGGGTGAGCGCGCCCGCACGGACTACGCCCAGGTGCAGCTGCTGGTGCACGCTCCGCAGGGCGTGGCGGCCGGGCGGCCGCTGTGGCTGGGGCTGCGCATCGAGCACGCGCCGCAGTGGCACACCTACTGGCACAACCCGGGGGATTCGGGCCTGCCGATCGAGCTGAACTGGACGCTGCCCGAGGGTGTGCAGGCCGGCGCGATCCAGTGGCCGACGCCACGCAAGTTTCCGCTGGGCGACCTGGCCAACTACGGCTACGACGGTACGGTGCTGCTGCCGGTGCCGGTGACGCTGCCGGCGGGCTGGCAGGGCGCGAGCCTGCCGGTGCAGCTGCACGCGACCTGGCTGATCTGCCGCCGCGAGTGCGTGCCGGAGGAGGCGACGCTCCGATTGGAGCTGTCGACGGACGGGCCGATCGTGCAGCACGCCGCGGAGTTCGAGGCCGCCTGGGCTGCCGCGCCGCGCGCGCTGCCGCAGGCGCGCGCCGAGCTGCGCGTCGACGAAGCCGGCCTGCACGTGCGCGCCGACGGCCTGCCGGCCGACTGGCGCGGGCAGACGCTGGAGTTCTTCCCCGAGACGGCCAACCTGATCGCCCCCGGCGCGCCGTGGACCCAGGGCTGGGACGGCGAGGTCTGGCGCGCGACGCTGCCGTTTCACCCTTACCGCAGCGAGGCGGTGCCACGGCTGGCCCTCGTGCTGGCGTGCGCCGAGACCGGTCACGGTCCAGCCAGCGCCGGCGTGCGACTGGAGGCCGACGTGCAGGGCGCTTGGCCGGCGGTGGCCGAACCCGACGCACCCCCACCCCCCGCACCGGCCCCGGCGATCGCGGCGGGCACCGGCGGGCCGACGACGCTGGGGCTGACGCTGGCGCTGCTCGGCGCGCTGGCCGGTGGCGTGATCCTGAACCTGATGCCGTGCGTCTTTCCGGTGCTGGCGATCAAGGTGATGGCGTTCCAGGCGCACGGGGCCGATGCGCGCGCGCACCGGCTGGGGGGGCTGGCCTACACGGCGGGCGTGGTGCTGTCGTTCCTGGCGCTGGGTGCGCTGCTGCTGGCGCTGCGCAGTGCCGGCGAGGCGGTGGGCTGGGGCTTTCAATTGCAGAACCCGTGGGTGGTGGCGGGGCTGACGGTGCTGTTCACCTTCATCGCGCTGAACCTGGCGGGACTGTTCGAGCTGCGGCAACTCGCGCCTTCGGGACTGGCGGGGCTGCAACTGCGCCATCCGCTGGCCGATGCCTTTCTCACCGGGGTGCTGGCCACCGCGGTGGCCTCGCCGTGCACGGCGCCGTTCATGGGCGCGTCGCTGGGGCTGGCGGTGACGCTGCCGGCGCCGGCGGCGCTGGCGGTGTTCGGCGCGCTGGGGCTGGGCATGGCGCTGCCGTACCTGGCGGCGAGCTGGTGGCCGGGGCTGGCGCGGCGGCTGCCGCGCCCCGGGCCGTGGATGGAGACGTTCCGCCAGGCGATGGCGTTTCCGATGCTGGCGGCGGCGATCTGGCTGCTGTGGGTGCTGGGCCAGCAAAGCGGCATCCACGGCGCGGCGGCGCTGCTGTTGCTGCTGCTGGCCCTGGCGTGGGTGCTGTGGGCGCTGGGGCGGCGCGCGCGCGCGCTGGCGGCGCTGGGGGTGCTGGCGCTGCTGGCGCTGGGCTGGAGCGTGGGGCCGGCGGTGGTGCGCGAGGCCGAGGTGGCGGCAACCCGCGCGCCAGCCAGCCCGGCCGACGGCGCGTGGGAGCCGTGGTCGGCACCGCGCCAGGCCGAACTGCTGGCCGCCGGGCGGCCGGTGTTCGTCGACTTCACCGCCGCGTGGTGCGTGACCTGCCAGGTCAACAAAGCCGCGGTGCTGGGCGATGCGGCGGTGCTGCGCGACGCCGAGGAGGCTGGCATCGCGCTGCTGCGCGCCGACTGGACGCGGCGCGATGCGGCCATCACGCAGGAGCTGGCCCGGCTCGGGCGCAGCGGCGTGCCGGTGTACGTGCTGCACGTGCCGGGGCGCGCGCCGCAGGTGCTGACCGAGGTGCTCAGCGTGGCGGAGGTGCGCGCGGCGTTCCAGGCGGCGCGGCGATAATGCGCCGCGATCTGCACCACCCGAGCGAACCTTCATGTCCTTTGCCCCGCTGACCAACGACACCTTCCTGCGCGCCTGCCTGGGCCAGGCCACCGAATACACCCCGATCTGGCTGATGCGGCAGGCCGGCCGCTACCTGCCCGAGTACTGTGCCACGCGCGCGCGCGCCGGCAGCTTCATGGGGCTGGCCACGAACGTTGACTTCGCCACCGAGGTCACGCTGCAGCCGCTCGAGCGCTACGCGCTGGATGCGGCGATCCTGTTTTCCGACATCCTGACCGTGCCGGACGCGATGGGCCTGGGGCTGCGCTTCGAGGCCGGCGAGGGACCGAAGTTCGAGCGCACCGTGCGCAGCGAGGCCGACGTGGCGGCGCTGGCGGTGCCGGACATGGAGCGGCTGCGCTACGTGTTCGATGCGGTGACGTCGATCCGGCGGGCGCTGGCGGGCCGGGTGCCGCTGATCGGCTTTTCCGGCAGCCCGTGGACGCTGGCGTGCTACATGGTGGAGGGCGGCGGCTCCGATGACTACCGCCATGTCAAGAGCCTGATGTACCGCCGCCCGGATCTGATGCACCGGCTGCTGGCGGTCAACGCCGATGCGGTGGCGGCGTACCTGACCGAGCAGATCCGCGCCGGCGCGCAGGCGGTGATGGTGTTCGACAGCTGGGGCGGCGTGCTGGCCGATGGGATGTTCCAGCGCTTCAGCCTGGCCTACACGCAGCGTGTGCTGGCGCAGCTGCCGCGCACGCACGACGGCGCCACCATCCCGCGCATCGTCTTCACCAAGGGCGGCGCGCCGTGGCTGGCGGAGATGGCGGCGCTGGACTGCGACGTGCTGGGGGTGGACTGGACCGTGCACCTGGGCCGCGCGCGCGCGCTGGTGGGCGGGCTGCCGGGCGGGCCGGGCAAGGCGCTGCAGGGCAACCTGGATCCGGCGGTGCTGCTCTCGAGCCCCGAGGCGGTGGCCGAGCAGGCGGTGGCGGTGCTGGAGGCGTTCGGCGCCCCGCACACCGACCCGACGCGGCGCGGGCCGACGCACATCTTCAACCTCGGCCACGGCATCAGCCAGCACACGCCGCCGCAGCACGTGCAGGTGCTGGTCGAGACGGTGCACGCGCACTCGCGGCGCATGCGCGGCACGGCTTGACCCCGCTCATCGGTCATGTGCGGCATCGGCTTTATGCACACTTTTGCGGGGACGGGACGCTCTGTCTGCTGGCTGACCCGCGCGCTGACAATTGCTGCAGCAAATTCCGCAAGTCGTTGAAAAAACTATGGTTTCATCGTTTTGCCAAAATTTTTGGCAATCCAGTCGAAGCCTTGTCGGACAATGCTTTGCGGTACCGATCCGCAGCTTGTCGACAAAGTTATCCACAGTTTCTCGGGGCAAGCGTGGAAACCCGCATGCCCGCCCGCGCATGACGTCCCTGGCACGGCCGTGACGGAAGCGCCCAGCCCCCCTACTCCGGGATCTCCGGCATCGACCTGGGTCGACGTGGTGGTGGCAGCCCCCGCCCACAGCGGGCTGGGCGACCGACTGACCTACCGCTGCGACCGCCCCGTGCCGGCAGGCACCCTGGTGCGCGTACCGCTGGGTCGGCGCGAGGTGCTGGGCATCGCTTGGGGCCCAACGCCCGCCGCTCCCATCTGCCCTCCAGAACAGGTGCGACCGGTCACCGAGGTCTGGGATGCGCTGCCGCCGCTGGACCCGGATTGGCGCGATTTCGTGGCGTTTGCCGCCCGCTATTATCAGCGGTCCCTGGGTGAAGTGGCCCTGTCGGCACTGCCCCCCGCCTTGCGGGAGCTGACCTTGGCGCAGTTGCAACGCCGACTGAAGCGTGCGGCACCGGCGCGCGCCCCGTCAGCCGACCACCCCACGCCCGTTCCCGCCTTGACGTCAGCCCAACTCGATGCGATCGCGGCTATCGAGGCGAGTGACCGGCCCGTGTTGCTGTTCGGCGCCACCGGCAGCGGCAAAACCGAGGTGTACCTGCAGGCCACCGCACGGCTGCTGGCACGCGACCCGCAGGCGCAGATCCTGGTGCTGGTGCCGGAAATCAACCTGACCCCGCAACTGGAACAGCGCTTTCGCTCCCGATTCGGCGATGCGGTAACGACGCTGCACTCGCGGCTCACCCCGGCCCAGCGGCTGCAGCACTGGCTGGCGGCGCACCGCGGGCAGGCGCGCATCGTGCTGGGCACGCGCATGGCGGTGTTTGCCAGCCTGCCGCGCTTGCGGCTGATCGTCGTGGACGAGGAGCACGACCCCAGCTACAAAAGCCAAGAGGGCGCACGCTACTCCGCACGCGACCTGGCCGTGTATCGGGCCCACCGGGGCAACGCGGACGGCTGCCGGGTGGTGCTGGGCTCGGCCACCCCCGCGCTGGAGAGCTGGCACGCCGCCGAGAGTGGCCGCTACCGCCGGGTGGACATGGCCGACCGCATGGGGGGCGCGGGCTGGCCGCGGCTGCGGCTGGTGGACCTGCGCCACCAGCCACGCGGTACCGCCCTGGCCGCCCCCTTGCTGGCCGCCATCGAGGCGCGGCTGGCCCGCGGCGAGCAGGCGCTGGTGCTGCTGAATCGGCGCGGCTACGCGCCGGTGATTGCCTGCGGCGACTGCGGCTGGAAGAGCGGCTGCCCGCACTGCAGCGCCCACCTGGTCTTCCACAAGGGCGACCGCAGCCTGCGCTGCCACCACTGCGGCCACGCAGCCCGCGTGCCCCGTGCCTGCCCCGACTGCGGCAACCTGGATCTGGCCCCCCTGGGCCGCGGTACCGAGCAGCTCGAGGAACAGCTCACCTCAGCCTTGGGAGCATTGCGGCGGCCGGACGGCAGCCCGGTGCGAATCGGCCGCCTGGACGCCGACACCGCGCGCGCGGCCGGGGCCTTGGAGCGCACCCTGGACGCCGTGCACAGCGGCGCCATCGACGTGCTGGTGGGCACGCAGATGATCGCCAAGGGACACGACTTCCGGCGCATCACTCTGGTGGCCAGCGTCAACACCGACGGGGCGCTCTTTGCCAGCGACTGGCGCGCGCCCGAACGGCTGTTTACCTTGTTGATGCAGGCAGCCGGCCGTGCGGGACGCGATGCCCGCTTCGTCGCTGCACAGGACAGCACCGTGGAACTGTGGGTACAAACCGCTTACCCCGAGCACCCCCTGTTTTCCGCGCTGGCCCGGCACGACTACGCGGCCTTCGCGGCCCAGCAACTGGACGAGCGGCGCGCCGCCGGCATGCCGCCATACAGCCACCAGGCCTTGCTGCGCGCCGAAGCGCGCCAGCTGGACGCCGCCCTCGCGTGGCTGCGGCACGCCGCCGACGCCGCGCACGACTTGCCCGGTCGCGCCCATGTCACGCTGTATGCGCCCGTGCCCATGACGCTGACCCGCGTGGCGGGGATCGAGCGGGCCCAGCTGCTGCTGGAAAGCCCCCACCGCCCCGCCCTGCAGGCGCTGCTGGCGGCGTGGATGCCGCGGCTGCATACCCTGCGCACCCACGCGGATACGCGAGGCCTGGCGCGCTGGGCGATCGACGTCGATCCGCTCAGCTTCTGACCGACGCCGCGCGAGCGCCTCATCGCAGCCAGGCCACGGCGGCCGAAAAAGTGAAAAACGCCAGCGCCGTGGACACGAGGATGATGCGTGCGACACGCCCGTTGTCGGCCCCCATGCGCTCGGCCAGCAGCGACACGTTGCTGGCACTGGGCAGCGCGGCCGTCAGCACCATCACGGTCAGCACCGCCGGCTGCAAACCAACGCCGATCTGGATGGCGCCAGCGCCCACCAGCAGCACCAGCAGCGGATGCAGCAGCAGCTTCATCAGCGCCAGCGGCACGTAATCGCGCAGCGGCATCGGATGATCGGCCTGCATTTGGGAGCGTGCCAAAACCGCCCCGATGGTGAACAGCGCCACCGGACTCGCGGCATCGGCCAGCAGCCCCACGGTCTTGTCCAACGGGCCCGGCAGCGCAATGCGCCACGCCGAGGCGAGCGCCCCCAGCCCGATCGCCCACGGCATGGGATTGCGCAGCACGCCCAGCAACGCCTGCCGCAGCGCCGCGCGCGCGCCGCCCTCGCCCGCATCCAGACGCGACAGCGCAATGCACAGCGAGCTGGTGATCACCATATCCACCACGATGACCACGATCACCGTGCCCACCGCCTGCGGCCCCAGCAGTGCGGCAATCAGCGGCACCCCCATGAACCCCGAATTGGGAAATGCGGCCACCAGCGCGCCAAAGGCGGCATCGTTCCAGCGGATGCGCCCGCCCAGGCTGACCGCGACCGCAAACCCCACCACCACCAGCGCGCACAGCAGCCACACCCCCGCCACCGCGCCGTCCAGCAGCCGGGCGATCGGTGTGGAAGCCCCAAAGCGATACAGCATGGCCGGCAACGCAAAAAACAGCACGAAGCCGTTGAGCCCGGGTATGGCCTCCAACGGCAACCAGCGTCGCCGCGCCGCCAGGTAGCCGGCCGCCACCAACGCAAAAAAGGGAAAGGTGACCAACAGGATGGAGCCCATGGGGCCCGATGGTAGCGACCGCGCCGGCGCACCGCTGTCGCCTGCTGCGCTCGGTATCATCGCGCCCTCGCCCGACGGTGAACGACCCCGATCGTCTGACCAACCGATGCACGACACCCTCAACCCCGCTCAGCTCGACGCCGTGCACCACCTGCGCGGCCCCTCGCTCGTGCTGGCCGGCGCGGGTTCGGGCAAGACGCGCGTCATCACGCACAAGATCGCGCGGTTGATCCAGGCCGGGCTGGCACCGGAGCGCATCGCCGCCATCACCTTCACCAACAAGGCCGCCGCCGAGATGCGCGAGCGCGCGCGCACGCTGGTCGGCAAGGCCGCGCAGGGCGTGCTGCTGTGCACCTTCCACGCGCTGGGCGTGCGCATCCTGCGCGAGGACGGCGCGGCGCTGGGCCTGAAGCCGCAGTTCTCGATCCTGGACACCGACGACATCGTGGGCCTACTGAAGGACTGCGGCGGCACCCCCGACGCCACCACCGCGCGCCACTGGCAGTGGCGCATCAGCCAGTGGAAGGGCGCGGGGCTGACGCCCGAGCAGGCGCTGGCGCAGGCGCGCGACGAGGCCGAGCGCCAGATCGCGCTCGTCATGGCGCGCTACCACGAGCGGCTGGCGGCCTACCAGGCGGTGGACTTCGACGACCTGATCCTGCTGCCGCTGAAGCTCTTGCGCGAGCACGCCGAGGTGCGCCAGCGCTGGCAGCAGCGCCTGGGCCACGTGCTGGTGGACGAGTACCAAGACACCAGCGCCGTGCAGTACGAGCTGCTGAAGGTGCTGGTGGGCCATGGCGAGCGGCCCGAGCCACACCTGACCTGCGTCGGCGACGACGACCAGTCGATCTACGGCTGGCGCGGCGCGACGCTGGACAACCTGAAGCGCCTGCCGCAGGACTTCCCGACGCTCAAGATCATCAAGCTGGAGCAGAACTACCGCTCCACCAACGCCATCCTGCGCGCCGCCAACGCCGTCATCGGGCCGAACCCCAAGCTGTTCCCGAAGACGCTGTGGAGCGCGCTGGGCGAAGGCGAGCCGGTGCGCGTGCTGGCCTGCGACCACGAGGAGCACGAGGCCGAGCGCGCCGTGGCGCGCATCCAAACCCTGCGCGCGCAGGGCGCGGCGTGGCGCGACTGCGCCATCCTCTACCGCGCCAACCACCAGTCGCGCGCCTTCGAGGTGGCGCTGCGCAAGGCGCAGATCCCGTACCGCGTCTCCGGCGGCACGAGCTTCTTCGACCGCGCCGAGATCAAGGACCTGTGCGCCTGGCTGCGGCTGCTCGCCAACGAGGACGACGACCCGGCCTTCCTGCGCGCGGTGACGACGCCGCGGCGCGGCATCGGCCACCAGACGCTGGCGCAGCTCGGGCAGGTGGCCGCCGGGCTCCGGCTCAGCCTGTTCGAGACGCTGTTTGCGCCGACGCTGCAGGCCACGCTGGCACCGAAGGCGCTCGCGGCGCTGCACGAGTTCGGCCGCTTCGTCAACGACCTGCAATACCGCGCGCGCCACGCGGTGGGGCACGAGGCGGCGCGCGCGGTGCTGATGGAGTGGCTCACCGACATCGGCTACGAGCGCCACCTGCACGACCACGCCGACAGCCCGCAGCAGGCCACGCAGCGCTGGGCCAACGTGCTGGACTTCGTCGACTGGATGGTGCAGCGCTGCGGCGGCCAGCTCGACGACACGGGCGGCGTGGCGCTGCAGTGCACGCCGCGGCCGCTGCTGGAGGTGGCGCAGACGGTGGCGCTGATCAGCACGCTGGCCGAGCGCGAGCAGGACCAGGACGCGGTGACGCTGTCCACCCTGCACGCGGCCAAGGGGCTGGAGTGGCCGCACGTGATGCTGGTCGGCGTCAACGAGGGGCTGCTGCCGTTCAAGCCCGACGCCGACGGCGAGGCGGCGCAGATCGCCGCGCGCATCGAGGAGGAGCGGCGGCTGATGTACGTCGGCATCACGCGCGCGCAGCGCACGCTGGTGGTGAGCTGGCTCAAAGCCCGGCGCCAGGGGCGCGAGCGCGTCGCTGCGCAGCCCAGCCGCTTCATCGCCGAGATGCAGCTCGACGCCGCCGCCGTGCCGGACGACCCGCGCGCGCGCCTGCGCGCGCTGCGCGAGGAGTTCGCCGCCCGTGCGGCGGCCGCGGTCCAAGCGCCTTCGCGTTCCTGAGCGTCGCCGAGCGCCACCCGGCCCGTGTCAGCCGCACGAGGGGGCGCCCGCCCGAACGGGTGGCGTTTGCCGTAAGATCGCGCCAAATTGTCACCTCTGATCACGACGCCGCCATGAAACATCGCATTTCGCGCAGATCGCTCGTGTTCGCCATCGCTGCGCTGGGCAGCGGGCTGGGTGGCGCCGTCGGCGCCCAACCGGGCACGCTGGCGCAGCCGAAGGAGCGGATCATCCTCACGGTCGGCGGGCAGATCGGGGTGCGCAACCAGGGGACACAGGCCGTCTTCGACCTGGCCATGCTGGATGCGCTGCCGCAGCACACCTTCACGACCCAGACGCCCTGGGACGACAAGCCGGTGACCTTTCGCGGCCCCCGGTTGCGCGACGTGCTCGCGGCCGTGCGGGCCCAGGGGCGGCAGCTGCGGGCCACGGCGCTCAACGACTACCGCATCGTGATCCCCATGGAGGACGCGCAGCGTTTCGACGTGGTCGTCGCCACGCGCAAAAACGGCGAGCTCATGCCCGTGCGCGACAAAGGGCCGCTGTTCATCGTCTATCCCTTCGACAGCGATCCGGCGCTCAAAGACAAGCGCTACTACGAACGCTCGATCTGGCAACTCAAGACGATCGACGTCGAATGACTGCGAGGCCCGCCCCGACGGCCGCGGCCTCCACCGCCACGGGCGCGGCCGAGGGCCGGCGCTTCCTGATCTGGGTCGCCATCACAACGGCCCTGCTCGGCGCGGGGCTGGCGGTGCTGCTGGCGGTCTTCCTGCGGCAGGTGCGCTCGGCGGAGGAAACCGCGCAACTGCAGGCCGACTCGCTCACGGCGATCGTCTTTCAGCACGAACGCGAGTTTTTGCGTCTGCGCGAAGAGCTCCGCGCCGCCGCTGCCCAGCCAGCCCGAGTGGATTGGGATGCCCTGGCTCTGCGGCAGGAGATCTTTGCCGGGCGGGTGGCGCTGTTGCGCGAAAACCCCACTGTGACCCCGCTGCGATCGCACCCCGACTACGTCGTGCTGCTGGGGCGTCTGCAGGGTTTGGTGGCCCGGGTGGACGCCCTGCTGCAGACCAACGACACCGGCGAGCTGCGGGCCATCGTGGACGAGATGGCGCGGCTCGGGCCCGACGTGCAGGCGCTGACGCTGACGGCCAACGGGGTGGTGGTCGGTATGATCGAAGCCAAGCTGCAGGAAGTTCGGCGCCTGCAGCACTACGTGGTCTGGCTCATGACCGCGCAGGTGCTGGTTCTGCTTGCCGCCGCGGCCGCCCTGTGGCTGCGCCAGCGCCGCCAGCAGCACGAGCGCGCCGAACTGGAGGCCCTCAACATCGCCCTGCGCGGCGCGCGCGACGCCGCCGAAGCCGCCAACCGCGCCAAAAGCCAGTTCCTGGCCAACATGAGCCACGAGCTGCGCACCCCCTTCAACGGGATGCTGGGCATGCTGGCCATGCTGGAGGACAGCCCGCTGACCCCAGCCCAACGCGACCAGTTGCAGACCGCCCGCTCCTCGGCCGAGCACCTGCTGAGCCTGCTCAACGACATTCTGGATCTGTCCGCACTGGATGCCGGGCAGATGCGCATCCAGCCCGAGCCGCTGAACCTACCGCAACTGGTGCACGACGTCCACCGCTGGCTGCAGCCGCACGCCCACCGCAAAGGTCTGGCCTTGGGCCTGACCATCGACGACGGGGGCACCCCGTGGGTGGAAGCGGACGGAACCCGGGTGCGCCAAATCCTGCTCAACCTGCTGGGCAACGCCATCAAATTCACGGAACAGGGCCGGGTGGACCTCTCCCTGCGGGCCGAGCCCGCCGGTGACAGCGGAACGCTGGTGCGCTGGACGGCCGTGGTGCGCGACACGGGCATCGGCATGGATACAGCCACCGTCGCGCGGCTATTCCAGCGGTTTCAGCAGGCGGACCCCTCCATCACCCGTCGCTACGGGGGCAGCGGGTTGGGGCTGGACATTTCGCGCACGCTGGCGCGCCTGATGGGCGGGGACGTGGTGGTGGACAGCCAGCCCGGTGTCGGCTCCACCTTCACCGCCACCTGGATTACCCGCGTCGCCGAGCCGGATGCCCAGCCTTCGGGCTTTGCGGTCACCCGGCCCAACCCGTGGCTGGCCCCGCCTCCGCCGGACGAGGCATCGCCCGCCGATGCGTCTGCACCGGCCGCCCCGTCCGCTGCCTTGGCCGCTAGCGCGGCGAGCGCCCCCGCAGCGACCCCGCCCGAAGCCCAGCGCAGTGGCTGGCGCGTACTGGTGGCCGAAGACCACCCCGTCAACCGCAAATTCATCGGCCTGCTGCTGGACAAACTGGGCCACCAGGTCGCCTTCGCCGAAAACGGCCGGCAGGCGGTCGATCTGGCCGCCGAGGGGGACTACGACATCGTGCTGATGGACGTGCACATGCCGGAGATGGACGGGCTGGAGGCCACCCAACGTATCCGGACGCTGCCGGGGCCGCGCGGGCGCGTGCCGATCGTGGCGCTGACCGCCGACATCGTGGACGACGCCGAGCAGCGCGCGCAGGCCGCCGGCATGAATGCCTTTTTGGCCAAACCGGTGCAACGCGCCCAGCTCGAAGCGGTGATGGCCCGCTGCATCGCAGCCCGGGCCGAACTCACCACCCCAGCCCCAGATGCAGCGGCAGGTACACCGCCATCCCCGTGACGATGGTGCCCAGCCCCCCCCCGCGCCAGAAGAACCACGCGGCCCCCACCGCCGCGGCATACAGCCGCGCATCCCGCCAGGTGTGGATGAGCTGACCCTGCTGCATCACCACCTCGGGCACCACTACGGCCGCCAGCGCGGCAATCGGCGCGTACTGCAGGCCGCGCTCCGCCCAGTGCGGCAACTGCCATGGCCGATCGGACAAAAAGAAAAAACCGCGCGTGATGACCGTCACCGCCGCCAGCGCGACGAAGGTCAGCAGCATCCAGGGATTCAGGTCAGCCATGCGGACGGTGGGGGGAAATGGGCGCGCCGCGCAGCCAACGCGGGCCGTGCGCCTCGGCGATCAGGCACACGACGACCGCGGCGGCGATCGCCACCACGATGTTGAGCTTGAGCGGCAGCGCCCAGGCCACGACCGCTGCCGACCCGGCCACGGCGGCCGACAACACGCGCAAGCGCGACGTGGCCAGCGAGCAGCCCACCCCCAGCAGCGCCAGAATCCCCGCAAAGCCCAGACCCCATTCGGTCGGGATGGCGTTGGCCAGCACGATGCCAATCACGCTGGCCGTCATCCAGAACAGGTAGTTGACGCCGCAGCTCCCGGCCAGGTAGGCCTCCTGATCCAGCCGTTCCTCGTCGGTGCGACCCGGGTGCGGAAAGCGCCGGGCGAAAAAGACGTAGCTCAAATCCCCCGTCAGGTAGCCGGTCAACAGCCGCTGGCCGCGCGGCAGGTGGGCCACATACGCGCGCAGGTGGATGGAAAACACCACGAAACGCAAATTGACGCAGAAGGCCGCCGCCAGGATCACCCACAGCGGCGCTCCGGCCGTGATCAGCGGCACCGCCGTGAGCTGGGCGCTGCCCGCGTAGACGAGCAGCGTCATCCACAGCGCCTCCAGCGGCGTCAGGCCGGACTTGACCATCGCCACCCCGGTCATCAGCCCCCAGGCCCCGATGCCGGTGGCCACGCTGACCAGCTCGCGCGCGCCCGCGGCGAAGGTGGGCCGACGCCACAAGACCGGGTTCAGAAACGACGCGCGCCAGAATGCGGTGGACGCCGCGGCACTCATCCGGCCGCCCCCAGGCGCACCCCGGGTGGCAACGCCGTGCCGCGCAAAAAGTCTCCGGCGGCCAGCCGCTTGCCACCCGCGCGCTGGACCTCGGTCAGCACCAGCACGCCTTGACCGGTTTGTACACGAATGCCCACCGCATCCGCCGCCAGCACCGTGCCCGGCGCGGCCGGCGGTGCCACCGCCGGCTCCGCCCGGGCGGCCCACACTTTGAGCATGGTGCCCTCCAGCGTGGTGGCCGCCCCCGGCACGGGGTCGAATGCGCGCACGCGCCGTTCGAGCAGCGCAGCAGGCGCCGACCAGTCCAGCATCGCCTCGGCCTTGTCGATCTTGTGGGCATAGGTCACGCCCTCGTCCGGCTGCCGGCGGCGGGGCAGCGGCGCGGCCTCGGCCGCCCGCAGGGCCTGCACCACCAGACGCGCGCCCAGATCGGCCAGGCGATCGTGCAGCGAGCCGGCGGTATCCGCCGGGTCGATTGGCACAGCCTCCATCGCCACGATGTCGCCGGTGTCCAGCCCCTCGTCCATCTGCATGATGGTGATGCCGGTTTGCGCGTCGCCGGCCTCGATGGCGCGCTGGATGGGCGCGGCACCGCGCCAGCGCGGCAACAGCGAGGCGTGGATGTTGAGGCAGCCCAGCCGGGGCAGCTCCAACACCCAGCGCGGCAGGATCAGGCCGTAGGCCGCCACGACCAGCACGTCGGGCCGGGCGGCCTGCAGCGCGGCGCAGGCCGCGGCCGCGTCCTCGGCCCAGCGGCCGTCCAGCCGCAATCCACGCGGCTGCGCGACCGTCCAGCCGTGCGCCTGGGCCAGCGCCTTCACCGGCGAGGGCTGCACCTTCATGCCACGGCCGGCGGGCCGGTCGGGCTGGGTCAGCACCAGCTCGACGGGAAACCCCGCCTGCGCAATCGCCTGCAGGGCCGTGGCGGCAAACACCGGTGTGCCGGCAAAGGCCACCCGCAGCGCGGGGATGGCCCCGGCCGCCGCGGTCAAAGCCGCGCCTCCGTCGGCTCCGGGTGCAGGCGGCTGCGCGGCCGAGCCTCGGCCGCAGCACGCGCGGCTTCCCGCTCGGCCTTGACGAGCTTCATCTTGATGCGCTCACGCTTGAGCGGCGAAAGGTACTCGACGAACACCTTGCCCATCAGGTGGTCCATCTCGTGCTGGATGCACACCGCCAACAGTCCTTCTGCGTCGATCACGCGGCTCGCACCGTGCTCGTCCAGCGCGCGCACGCGCACCGCCACCGAGCGCTCGACACCGTCGTAGATGCCGGGCACCGACAGACACCCTTCCTCGCCCTTACGCTTCTCGTCGCTGGCCCATTCGATCTCGGGGTTGATCAGCACCAGCGGCTGATCGCGGGCTTCGCTCACATCGATGACGATGATGCGCTCGTGAATGTCGACCTGCGTGGCCGCCAGGCCGATGCCATTGGCGGCGTACATGGTCGCCAACATGCGCGGGATGATCGAGCGCACACGATCGTCCACGGCCGCGACCGGTTTGGCCACCTTGTGCAGGCGGGGATCGGGATAGCGCAGGATGGGCAGGAGTTCGGTGGAGGCGTTCATAGGCGAATGTCGGTATTTTCGCCACTTTTGGCGGGGCCTGCCAGCACGGCGCGGGGCATGGCATTGCCAGAAGTGGGGGCAGACCGCACAATGGCAAGAGAGGAATCGCCACCCATGACCATCCCGCGCCAACGTCCCGCACCGCTTTCGCCCGCCCCGGTGCCTGCCGTCCGTAGGGGCATCGGCACAGCCCTTTCGCACTGGTTCGTGGGGGCGCTGGTGGGTGGCATGGCCTGCGTCGCCGCCGCTGCGCCGCCCTATCCCGTGACGCCGCAGCAGCGCGGCACCGCCGAGCAGGTGGCTCAGGCGGGTGTGCCCCTGTCCGAACTCGCCCCGAATGCGCCCGAGCGATACACCGTGCGCCGCGGCGATACGTTGTGGGGCATTTCGGGGCTGTATCTGCAGCGCCCGTGGCGCTGGCCGGAGCTGTGGGGCATGAACCTGCAGCAGATTCGCAACCCCCACCTGATCTACCCCGGGCAGGTGCTGGTGCTCACGCGCGTCGGCGACCGCGCCGTGCTGCAGTTCGCCGCGGACACACCCCCCACGGTCAAGCTCTCGCCACGCGTGCGCGCCGAGCGGCTGCGCGACGAGGGCATTCCGCCGCTGCCCCCGGGGGCGATCGAACCCTTCCTGGCCGACGTGGATGTCGTCGATGCCGACACCCATGAGCGTGCCCCACGCATCGTCGCCGGCCCGGAAGCACGGGTGCTGCTGGCCCGCGGCGACCGCGCCTACGCCCGCGGCCAATATGGCCCGAGCGATGCACTCACGGGCGACGCGCTGGAAACTCAGGCGGACCGCCCGCGCGTGTTGTCGATCTACCGCAATGCCGTCGCGCTGCGGGATCCGGAAAGCGGCGAGGTGCTGGGCTACGAAGCCCACGCCGTGGGTCGTGCGGAGCTGGTGCGCAGCGAACGAGCGACCGAGGGGCCCGACGGGCAGCCGACCCTCGTGCCCGCGACCGTCCACATCGTGCAGGCGCGCGAGGAAATCCGCATCGGTGACCGGCTGCTGCCCCAGGCCGGGCGCGAGATGCGCTTGTACGTCCCCCACGCCCCCGCGGCCCCGATCCGCGGGCAGATCGTCAAGGTGCACGGCGAAACCGTTCGCTACGCGGGGCAGAACCAAATCGTCGTGCTCAACCGTGGGCACGCCGACGGGCTGGAGGCAGGCCACGTGCTCGCCGTGCTGAAGGACCGTACCCGCCTGACCGACAAGACCGACGAGGCGCGCCCGGACCTCCTGCTGCCCGGGGAGCGCAACGGACTGATGATGGTGTTTCGCACCTTTGAGCGCGTCTCGTACGCCCTGATCTTGCAGATCACCGACGGCGTCAAGAGCGGGGATCGCTTCGTCAACCCCTGACGCGCGGCAGGCAGGGGGACCGGAACGGATGGCACCCGACGACTGGGTCGAGTGGTTGCGGCTGATCGCCACGCCAGGGGTGGGCTCGGCGACGGCGCGCCGGCTGCTGGCGGCGTTTGGCCCACCGGCCGCCGTGTTCGCGCAACGCCTCGGGGCCTTGGCCGAGGCGGTCGGGCCCACGGTGGCCGGCCGCCTGCAGGCCGAGCCCCCCGATTGGCCCGCGCTGCGCGCCCGCACCCAAGCCTGGCTGGCGCAGGCCGACCACCATCTGATCGCGCTGGGCGATGCGGCCTATCCGGCAAGCCTGCTGACCACCCCGGACCCGCCTCCGCTGCTGCATGTGGTCGGTAACCCCGCCGCGCTGAGCGCGCCACGGGCACTGGCGGTCGTCGGCAGCCGCAACCCCACCCCGCAAGGCGCCGACAATGCGCGCGCCTTTGCCCGCGCGCTGGCGGCGGAGGGCGTGTGCATCGTGTCGGGACTGGCCGCCGGCATCGACGCTGCCGCGCACGAGGGCGCCCTGGCCGCTGGCGGCCAGACCGTGGCAGTGGTCGGCACGGGGGTGGACCGCGTCTATCCGGCGCGGCACCGGGCGTTGGCCCACCAGATCGCGGCAGCGGGTTGCCTCGTCAGCGAACACCCTTTGGGCACGCCGCCCCTGGCGCCGCATTTTCCGCGCCGCAACCGCATCATCGCCGGGCTGACGCACGGCACGTTGGTGGTGGAGGCCTCGCTCGGGTCGGGGTCGCTCATCACGGCGGAACTGGCCACCCAGATGGGGCGTGAGGTGTTTGCCATCCCCGGCTCGATCCACGCGCCACAGGCACGGGGCTGCCATGCCCTCATCCGGCAGGGGGCCAAGCTGGTGGAAACTGCCGAGCACATCCACGAAGAGTTGCGTGCGGTCTGGGGACCAAGCGCAGATGCCCCGCCCCCCGCCAGTGGCGCGACACCGGCACCCGCCGACGACCCGGTGCTGACCGCCCTGGGCCACGACCCCACGCCGTTCGATCTGCTGCAAGTGCGCTGCGGCTGGGACACGGCCCGCCTGCAGGCCCATCTGCTGACGCTGGAGCTGGACGGACACGTGCAGCGCCTACCCGGCGGGCTGCTGCAGCGCGTGGTGCGGGCCTAGGTGGCAGGCCTCGGCGCGGGCCCGAGGCGCTCCTCCGCGCACCCTCACACCACGGCGCCGGCGTTCGGGTCGTCGCCCTCGCCCGCCTTCTTGGGCGCCTTGACCAGATCTTCGCGCCGGATGCCCAGCCACATGGCGATACCTGCCGCCACGAAGACCGACGAATAAATCCCGAACAGGATGCCGATGGTCAGCGCCAACGCAAAGTAATGCAGCGTCGGGCCGCCAAACAGCAGCATCGACAGCACCATCGCCTCGGTCGAGCCGTGGGTGATGATGGTACGGCTCATGGTCGAGGTGATCGCATGATCGATGACCTCGCGCACCGTCATCTTGCGCTGGCGGCGGAAGGTCTCGCGGATGCGGTCGAAGATGACCACCGACTCGTTGACCGAGTAGCCCAGCACGGCCAGCACCGCCGCCAGCACCGCCAGCGAGAACTCCCACTGGAAGAAGGCGAAAAAGCCCAGGATGATGACGACGTCGTGCAGGTTGGCGATGATGGCGGCGACCGCATACTTCCACTCGAAGCGCAGGGCCAAGTAAATCATGATGCCGCCGATGACGAAGGCCAGCGCGAGCAGCCCGTTGGTGACCAGCTCGCGGCCGACCTGGGGCCCGACGAACTCGGTGCGGCGCAGCTCCACCGCCGGGTCCTGGGCGCGCAGAGCCGCCAACAGTTGCTCGGTCTGCTGGCCGGAGTTCAGGCCTTCGCGCAGCGGCAGGCGCATCATCACGTCGCGCGAGCTGCCAAAGTTCTGCACCGGCACATCGGCATAGCCCAGGCCCGCCACGACCGCCCGCACCTGCCCCAGGTCGGCCGGCTGTGCGTAGGACACCTCGACCACCGTGCCGCCGGTGAACTCGACCGACAGGTGCAGGCCGCGCGTGACCAGAAAGAACACCGCCGCCAAAAAGGTGACGAAGGACACCAGGTTCAGCACCAGCATGTGGCGCGTGAACGGGATGTCCTTGCGGATCCGAAACAGTTCCATCGTCGATCTCCCGGCGGATCAGTCGGCTTTGGCGGCGCCCGAGGGCGCGACGCGAATGCCAATCGAGACGGCGCGCAGCTTCTTCTGGCGCCCGTACCACAGGTTGACCAGCCCGCGCGAGAAGAACACGGCCGAGAACATGCTGGTCAGGATGCCGATGCAGTGCACGACGGCAAAACCGCGCACCGGACCCGAGCCGAACGTCAACAGTGCCAGCCCGGCCAGCAGCGACGTGATGTTGGAGTCCAGAATCGTGTCCCAGGCGTGCTCGTAGCCCTTGTGGATCGCCGTTTGCGGCGCGGAGCCGTTGCGCAGCTCCTCGCGCACCCGCTCGTTGATCAGCACGTTGGCATCGATCGCCATGCCCAGCGTCAGCGCGATGGCGGCGATGCCGGGCAGCGTCAGCGTCGCCTGCAGCATGGACAGCACCGCCACCAGCAGCATCAGGTTGACCGCCAGCGCGACGCTGGAGAACACCCCGAACAGCCGGTAGTAGACGCACATGAAGGCGACCACCACCGCAAAGCCCCAGACCACGCTGTTGAAGCCCATGCGGATGTTGTCGGCACCCAGGCTCGGGCCGATGGTGCGCTCTTCGATGATCTCCATCGGCGCGGCCAGCGAGCCGGCGCGCAGCAGCAGCGCGGTGTCGTTGGCCTCCTGCGTCGTCATGCGGCCGGAGATCTGCACGCGGCCGCCGCCGATCTCGGTGCGGATGACCGGCGCCGTGACCACCTCGCCCTTGCCCTTCTCGAACAGCAGAATCGCCATGCGCTTGCCGACGTTCTCGCGCGTGACGTCGCGGAACACCCGCGCGCCCTTGCCGTCCAGCGTCAGGTTGACCACCGGCTCCTGCGTCTGGCTGTCGAAGCCCGCTTGCGCATCGGTCAGGTTCTCGCCGGTCAGGATCACCTCGCGCTTGACGATGACCGGCGCCCCGTTGCGGTCCAGATAGCGCTCGGCGCCAAACGGCACCGGCCCCGCATTGCGCTCGGCGGCCAACCCTTCGGGGCTTTCGTCCACCATGCGGATTTCCAGCGTCGCGGTGCGGCCCAGGATGTCCTTGGCCTTGGCGGTGTCCTGCACGCCGGGCAGCTGCACGACGATGCGGTCCAGCCCCTGCTGCTGGATCACCGGCTCGGCCACGCCCAGCTCGTTGATGCGGTTGTGCAGCGTCAGAATGTTTTGCTTGAGCGCCTGCTCCTGGATGCGGCGCGCCGCCTCGGGACGCAGGGTGAGCGCGAGCACCGTCTCGCCACCCTCGTCGCGTTCGGCCACCTGCACATCCGGAAAATCACGCGCGATCAGGTCGCCGGCGGCACGCGCCGTCGCCGCATCGCGCAGGCGCACCATCACCGCCTGCCCCTCGCGGCGCACACCGCCGTGGCGGATGCCCTTGTCCCGCAGCGCGGTGCGCACATCGGCGGCCAGGCCCTCGACGCGCTTGTCCACGGCACCGGCCATATCCACCTGCAACAGGAAGTGCACCCCCCCACGCAGGTCCAGACCCAGATACATGGGCTGCGCACCCAGGCTTTGCAGCCAGGCCGGGGTACGCGGCAGCAGGTTGAGGGCCACCACATGCATCGGGTTGGCCGGGTCGGGGTTGAGGGCCCGCTCGATCGCGTCGCGGGCCTTGAGCTGCGCATCCGTCGAGGCAAAGCGCGCCTTGACGGTCTGTCCGTCGAACTGGATCGCTTCCGCCCCCAGGTTGGCCGCCGCGAGCGCCTGCTCGACGCGGCTGACGATGCCTTCGTCCAGCCGGTGCGCGGCACGCGCCGAGGACACCTGCACGGCCGGCGCCTCGCCAAAGAAGTTGGGCAGGGTGTACAGGGTGGCGATGACGAGCACGACCACCAGGGTCGCGTACTTCCACCAGGAATATCGGTTCATGGACGAACGCCTTGCGGCGCGCACGGCGCCGCGAATGGGCTCGGGGCCGGTGGCGCCGGCCGCGGCTTATTTGAGGGTGCCCTTGGGCAGCACCTGCACGACGGCGGTGCGCTGCAGCTGCACTTCGACCCCGTCGGCCAGCTCGATGCCGATCGTGGATTCGCCCAGCTTGGAGACCTTGCCCAGCAGACCGCCGGCGGTGACGACTTCGTCCCCCTTGGCCAGGGCATCGATCATGGCTTTGTGCTCCTTCTGGCGCTTCATCTGCGGCCGGATCATGACGAAGTACAGCACCACGAACATGAGCACCAGCGGCAGCAGGCTCATGAGCGTGGAGGTGGTGTCGCCGCCCGCAGCGGCCTGGGCGTAGGCATTGGAGATGAACACGTCGGATTCCTCTGGCGTGCAAAGGGTTGGGGGCATCGCGGCCGGCGCGCACCGGCAAGCGCCAGCGGGCCATGCGCGATGGCAAACGTTCATTGTAGCCCGCGGCCTGCGCGCCGCGGGCATGCGGGGGCGGGCGTCAGTCCGGGTGCGCCTGCGCGATCACCGGCTGCGGGCGCACACGCACCCCCCACAACACCCCGGCCACCAACGTCCCGATGCCCAGCAACGACAGGGGCGCCGGCCACTCCCCCCGCCACAGGTAGGCATACAACAAGGCGGCCAGCGTCTCGAACACGATGAGCTGCCCCGCCAGCGCCGTCGGCAGCCGCTGGCTGGCCGCGTTCCAGCACAGCGTGCCCAGCCACGAGGCCAGCAGGCCGACCGACACCATCAGGCCGATGAACACCACCGGCCGTGGCCCGAACGGCATAGCAAACGGATCGCCCCGCACCGCGTCCAACCCCCAGACCAGGGCATAGCCGATGGCCGCCAGCGGCAGGGTGGCCAGCCCCTGCGCGGTGGACCAGGCGCGCGGGCTGCGGTCCGGGTGCGCGCGCAGCCAATCGGCGTTGTGCAGGGGGTACCACGTCCAGCAGGCCACCGCCCCCACGGCCAGCAGCGCGCCCAGCGCGTAGGCACCCACGTCGCGCGCGGGGTCGGCCAGCACGGCCTGCAACTCGGTGCGGTTGACCAGCGCAATGCCCAGCGCGATCAGGGCCAGGGCGGGCCACAGACGCCGCCACGGCAGCCGCCCGTCGCGCGCCGCGTTGCGGCGGTTGGCCACGATGGCAATCACCACCGGCAGGGTGCCGATGATGACCGTGGACAGGGGCCCGCCCGTGCGCTGGATGGAGCTGGCCAGCAACAGGTAGTACAGCAGATTGCCCACGAAGGCCAGCTTGAGCGCGTGCCGCCAGTCGGCGCGGCTCAGGCTGCGCAACTCGCGGCGATCGAACCACGCCAGGGGCAGGCAAATCAGCCCGAACGCCAGATAGCGCGCCACCGACTGCAGCGCCGCCGGATACTCGGGCAGCATCAGCGGCGCAACGAACACCAGCCCCCACAGGGCCCCGGCGGCCAGCGCCCACGCGACGCCGCGCCCGATCCCGCCCGCCGCTTCTGCCTCACTGCCTGCCCTGCCCGCTGCGGCCATCGCCACTCCCTTGCCTGCACGAAAAAGCGCGCAGTGTACGCGGGCCAGCGGAAGGTCGCTCCACGCCGCGTCGAGGCGGTGACAGGGCGGCCCGCTCACCGGTCGGCCGCGCCGACGCAGGCCGGCCCGCCCAGCGGGTCAGGCGACGCGCGCGGCCGGCGACGGCGCGGCCGCGGCGTCGCCCGCGCGCCACCGTCGCAGCAGGTCGTCCCACAGCGGGCGCGCTGCCCGCAGGTTGCGCTCCTTGACGTGGCCAAAACCCTTGACCCGCGCCGGCCAGCGGGCAATCTCCAGCGCCAGCGGCAGACGCTCCGCCCGCAGATCGCGCAACACCTCCTCGACCGCGGCCTCGTACTCGCGGATCAAGCCCCGCTCGGTGCGCCGCTCCTCCGTGTGACCGAAGGGGTCGAAAGCAGTGCCGCGCAGACCCTTGAGCCGCGCCAGCACGCGGAAAGCCCCCATCACCCAGGGGCCATATTCGCGCTTGACGAGTTCGCCCTTGTCGTTGCGCCGGGCCAGCAGCGGGGGCGCCAAATGGAAGCGCAGCGTGAAGTCGCCGTCGAACTGCTCGCGCAGACGTTGCAGGAAGGCACCGTCGGTGTACAGGCGCGCCACCTCGTACTCGTCCTTGTAGGCCATCAATTGCGCCAAATGCCGGGCCACCGCCTCGGTCAGCGCGGTCGAGCCCGTGCCCAGCGCCGCCTCGGCCGCCTGCACACGGCGTACCAGGGACTCGTAGCGCTGCGCGTAAGCCGCGTTCTGGTAAGCCGTCAGATGCTCCACCCGCACGCGGATCACATGCTCCAGCGTAGGCCGCGGCCGCAGCTCGACCACCTGCGCCGGCTGCAGCCAGCGCTTGACGGCCCCCTCGTCGTGCGCGGCGCGCCGTCCCCATTCGAAGGCCGCCTTGTTGGCCCCCACCGCCACGCCGTTGAGCTCGATGGCGCGCTCCAGCGACTCGCGCCGCAGCGGAATCCAGCCCTTCTGCCACGCATAGCCCAACACCATCGGGTTGACGTAGAGCGTGTCGCCCAGCACCTTGAGCGCCAGCGCCTCGGCATCGAACGCCCCCACGCCCACACCACCCACCGCCTCGGTGATGGCGGCGACGCAGCGCGCCGACGGGTTCTGCCACGCCCCGTCCTTGACGAAGGCCGCGGTCGGGGTGGCTTGTGCGTTCAGGGCGACGTGGGTGCGGCCTTCGCGCATGCGCGCCAGCGTCTCGGGGCTGGCCGCGACGATCGGGTCGCAGGCCAGGATCAGGTCGGCGGCGGCGGTGCCCACGCGCGTGGTCAGGATGTCGTCTTGGCGCGCACCGATGAGCACATGGCTCCAGGTCGCGCCACCCTTTTGCGCCAGCCCGGCGGCGTCCTGGGTGACGATGCCCTTGCCCTCGATGTGCGCGGCCACGCCGAGCAACTGACCAATGGTAATGACGCCCGTACCGCCCACCCCCGCCACGACGATGCCCCAGACCCCGGCGCCGGCCCGCAGCTCGGGCAGGGACGGCTCGGGCAGCGGCGGCAGATCCTTGAGATCGGGCCCTCCGGCGTCACGGCCGGGCTTGCGCGGCTTGGCGCCCTCCACCGTCACGAAGCTGGGGCAAAACCCCTTGGTGCAGGAAAAATCCTTGTTGCACGTGCTTTGGTTGATGGTCCGCTTGCGCCCGAATTCGGTCTCCAGCGGCTCCACGCTCAGGCAGTTGCTCTGCACGCCGCAGTCGCCGCAGCCCTCGCAGACGCGCTCGTTGATGACGGCGCGCTTGTCCGGATCGACCATCAGGCCGCGCTTGCGGCGGCGGCGCTTCTCGGTGGCGCAGGTCTGGTCGTAAATGATGGCGGTCACGCCCTCGGTATCGCGGCACTCGCGCTGCACGCGGTCGAGTTCATCGCGGTGCAGCACCGGCACGTCGGCCGGCAGCGTCAGCGTCACGCCACCCAGGGTGGTGTGCTGGGCATGGGCGTACTTGGCCGGCTCGTCGGTCACGATGAAGAGCTTGCGCACCCCCTCGCTGCGCAGGCTGTGCACGATCTGCAGCACCGAATGCCCCTCGGGCCGCTCGCCCACCGGCTGGCCGCCGGTCATCGCCACGGCATCGTTGTAGAGGATCTTGTAGGTGATGTTGACGCCGGCCGCGATGGCCTGGCGGATCGCCAGCAGCCCGCTGTGGAAGTAGGTGCCGTCGCCGAGGTTGGCGAAGATGTGCTTTTCCTTCGTGAACGGCTGCTGCCCGACCCACGGCACGCCCTCGCCACCCATCTGGGTAAAGGCGAGGGTGTTGCGGTCCATCCAGATCGACATGTAGTGGCAGCCGATGCCGGCCATGGCGCGCGAGCCCTCCGGCACCCGGGTGGAGGTGTTGTGCGGACAGCCGGAGCAGAACCACGGCACGCGCTGGGCATCGGCGGTCTGCACCTGGATGGCCTGCAGCGACCGTTCGCGCGCCTCGATCACGGCCAACTGCGCTTGCACCCGCGCTGCGATGTCGCTGCCCTCGGGCAACAGGCCGCGCTTGGTCAGCCGCCGCGCCACGGCGCGCGCGATGACGGCGGGCGTCAGATCCGCATTGGCGCGCAGCAGCGTGTGGGCGCTCGGGTTCGGCACCGACCACTCGCCGCCCGAGTGATCCCCCTCGATTTCGTCGAACTTGCCCAGCACGTCTGGCCGCACGTCCGGGCGCCAGTTGTAGAGCTCTTCCTTGAGCTGGTATTCGATGACCTGGCGTTTTTCCTCGACGACCAAAATCTCGCGCAGCCCTTCGGCGAACGCGCGCGTGAGCTGTGCCTCCAGCGGCCACACGACCGCCACCTTGTGCACGCGGATGCCCAGCTGGCGGCACGTTTCGTCGTCCAGCCCCAGGTCGTGCAGGGCTTGCCGCAGGTCGTTGTAGGCCTTGCCGCTGGCGATGATGCCGTAGCGGTCGTGGGGACCTTCGATGACATTGTGGTTGAGGCGGTTGGCGCGCACGTAAGCCAGCGCCGCATACCACTTGTAGTCCATCAGCCGCGCTTCCTGCTCCAGCGGCATGTCGGGCCAGCGGATGTGCACGCCGCCTGGCGGCATCTCGAAGTCGTCCGGCAGGACGATCTGCACCCGCTCGGGGTCGATTTCGACGGTGGCGCTGGACTCGACGATCTCCTGGATCGTCTTCATGCCGGTCCACACGCCGGCGTAGCGGCTCATCGCCCAGGCGTGCAGGCCCAGGTCCAGGATCTCCTGCACGCTGGCCGGAAAGAACACCGGCAGCCCGCAGGCCTTGAAGATGTGGTCGCTCTGGTGCGCGGCGGTGGAGCTCTTGGCCACGTGGTCGTCGCCCGCCACCGCGATCACGCCGCCCCATGGCGTGGTGCCGGCCATGTTGGCATGCTTGAAGACGTCGCTGCAGCGGTCCACCCCCGGCCCCTTGCCGTACCACAGGCCGAAGACGCCGTCGTACTTGGCACTGCCCGGAGGAGCGAAACCGAGCTGCTGCGTGCCCCAGACGGCGGTGGCGGCCAGCTCCTCGTTGACACCGGGCTGGAAGACGACGTGGTGGGCCTTGAGGTGCTCGCGCGCCTTCCACAGCGCCTGGTCGTAGCCGCCCAGGGGCGAGCCGCGGTAGCCGCTGATGAAGCCGGCGGTGTGCTTGCCGACCAGAGCGTCGCGTTGCTGCTGCAGCATCGGCAGGCGCACCAGCGCTTGCACCCCGCTCATGAAGGCGCGGCCGCGATCGAGGGCGTATTTGTCATCGAGCGAGACGGATTCCAGCGCGCGCCGGACGTGCTCGGGCAAGGGAGCGGTCATGGCAGAGAACTCCTTCGAGGCAAAACGGGCCGGTAAGCCCCCATGCGGACGTCGGGCCTGCCAACTGCGCCCAAGGTAGCCAGCACCGGGATCACCGGCTGCCGCACCTGCCCATCGCGCCCGTCCGCGCATGGGCCGCAGTGTAGGGCCGGCGCGCGCTGACGGCACGGTTTCCCGTGCCGGCGCAGGGCCATTTGCGGGTAAACCCTGATCGCACCCCCCCTGGGCCGCCCATCCTGCCCCGGGGCCGACAGGGCTGGCAACCGCGCCCGTCGGAAGGCTCGGTGCGCGGTGCTACAGTGCGGCCACTTTCAAACCATCATGGACGTCGTTGCCCCTGCTGCCAACACCGCCCTCACGCGCCACGGGCTGCGCGGGGTGGGGTACGCTCTCATCACGGCGCTGGCATATGTGATCGGCGGCTGGCTGGCTTTGCAACTGCGCGTTCCGCCGGACTACGCCATCGTGGTGTTTTTCCCCGCCGGCGTGGCGGCGGGCGCCGCGCTGGTCTGGGGCCGGTGGGCCTGGCCCGGCATCCTGGCCGGCGCACTGGCGGTGCAGATCCTGACGCACGACAGCCTCGGCGCCGACTGGCGCCACTGGGCGATCGCGGTTCCTGCGATCGGCGCGACAGCCATGGCCGCCGTATCGGCCTGGGCCATCCGGCGCTGGGTCGGCTACCCGTCCACCCTCGACGAGCCGCGCCTGGTGCTGCGGCTGCTGTTCGTGGTGCTGCCCCTGGGTGCGTTGCTCAACGCCAGCGTGGCCGTGCCCACGCTGGTGGCCCGCGGCGTCATCGCCTCCGCCGACGGCTGGGGACAGTGGGCCAGTTGGTGGCTGGGCGATGCCTTGGGCGCGGTGCTGGTCGTGCCGCTGATGTGGGTGGGCTTTGGTGAACCGCGCTCGGCATGGCAAGCGCGGCGCCGGGGCGTGGGCATACCGCTTGCGCTGGCGCTGCTGCTGGCCGGCGGTGTGGTGCGGCTGCTGGCCGACGCCCAGGCCCAACAGTTGCGGCTGCGCGCCGAACAGGCGGGGGAGCAGGCGGCGCAAACGCTGCAACGCCGGCTGGACGCGCAAATCGATGCGCTGGAGGCCATGGGCCAACTGATGGCGCGCGCCCCCGCCATGGGGCAAGACGAGTTCGAGCGTTCGGCCGAGCTGTGGCTGCGCCGCTACCCCGGCACGCAAAATTTCACGTTCAACTGGCGCGTCTCGCGCGCCGACCGTCCGCACTACGAATGCTGCGACCCTGGCTGGCCGATCCTGGCGCGCGACGCCACGGGCCGCCGCTTTCCCGCGCCGAACGCCGACGAGCACATGGTGATCACGCGGCTGGCGCCGCTGGCCACCAACCAAGCCGCGCGCGGGCTGGACATTCTCACGTACGAACCGCTGCGGCGGGCCGTTCAGCGGGCCATCGACAGCGGACGCCCACAGGCCACCGAACCCTTCCGGCTGGTGCAGGAACAAGGCTCCCAGCGCGGCATCGTCGTCTATCACGCGGTCCGCGCCACCCACGGCAGCGGCGAGGTACTCGGCATCGTTTCGACCGCATTTCGCATGGGGGACGTCACCCAGGCGGGGCTGGAGGCCGTGCCGCTGGAGGGTTTGACCCTGTGCCTCATGGACAGTGATGCCAGCCCGGACAACCGGCGTCTGGCGGGGCCGGAGGGCTGCGAGCGCACCGCGTCGCCGGACCATCTGGGCGTCCGCACCGAGTGGCCGCTGCGGTTTGCCCAGCGCGCCTGGGTGCTGCGACTGGATACCACCGAAGGCTTTTGGCGCCAGAATGCGGCCGACGCGCGCATGCACCTGACGGCGAGCACGGCCTTCCTGACCGTGGCGCTGCTGGCGGCGTTTTTGCTGGTCACCACCGGCCAGCGGCGGCGGGTCGAGCAGTTGGTGGAGCAGCGCACGCTCGAGCTGGCGCGCAGCCACGCCAGCCTGATCCAGCTCGCCCACTTCGACGCCCTCACCGGCCTGGTCAACCGCAGCTTTTGGACCGAACAGGCCGAGACGGTGCTGTCCACGGCGCGGCGCAGCGGGCAGGAGGTGGGCATCATCTTCCTGGACCTGGACCGCTTCAAGCACGTCAACGACAGCCTGGGGCACGCCCAGGGGGATCGCCTGCTGCAGACCGTGGCAACGCGGCTGCAGGCATGCTTGCGCTCGCGCGACGTGCTGGGACGCTTCGGCGGCGACGAATTCATCGCTCTGCTGCCGTGGGTGAAAGGGCGCGACGGCGCCGCCACCGTGGCGCGCAAAATCGCCCGCACCCTGGACGAGCCGATCGAACTGGACGGCGTGCAGGTGCGCGTCAGTGCCAGTCTGGGGGTGACGGTGTTCCCTTACGACGGCAGCGCGGTGGAAACCCTGCTGCGCCACGCCGACACGGCCATGTACGCCGCCAAGGCCGCGGGGCGCAACCAGTGGCGCTTCTTCGAGCCGGCCATGCACGAGCACGTCTCGCGCCGGCTCGCGCTCGAATCCGCCCTGCGCCAGGCGGTCGACGATCCGCAGCGCGGCGGCTTAAGCCTCGTCTACCAGCCCCAGATCGACGCCGATGATGGGCAGCGCCTGCTCGGGCTGGAGGCCCTGCTGCGCTGGGACGACCCCGCGCTGGGCCCGATCTCGCCGGCGGAGTTCATCGGCGTGGCGGAGGACGCCGGCATCATCGATCGCCTGGGGGCATGGGTGCTGCAGACCGCATGCCGGCAGCTCGCCGCTTGGCACGCCAGCGCCGACGCGCCCCTGTTCGCGCAGGTCCGGCTGGCGGTCAACATCTCCCCCATCGAATTTGCCCGCCCGGGTTTTCTGGACCGTGTGCGCGACGCGCTGCGGGATCTGGGCCCGGCCACCCGACTGGTGGAGCTGGAGATCACGGAAAGCCTGCTGGTGCAGGCCGGCGCCGACGTGACCGAGCGCATGCGCACCCTCACCCAAATGGGGTTGGAGCTGTGCTTAGACGATTTTGGAACCGGCTACTCCAGCCTGGGCTATCTGCAACGCCTGCCCATCGGCAAGCTCAAGATCGACCGCTCCTTCGTCAACGGAGTGCCTGGGGATCCGGACAGCGCGGCCATCGTGCGCGCCACCCTGTCCATGGCACACGACCTGGGCCTGCGGGTGGTGGCCGAAGGGGTGGAAACCCCCGAGCAGCGCGACTTTTTGCGCCAACATGGGTGCGACGCCTTCCAGGGTTGGCTGTATGCCCGCGCAATGGCGCCGGCCGAGCTGTTGGCCTGGCTGCGCGCCCGGCAAACCGTGCCCGCCTGAGCGACCCGCGCACCCACCGGCCGCGCCGGATCAGCCGACGTGCTGGCGCAAAAAGGCCAGCGTGCGCTCGCGCGCCAGCCGCGCCGCCGCCGCATCGTAGGCCCCACGTTGGTCGCAGTTGAAGCCGTGGTCAGCGGCATAGGTGTGCACCTGGACCGTGGGATGGGCCGCCGCAAAGGCCTGTACCTCCGGCAGGGGAATCCAGCGGTCCCGCTCGGCGAAATGGGCCAGTACCGGACAGCGCGGCTCGCGCGCCGCCTCCACCGGCGTCGTGACGCCGCCCCCGTAGTACGGCACCGCGGCACTCAGACCGTACAGCAGGCACGCGCTGCGCCACGCCATCAGCCCGCCCCAGCAATAACCCACGACACCGACGCGCCCACCGCTGGCGCGCGCCGCCTCGTCGATGGCGGCCTGAATGTCGGGCAGCACCCCAGGCGCCGGCAGGGCCTCCACCGCCGCCTTCAGGCCCATGCCGACCTGCATGTCCTCGGCGGTGTAGCCCAGCTCCACCCCAGGACGCACGCGGTGAAACAGCGCCGGCGCCACGGTCACATAGCCCTCGGCGGCGTAGCCGTCGGCCACGGCGCGGATGTGCGCGTTGACGCCAAAAATCTCCTGCAGCACCACCAGACCGCCGCGCACAACCCCGGCGGGGCGAGCCACATAGGCCGGAATGCGCGCCCCATCCGCGGGCGCCAGTTCGGTGACGGTGTTCATGCCGATGCCATCCTTTCACGGGCGCAGTGCCCCTGCAGGCCCGAGCGTAGCGCAATCCGGCGGGCGCGGGCGCACAATGGCCGCACAATGGCGACCATGGATCTCAAGCCACTGATCACGCTGCTGGCCATCGTCAATCCGCTGGCGATCGTCCCTTTCTTCATCCACTACACCCTGGGCTTTTCCGCACGCCAGCGCCAGCGCACCATCGCCATCTCGGCCCTGTCGGCGTTTGCCGTGATCGCCGTCTCCGCGCTGGCGGGGCTGCAGATTCTGGAGTTTTTTGGCATCTCGCTGGCCAGCTTCCAGGTCGGCGGCGGCATGCTGCTGCTCATGTCGTCCCTGTCCATGCTGAACGCCCAGCCGGCCGAAGCCAAAACCACCCGCGACGAGGTGGACGATGCGGCCAGCCGCGCTTCCATCGCCGTGGTGCCGCTGACCATTCCGCTGCTCACGGGCCCGGCAACCATGTCCACCGTGGTCATCTACGCCGACCAGGCCAAAACCTTTTGGCAGCATGCGGCGCTGGTGGGCTACGGCGTGGTCATCGCCGCCGCCACGGCACTGTGCTTCACGCTGGCCGAGCCGATCGCGCGCGTGCTCGGCAAGACCGGCATCAACGTCATGACGCGGCTCATGGGCCTGATCCTGGCCGCGCTGGCGGTGGAGGTGATGGCCAGCGGACTCATCCGCCTGTTCCCCGCCCTGGCCGGCTGAGGCGGCAACGGGCCCGATCCGGCACAATCGCCGCATGGATGCCGCGCACGAATACCGGGTCGTCTTTTTTTGTATGGGCAACATCTGCCGCAGCCCCACGGCGCACGGCGTGTTTCGTCACCGGCTGCAGGCGCGCGGCTTGCACCATCGCGTGGCGGTGTCGTCGGCCGGCACGCACGCCTACCATGTCGGCCAAGCCCCCGACGCCCGCAGCCAGCACCATGCCCGGCTGCGCGGCTACGATCTGGCCGATCTGCGCGCGCGGCAACTGGCGGCGCTCGATTTCGAACACGCCGACCTGCTGCTGGCCATGGACTGGGACAACCTGGCCCTGGCCGAAGCCATGTGCCCACCGCCGCACCGACGCAAGCTGCGGCGACTGACGGAGTTTTGCCGCCGCCACGACAGCCCCGTGGTCCCGGACCCGTACTACGGCGGCGCCGACGGCTTCGAGCAGGTGCTGGATTTGGTGGAAGATGCCTGCGACGGCCTGCTCGATCACATCGAACGCGTGCTCGCGGCCCGTGTCGATGCGCGCCACTGATCCCATGAACGCCCATCCCTCCCCAACCCAAGCGCGCGCGGGCGGGCCGCTCGCCGGCATCCGCGTGCTGGAACTCGGTCAACTCATCGCCGGGCCCTTTGCGGCCAAGACGCTCGCCGACTTTGGCGCCGACGTCATCAAGATCGAGCCCCCCGACGGCGGCGACCCGCTGCGCAAATGGCGCTTGCTGCGTGAGGGCACCTCGGTGTGGTGGGAGGTGCAGTCGCGCAACAAACGCTCCGTGCGCGCCGACCTGCGCAGCGCGGACGGGCAGGCCCTGGTGCGGCGCCTAGCCGCCGAAGCGGACGTGCTGATCGAAAACTTCAAGCCCGGCACGCTGGAGGGCTGGGGCCTGGGCTGGGACGCCCTGCACGCCCTCAACCCGCGGCTGGTCATGCTGCGCCTGTCGGGCTATGGTCAAACCGGACCTTATGCACACAAGCCGGGCTTTGGCATTTTGGGCGAGGCCATGGGCGGCCTGCGCTACCTGACCGGCGAGCCGGGCCGGGTGCCGGTGCGCACCGGCGTGTCCATCGGCGACTCGATCGCGGCGCTGCACGGCGTCATCGGTGTGCTCCTGGCGCTCTACCACCGCGACGCTCGGGGCGGCCAAGGTCAGATGGTGGACGTCGCGCTCTACGAGAGCGTGTTCAACCTGATGGAGAGCCTGCTGCCGGAATACGACGCCTTTGGCGTGGTGCGCGAGCGCGCTGGCAGCGCCCTGCCCGGCATCGCCCCCTCCAACGCCTACCGGTGCCGCCCCGGCGCGGACGGGCAGGACAGCTATGTGCTGATCGGCGGCAACGGTGACGGCATTTTCCGGCGCCTGATGCGCGCCATCGGCCGCGACGACCTGGCCCAGGACCCCGACCTCGCCCACAACGACGGCCGGGCCCGGCGCGCGGCGGAACTCGATGCCGCCATCGAGGCCTGGACCCGCGACCGCAGCGTGGACGAGGTCATCGCCACCCTGGACGCCGCCGACGTGCCGGTGGGCAAGATCTACACCGCCGCCGACATCGCCACCGATCCGCAGTACCTCGCGCGGGGCATGGTGCTGCAATCCACCGACCGCGAGGGCCGCCCGCTGAAGGTACCTGGCATCGTCCCCAAACTGAGCGACACCCCTGGAGCGCTGCGCCACCCGGCCCCGCGCCTGGGCGAGCACGATGCCGACGCGGCATCCGCGACGGGCTGGCCGCGCCCCCGGGATAGCCGAGGCAAATAACAAAAAACCCGTTGGCGAATCGCCAACGGGTTGGAATGCTTGGTTGCGCGGGATGGATTTGAACCACCGACCTTTGGGTTATGAGCCCAACGAGCTACCAGACTGCTCCACCGCGCGTCAGAAGCAGAAATTATAGCACGATTATTCGGCCTTGTCGCCAGCCGCCGCAGCGTCCGCCGCCGGCTCGGCGCGATCGACCAGCTCCATGTAGGCCATCGGCGCGTTGTCGCCGACGCGGAAGCCCATCTTCAGGATGCGCGTGTAGCCGCCGGGGCGGCTTTGGAAGCGCGGGCCCAGCTCGTTGAACAGCTTGACCACCGTGTCGCGGTCGCGCAGGCGATCGAAGGCCAGACGGCGGTTGGCCAGCGTCGGGGTCTTGGCCAGCGTGATCAGCGGCTCGACGACGCGGCGCAGTTCCTTGGCCTTGGGCAGCGTGGTCTTGATGGCCTCGTGCTTGAGCAGCGAGTTGGCCATGTTGCGCAGCATCGCCTGGCGGTGCGAGCTGGTGCGGTTGAGTTTGCGAAGTCCGTGTCCGTGACGCATGGTAGGTTCCTTTCTGTCTTGTCACCGGCGGCCGGATCAGGTACCGCCGGGGGTCACTGGGTTGAGGAAAACCGGGGTCAGTGCTTCTCCAGCCCCGCCGGCGGCCAGTTGTCGAGCTTCATGCCCAGCGTCAAGCCGCGCGAAGCCAGCACTTCCTTGATCTCGTTGAGCGACTTGCGGCCCAGGTTCGGGGTCTTGAGCAGCTCGTTTTCGGTGCGCTGGATCAGATCACCGATGTAGTAGATGTTCTCGGCCTTGAGGCAGTTGGCCGAGCGCACGGTCAGCTCCAGCTCGTCGACCGGACGCAGCAGGATCGGATCGAACGCCGGAGCGCCCGCCTTGGCGCCGGCACCGGCCTCGAACGCCGCGCCGCCCTCGAGCTGCGCGAACACCGACAGCTGCTCGACCAGGATCTTGGCCGCAGCGCGCACGGCCTCCTCCGGGCCGATGGCGCCGTTGGTCTCGATGTCCAGCACCAGCTTGTCCAGATCGGTGCGCTGCTCGACACGGGCGTTTTCCACTGCGTAGCTGACGCGCTTGATCGGCGAGAACGAGGCGTCCAGCACGATGCGGCCGATGCTGTTGCGGTGGTCGTCGCCCTTGCGCAGGTTGCCCGGCACATAGCCGCGGCCCTTCTCGACCTTGATCTGCATGTCCAGCTTGGCGCCGGGCGCGAGCGTGGCGATCGGATGCTCGGGGTTGAGGATCTCGACGTCGTGCGGCGTCTGGATGTCACCGGCCGTGACCACGCCTTCGCCTTCCTTGCGCAGGCTCAGCGTCACCTCGTCGCGGTTGTGCAGCTTGAACACCACCCCTTTGAGGTTGAGCAGGATGTGCACCACGTCCTCCTGCACCCCATCGATGGTGGAAAATTCGTGCACCACGCCCGCGATCGTGACCTCCGTCGGTGCGTGCCCGACCATCGACGACAGCAACACCCGCCGCAGCGCGTTGCCCAGCGTGTGGCCGTAGCCCCGCTCGAAGGGCTCGAGCGTCACCTCGGCACGATTGGCCGACAGGCGCTCGACTTGGATGGTCTTGGGTTTGAGCAGGTTATTCAGCATTCGGACTTCCTTCAATACCCTCGGCTCGTTACACCGATAAGGCCGATGGAGCACAAAATCCCGGATCCCGCAGGATGCGGAATCCGGGCTCTAATGGGGCACGCCCGAGGATCAACGCGAGTACAGTTCGACGATCAGCGACTCGTTGATGTCGGCGCCGAACTCGTCGCGGTCCGGCACCTTCTTGAAGACGCCTTCGCACTTGTCGGCCGCCACTTCGACCCAACCCGGGAAACCGATCTGCTTGGCCAGCTCCAGGGCTTCCTTGACGCGGTTCTGGTTGCGGGCCTTCTCACGCACAGCGACGACGTCACCCGCGTTGACCAAGTAAGACGGGATATTCACCGTCTGGCCATTGACGCTGATGCCCTTGTGCGAGACGAGCTGGCGGGCCTCGGCGCGGGTGGAGGCAAAGCCCATGCGGTAGACGACGTTGTCCAGGCGCGACTCGAGGATGGACAGCAGGTTCTGACCGGTGTTGCCACGGCGGCGATCGGCCTCGGCAAAGTAGCGGCGGAACTGACGCTCCAGCACACCGTACATGCGCTTGACCTTTTGCTTCTCGCGCAGCTGCAGACCGAAGTCCGAGGTGCGGGAACCCGAAGTGCGGCCGTGTTGACCGGGCTTGGTGTCGAACTTGGCCTTGTCGCTGATGGAGCGGCGCGCGCTCTTCAGGAACAGGTCGGTGCCTTCACGGCGAGAAAGCTTGGCCTTGGGGCCGAGGTAACGTGCCACTGGTAATCCTTTCCGTACTGCCGCAACCCACCCCAACCGGGGCCATTGCGGGAGCCAGCGGGTGGGCGCGACGCCGGCGACGGGTCTCGCTCGGCCGCCCGGGTATCGACCCCGGGCCTGTCGTCGCACCAGCCCACGCTGGCGGTGGTCCAAACATCGATGCCACCCAACGAACGGGCGCAGGTGGCGCTCAAAGAAAAGCTTGCTATTGTAGCGCGCTTGGCGGCCTTCGCGTCAAGCGGCCCATCGCCCGCATCAGATGCGGCGACGCTTCGGGGGGCGGCAACCGTTGTGCGGCACCGGCGTCACGTCGGAGATGGACGTGATCTTGATGCCCAGCGCACCCAACGCGCGCACCGAAGACTCGCGACCCGGGCCGGGGCCCTTGATCTCGACGTCCAGGTTCTTGATGCCTTGCTCCATCGCGGCGCGGCCAGCCGCCTCGGAGGCGACCTGCGCGGCAAACGGCGTGGACTTGCGCGAACCCTTGAAACCCTGACCACCGGCCGACGCCCAGGCCAGCGCATTGCCTTGACGGTCGGTGATGGTGATGATGGTGTTGTTGAACGACGCGTGCACGTGCGCGATGCCGTCGGCGATGTTCTTGCGAACCTTCTTGCGCACGCGGGCCGCGGCGTTAGCGGAAGGAGACTTGGCCATGACTGTCCTTTATGCGGCGGATTACTTCTTCAGCGGCTGAGCGGCTTTGCGCGGACCTTTGCGCGTGCGCGCATTGGTCTTGGTGCGCTGTCCACGCACCGGCAGCCCACGGCGGTGACGGAAACCGCGGTAGCAGCCGATGTCCATCAGGCGCTTGATGTTCATCGTCACCTCACGACGCAGGTCACCCTCGATCGTGAGCCGACCGACCTGCTCGCGCACCTTTTCGAGTTCGGCGTCGGACAGGTCCTTGATCTTCTTCGAATACGGAATCCCGCAGGCGTCGCAGATCAGGCGCGCACGGGTGCGGCCGATGCCGTAGATCGCCGTCAGGCCGATTTCGGCGTGCTTGTGCGGCGGGATGTTGATACCAGCGATACGTGCCATGGTGGTCCTCTACTCGAATCAGCCTTGACGCTGCTTGTGTCGCGGGTCGGTGCAAATCACGCGCACGACGCCATGGCGACGGATGATCTTACAGTTGCGGCACATTTTCTTGACGGAAGCCGAAACTCGCATGTTGCTCTCCTAAAAACGAAAATCGGTCGCTCACTTGGCGCGGAACACGATGCGGGCGCGGGTCAGGTCGTACGGTGTGAGCTCGACCTTGACCTTGTCCCCGGGCAGGATGCGGATGTAGTGCATCCGCATCTTGCCGGAGATGTGCCCCAGCACGACATGCCCGTTTTCCAGTTTGACCCGGAAGGTGGCATTGGGGAGGTTTTCGATCACCTCACCCTGCATCTCGATGACATCGTCCTTCGCCATGTTCTTACGCACCCGTGGCCTTGAACGAGGCCTTCTTCAACAACGACTCGTACTGCTGCGACATCATGTAGTTCTGCACCTGCGCCCAGAAGTCCATCGTCACCACGACGATGATCAACAGGGACGTGCCGCCGAAATAGAACGGCACGTTGTACTTCAGGATCAGAAACTCCGGCAGCAGGCACACCAGCGTGATGTAAACGGCGCCGGCCAGCGTGAGCCGCAGCAGAATCTTGTCGATGTAGCGCGCGGTCTGGTCGCCGGGACGGATCCCGGGGATGAACGCGCCACTCTTCTTCAGGTTGTCGGCCGTCTCGCGGCTGTTGAACACGAGCGCCGTGTAGAAGAAGCAGAAGAACACGATCGCCGTGGCGTAGAAGGCCACATAGATCGGCTGTCCCGGCGACAGGGCCGAGGCCAGATCGCGCAACCAGCGGGTGCCGTCGCCCGTGCTCATCCAGCTCACCAGCGTGGTGGGCAGCAGAATGATCGACGAAGCGAAGATCGGCGGAATCACACCGGCCATGTTGAGCTTGAGCGGCAGATGCGACGACTGGCCACCGTAGATCTTGTTGCCGACCTGGCGGCGCGCGTAGTTCACCAGAATGCGGCGCTGGCCGCGCTCGACGAACACCACGCCGTAGGTCACCACGATCACCAGCGCGACGATGAAGATCGCCGCCAGGATGCTCATGGCGCCGGTGCGCACCAGCTCCAGCAAGCCACCGATCGCATTGGGCAGGCCCGCCGCAATACCGGCGAAGATCAGGATCGAAATGCCGTTGCCCAATCCGCGCTCGGTGATCTGCTCGCCCAGCCACATCAGAAACATCGTGCCGGCCACCAGGCTGACCACCGCGGTGAAGCGGAAACCCAACCCGGGGTCGATCACCAGGCCCGGTGAGCCCTCCAGCGCCAGCGCAATGCCCAGCGCCTGGAAGACCGCCAACACCAAGGTGCCATAGCGGGTGTACTGGGTGATCTTGCGACGACCGGCCTCGCCTTCCTTCTTGAGCTGCTCGAACGTCGGCACGACGTAGGTCATCAACTGCATGATGATCGACGCCGAGATGTACGGCATGATCCCGAGCGCGAACACCGTGAAGCGCGACAGCGCCCCGCCCGAGAACATGTTGAACAGACTCAGGATGCCCCCCTGCTGACCCTTGAACAGCTGTTCGAGCTGAACGGGGTCGATGCCCGGCACGGGGATGTGCGCCCCGATCCGGTACACCACCAGGGCGAGCAGCAGGAACACCAGCCGGCGACGCAGGTCGCCGAACTTGCCCGTCTTGGCGAGAGTCGTTGCGTTGGTGGCCACGAGCGATCCCGGGTGCGTGGTACGACCGATCAGGCCACCGAGCCGCCCGCCGCCTCGATGGCGGCCTTGGCGCCGGCCGTGGCCGCGACGTTGGTCAGCTTGACGGCGATGCTGAGCTCACCGGTCTTGATGACCTTGACCTTCTTGGCCAGTTGGGGCACGAGCCCGGCCTGCTTGAGGGTGAGCAGGTCGACCTCGGCCTGACCCAGCGCCTGCAGGTCGGCCAGCGTCACTTCGGCGTTGAACTTGAGCGCCTGAGACTTGAAGCCGCGCTTGGGCAGGCGGCGCTGCAGCGGCATCTGACCGCCTTCGAAGCCAACCTTGTGGAAGCCGCCCGCGCGGGACTTCTGGCCTTTGTGGCCGCGGCCCGCCGTCTTGCCCAGACCGGAACCGATGCCACGGCCGACACGGCGGCGGGGCTTCTTCGAGCCCGCAGCGGGCTTGAGGGTATTGAGTTCCATCTCGAGACTCCGATCAGAGCACCTGAACCAGGTAGCTCACCTTGTTGATCATGCCGCGCACGGCAGGGGTGTCCTGCAGCTCGCGCACGCTGCCCAGCTTGCGCAGCCCCAGGCCGCGCACCGTGGCGCGGTGGGACTCTTTGCAGCCGATCGGGCTGCGCACGAGCTTGACTTTGACGGTGTTGGGGGTCGTCATGGTGTTCTCCCGATCAGGCCACGAGTTCCTCGACCGACTTGCCGCGCTTGGCGGCAATCTCGGCCGGCGTGGTCGACTTGCGCAGGGCGTCCAGCGTCGCGCGCACCAGGTTGTACGGGTTGGTCGAGCCGTGGCTCTTGGCCACGACGTCGGTGATGCCCATGACCTCGAAGACGGCGCGCATCGGACCGCCGGCGATGATGCCGGTCCCCTTGGGGGCGGGCATCATGATGACGGTGGAGGCGCCGTGGTGGCCCTTGACCTCGTGGTGCAACGTGCCGCCCTTGAGCGACACCTTGAACATGCTGCGACGGGCCTCGTCCATGGCCTTTTGCACGGACACCGGCACTTCACGCGCCTTGCCCTTGCCCATGCCGATGCGGCCGTCGCCATCGCCCACCACGGTCAGCGCCGCGAAACCCATGATGCGGCCACCCTTGACCACCTTGGTCACGCGGTTGACCGAGATCATCTTCTCGCGCAGGCCGTCGTCGTTGGCCTCGGTCTTCACGTTAGCTTGCATTTTTGCCATTTGCGTCACCCGCTCCGTCAGAATTGCAGGCCGGCTTCACGCGCGGCTTCGGCCAGGGCCTTGACGCGGCCGTGGTATGCGAAGCCCGAGCGGTCGAACGCCACCTTCTCGATGCCGGCCGCCTTGGCCTTCTCGGCGATGCGCTTGCCGATCAGGGCCGCCGCCGCGGTGTTGCCGCCCTTGCCGGCACCGCCAAGCTGGGCACGGACTTCGGGCTCCAGCGTGGAAGCCGACGCCAGCACGCGCGCCCCATCGCCCGAGATGATGTTGGCGTAGATGTGCAGGTTGGTGCGGTGCACCGCCAGGCGCACGGCGCCCTGCTGGGCGATGCGAATGCGGGTCTGCCGGGCGCGACGCAAACGCTGTTCTTTCTTGGTCAACATGTTCGCAGTCCTTACTTCTTCTTGGTCTCTTTGATGACGACCTTCTCATCCGCATACCGGATGCCCTTGCCCTTGTAGGGCTCGGGGGGACGCACCGAACGGACCTCGGCGGCCACCTGGCCCACGCGCTGGCGATCCGCACCTTTGATCAGGATCTCGGTCGGGCTCGGGGTCTCGGCCTTGACGCCCGCGGGCATCTCGATCTCGACCGGGTGCGAGTACCCGACGTTGAGGTTGAGCTTGCTGCCCTGGGCGGCGGCCTTGTAGCCCACGCCCACCAGCGTCAGCTTGCGCTCGAAGCCCTTGCTGACACCGACGACCATGTTGTTGACGAGCTGGCGCACGGTACCGCTGAGCGCACTGGCTTCGCGGGTTTCGTCCGCCGGGGCGAACGTCAGCTTGCCGCCGTCCTGAACCACCTGGACCCGCGGATTGAGCGGCAGGCTCAGCGCACCGAGCGCGCCCTTGACGTTGATGCTGTCTTGGCCAATCGCCACCTCGACGCCTTGCGGGATGGTGATAGCGGCTTTCGCTACACGAGACATTTGCGTTGCTCCTTCCTGCCTCGCATCAGGCGACGTAGCACAACACTTCGCCACCCACGCCGGCGGCGCGCGCCTTGCGGTCGGTCATCACGCCCTTGGGCGTGGTGACGATGGCCACGCCCAGGCCGTTCATGACCTGGGGGATGGACTTGGCGCCGCGGTAGACGCGCAGGCCCGGACGGCTGACGCGCTCGATGCGCTCGATGACAGGACGCCCGGCGTAGTACTTCAGGGCGATTTCCAGCTCTTTCTTGCCGTCGGCCTCTTTCACCTGGAAGCCGTCGATGTAACCCTCATCCTTCAGCACCTGCGCGATGGCGGTCTTCAGCTTGGAAGCCGGCATCGTCACGACGGCCTTGTCCACCATCTGCGCATTGCGGATGCGGGTCAGCATGTCGGCGATCGGATCACTCATGCTCATTTGGGGTTCTCCTTCGCGCCTTACCAGCTGGCCTTGGTCATGCCGGGGATTTCGCCGGCAAAGGCCAGCTCGCGAATCTTGGTGCGGGCCAGACCGAATTGCTTGAACGTGCCACGCGGACGACCGGTGATCTCGCAGCGGTTGCGCTGGCGGGTCGGGTTCGCATTGCGGGGCAGCTTCTGCAGCGCCGCACGGGCGGCGTCACGCTCCTCGTCGGAACGCTTGGCGTCCTTGGCGATGGCCTTCAACTCGTTGTATTTGTTGGCGAACTTGGCGACCAGTTTGTCGCGCTTGAGTTCACGCTGGAGCAAAGCTTGCTTAGCCACGGACCACCTCAGTTCTTGAACGGGAAACGGAAACCGGCGAGCAGCGCCTTGCACTCGTCGTCGGTCTTGGCCGTCGTCGTGATGCTGATGTTCAGACCACGCACCGCATCGACCTTGTCGTACTCGATTTCCGGGAAGATGATCTGCTCTTTGACGCCGATGTTGTAGTTGCCACGGCCGTCGAACGCGCGACCCGAGATACCGCGGAAGTCGCGCACGCGCGGCAGCGCGATGGTGACGAAGCGGTCCAGGAATTCGTACATGCGCGCACCGCGCAGCGTGACCATGCAGCCGATCGGCTGGCCTTCGCGGATCTTGAAGCCGGCGATGGCCTTGCGGGCACGGGTCACGACAGGCTTTTGGCCGGCGATCTTGGTCAGGTCGGCGACGGCGTTTTCCAGCACCTTTTTGTCGGCCACGGCCTCACCCACGCCCATGTTGAGCGTGATCTTGGTGATGCGCGGCACCTCCATGACGGACTGGTAGCCGAACTGCGCCTTGAGCGCCGGGGCGATTTTGTCGCGGTAGAGTTGTTGGAAACGTGCCATGGTCATGCCACCTTGATTTCTTCGCCGCTGGACTTGTAGACGCGCACTTTCTTGCCGTCGGCCAGCACCTTGATGCCCACGCGGTCGGCCTTGCCCGTCACCGGATTGAAGATCGCGACGTTGGACTGGTGGATGGGCATGGTCTTCTCGACGATGCCGCCGGGCACGCCCTTGAGCGGGTTGGGGCGCACGTGCTTCTTGACCACGTTGACCCCTTCGACGACCACGCGCTGCTCATCGGCGCGGCGCAGCACCTTGCCGCGCTTGCCCTTGTCGCGTCCCGCGATGACGATGACTTCGTCGCCTGTACGGATCTTGTTCATGACGGTTCCTCAGAGAACTTCGGGCGCCAGGGACACGATCTTCATGAAACGCTCGGTGCGCAGCTCGCGCGTGACCGGGCCGAAGATGCGGGTGCCGATCGGCTCCAGCTTGTTGTTGAGCAGCACGGCGGCGTTGCCGTCGAACTTGATGAGCGCGCCATCGGGGCGGCGAATGCCCTTGGCCGTGCGCACCACGACCGCGTTGTAGACCTCGCCCTTCTTGACGCGGCCACGCGGCGCGGCTTCCTTGATGCTGACCTTGATGATGTCGCCCACGCTGGCATAGCGGCGCTTGGAGCCGCCCAGCACTTTGATGCACATCACGGACTTGGCACCCGTGTTGTCAGCAACATCGAGTCGAGTTTGCGTTTGGATCATGATGTAGTCCCAACTTGAATCCCTGGGCCACCGCGGCCTAGGCGATCAGTCTTGGGCCCGTCGTCGCAGGCGCCGCCCAGCGACCGGCCAGCCATGCGCCGACACGATCCGCTGCGCTGCCACCGTGCTTCGGTGGGCAGATGGTCTTCACCCAATCAGGCGAAGCCGCATATTGTCGCGGGCTTCGGCGCGCCTGTCAACCCCTCTGGATGCATCCAGATTGGCCGACAATGCGGGGCATGACTTCCGATTCGCCCGTGTCCCCGTCGTCCCCCGCGACATCGTCGCCCCTGCTCGGTCAGCGCATCGCGTTCATCGGCGGGGGCAACATGGCCAGCGCCCTGATTGGCGCGCTGCTGCAGGCCGGCTGCCGCCCCGCGGACATCGCCGTCGTCGATCCCGGCGAGGCCGCGCGCGAGCGGCTGCGCGCACGCTTCGGTGTGCACACGCTGGCCAACGCGGGGCCGGCGCTGGCGGGCTGCCGGCTGGCGGTGTGGGCGGTCAAGCCGCAGACCTTCCGCGAGGCCGCAGCCACCGCGGCCCCCCACCTGGGCGGGGCGCTGCACCTCAGTGTGGCCGCCGGCATCCGCTGCGCGAGCATGCGGGCGTGGCTGGGCTGCGACCGCATCGTGCGCACGATGCCCAACACGCCGGCACTGGTTGGGCAGGGCATGACCGGCGTGTATGCCCTGCCCGGCGTGACGAACGAAGACCGGACGCTGGCCGAAGCGCTGATCGCCGGCACCGGGCGCTGGGTGTGGGTGGCCGACGAGGCGGCGCTGGATGCGGTCACCGCGCTGTCCGGCTCCGGCCCGGCCTATGTGTTTTATTTTCTGGAAGCGATGCGCGAAGCCGGCACCGCGATGGGGCTGTCGGCCGAGGTGGCGCTGGAGCTGGCGATCGGCACCTTCATCGGGGCCGCCCGGCTGGCCCAGGAGGCGGGCGAGCCTCCCGAGACGCTGCGCGAGCGCGTCACGTCCAAGGGGGGCACGACCGCCGCCGCACTGGCCGCGCTGGAGGCGGCCGGGGTGAAAGACGCCTTCATCGGCGCGATGCACGCAGCGCGCCAGCGCGCCCAAGAATTGGGCGACGCCTTCGGCGCCTGAGCCCGGGCGGCCACCCGCCCGTCACCCCAGCACCTGCTGCAACACGAGGCCCGCGAACAGGGTGGCACCCAGCCAGTGGTTGAGGCGAAAGGCACGGAAACACCCGTCGCGAGTGCGGCCGCGGATCAGCCAGGCGTGCCACAGCACCTGCGCCACGGCCGCCGCCACGCCGGCGGCGAACCACGGCCCGCCGGCGTGCGGCCACACCAACGCCGTCCACAGCACCAAGTGCAGCGCGTAGAACGCCAGCACCGCCGCGACGTCCCAGCGGCCGAGCGTGATGGCCGAGGTCTGAATGCCGATGCGCAGGTCGTCGTCGCGGTCCACCATCGCGTATTCGGTGTCGTAGGCCAGCACCCAGAACAGGTTGGCCACCAGCAGCCCCCAGGCGAGCGCCGGCACCTCGCCGCGCACCGCGGCGAACGCCATCGGGATGCCGAAGCTGAACGCCACGCCGAGCACCGCCTGCGGCATCGCGAAGAAGCGCTTGGTGTACGGATAGAACACCGCCACCGCCAGCGCCGCGAACGACCACGCCACCGCCACCGGGCTGGTGGTGAGCACCAGCGCGAAGGCCACCAGCGCCAGCGCCGCGCCGACCGCCAGCGCCTCGCGCGGGCTCAAGCGGCCACTGGTCACGGGCCGCTGCGCGGTGCGCTTGACGTGGCGGTCGAACTCGCGGTCGGCCACGTCGTTGACGCAGCAGCCGGCGCTGCGCATCAGGACGGTGCCGGCGACGAACACCAGCAGCAGGTGCCAGCCGGGCCAGCCGCCGGCGGCCAGCCACAGGGCCGACAGCGTCGGCCACAACAGCAGCAGCCAGCCGGCCGGGCGGTCCCAGCGGATCAGGTCCAGGTACAGCGCCAGGCGCGTGCGCCAGGCCGGGGGAGGGGAAGCGGGCATCAGGTCAGACGCTTGCATCCGGGCAGCTCACAGGCATAGACGGCATTGCGCAAGGCAGCGATGGCTTCGTAGCGGGTGAAGCTGCGCCGCCACACCAGCACGACGCGCCGCATCGGCGGCTCGCCAGCGAAGGGAATGTAGCGGACGTAGGCGCCATCGCCCGGCGATACGGCGGCGACCGCCTCGCGCGCGGCCGGATCGAGCGCCCCTTTGGGCACCGAAAGCTGTGGCACCAGCGTCACGCCCATGCCCGCGGCCACCATGTGTTTGATCGTCTCCAGCGACGAGCCTTCGAAGCTCTTTTGGATGCCCTCGGCGCTGTCGGAAAAGCGCGCGAACTCCGGACAGACCTGCAGCACATGGTCGCGAAAGCAGTGGCCGTTGCCCAGCAGCAGCATGGTTTCGCGCTTGAGCTCCTCGGCGGTGACGCTCTCGCGCGCGGCCAGCGGATGGTCGCGCGGCACCACCGCGACAAAGGGCTCGTCGTACAGCGGTGCGACGGCCAGGTTGGTGTCGGGGAAGGGTTCGGCCAGGATGGCCGCATCCAGCTCACCCAGGCGCAGCTGCTCCAGCAGCTTGGCGGTGAAGTTCTCCTGCAGGATCAGCGGCATCTGGCGCGCGCGATCGATGACCTGACGCACCAGATCCGGCAGCAGATAGGGCGCGATGGTGTAGATGAGCCCCAGGCGCAGCGGCCCGGCCAGCGGGTCCTTGCCGCGCTTGGCGATTTCCTTGATCGCGGCGGCCTGCTCCAGCACCACCTGCGCTTGGCGCACGATTTCTTCGCCCAGCGGGGTGACGGTGACTTCGCTCGCGCTGCGCTCGAAGATTTTGACTTCCAGCTCTTCCTCGAGCTTTTTGATGGCCACCGACAAGGTGGGCTGCGAGACGAAGCAGGCCTCGGCCGCCCTGCCGAAGTGGCGCTCGCGCGCCACCGCGACGACGTACTTGAGTTCGGTCAGGGTCATGGGCAGACTCCGTGGCCCCGGCGGTCCTGCCGGGGAATCGGCCGGACAGCCGGCAACCGGGGGATTATCGGATCAAGCCTTCAGATAGTCTAACTTGCCCCCCAGCCAGCGGTCGAGGTGCCGCTGCGCTTGCTCGGGGTGCCGCTGCCACAGGCGCGGGGCCCAGCGGCGCGCCCATTCGATGAGGGGCTCGTCGGTCTGCAAATCGGCAAACCGCAGCAAAGGCGCCCCCGATTGGCGCGCCCCCAAAAACTCGCCCGGGCCGCGGATGGCCAGATCGCGGCGCGCGATCTCGAAGCCGTCCTGGGTCTCGACCATGGCGCGCAGGCGTTCGCGCGCCGATTCGCTGACGCGGCCCGACTCGCCGGGACTGTAGAGCAGCAGGCAGACCGAGGCCACCGCGCCGCGCCCGACACGCCCGCGCAACTGGTGCAATTGGCTCAGGCCGAAGCGCTCGGCGTGCTCGATGACCATCAGCGACGCATTGGGCACGTCCACGCCGACTTCGATGACCGTGGTGCTGACCAGCACGGCGAGGGCCCCTGCGGCGAAGGCGGCCATGATGGCTTTTTTGTCGGCGGGCAGCAGGCGCGAGTGCAGCAGCCCGACCTGGACCGGGCGGCCATCCGCGCCGGTCACGCCGTGCAAGGCGGCGGCCAGCTCGGCATGGGTGGCGGTGGCGGCGCGCAGATCGAGCGCCTCGCTCTCCTCGATCAGCGGGCACACCCAGTACACCTGCCGGCCCTGCGCCACCTGCTGGCGGATGCGCTCCAGCACCTCGGGCCGGCGGTGCTCGGCCAACACCTTGGTGACGATGGGACTGCGCCCGGGGGGCAGCTCGTCCAGGGTGGAGACGTCCAGATCGGCATAGACGCTCATGGCGAGCGTGCGCGGGATGGGGGTGGCGCTCATCATCAGCAGGTGCGGCTCCATCCCCGCGGCGGCGGTCCCGGCCTTGTGGCGCAGCGCCAACCGCTGGGCGACGCCAAAACGGTGCTGCTCGTCGATGACGGCTAGGCCCAGCCGTTCGAACGTCACCTGCTCCTGGATGACGGCATGGGTGCCGACCACCAGCGCCGCCTCCCCCGCTGCGATGCGCGACAGCATGGCTTGGCGCTGGGCGCGCGGCTGGCTGCCGGTGAGCCACGCCACACACCGCCCCAGTCGGGCGAGCAACGGCTCCAGCCACTGCACCATCTTGCCAAAGTGTTGCTCGGCCAGGATTTCGGTCGGTGCCATCAGGGCGCACTGCCAGCCCGCATCGACCGCGACGGCCGCGGCCAGTGCGGCCACCACCGTCTTGCCGCTGCCGACGTCGCCTTGCAGCAAACGGTGCATGGGGGTGGGGCGGGCCAAGTCGGCGACGATTTCGGCCACCACCCGCCGCTGCGCCCCGGTCAGCGCAAAGGGCAGCGCGGACTGCAGGCGCCTCGGCAAGCCGTCGTCCGGCGCGCGCAGCACGGGGGCGCGCAGGGCGTCGCGCTCGCGGCGTGCGCGCACCTGGGCCAACTGCTGGGCCAGCAGCTCCTCGGCCTTCAGGCGTTGCCAGGCGGGATGGGTGCGATCGTCCAGTGCCGGGCGCGGAGCGCGGGGATCGGGATGGTGCAAGAATGCCAACGCCGCCTGCAGCGTCCACGGCGAACCACTGGCCCCCGGCAGGTCGGCCAGGGCCTCGGCGGGCACGGTCTCGGTCAGGTCGGCCTGCTGCAGCGCGCGCGCGACCGCCGCCCGCAGATAGGACTGCGGCAGGCCGGCCGTGGTCGGGTAAACGGGGGTCAGACCGGCGGGCAATGGCGCATCCGGCGACAGCAGTCGGGGATGGACCAGCGTCCAGCCCGCCCAGCCTCCACGCAACTCGCCATGCGCCCGCACGCGCGCACCGACGGCCAGTGCCCGCTGGTGGCTGGGGTAGAAGGTGAAAAACCGCAGCGTGCAGCGCCCCCCGCCGACCACGGCCAGGGTGGCGACGAGCTGGCGGCGCGGGCGCAGCTGCACCTCGCAGGCCAAGACCTCGCCCTCGATCAGGGCTTCGTCCCCGTCGCGCGCGTCGGCCAGCGGGCGCACGCGCGTCCAATCCTCGTAGCGCAAGGGCACATGCAGCGCCAGATCGATCGGCCGCACCAAACCCAGCCGCCGCAGCGCGCGCTGCGGGCCGCTGAGCCCTTCGCGCCCCGCGCTGGCGGATGCCGCGTCGGGAACGGTGGGGGCGGACGGACGGCGGGAGCGGGTAGCGGACGTGGCGCGAGCCATGGACCGATCCTAGCAGCGCCATCGGGAACGATGGGAGAAAGCGACAGTCACCCGCCCGCTGCATCGACAGCGCCGGGCGCTTGCCCTACGCTGGCTTGGATCATCCCCCATCCTTGCGGGCCGCCCCCTGCACTGCCATGACCCAGCACCGCCTCAACCCGGCTTCGCCCCCGTATCTGCCGTCCGACGCCGACTTCGAAGCGATCTTCGAGCTGGCGCCGGTGTCGCTGTGGCTGGAGGATTTTTCGGCCCTGCGCGCGCTGTTCGAGCGCTGGCGCGCCGAGGGCGTGACGGATCTGGCTGCGCATCTGGCATCCGACCCGGCGCGTGTGGACGCGTGCATGCGCAGCCTGCGTGTGCTGCGGGTCAATCAGCGCACGCTGGCGATGTTCCAAGCACCGGATCACGCCACGCTGCTGTCCAACCTGCACCGCGTTTTTCGCGACGACATGCGCGCCAACGTGGTGCGCGAGCAGGTGGCGCTGTGGAATGGTGCCACACTGGTGGAAAACCTGACCGTCAATTACGCCCTGGACGGGACGCGGCTGGACGTGCTGGTGCGCATCCGTATCCTGCCGGGGCATGAGGACACCTGGGATCGGGTGCTGGTGTCGCTGGAAGACCTGACCGCGCGTGTGCGCGCCGAGTCCAGCCTGAACGCGAGCGAGCGCTATGCCCGCGACCTGTTCGAGCGCTCGCCGGTGTCGTTGTGGGTGGAGGATTTTTCCGCGGTCAAGGCCCTGCTCGACGAGGTGCGTGCCAGCGGCATCGACGATTTCAGCGTCTTTTTGAAAGTGCATCCGGAATTCGTCTCCCGCTGCATGCAGGAGATTCGCGTCATCGACGTCAACCGGCAGACGCTGACGCTGTTTGGCGCCCCGGACAAAGGCACGTTGCTCGCGCGGCTGCACCAGATCTTCCGCGATGAGATGCACGATTCCTTCGCAGAGCAACTGCGCGAGCTGTGGAACGGCCAGTACACGCAAGAGCGCGAGGTGGTGAATTACTCACTCAAGGGCGAGCCGCTGCATCTGCACATGCAGTTTGCCGTGCTGGAGGATCGGCTGTCGCGCTGGGATCTGGTGTTGGTGTCGCTGGTGGACATCACCGCGCGCAAGAAGGCCGAGGCCTACCTGGAGTACCTGGGCAAGCACGACGTACTGACGCGGCTGCGCAACCGCGCCTTCTTCAACGAAGAGCTGGCGCGCCTGGCCCGCAAGGGGCCCTGGCCGGTGGCGGTGCTGGCGATCGACGTCAATGGCCTCAAGCAGATCAACGACGAGCTGGGCCACGGCGCAGGTGACGCCCTGTTGCGCCGCGCGGGCGAGGTGCTGCACAAGGCGGTGGATGCGCCCGGGGTGGCCGCGCGCATCGGCGGCGACGAGTTCGTGGTGCTGCTGCCCGGCTTCGACGAGGCGGCGGCACGCGATGTGCAGGCGCAGATCCAGCAGGTGCTGGATCTGAACAACCAGTTCTACCCGGGGCGCACGCTGTCGCTGTCGATGGGGCTGGCGGTGTGCGGCGCGGGCGAGTCACTGGAGGCCGCGCTGCAGGCGGCCGACCGCGCGATGTACGACGACAAATCCCGCTACTACGACGTGCACCCGCCCGCTCGACGGCGCAGCGACCGCGTGACGCCGGTCTGATGAGTCGGCCCAGGCGCTTCAGGTGCGGCTGGACGCGCCCTCGCCCGGCGACGTCCACACCACGCGGTCGCGCCCCTCGCGCTTGGCCCGATACAAGGCGGCATCCGCCCGGGCCAGACAGGCCTGCCAGGACTCCGGCGCCGAGTGCACGGCCACGCCGGCCGACAACGTGACGGCCCGGTCCGCGATACGCACCCGCTCGCGCACCACTTGGCGGATGCGCTCCAGCACCGCTGCGGCGGCCGCGGCATCGCCCTGCCCCAGCCAGACGACGAACTCCTCACCGCCAAAGCGGTAGAGGCGGTCCGTCTTGCGCAAAGCCGACTGCACCACTGCCGCCAGATCGCGCAGCACGGCGTCGCCGGCCTCGTGGCCATGGCCATCGTTGATGGCCTTGAAGTGATCGACATCCAGGACGGCCAGTGAACCCACGGAGGCCCCGCACCGGAAAGCCTGCGCAAACTCCACCTCCATCAGGCGGCGGTTGCCAACGCCGGTCAGCGGATCGATCAGGCTCAGGGCCTGCCAGCGCTCGATGCGCCGGTGGGCCTGCTGCGACACCAAATACCCGAAAACCCCGGTGAGCACATTGGTGATGACGAAAAACGACAGCCCCTCGGTGCCGCCGAGCTCCTGCCAGGACAGCGCTGCGGCCCCCAGCACCGCGGCCGCTCCCAGCACGACCGCCGCTGGCGCGGGCACGAGGAAAAAGTTCATGAGCACGCCCGGGTAGGCCCAGAACAGGGCGGCGAACTGGGCTGCGATGCCGATGGCCCAAATGCCACCGACGATGGCCACCGCCATCACCCAGCCGGGCCAGCGGGTGTCGCGCGTGCGCCAGGCGTACCACGCGGCGGCCCCGATGGCGACGGCCAAAATGGCGTCCGAGGCGGCCGCCAGCCAGTTGGCGGTCAGGGCGCGGTAGACGGCAAAGGGCGCCAGCCACACCACGGCGACCACGCCGCCGAGCGTGAGCACGGCCAGGGCGTAATCGTTGAGCAGCGCGTCACGCCAGTCGGCGCGCTGCGGGGTGTCGGGCAACAGGGGGATGCGGCAGACACGACCGGCGGGTCTCCTCGGTGACGGTCCGGACACTTCGGGTGGCGTCCGTGACAGGCAATCCATTGTGCCGAAAACGCCACTGCCGCGCACGCCCGCAGGTCAGCGGGCCGGTGGCGCGCTGGGCGAACGCAACACGCTCGTCACCAGCGCGATCACCGTCAGCGGCACGACGAAGCCCAGCATCACCGCCGAGAATGCGGGCAACGCCGCGTGCGACTGGGCCGCGAGGATCAGATACGCCGTGTACGCGGCGTAGTAGCCGAGGAAGACCGCGCCCTCCCATCGCGCAATCTCGCGCCCGGTCAGAAACACCGGCAGGCATGCCAACGCCACGGCCAACATCACCCAGATGTCGAACGACAGCACCGACGGGGCGATGGTGATGCCGGCGCCGGCCGAGGCCAGGCCGCTCAGGCCCACGCACCCCAGGATGTTGAAGGTGTTGCTGCCTACGGCATTGCCGACGGCGATGTCGCGTTCGCCCTTGAGGGCCGCGGCGATCGACGTGGCCACCTCGGGCATGGAGGTGCCGGCGGCGACGATGGTCAGACCGATCACCACATCGCTGACGCCGAAGGCTTGGGCGAACGCGACCGCCGCCCCCACCAGCCAGTCGGAGCCCAAGACCAGCAGCGCCAGACCGACGCCCATCAGCGCCACCTGGACGGGCCAGCGGGCGTCCCACGCCCCCGCGCTCGCCGGTTGCAGTTCGGCATCGAACGCGGCGGCATCGGCGGCCGACGCGCGGCGCGACTGCACGATCAGAAACGCCGTGTAGACGATCAACAGGCCGAGCAGCAGGCCACCCTCCCACCAAGCGATACGGCCGTCCAGCCCCAGCACCAGGAGCAGCACCGACGCGCCGATCATGATCGGCACCTCCTGCCGGATGAGCTGCACATGCACCACGAGCGGGGTGATCAGCGCGCTGGCGCCCAGGATGAACAGCACGTTGAAGATGTTGCTGCCCACGACGTTGCCCACGGCGATATCGGTCTGGCCCGCGAGCACCGCCCCGGTGGACACCGCCATCTCGGGCGCGCTGGTGCCAAACGCCACGATGGTCAGCCCGACGACCAGCGGCGAAATGCCCAGCGACAGCGCCAGCTTGGACGCCCCGCGCACGAGCGCGCTGGCCCCCGCCACCAACGCCGACAAACCCGCCACGAACCACACCACCTGCATCCACATGCTTCCACCCTATTCAATGACACGGCGTGACTGTAGTCGATAGCGGAACGGCCCGCCGGCGGCGATCCGGCGCCCGGCCACGTCGCTCAGCCCAGACGCTCGTACAGCGCCACGAAAGCCTTCGTCAGACGGTGCCGCGGGTCCAGGTGGATGAGGGGCCGGGCCGCCTCGTGGGACTCGCGCACCTTGACCGAGGCGGGCAGATATGGCTCCAGCACCGGCAGCCCCTCGTCGCGCAGCGCCTGTACGAGCCGCTGCGGCAGCGCGGCCCGCGCCTGAAACTGGTTGACCACGATGCCGCGCACCGCCAACGCCGGGTTGTGGTCGGCGCGGATTTCCGCCACATGGTCCAGCAGCGTGTAGAGCGCCTGACGCGAAAAGGCATCGCAATCGAAGGGGATGAGGCAGCCGCTGGCGCCCATGAGCGCGCTGCGCGTGTAGAAGTTGAGCGCCGGCGGCGTGTCGATGACGATGGCGTCGTAGTCCGCGCGCAGGGTGGCCAGTGCCTCACGCAGCTTGTAGATTTTGTGGCGCGCCTCCAGCTTCGCCTGCAACTCCTCCAGCACAGGGCTGGCCACCAGCACGTCCAGCCCGTCGAACGGGGTACGGCGCACGAAAGCCTGCGGCGGCTCGCTGCGCAGGCTGTATGACAGCGTCTGCTCGAAAAAGTCCGCCACCGTCGGGCCGGGTTGCGCCACGGCATCGCCCAGCAGATAACGCGAGGCATTGCCCTGCGCATCCAAATCCACGACCAGCGTGCGCCGCCCCCGCGCTGCCCCAATGGCAGCCAGGTTGCCAGCGATGGTGGACTTGCCCACCCCGCCCTTTTGATTGAAAACGACCAACGGCATGACCACACCCCCGCACCACCGACCGGCCCCGCGCCGACCTACCCCCGCATGCTAAAGGGCGAGCAAGACAGGGGCCTGACACGGCCGCGCGCCGTGGGACAATGCGCGTCCCTTGGACTTGGCACGGGCCCGTCCGGCCCTCGAGCGACATGACGACCCTCTCCCCCGCCACCGCACCGGCGCGCGCTTGGACCACCAGCGATTTCGACTTCGCCCTCCCGCCCGAGCTGATCGCCCAGCACCCGGCGTCCGAGCGCAGCGCCTCGCGCCTGCTGGACGGGCGCAGCTGGCCACCGGCCAACCGCATCTTCCGCGAGCTGCCGGCGCTGCTCGCGCCGGGCGACCTGCTGGTCTTCAACGACACGCAGGTGATCAAGGCCCGTCTGTACGGCGAAAAGCCCACCGGCGGACGGCTGGAGCTGCTGGTGGAGCGGGTGCTCGCCGACGGCGAGGTGGTCGCGCACATGAAGGTGAGCAAGAAGCCCCCCGCCGGCACCGTGCTGCGCATGGCGCCGCAGGCCGACGGCCGGCCGGCCTTCACCGCGACGCTGCTGGGCCGCTGGCCCGACGCCGACGGACCGCTGTTCCGGCTGCGCTTCTCCGACGACCCTTACGCCCTGATGGCGCGCCACGGCCACGTGCCGCTGCCGCCCTACATCGAGCACCCCGACACCGCCGAGGACGAGCAGCGTTACCAGACGGTCTTTGCCAAAAACCCCGGCGCGGTGGCGGCGCCGACCGCGGCGCTGCACTTCGACGAGGCGGTGCTGGCGGCACTGGCCGCGCGCGGCGTGCGGCGCGCCAGCGTCACGCTGCACGTGGGGGCCGGCACCTTCCAGCCGGTCAAGGTCGAGGATCTGCGCGCCCACCGCATGCACCGCGAGTGGTACCGCATCCCGCCCGAGACGCTGGCGGCGCTGGAGCGCACGCGGCGCGCCGGCGGGCGCGTGCTGGCGGTCGGCACCACCAGCGTGCGCACGCTGGAGAGCTGGGCGCGCAGCGGCGCCACCGAGGGCGACACCGACCTCTTCATCACGCCGGGCTTCGACTTCCGCGTGGTGGACCTGCTGATCACCAACTTCCACCTGCCGCGCAGCACGCTGATGATGCTGGTGTCGGCGTTCGCCGGCTACGAGCACGTCATGGCGCTGTACCGCCACGCGATCGAGCGCCGCTACCGCTTCTTCAGTTACGGCGATGCGATGCTGCTGCAGCGCTGTCCGGTCGCTTCCCCTGCTTCCGCTTGATCACATGCTCCAGTTCTCCGTTCTCCAGACCGACCCGGCGCGCGAAGGCCATGCCGGCAGCCACGCCCGCCGCGGTGTGCTCACGCTCAACCACGGCGTGGTGCAGACGCCCATCTTCATGCCGGTGGGCACCTACGGCACCGTCAAGGGGGTGATGCCACGCAGCCTGCACGACATGGGTGCCCAGATCATCCTGGGCAACACCTTCCACCTGTGGCTGCGGCCCGGGCTGGAGGTGATCCGCGCCTTCGGCGGGCTGCACCGCTTCGAGCAGTGGCACAAGCCCATCCTGACCGACTCCGGCGGCTTTCAGGTCTGGTCGCTCGGCGCGATGCGCAAGATCACCGAGGAGGGTGTGCACTTCGCCTCGCCGGTCAACGGCGACCGGCTCTTTCTCTCGCCCGAGGTCAGCATCCAGATCCAGACAGCGCTCGACAGCGACATCGTGATGCAGCTGGACGAGTGCACGCCGTACTGGCAGGGCGACAAGACCAGCGGCCACGTCACCACCGAGGCCGAGGCGCGCGCCAGCATGGAGCTGAGCCTGCGCTGGGCACGGCGCAGCAAGGCCGAGTTCGAGCGGCTGGGCAACCGCAACGCGCTGTTCGGCATCGTGCAGGGTGGCATGTTCGAACACCTGCGGCAGGAGTCACTCGAGGCGCTGGTGGAGCTGGACTTGCCCGGCTACGCCATCGGCGGCGTGAGCGTGGGCGAGCCGAAGGAGGAGATGCGCCGCATCCTGGCGCACACCCCGCACCGCCTGCCGGCGCACAAGCCGCGCTACCTGATGGGCGTGGGCACGCCGGAGGATCTGGTGGAGGGCGTGGCCTGCGGCGTGGACATGTTCGACTGCGTGATGCCGACACGCAACGCGCGCAACGGCACCCTTTTCACCCGCTACGGTGACCTCAAGATCCGCAACGCCCGCCACAAGGCCGACCCGCAGCCGATCGACCCGAGCTGCACCTGCTACGCCTGCGCGGGCGCCAGCGGCGTGCCCTGGGCCGACGGCGGGCGCGACGGGTTCAGCCGCGCCTACCTGCACCACCTGGACCGCTGCGGCGAGATGCTGGGCCCCATGCTCACCACCATCCACAACCTGCACTACTACCTGAATCTGATGCAGGAGGTGCGCGACGCGCTGGACACCGGCTCCTTTGCCGCATTCCGCCAGCGCTTCGCGGTCGAGCGCGCACGGGGGGTGTGACCTCAACCGCCGGGCGCGTCCGCCACGAACACCGTGAGCACCCCGGTATAGCCATATAGGCGGTGGTGGGCAATCTCGCCCGCGGCGAAAAAACCGACCAGCGGCACGTCGCCAAGCGCGTGCCGCACGATTTGCAGCTCGGCGCTGGGGCCGCCGAAATGCGGACCACCCCGGCCATTGCAGCTCACGTACACCGCGCCCGCGATGCGCCGTACGGGGTCGCCACCGGCCTCGCCCTCCTCGGGGCTGAGTTCGTCGCGAATCTCGGCGCAGATGCGCACCAGATCCGTGCGGGCGGCCTGCACGTCGCGCGCGCACAGGGTCAGGGTGCTGCCGACGGGCACTTCGTCGGCAACGACGAAGGCGCGCCGCGCCGGGTCCAAGCCCACCAGGTGGCGCACCAACAGATCATCGCCCAGTCGCAGCGGCACGCGCCCCACATGGCCGATATGTCGTCCCTCTTGCCCCTCTTGCCCCGTTCGGGGGGCCGAGGCTCGCGCCGCCGGCGCCTGCCAGCCGACCAGGGTCTGCCGCAGGCGCGCAACCACCGCGGGCAGATCGTCCAGCGACAGGTCCAGCGCGCGCAACAGCACATCGAGCGCGGGCTGACCGTCCAGTTCGTCCACACACTGCGCCCGCGCGGCCGTGACGCGGTACGCGGGCGAGACGGCGCGCACGCCCTGCGTCACGCGCGAGACGATGCCCACATCCGGCCCGAAGGCCACACCGCTCAAGCCCCCGCGGAACAGGCCGGCCGCCGCCTCCCGCCCATGTCCGGCCAAACCGCCCCGGCTGGATCGCGCGATCTGCAGCGAGCCGGCGCGGCTGGCCGCCAGACCCCCGAACAGATAGTGGCCCAGCGTGCGTTCGGCCAGCTCCTGCACCAGTTCCGTGACGTCGGGCGTGGCGGGGTCCGCGTGCACCAGCGCGGTCTGCGGCACGAAACCTTCTGGCCCCTGGGTGGCCCCCAGAGGGGCCAGCCCGCTGAAGACGCGGTAGCGACTGGGCGCCAAGTCGCACAGCATGACCGCCAGCCCCGGTTCGTCGATGTATTCGGCCCCGCTGGCGCAAATGCCCACGCCCACCGCCCCCACCCAGTCGGTCACCTGCGGCAGCTCGGCGCTCAGGTGATCCAGGATGTCGGCGGCAGCATCGGCATAGTGATCGGTCAGGTACAGCAGCCCCAGCGGCGTGACGGCCTGGCCGACCTCCAGGCGGCCGGCCGCACGACCCTGCCCGGCAGGGTCGGCCGGCGCCGCGGCGGCCAGTTGAGCACGCAATTGGGCCAGCACCAGCGCAGCAGCCATGGGCCAGTGCGGGTGGGTGGCGTGGGCCTGCAGAAACCGCTTCACCCGCGCAGCCTCCGGGGCGATGCGGGCGGCGTGGCCCGGGGCTTGGGTGCGGAGGTCTGCCCGCGCAACGCCCGGGCCGCCGCAGAAGCGGACGCTGGCGCACCCGGGGATGGGGCGGCCGCCTTGCGCTCTCGGGTCGCGGCGCCGCCCTGGGCGGGGGGGCGGGGGGATTGGGGCGGTTGAGGCGTTTTGGCGGCTCGGGCCGCTCGGGGCGCCCGCGACGCAGGCGGTGAAGCAGGCGAGGCCACAGGGGCTGTCGGCGCCGCTGCCGTGGCCGCCATCGCCGTCGCGGCGGCCGTCGCGGTGTGTTGCGCCATCTCTTGCAAGGTGTTGGCCGCGATCGTCTGGAACTGATCGGTCAGCGACCGCCACCAGCGCACCGGATCGACGCCGGGCGCTGCGGCTGACGCCTCTGCGGGTGACTCGCCGGCCGGTATCCCACCCGCCGCCGTCGCTTCCGGCCCAGAGCCGGGGCTGGGGGCGGGACCGGCGAAGGCCTGTGCCATTTCGTGGAGGCTGACGTTCATGCCCTTGAGGGTGGCCAGGGTCATCTTCTGCACCTCGAGCGCCTGAATCGTCGCCTGCAGCGCCCGGGCGTTCTGTTCGAGCCAGAAGTGGACGGCCTTGAGGTCGCGTATGCGGCGCTCGAGCTCATCGACGTCGAACACCGGGGCCACCCACTGCGCCATGGGCGGCGCATCCGCGGCCGGGCTGCCACCGGCCAGGCCCTGCAGAAAGGCGAACCCAGGGACGTAACGGGCATAGGGCGCGAAGGCCGCCTGAAAGGCGCCGAAGTCGGGCGGGGTCATGGTGGGCATCCTTTGCGCGGCATCGACCGCATGCGCCGTAGCATGCCACAGCCACGACGCGCCCGGGCACCCTGCGGCCTGCCCTCGGCACCCTTGATCGGCGTCAAAGGCCGATCTGCTCGGCCCGGCTGACCTTGGGCATCGCCGGGAATCGGCGCCACAATGTCAGACATCGGCCCAGGCCCGGGCCGCTTCCACGAGCCGACAACCATGAGCCAGCCCATCTCCGATACTTTTGCCCAGCAGCTGCAACAGATGCGCGCCGACCTGATCGCGCAGATCCGCGCCCAGCGCGGCGGCAAGATCGGCCGCGCGGAGTCCGCCCTGGATCCGCACGAGGTCCAGAGCGGCGACTGGAGCCAGGTGGATGGCGAGCGCGATCTGGCGCAGGCGCTGGACGAGCGCGAAACGGCGGCGCTGCGCGCGATCGACGATGCCCTGCAACGCATCGCCAACGGCACCTTCGGCCTGTGCACGGACTGCGGGGCGGAAATCCCGACCGCCCGGCTGCACGCCGCCCCGACCGCGCAGCGCTGCATCGGCTGCCAGACCCGCTACGAGCGCGACCACCCCGGCGCAACCCCGTCGCTCTGAGCGGGGGACCACTCGACGTCAATGGGTCCGAAAGGGGCGCGGCCATCGGGTAAGCGCGCGTCGATGTGCACCCGGTCGCCCGGTGCCAACCAAGGTGTACTCGCACGGCCGAGGGTCTGGCGCTCGGCCGCACGGCGCATGGCCAAGGTGGCATAACCGCGCGGCCAAGTGGGGGGGTCGCCCGGCTCCTGCGGGGTGGGCAGGATGCCGCCGGCAACCACCGCCCCGGCCGTCAGGCCGCGAATCCGGGCCGCGCGGGCGATCAGCACCCCAAAGGACACCGCCTGGTCGGCCCCGTCGGCAATGCCCAGCTTGCGCCCGTTCCACGTCGTGGTCACGCAGGCCGCCAGGCGGCCGCCGCACCACGCTGCACCGACCTCGTCCGGTGTGACCACGCACGGCGCGAGCGTCACACCCCAAGGCTGCTCCGGTGCCGCCGCCTGCGCATCGCCATGCCGCCAGTGGCAGGCCAGGGCCAGCAGGCGGACCGCATCCAGCGCAGCGGCCGGATCCACCCCGGGGGCGACGTCACCGCAGACCACCGCCAGTGACGGTCCGATATCCGCTACACCGTCCACACCCGGCAGCGGCCGCACCGGCCCCCATACGGCATCGCTGCACCAGGAGCGGGGCTCGGCGGTGCCATCCTCGGGGGCCAACCATGCCACGGCCCGCGGCAGCGGTGCGGCGCACAGCCGCGGATCGAAGGGAAACGCGTGGCGGGCCTTGCCCTGGTCGAGCGTCAGGGCCAGATCGCGCAGCTGCGGAGCGATGAAGTTCCAGTCGTCGAGCGCCTGCTGCAGGGTGTCGGCAATCCCGCTGGCGTAGTGCGCCAACGTGCCGTCGCGCGACACGACGACGAGCTGGCCATCGCGGCTGCCGTCGCGGTAGGTGGCAAGTTTCATGGGCGGGTGTCTCACGGATGGCGTGCGCAGCCGCTAGTATCGCGCCCATGAGGGCACCGCATTCGCGATCGGCGCGCGCACTGACCGTTGGCGCGGCGGTGGTCGCGCTGCATGTCGCCGCGGTGACGCTGGCCTGGCGCCCGAGCGAGGCGCCCGTCGGCGCGGGGGGCGGTGGGCGGGTTCCGACGGTATCGGCCGCTCTGCTCCCGCCGCCCGAGCGGGTCGCCCCCACCGGAGAGCGGCGGCCGGCATCGCCCCCGGTCGCGCGGCCGCGCCAGACGACGGCCCCAGTGGCACCCCCTGCCCCGGCCACCACGGACACCCCGGTGGCGGCATCCCTCGGCGTCGCGCCGTCGTCCGGGGTCGAAGACGCGGATGGCCTCAACCCCTCCACCCTCGCGGACGCGGCGAGCGGCCCCGCTGACGAAGCCCCCTCCGCCCCACGAGACCCCGAGGCGAGCGGATCGGCCATCATCGCTGCCGCAGCCGGCCTGTTGGCCTCGACCCCGCCCGACACCGATCCGCCCGGGGGGAACCGCTGGCAGCCGCCGCCCGCCGGCCGGATGGAGTACGAGGTGCTCGGCGAAGCCAAGGGTCTGAGCTACCGGGCCGACGCCGTGCTGGACTGGCGTCCGGACGGCGAGGGCTACCGGTTGGAGCTGGCGCTGCGGGCTTTTTGGGTGGGCAGCCGTGTGCAGGTCAGCAGCGGGGCGCTGACCCCTGCAGGTCTGCAACCGGCCCGCTTCGAAGACCGGGCACGACGCGAGCGCTGGCTGGCGTTCGAGTGGCCGGCCGCGCCCGAGCCCGGGCGGGCGCGCACCGATGGCGGCGCCTCCATCGAGGGTCTGCCCCCGGGCACACAAGACCGGCTGGGGGTGTTCGTGCAACTGGGCGGCTGGGTGGACGCCATGGCGCCTGGACAACGCTGGCGCATCCCCGTGACCAGCCTGGGGCGACTGGAGCACTGGACCGTCGAGGTCGTGGCGCGTGAACCCATCACCGTTCCGGCGGGCAGCTTCGACGCGATGCGCCTGCGGCGGGTGCCGGAGGGCGAGCAGGGCCTGATCGTGGAGGCGTGGTACACCCCGGCCATCGCAGGCCTGCCCGTGCGCATCGTGCTGCAGCAGCCCCACGGCGAGCGCGTGGACCAGCGGCTGCGCCACTGGCGCCCGGCCGGCACCCCCCCTTGAAAAACCCCGTCCCGCCCCGATGTGCCTGCCGAGGCGACAACGCCGGCACCAGCCTGGACCGTCAGCGCCGCCTCCGACTTGCAGGGACTTTGTGTTTCGAGGATAGTGTGGCCATGCACATGCTCTACAACTCCGACAGCTTCGCGGTGGTCCACATCTTGGCCAACGCCCAGGAGATGGCGGGCGCGGCCGAAGGGGACACCCAGCGGCCGGTGATGCCGCGGCACGGTTTCGAGATCGTGGACAAGCGCTCCGGCAAAGAGGTCTACCTGGACGGCTCCTGGGCCGAACTGTTCCAGCAGCAGATCGAAGCGTGGCAACAAAACACCCCCACGCAAGAAGAGGTGGAGGACACGCTGGAGAGCTACGCCTCCCTGGCCCAGACGCCGGTGGTGGTGCACTGATCGATCAGGCACCAGCGCGGACGGATGGCGCTCAAGCGAGGCTCGCGGTCAATACGCGGGCGTAGTTGTCGAACGCGATCTTGCGCAGGACGGCTTCGGACAAGCCCGCAGAGACCAGCTCCTCCACCGCCTTGCCAAGGTCGCCGTAGTGGCGCAGCACCGTCCAGTTGCGCAGCCCCGACATGTCGGTGCCGAACACGACGTGATCCTCGCCGAGGTGTTCGACGGCCTCCAGGATGAGCCGCACGTAACCCGATAGCCGGTACCCGGCGGTCTGATCGAAACCCCACAGACCGACGACCCCGCCACGGCGAACGATCGCCCGCGCTGCCTCCAGCGGCAGCAGGCGCTCGTGGCGCGAGGCGAGAAGACGCCCGACGCGCAAAGCGCTGTGTGACCAGATGACCGGCCTCGTCGACAGATCGGCGGCCTCGATGGCTGCCTCCGGGGTCAGATGGGCCAAGTCGGCCAGGATACCCAGCCGGTTGCAGCGCGCGATCAACTCCCGCCCCAGCGGCGTCAACCCGCCGTGCTGGGCCGGCCGCGCCTGCACGTCGCCCAGCGGGTTGGGGGTGTAGTGCACCAGCTGCAGGTGGCGCACCCCCATCCGGTAGGCCGTCTCGATGCGCTCGAGCGCCGGGTCGACGAAATCGCAGCCCTCGCTGGCCAGCACCACCGAGGTGCGCCCCGCGCGGGCCGCGGCCACATCGTCCTTGCCGAGGACGAGGGCCACGCCAGCCTGGGTGGCACTGTCGATCATCGCGCGCCAGCCGGCCTCGGTCGTCGCCCACATGCGGTCCGGGTCGGGCGGCACGGGAGGTGGCAGCAGCTCGCCGTTGGCCCCGCGGCGGATCAGCTCGTAATCCGGCACCCACTTCCACGCCACCAGCTTGACATGCCCTTCGGCCATGAAGCGGTCGGGGCTGAAGGTGGCCGACTTGGTCGGTCCGAACAAACCCATGTGGCTGTGCGTATCGGCCAGCGGCAGCACGGGCGCCGGCGACTGCGCCCACGCCGGCCGACCGACTGCCGCCGCCATCAGCCCCCAGCCGAGGACGGCCCGCCGCGAACACCCCACGACCTGCCAGCGCGCTTTGGCGCTGCCTTGGCAGGCGAGACTCTGCTGCTCATCCATGGTGTCACCCCCGCACACCGCTGCACACCGGCATGCTAGACAGTGGGGGGCGCAACGTCAACATGCCGGGGACGAGCGTCAGGGCCTTGCACGCTCGTCGATAATGGCCCCATGGCTCTCAACCCGGCACGGCGGCGCTGGCTGCGCCACGGGGCTGCCGCCACGCTGGCGGCGCTGGCCCGGTGGGCGGGTGCGACCGCGCGCACCGTGCCAGCACCGGTCGACGACGCGCGCGCCGTGGTGGCCGACGAACAGGCGCGGCTGGCGTGGGTGCACGCGCGGCTGGCGGCCATGGGGACGCCCGACTGGCTGCTGCTGGGCGAGCAGCACGACGCCGATGCCCATCAGCGGCTGCAGGCCGCCGCGGTGCAGGCGCTGGCGCGGCAGGGGCGGCTGGCCGCGCTGGTGCTGGAAATGGCCGAGCGCGGCGCCGACACCGCGGCGCTGACCCCCGACGCGGACGAGGCCGCGGTGCGCGCGGCGCTGGCCTGGCACGAGGCCGGCTGGCCGTGGCGCCGCTACGGCCCGGTGGTGATGGCGGCGGTGCGCGCCGGCGTGCCGGTGGCCGGCGGCAACCTGCCGCGGCGCCAGCACGGCGAGGTGATACGCGACGCCGCCTGGGACGACACGCTGACCGACACCGAGCAGCGCGCCGCGCTGCACCGCGCGCTGGACGAAGGCCACTGCGGCCTGCTGCCGGCGGCGCAGCTGCCGGCGATGGCGCGCATCCAGCTGGCGCGCGACGACGCCATGGCCGCCACGCTCCTGGAGCGCCGCGCGCCGGGCCGCACGGTGCTGCTGGTGACCGGCGCGCAGCACGCGCGGCGCGACCGCGGCGTGCCGCACCACTTGGCGCGCCGGGCGGGTGCTGCCGCCGCGCGCGCCTGCGTCAGCGTGGAGCTGCGCGCCACCGACGCCGCGCGCGTCGAGCCGGAGCCGGCGTTCGACGCGCTGTGGCTGACGCCGGCCATCCCGCCGGTCGATCACTGCGCCGGGCTGCGCGGCCGCGGCTGACGGCACCGATGCCGCCCCCGCGCCGTCAGGCCCACGCCACCAGCGGCTCGGGCGCCTCGGGCCCGGCGGCCTGCAGCGCCTGCGCAATCACGCGCAGCACCTCGGCGCCATAGGCGGCGCGCTTCTTCTCGCCCAGGCCCGGGATGCCGGCCAGGTCGTCGTCGCACAGCGGCAGGCGCTGCGCCAGCGCCACGAGGGTCGCGTCGTGGAAGATCACGTAGGCCGGCAGGTCGTGCGCGCGCGCCACCTCGGCACGCCAGCGCTTCAGCGCCGCCAGCACCTCGCGCTGGCGCAGCGGCAGCCGCTCGACGCTGGCCAGCGCGCGCGCCGGCCGCGCCGCCCGCTCGGTACGGCGTCCCTCGGCGATCACGCGCAGGTGCAGCGGCTGCTCGCCGCGCAGGATCGGCCGCGCCGCCGGCGTCAGGTGCAGCGTGTGGAACTCCCCGGCGACCTCCACCGCGCCGCGCGCCACCAGCTGGCGCAGCACGCGCCGCCAAGTGGCCTCGTCCAGCTCGCGCCCGATGCCCCAGGTGGACAGCCGCTCGTGGCCGTGGGCACGCACCTTGTCGGTGGCCTGCCCGCGCAGCACGTCGATCACGTGCCCGGCGCCGAACGCCGCGCCACTCTGCTGCAGGCGGTAGATGCACGACAGCAGCTTGCGGGCCGCCTCGGTGGCGTCCCAGGTCTGGGGGGGGTGCAGGCAGTTGTCGCAGTTGCCGCACGGCGGGCTTTCCTCGCCGAAGTAGGCCAGCAGCTGCTGGCGGCGGCAGCCGGTGGATTCCGCCAGCGCCAGCAGCGCCTCCAGCTTGGCGCGCAGCACGCGCTTGAACGCCTCGTCGGCGCCGCTGTCGTCGATCAGGCGGCGCTGCTGCACCACGTCCTGCAGCCCGTAGGCCATCCAGGCGTTGGCCGGCTCGCCGTCGCGGCCGGCACGGCCGGTCTCCTGGTAGTAGCCCTCGATGTTCTTCGGCAGGTCCAGGTGCGCGACGAAGCGCACGTCCGGCTTGTCGATGCCCATGCCGAAGGCGATGGTGGCCACCATCACCAGCCCGTCCTCGCGCAGGAAGCGGTCCTGGTGGCGCTGGCGCGTGGCGGCATCCAGCCCGGCGTGGTAGGGCAGCGCGCGCAGCCCGGCGGCCTGCAGCCGCGCGGCCACCTCCTCCACCTTGCGGCGCGAGGCGCAGTAGACGATGCCGGCGTCGTGGCGCCCGTCGGGCAGCGTGTGCTCGTCGGCGACGAAGCGGAGCAGCTGGCGCAGCGCGTGGTCCTTCTCGACGATGGTGTAGCGGATGTTGGGACGGTCGAAGCTCGCCACGAACGTGCGCGCCCCTTCCAACTGCAGGTGCGTGACGATGTCCTCGCGCGTCAACGCATCGGCGGTGGCGGTCAGCGCGATGCGCGGCACGCCCGGGCAACGCTCGGCCAGCACGGCCAGTTCGCGATACTCCGGGCGGAAGTCGTGCCCCCACTGGCTGACGCAGTGCGCCTCGTCGATCGCCAGCAGCGCCAGCCGCCCGGCCGCGTGCAGCGCCTGCAGCCGCGCCAGAAAGCGCGGCGTGACGATGCGCTCCGGCGCCGCGTAGAGCAGCGTGAGTTCCCCCCGCATCAGCCGCTGCTCCACCGCCGCGGCCTCCTCGGGCGAGAGGGTGGAATTGAGGTAGGCCGCCTCGACGCCGGCCTCGCGCAGCGCGCCGACCTGGTCGTGCATCAGCGCGATCAGCGGCGAAACGACCACGGTGACGCCCAGCCCCGCGCGCTGGCGCACGATGGCCGGGATCTGGTAGCACAGCGACTTGCCGCCGCCGGTGGGCATCAGCACCAGCGCATCGCCTCCGGCGCCGACGTGCGCGACGATGTCGGCCTGCTGGCCGCGGAACGCCGCGTAGCCGAACACCTCGGCCAGCACGCGCCGGCCCTCGGCGAGCGCCTGCGCAGGCGTCAGCGTCACATCTGTTCCCAGGGCAGCCCGTCGAAGCGCCAGCCGTTGCGGCTGGAGCGGTGGAAGTGCTCGTCCAGCTCGCCCTCGAAGCCGTGCACCACGTGCGCCACGTCGGTGAACCCCGCCGCCTCCAGCGCCGCGCCGGCCTCCAGCGTGCGCTTGCCGCTGCGGCAGATCAGCAACACCGGGCGGTCGAGCCGACCGGCCTCCTGCAGCACCTTGCGCGCAAAGCCGTCCGGGTCCGGCGTCAGGTCCGGGTATTCGTACCAGGGGATGTTGACGACGCCCGGCGGACGGCCGACGTAGAGCGACTCGATCTCCATGCGCACGTCGACGAACAGCGGCTGGTCCTCCGGCGGCAGCCCGCGCTGCGCCTGCAGCCAGGCCCACGCTTCCTTGGGTTGCAGATGCCGCATCGCGCGCCCCGCTCTCAGCCCTGCGCCGCCAGCTTGCGCGCCGCCTCGAGCGCGAAGTAGGTCAGCACCCCGTCGGCGCCGGCGCGCTTGAAGGCCAGCAGGCTCTCCATCATCACCGCGTCGTGATCCAGCCAGCCGTTGGCGGCGGCGGCCTTGAGCATCGCGTACTCGCCGCTGACCTGATAGGCGAAGGTGGGCACCTTGAACTCGTCCTTGACGCGGCGCACCACGTCCAGGTACGGCATGCCGGGCTTGACCATCACCATGTCGGCGCCCTCGGCCAGGTCCAGCGCCACCTCGCGCAGCGCCTCGTCGGAGTTGGCCGGGTCCATCTGGTAGACCTTCTTGTCGGCCTTGCCGAGGTTGGCCGCACTGCCCACCGCGTCGCGGAACGGCCCGTAGAAGCTGCTGGCGTACTTGGCGCTGTAGGCCATGATGCGCGTGTGCACGTGGCCGCGCGCCTCCAGCGCCTGGCGGATGGCGCCGATGCGGCCGTCCATCATGTCGCTGGGGGCGACGATGTCCACGCCCGCAGCGGCCTGCACCAGCGCCTGCTTGACCAGCACCTCGACGGTGGCGTCGTTGACGATGTAGCCCGTTTCGTCCAGCAGGCCGTCCTGGCCGTGGCTGGTGTACGGGTCCAGCGCCACGTCGGTCATGACGCCGAGATCGGGCACGCGGGCCTTGAGCTCGGCCACCACGCGCGGGATCAGCCCGTCGGGGTTCCATGCCTCGCGCCCGTCGGGGGTCTTGAGCGCCGGGTCGATCACCGGAAACAGCGCCAGCACCGGGATGCCGAGGTCGGCGCACTCGCGCGCCAGCGGCAGCAGCTGGTCCAGACTGAGACGCTCCACCCCGGGCATGGAAGCCACCGGCTCGCGCCGGCCGTGACCGTCCAGCACGAACACCGGGTAGATCAGGTCATGCACCGTCAGATGGTGCTCGCGCACCAGGTTGCGCGTGAAGACGTCGCGGCGCAGGCGGCGGGGCCGCGACAGCGGGTACGGGGCCGGGTGGCCGCTGGTGGGAGTGGGCGCATTCATGGGCGTTATTGTGACCGCTTGGCGCGTGGGCTACACTGCCTTGCGCATTGTGTGCGCCCCTCCGACCCCCGCCCGGTTGCTTTTGTCGTGACCCCACCCGCCGCCCCATCCTCCCCCACGCCCGCCCCGTCCGGCGATGCCCCCTGGCGCATGGCGGCGCACTGGCCGGATCTGGCGGTGGCGCTCACGGACCAGGCCATCGAATCGGTGGACCATTTGTTGCGGGGCCTGGACTTGCTGCTGCAACGCGGCCGCCTCACCGAAGCGGAGTACCGCATCCTGGCGCTGCCCGCGCAGCGGCTCAAGCAGTGCGGCGTCCATGCGCAACAGATCGTTCGGCTGCAAAGCGGGCAGGTGCGCCAATCGCACGAAAAAATCGATCTGGCCTACGTCGTCGAATCGGTGCTGCAAGAGCGGCGCGAGATCCTGGCCCTGCAAGGCATCACGGTGCGGCGGCAGTTTCGCCCCGTGGAGCTGCTGATCGACCCGACCGTAGCTTATAGCCTGGTGCAGGCCATGCTGGAGTGGGCGGTGCAGCAAGGCAGCCGGCTGGAGCTGCGCGTCGAACCCCGCGTGCCCGACGACGCAGCCCCTGCGACCGCCATGCCCGGCCCGCCACGCGGCTGGCTGGCCGTGGACGTGCTGCTCGATGGCCCCCTGGTGCCGGAATCGGTCTATGCCGACGGCGTGCTTTGGCTGCTGGCGCAGCAGCTCGCCAGCACCGATGGCGGCATCGGCCTGCAGCGGCAGGTGGAGCCCGGCCGGGTGCGCCTGACGGCGCAGTTTCGGCGCACGGTCGGACAGGCCCGCACCACCGATGCCACCGGCCACGACAGCGGCGCCCCCTCGACCGTGTTCAAAACCATCGGGGGCAGCTACGCCGTGGTGTGCTCGGCCGATGCGCCCACCCGGCTGCGCGCGCTGGACGTGGTCAAAAAGCTCGGCATCGCCGCCGACGGCGTGGCCAGCGCAGCGCAAGCGCTGGCCGCCCTGGCCGCGCGTGACATCCACCTGCTCGTGCTGGACGAAGCCCACCTGCCGGCGGACGCTACCGAACTGGCCAACACCTTGGCCCAACGCCGGCCCGGCATCGCCGTCGTGCGCCTGGTCAACGACGCCCTGCCCGGCACCGATCGGGACGCCGCCGGCGAGCCCCACGAGCCCCCGCGCATCCCGCTGGAGGCCCTGGATGCGCGGCTCGGCCCGGCGGTGATGTTCAGCCTGTCGAAAGTGGTGTAGCCCCCGCACAACGGGCGCAAATACAGGCCAGCCCCCGGGCACCCGCGGGCACCCGATCCAGCACCTCGGCGCCAAACTGCGCCTGCGTGCACCAACACGGCGGCTGGGCGCGCCCGGTTTGCCGCTCCCGCTCCATCGCGCAGCCGTTGGCGCCACCACAAATCGGACACCGGGTGGGATCCACCCGCGCGGCCGCCACCGTCATGTCCTCAGCCACGCGTTCGCCCTCCCCGTCTCACGCCGCCACGGCCTCGCGCAAAAACCGCTCCATCGCCGTGACCAGGGCAATCGGCGTCTCGTCCATGGGGTAGTGGCCGGCGTTGGCCATCACCTCCAGCCGCGCCTGGGGGTAGTGTTGCATCCAAGTGGCGCGGCAGGTGGCTTCGCCCAGGGCCGGGTCGTGCTCACCCGGGATGACCAGCACCGGCACGGTCTGCCCCTGGATGCGCTCAACGAAGGCGGTCTTGGCCCAGGCGGTCAGGTAAGCGGCAAAGGCCTCCACATCCGAATGCGCCAGCGACGACCGCACCATCGCATCCAACCACGTCCCGGTGAGCCGGCGCCCCGTGGTGAGGTCGATGATCGCGCGGCGCGTGGCCGGATCCTGCGCCGCGGCCGAGAAAAACGCCCACCCTTCCGGATCGAACGGCACACCCCCCGCCGGCACCGGGGTGATGCCAACCAGCGCTTGCACCCGCTGCGGCGCCTCGGCCAACACATACTGGATGGCGCTGCCCCCCATGGAATGCCCCACCAGCGCAAACCGCTCCCAGCCCAACTGGTCGGCCAGCGCCAAGGCATCGTGGGCGATCTGCTCGATGGTGTAGGGCCCCCCGCTGCCCCGGCGGTGCCCGTAGCCGCGGTAGTCCATGAAGGCGTAGCTGAAGGCGTCGGTGTCCAGGTGCTGAACCATCGCTCCCCAGCCGCGCGCATGGCCAAACCAACCATGCAGCATCAACACCTTGCGCCGACCCTGCCCGATGACGTGGGCGTCATGGCGGATATTCATGACATCGTCTCCTCTGGTGCGGGCCTGTGCCCGTGGTTCACACCGGCATTGTGCCGCCATCCGCCGTTCGCGCAAGCCCAAACGAAACGGCGCCCGAAGGCGCCGTCGTGACCGGGGGCCGGGGCCCTGCGGATCAGGCCGCCGTGGCCTTGACCTTCAGGCGCCAGGCGTGCAGCAGCGGCTCGGTGTAGCCGCTGGGCTGCGCCTTGCCCTTGAACACCAGATCCAGCGCCGCCTGGAACGCCAGGCTGGCCTCGAAGTTCGGCGCCATCGGCCGATAGGCCGGGTCGCCGGCGTTTTGCTGGTCCACCTTGCGCGCCATGCGCTCGAAGGTGGCGCGCACCTGCGCCTCGGTCACCACGCCGTGGTGCAGCCAGTTGGCCACGTGCTGGCTGCTGATGCGCAGCGTGGCGCGGTCCTCCATCAGGCCGACGTCGTGGATGTCGGGCACCTTGGAGCAGCCGATGCCCTGGTCGACCCAGCGCACCACGTAGCCGAGGATGCCCTGGATGTTGTTGTCCAGCTCGGCCTGCTTGTCGGCCTCGCTCCAGTTCGGGTTGGCCGCCACCGGCACCGTCAGCAGCCCGGCCAGCAGCGTGTCGCGCTCGGCGTCGGCGTCGATCTTCTCCAGTTCCTGCTGGACCGCGGCCACGTCCACCTGGTGGTAGTGCAGCGCGTGCAGCGTCGCGGCGGTGGGGCTGGGTACCCAGGCGGTGTTGGCGCCGGCCTTCGGGTGCGCGATCTTCTGCTCCAGCATCGCGCGCATCATGTCCGGCATCGCCCACATGCCCTTGCCGATCTGGGCGCGGCCGCGCAGCCCGCACTTCAGGCCCACCAGCACGTTGTTGCGCTCGTACGCCTGGATCCAGGCGCTGGCCTTCATGTCGTTCTTGCGGATCATCGGCCCGGCCAGCATGGCGGTGTGGATCTCATCCCCCGTGCGGTCCAGGAAGCCGGTGTTGATGAACGCCACGCGGCTGGCCGCCGCAGCGATGCACGCCTTGAGGTTGACGCTGGTGCGGCGCTCCTCGTCCATGATGCCGAGCTTGACCGTGCTATCCGCCAGACCCAGCATGTGCTCCACACGGCCAAACAGCTCCGCCGCAAACGCCACCTCGCGCGGGCCGTGCATCTTGGGTTTGACGATGTAGACGCTGCCGGTGCGGCTGTTGCGGATCGGCTCGCCACTGGGCAGGCGGCCGCGGCCCTGCAGGTCGTGCAGCGCGATCGTCGTCGTGACGACGGCGTCCATGATGCCTTCGGGGATCTCGCGCACCGTGCCGTCGGCGTCGGTGTAGAGGATCGCCGGGTTGGTCATCAGGTGACCGACGTTGCGCACGAACAGCAGCGAGCGACCATGCAGCACCACCTCGCCGCGGCCGTCCGGTGCGGTGTAGCGGCGGTCGCCGTGCAGGCCGCGCGTCAGCGTGCGTCCGCCCTTGTCGAAGCTCTCGGTCAGCCAGCCCTGCAAAATGCCAAGCCAGTTGCGGTAGCCCAGCACCTTGTCCTCGGCGTCCACCGCGGCGACCGAGTCCTCCAGGTCCAGAATGGTGGACAGGGCCGCTTCCACCACCACGTCGCAGACGCCGGCGGCGTCGGTGGCGCCGATCGGATGCGCGCGGTCGATGCGGATGTCCAGATGCAGCCCGTGGTGGCGCAGCAGCACCGACGACGGCGCCGCCGCCTCGCCCTGGTAGCCGACGAATTGCGCCGGGTCCTTCAGGCCCGTCGCCGCGCCGCCGCGCAGCGTCACGCGCAGCGCGCCGTCCACCACCGCGTAGGCGGTGGCGTCGGCGTGCGAGCCCTGCGCCAGCGGCGCCGCCTCGTCCAGCACCCGGCGCGCATACGCGATGACCTTCTCGCCACGCTTCTCGTTGTAACCCGGGCCCTTGGCGCAGCCGTCGTCCTCCGGGATGACGTCGGTGCCGTAGAGCGCGTCGTACAGGCTGCCCCAGCGCGCGTTCGCCGCGTTGAGTGCATAACGGGCGTTCAGGATCGGCACCACCAGCTGCGGACCGGCCTGCGTGGCCAGCTCGGCATCGACGTTGGCGGTGGTCACGCGCACGTCACCCGGCGGCGGCACCAAGTAGCCGATCGTCTCCAGGAACTGCCGGTAAGCGGCCGGGTTGCTGACCGGGCCGGGGTTGGCGCCGTGCCACTTGTCCAGCTCGGCCTGCAGGCGGTCGCGCTCGGCCAGCAGTGCGCGGTTCTTCGGCGCCAGGTCGGCGACGATGGCATCGAAGCCGCTCCAGAAGCGGTCACTGGTGATGCCGGTGCCGGGCAGCACCTGGTCTTCGATGAAACGGTACAGCACTTCGGCCACCTGCAGCCGACCGACGTTGATACGCGGTGTCGTCATGAGCCTCTCACCTCCGATGGCGGCCCGCCGCCAGGGGCGCGGGCCGGGATTGTCGAAACATGGCACTGTAGGCGAAATCCGGGTCTGGATCGACGGCAGGCCGCCCTCTTCAGCCATGACTTTTTGTTCAATAATGCAGACATGGACCGGCTCAAGGCGCTGGAAACGTTCGTTGCCGTGGCCCAACGCGGCAGCTTGGCCGCGGCCGCGCGCGCCGAAGGGGTCGTACCAGCCATCGTCGGCCGGCGGCTGGACGCGCTGGAGGAATACCTGGGCGTCAAACTGATGGTGCGCACCACGCGCCGCATCACCCTCACGCCGGAGGGCAACGCGTTTCTGGAAGACTGCCAACGGCTGCTGGCAGAGCTGGCGCAGGCCGAGGCCAACGTCAGCGCCGGCGGCACGGCGGCGCGGGGTCACCTGCGCATCACCGCCCCGGCCGGCTTTGGGCGCCAGCATGTCGCACCGCTGGTGCCCGCCTTTCGTGCCCGCCACCCGGAGGTCACCATCTCCCTCAACCTGAGCGACCGGGTCGTGGACCTGATCGCCGAAGGCTACGACTGCGCCGTGCGCGTGGGGGATTTGCCCGACTCGTCCTTGGTGAGCGTGCGGCTGGCCGACAATCGGCGGCTGGTCGTGGCCACCCCCGCCTACCTGCAGCGCCGCGGGGTGCCGCGCCACCCGCACGACCTGCTGCAACACGACTGTCTGGTGCTGTCGTCGGATGCCTCGCAAACGCGCGGCTGGGCGTTTGCCGTGCCCGGCCCCGGCGGGCGCCGGGACCTCATGCATGTGCGCCCCCGCGGCCCGCTGGACTGCAGCGATGGCCAAGTGCTGTACGAATGGTGCTTGGCCGGGCTGGGCCTGGCTTGGCGCAGCACCTGGGAGGTGCAAGCCGACATCGACGCCGGCCGCCTGATCGCCGTGCTGGACGACTACGCCGCCCCCCCCAATGGCATCTACGCCGTCTTCCCCACCGCCCGCCACCTACCGCGGCGCGTGCGGGCGTGGATCGACTTTTTGAAGGACCACTACGGGCGGGTGGAGTTTTGGGGAACCAACAAGTCCCTTTGATTCGTGCTCCAAACAATAAAAAGCCCAGCAAGTAAACTTGCTGGGCGGATTCAGGCTTGTGCCTTTATTGTAGCAACGGCTCTCACCCCGGATAGCTACAATGACTATATTATAAGGGAGATTATCGTGAGCCACAACAAGACACCGGAAAGTCTGGTCTTTGGATTCGACATCGGCATCGCTTCGGTCGGCTGGTGCGTGCTTTCCGACACCCGCATCGTCGATCTTGGCGTGCGCTGCTTCGACAAGGCCGAAACCGCCAAGGACGGCGAACCGCTGAATTTGGCGCGACGCATCGCGCGCTTGATGCGCCGCCGGCTGCGCCGCCGCGCTTGGCGGATGACCAAGCTCGCCCGCCTGCTCAGGCGCGAGGGCTTGATCGCCCACATCGACGAGGTACGCAGCCCCGCGCCCGTCTCGCCCTGGCGGCTGCGCGTCGAGGGTCTGGATCGGCGGTTGACGAATGCGGAATGGGCGCGGGTGCTCTACCACCTGTGCAAACACCGCGGCTTTCATTGGCTAAGCCGCGCCGAAGAGAAGAAGGCCGAAGGCGACAAGAAGGAAGGCGGCAAGGTCAAAGATGGGCTCGCCAACACCCAGCGCCGCATGAAGGAGAAAAACTATCGCACCGCCGCCGAGATGGTGCTGGCCGAATTCCCGGACGCCCAACGCAACAAGGCCGGCAATTACGACAAGGCGCTCTCGCGCGCCCTATTGGCAGAAGAACTGGCCCTGTTGTTCCGCCGCCAGCGCGAACTCGGCAACCCGCATGCCGGCGCCGGGCTGGAGGCGAAGATCCTCGGCTCGGGCGACAGGAAGAGCGGTCTCTTCTGGGAGCAGAGACCACCGCTGTCGGGCGAGGCGCTGCTCAAGATGCTGGGCCGGTGCACCTTCGAGAGAACGGGTGGGCCTGATGGCAAAGGCGAATACCGCGCGCCGAAGGCGAGCTTCACCGCCGAGCGCCACGTGTGGCTGACAAGGCTCAACAACCTACGCCTCGTCGTCGATGGCGTCACCCGGCCGCTCACCGAGGCCGAACGGCAGATCATTCTGCCGCTACCTTACCGGCAAGCGGGCGACTTCAAGTACGAACACGTGCGCAAGGCGCTCACCAAGGCGGGGCTTGGCGATTTCACCTTCGCTGGCGTCAATGAGGACAAGGAAAAAGACGTGCTCGTCAAACTGCCCGGCTGGCAGACGCTGCGCAAGGCGATGAAAGACAAGGGGCTCGAAACCGAATGGGAGGGCCTGGCCGGACGCGCCATTGGCGGCGACCCGGCGATGCTCGATGCCATCGCCTGGGTGCTCTCCGTCTACAAGGATGGCGCCGAGGTCGAGGCCGAGCTCGCCAAGCTGAACCTCCCGGGTGGCGAGAGGATGATCGAGGCGCTCGCGGAGGTGAGTTTCGACAAGTTCCACAACCTGTCGCTCAAGGCGCTCCGAAAGATCGTGCCGCACATGGAGGCGGGGCTGCGCTACGACGAAGCCTGTGTGGCGGCCGGCTACCACCACAGCCAGCCGCAGGCTGGCAACGGCGAAAAGTCGCTCTATCTGCCGCCGCTCTATTCCGGCCGCGACAAGGATGGCCGGATGATCTTCAATGACCGCTTGGACGTGCCGCGCAATCCCGTCGTGCTGCGCGCGCTCAACCAGGCGCGCAAGGTGATGAACGCCTTGATCCGCAAATATGGCTCGCCCGCGGCCGTGCATATCGAGATGGCGCGCGACCTCTCGCGGCCCTTCGACGAACGCAACAAGATAAAAAAAGAACAGGAGGAATACCGTGAGAAGAACGAACAGGCCAAGGCCGATTTCGCCGAGCAGTTCGGCATCCCCGCGAAGAGCCGCGAGTTCGAGAAGTTCCAGCTCTACCGCGAGCAGCAGGGCAAATGCGCCTATTCACTAAAGCCGCTCGATCTGCATCGCGTGATCTTCGAGACCGGCTACGCCGAGGTGGATCACGCGCTGCCCTACTCGCGCAGCTTCGACGATGGTAAGAACAACAAGGTGCTCGCGCTCACCGCGGAAAACCGCAACAAGGGCAACCGCACGCCTTACGAATACCTGATGGCGACCGACCCCTCGGGCGAGCGCTGGCGCGAGTTCTCCGCCTTCGTCGAAGCGAACAAGAACTACCGGTCGCCCAAACGCCAGCGCCTGTTGCGCAAGGATTTCACGGGCAAGGCGGCCGAGGAGTTCCGCGAACGCAACTTGAACGACACGCGCTATATCTGCCGCTTCTTCAAGAACTGGGTCGAAGACCATTTGCTGCTCGCCGAAAAAGTCGAGGCGGACGGGACGGTGTTGCCCGCCGCCAAGCGCTGCGTGGTGTTGAACGGCCAGACCACCGCCTTCCTGCGCGCGCGCTGGGGCTTGCTGAAGATTCGCAGCGAAAACGACCGCCACCATGCGCTCGATGCCGCCGTCGTCGCCGCCTGCAGCCATGGTATGGTCAAGCGCCTGGCCGATTATTCACGGCAGAAGGAACTGGAAAACTTACGCGCTGGCTTCCCCGACCCCGAAACCGGCGAGATCCTCGACCCGGCGATGTTCCAGCGCCTCGCCGCGCATTTCCCCGAGCCGTGGCCGCATTTCCGCCAAGAGTTGCAGGCGCGCTTATTCGTGGACGACGCGGAGGAGCTACGCACTCGTCTGGGCGAGTTCCGCACCTATTCCACCGAGGCGCTCGCCGCCGTGCGGCCGTTATTCGTCTCGCGCGCGCCGCAGCGGCGAAATGGCGGCGCGGCGCACAAGGACACCATCTATGGTCAGCCCGCACGCTTGAAGGCCCAAGGTGGTGTGACACAACGCGTGGCGTTGACGAGCCTCAAGCTCGCCGATCTCGACAAGCTGATCGACCCGCACCGCAACGAAAAGCTCTACGCCGCAATCCGCGCACGGCTCGAAGCACACGGGGGCAAGGGCGAGAAAGCCTTCCCGCCCGACAACCCGCTGCGCAAACCCGATCGCGCCGGCAACCCCACTGGCCCCATCGTCCGTACCGTGACGATGGTGATCGACAAGCTCTCGGGCATCCCGGTGCGCGGCGGCATTGCCAAAAATGACACCATGCTGCGCGTCGACGTCTTCCGCAGCAAGAAGGATGGCAAGTTCCATCTCGTGCCCATCTACGTGCATCACGCGGCGATCTACCGGCGCACCGGCGAGCTGCCAAACCGGGCGATTGTCGCTTTCAAAGGCGAGGAGGAATGGACGCTCATCGATGACCAGAATTTCGAGTTTCTGTTTTCCACGCACCCCAACGATTTCTTGCGTGTCACTCTGAAGCAGGAAGTTTTCTCAGGCTATTTCGCCAGCTGCGACCGTTCGACCGGGAATATCGGCCTTTGGGCGCATGACCGTAACTCCGGCGCCGGCAAGGACGGCTTTATCCGCACCGGCGTGAAAACTGCATCTGCTTTCGAAAAATTCCACGTCGACGTCCTCGGCAATCTCTACCCCGCGCCGAAGGAGGTGCGCCGTGGTCTGGCGTAGCGTGATGATCTCGCGTCCGGCGCGGCTGCGGCGGGCGCATTATTCACTTGCCATCGAGCAGGAAGAAACCGCCTTCGTGCCTTTCGAAGACATCGCGGTAATCGTGCTCAATCACCGCGAGATCACGCTCACCCACCCGGTATTATCGGCGTGTGCCGAATACGGGATCGGTCTTTATGCGACCGGGCACAATCACCAACCCGCGGGCATCTTTTTGCCTTTTCTTTCGCACTCGCGCAGTACGCGCATGATGCGCAAGCAACTGGGCATTTCGAAACCAACGGCCAAGCAAGCCTGGGCCGAGATCGTGCGGCGCAAAATCGAAAACCAAGCTGCCTGCCTGGCGCTGAGCGCTCGCCCAGGTGCGGAGCGCTTGGCTTCCTATGCCCGCCGCGTGCGCTCAGGCGACCCTGATAATCTGGAGGCGCAAGCCGCGGCTTTTTATTTCGCCCAGCTATTTGGCAACGATTTCAATCGCGTCGACACGCATTGGACGAATGCCGCCCTCGATTATGGCTACGCCGTGTTGCGCGGCGCGATAACCCGTGGCTTGGTCGCGCACGGGCTGCACCCTAGTATTGGGCTGTTTCACGATAGCGAACAAAATGCCTTCAACCTGGCTGACGATTTGATCGAGCCGTTTCGGCCCCTCGTCGATCTGCATGCGGCGCAACACCCTGCTAGCACCACCGGCGATCTGATCCCAAGCGACAAAGAAGCCCTGGTGGCGCTGCTCAATGTGGATGTCGACATGCCTCAAGGGCGAATGTCCGTGCTGTCTGCCATCGAATATGCGGTCGAGAGCTTAGTTCGCGTCTATGAGGGAAAGGCCAAAGGTCTTGATCTACCCCGGCTGCTTGGCTTGCAGCGTCACCGGCTGGAATACTGATGGGCGTCGAAACCAGGCGATACATGCGGCTGCTTGTCTTCTTTGACCTGCCCATGGTCACCAAGGCCGAAAAGCGCGCCTACGTGCAGTTCCGTAGGTTTTTGCTCAACGACGGCTACGACATGATCCAGTGGTCGGTGTACGGAAGAATACTAAATGGGATTGATGCAGAGAATAAACATTTGGCACGCCTAACACAAAATCTACCATCGCGCGGCTCAGTTCGATGCATGACCGTAACAGAACGTCAGTACGCCGGCATACGTTTACTCGTTGGTAAACCAGTTTCACAAGAAAAAAACGTTACAGCTTCCCAGCTACTCCTTTTTTAGAAAATTTAACAACAGCGCAAACCGTTTAAGACGTGCCCCGACAACGAGTTACGTAACGGGTATTGTAGCCATCCGGGGTGAGAGAGGGAGCTACAACAAGCACAACAAGGCCCTGCTCGAGGCTGGCATTGTAGC